>CP121337.1:2726000-3407500 GCA_043554545.1 Marinoscillum sp. | reverse complement strand
GCTTGGAAGCAGCCATTCATTCAAAGAGTGCGTAACAGCTCACTGGTCGAGCGACAGGGCATCGATAATAATCGGGCATCAAACATAGTACCGAAGCTTAGGACGTATTTATACGTGGTAGGGGAGCATTCTGATGGCGGCGAAGGTGAACTGCGAGGTTTGCTGGAGCGATCAGAAGAGAAAATGTAGGCATAAGTAACGATAATGCCGGTAAGAAACCGGCACACCGATAGACTAAGGTTTCCCCGGCAATGCTAATCAGCCGGGGGTTAGTCAGGGCCTAAGACAAACCCGAAAGGGGTAGTCGATGGACAACGGGTTAATATTCCCGTACCACCTTTATTTTCGATGGGGTGACGGAGTAGTGAAAGTACCGCGTACTGACGGAATAGTACGTTGAAGCATGTAGGTATAGGACTGGCAGGTAAATCCACCAGTCTTGCTGAATGTGATAGTACCACAATGCTACGGCAGCGTGGATAGTGTACCTAATCAGACTTCCAAGAAAAACCTCTAAGGTTAGGATAAAGGTGCCTGTACCGTAAACCGACACAGGTAGTCAAGGAGAGAATCCTGAGGTGCTCGAGTGAATCATGGCTAAGGAACTAGGCAAAATAGCCCTGTAACTTCGGGAGAAGGGGCTCCACGACTTGTCGTGGACGCAGTGAAAAGACCCAGGCGACTGTTTATCAAAAACACATGGCTTTGCGAAATCGAAAGATGAAGTATAAGGCCTGACACCTGCCCGGTGCTGGAAGGTTAAGGGGGGACGTTATCCTTCGGGAGAAGCGTTGAACTGAAGCCCCAGTAAACGGCGGCCGTAACTATAACGGTCCTAAGGTAGCGAAATTCCTTGTCGGGTAAGTTCCGACCTGCACGAATGGTGTAACGATCTGGGTACTGTCTCGGCCATGAGCTCGGTGAAATTGTAGTAGCGGTGAAGATGCCGCTTACCCGCAACGGGACGAAAAGACCCCGTGCACCTTTACTATAGCTTCACATTGGTATTGGGTAAATAATGTGTAGGATAGGCGGGAGACTATGAAGCTGGTACGCTAGTGCTGGTGGAGTCGTTGGTGAAATACCGCCCTTTATTTATCTGATGCCTAATCCGTTTAACCACGGCGACAGTGTGTGGTGGGTAGTTTGACTGGGGTGGTCGCCTCCAAAAGAGTATCGGAGGCTTTCAAAGGTTCCCTCAGTACGCTTGGTAACCGTACGTGGAGTGCAATAGCATAAGGGAGCTTGACTGTGAGGCCTACAAGCCGAACAGGATGGAAACATGGATATAGTGATCCGGCGGTTCTGTATGGAAGGGCCGTCGCTCAAAGGATAAAAGGTACGCCGGGGATAACAGGCTGATCTCCCCCAAGAGCTCACATCGACGGGGAGGTTTGGCACCTCGATGTCGGCTCGTCACATCCTGGGGCTGGAGAAGGTCCCAAGGGTTGGGCTGTTCGCCCATTAAAGTGGCACGCGAGCTGGGTTCAGAACGTCGTGAGACAGTTCGGTCTCTATCTGTTGCGGGCGCAAGAAGCTTGAGTGGATCTGACCTTAGTACGAGAGGACCGGGTTGGACCAACCGCTGGTGTACCAGTTGTCTCGCCAGGGGCATTGCTGGGTAGCTATGTTGGGAAGGGATAAGCGCTGAAAGCATCTAAGCGCGAAACCCACCACAAGATGAGGCTTCTTTTAAGGGATGTTCTAGATCAGGACGTTGATAGGCTACAGGTCTAAAGGCAGTAATGTCATAGCTGAGTAGTACTAATTACCCATAAACTTTCCGATTGCATACTCGAATTATCAATGAATTTCAATTCCTAATGTCTCTGATTAAGCTTAAAGCTTCGTCAGATAATTATGATATCACACTCAAGAAGTGAGTAGTGATTAAAATATATATCCTCCTCAGTAAATTCCAGGAGGAAAGACTTTATGGTGATTATTGCGGTGGGGTCCACCTCTTCCCATTCCGAACAGAGAAGTTAAGCCCACCAGCGCCGATGGTACTGCAGTAATATGTGGGAGAGTAGGTCGTCGCCAGATTTTTATTACTAAGGGATGTTGTTTCATTACAGCATCCCTTTTTTTTTAATCCAATATTATCAGACAACCTACGCTATGAGTAGGGCTACGCGCCCCCGTCGTCGCATGTCTGGAGAAGATACGCGTAGGTAGGACAGATTTTTATTGTATCCTTCATAGCTTTAGCGAAGAAGGATTTAAGCCTCTTGGAGTATTCCAAGAGGCTTTTTTTATTTAAGTAAATACATCGGGTAATCCTAAGATAATTATGTGCCCGGGCGTTGGCTGTTTGCTATTTAAGATTAATTCTAAAGTACTTTCTGAATGATTGAGTGGTATATAACCTGTGCTTTATGATACTCAAACCGATTTTTTGGCAGGTGTAAGTGGTTATGTAACAAATGTGACTGAAACTGTATGATAGGATCTACATTTTTGCTCAAAATTCAATAAATCAAAAATTAAATTAGTTAACAATGGAAGGAACAATCATAGACGTTCGTTCTCCTCAGGAATTCCAGGGGGGTAATGTGGAAGGTTCAATTAACATTCCCTTGAATGAAATAACAGGTAAAGTAGATGAGATCAAAAAAATGGAGCAACCTATCTTACTTTGTTGTGCTTCTGGAAATAGAAGCGGCATGGCCACCCATATGCTTACACAGGAAGGTGTAAATTGTGAAAATGGAGGATCCTGGCTGGACGTAAATTATTTACAATCTCAAAATGGATAAATATGATAGATTTCTTTAAAAGTTTATTTAAGACGACAGATTATGCTCAATTGATGAAGGATGGAGCAGTTATAGTGGATGTAAGAACAAAAGGTGAGTATCAGCAAGGAAGTGTAAAAGGTTCATTAAATATTCCATTAAACAATCTTCATAACAGTTTAACGAGATTAAAAAAGGACAAACCAATCATTACTTGTTGTGCATCAGGAATGAGAAGTGCTTCAGCTAAAAGTATTTTAAAATCAAATGGATATACAGAAGTATACAATGGTGGTAGTTGGTCAAGTTTGCAGTATAAAGTGATGTGATTTGGATAGAATATATAATGGTGGTTTCAACTTATAAATGAAATCACCATTTTTGTTTCATGAATTCTTCATATTCAATTCCTTCAAAAGCATGTATTGGTCATGTACACCTTAAAGTATCTAATATTGATAAGGCCTTAGTATTTTATCGGGATTTACTGGGCTATCAGGTAAAAGCTACCTATGGCGATCAGGCTGCATTCCTGGCTGCAGGTGATTATCATCATCACATAGGATTAAATACCTGGCAAAGTAGGGATGCACCTCCAGCTTCAAAACATGGAGTCGGGCTCTTTCATACGGCTATTAATTATCCAACTAGAAAAGATTTGGCGATTATATATAGTCGCTTGCAAGAAGCAAATTATCCGTTTACTGGAGCAGCCGATCACGGTGTATCAGAAGCCCTTTATCTGGATGATCCAGATGGAAATGGTGTGGAACTCTATTGGGACCGTCCGATGGATCATTGGCCAAAAAATCCTGATGGATCTATCGAGATGTATACAAGAAGGTTAGATTTGGAAGGACTATTAAAAGAACTATCATGAAAAAGTTATTGGTCTTATTATATTTTTTATCAACTATCTCTCTTTTTGCTCAGCAATCACAACCAATTAGGGTAGGAATTGCTGGACTTACTCACGGTCATGTAGGCACTATTCTTAGGTATACTGGAGATGAGATTGAAATTGTTGGGATTGCAGAGTCAAATAATGAATTGGCAAAGAAATTAGCTGAACGATATCAATTTTCAATGGATTTGGTCTATCCGACTCTGGATGAGATGATCCAGGCAACAAAACCTGAAGCAGTAGCTGCTTTCAACTCCACATTCGAACATTTGGCTGTGGTGGAAGCGTGTGCTCCGAAAGGTATACATGTAATGGTAGAAAAACCTTTGGCGGTAAATATGGACCATGCGAGTAAAATGAAGGTGCTCGTTGACGAATTTCAGATTCATCTCATCACAAACTATGAAACGACCTGGTACCCAACTAATCACCAGGCATACCAAATGGTCAAAGGTGATCAGGTAGGAGCACTTAGAAAAGTTGTGATCCATGATGGACACAGAGGCCCAATGGAAATTGGCGTGGGGCAGGAATTTTTGGAATGGCTGGTTGATCCTAAATTAAATGGAGGTGGAGCCATAACAGATTTCGGGTGTTATGGGGCTAACTTGATTACCTGGTTGATGGAGGGTGAAAAGCCAGAGTCAGTTACGGCTGTTACACACACGAATAAGCCTGATATATATAAACAGGTTGATGATGAGGCTACTATCATTTTGCAATATCCCAAAACCCAGGTAATCATTCAAGCGTCCTGGAATTGGCCTTTTTCCAGGAAGGACATGGAAATATATGGCCAATCAGGGTCTATTTTCAGCCAAGATAAAGCTGTTTTACGTTATCAATTGAGATCTGATGTTCCTGAACAAAAAGATATTTTGCCACCCAGAAAGGCTCCTTTTGGAAATCCTTTTTCTTTTTTTTCAGGAGTTGTTAGTGGGAATATTATCGTTTCCCCAACGGACCTATCTTCGTTAGAGAATAACCTTATTGTGGTCGAGATTTTAGATGCAGCAAGAAAAAGTGCGGCTAAAGGGGAACTAGTAAAAATTAACTAGTCGTTCTATCTATTCCATATGAATTTATGTGATGAATGCTCGCAATTCTTTATAAATTTGCGTTCCCTTACCAATTAGATACCCAGGTGGCGGAATTGGTAGACGCGCAAGGTTGAGGGCCTTGTGACCGTTTTAGGTCGTGCAAGTTCGATTCTTGTTCTGGGTACAAGTCCGTGAGAGCGGACTTTTTTTTATAAATAAGTACGTATGAAAGTTGACATAAAATTACTGAAGGAGATTTGTGAGGCTCCTGGAGCTCCTGGGTTTGAGGAAAAAATCCGCAAGATCATCATCAGAGAAATTAAGCCTTATGTAGATAGCCTTTCCATTGATAATATGGGAAGTGTTATTGCCTTGAAAAAAGGGAATAACCACAATAAAAAAGTGATGGTAGCGGCTCACATGGATGAAATAGGCTTCATTGTTTCTCATATTGATAGCAAAGGCTTTATTCGCTTTCAGCCGCTTGGTGGGTTTGACCCCAAAACCCTTACTTCCCAAAGAGTAATCATACATGGTAAGAAAGATATCATTGGTGTTATGGGAAGTAAACCTATTCATATGATGAAGGCAGAGGAGCGAACCAAAGCCAGTAAAATGGAGGACTACTATATTGATTGTGGTATGCCACTCAAAGAAGTAGCTAAATACATTAGTATTGGTGATCCGATCACAAGACAACGAGATCTCATTGAAATGGGTGAATGTGTTAATTGTAAGTCAATTGACAACAGGATTTCAGTTTATATTCTTGTGGAAACGTTAAAGAGACTCAAGACAATTCCTTATGATTTTTACGGGGTGTTTACCGTGCAAGAGGAAGTTGGGTTAAGAGGAGCAAATGTAGCTGCTCATCACATTGATCCTGATTTTGGAATTGCATTGGATACAACGATCGCTTTCGATCTTCCAGGCGCTCAGGAACATGAAAAAGTTACCGAATTGGGTAATGGAACGGCGATTAAGATTATGGATGCCTCTACTATATGTGATTCCAGAATGGTTAGATTTTTGAAATCGACGGCTGATAAACATAAGATTCCGTGGCAACCCGAGATCCTTGCAGCTGGTGGAACAGACACTGCAGGATTACAGCGTATGGGAAAACAGGGGTCAATAGCCGGGGCGATTTCTATACCAACCAGACATTTGCATCAGGTGATTGAAATGGCCCACAAAAAAGACATCATTAATTCCGTAGATCTGTTGAAGGCAGCATTGGAAGAAATTGACAAGGCAGATTGGAAATTTTAATCCTAGAAGAGCAATAAAAAAAAGAGCAGATGATCATCTGCTCTTTTTTTTTGTTCTGTTTTTAATAAATAGATCAATGTTCTTCATGATCGTCACTAGCTGGCAATGTATGCGGCTTGTGATGATAGCTATGAGTGATCTTTTCAGTTTGTGATAGTAACAAGGCAGAAAATATGAAAACCATGTGAATCACAATCTCAATTATGATTGCTTCTTCACCACCTGATCTTTCACTAGCCTCTCTAAAATCAACAAATGTCTTCAATAACTGAACTCCCGAGATTGAGGCCAATGAAGTAGCCAATTTGATTTTTAACTGTCCTGCATCGAGATCTTCCAGCCAAAGAGGCTTGTCATCATGCATGTCTACATCGATACGACTGGTGAAAATCGAATAGCCACCAATGGTTACCATTACTACGAGATTCATAACCATCGAAATATCTACCAGACTAAGCACCCTCAACATCATTTCAGTTTCTTTTAGCTCTGCCACGTGTTGTGCAGTATGTAAGAGTTCCTGAAAAAACTTGTACAAGTAAAGAAAAGCGGCAAGTATTAGTCCAATATATAGTGGCGCCTGTACCCACCTACTCCAAAACATAAAACCTTCAAAGAGGTTTTCCATCTTCTTTAAACCTGATTGTTCTTCTGCCATTTTTAAGATTAGATTGAAATTATCCTGAAATATAAGATTTTATTAATATCTGATGCGCATAAATCGATAAAAATCGCAAAATTTCGGTTGATTGAATTGAATTACCAAACTTAGAACACCAACTTGGGTATGACCTTCTTTTTTAGTTATCTTGGTAAATACAATCTAAAAGCTGATGATCACACGTCGATTCTTAAAAATAGCTGGGGTCATTATTTTGGTTTTCGTCGCTGTCGCAATCACTATAATTATTGTATTACCCTCATCTGCTTACATGGAACGTAGCATACATGTCAATGCTTCGCCTGAAATCGTCTATAGAGAGCTAATATCTTTTCGTAATTTCACTAAAATATCGCCTTGGGCAGTTAATAACCCAGATGCTAAATATGTTGTTTTTGGACCTGAATCAGGAATAGGAGCGGGTATAAGTTGGGAAGGTGGTAGTGAAGACTTTCAAAGTGGAAGCATTGAAATCGTTGACGTGTTAGAAAATCAATACGTAATTAGTAAAATGGGATTTGAAGGTTATGAATCTAACCCACAATCTAAGTGGTTGATTAACCGGACAGATAGTGGCGCATGGGTGACATGGGCTTTTGAAGAGAAAGAAATCCGTGGATTTAATAAAGTTTTTATGCTTGGTATTGACGGATTTCTGGGTGATGTATATGAGCAGGGATTAAGTTTACTAAAGGAGAGATCAGAAACTGCCCCAGAATCAATTTATCAAATATGCATTGTGCAAGTGAACTCAAAGCCTTACCTGGGAATTAGTGATTTTTCCATTAATGATAGAAAATTACTTTCAGATAGGATGAAAGATAATTTTGATTTGCTTTATAATCATATAGATAAATACAACATACAAGTCACAGGCCCTCCTTTTACTATGTATACTGCTTTTTCTGATAAGGAGTTAGAATTTATTAATGGTGTTCCGATAACGACTGATATTTATATTGATCATGAATTAATCAAAATGAGTGAATCATACAATGGAAGAGCAGTAAGTGGAAGTTATTCGGGTGACTATGAATACGTGATGGACGTCTTTAGAGACATTGAGTCATATATTTACTACTACGGCTATGAGAGAACAGGAAATATTTGGGAGGAGTATGAAGAAAACATCCTATTACAATCAGATTCAGCACATTGGGAAGTGCAGGTTTTTTATCCCGTAAAGTAAGTTTTTCTCTTATTCATTCATTTTGCCAAATAAATTCCACCAGTAAATCAGATACAACAAATATTAATATTACCATTCGGAAATTATTGAAATATTTATATAGTGAATGTAAATACTTCAAAAAACAACATAATTCCCTTCTTTTTTTGACATAAATAAATTTTGCTTGATTCAAATTATGAATAATTCATTTATTTTATGTTATACATAAAAATATAATAAATAAATAGATAAATACTTGAAACAAAATCATTTATTTGCTTGTTTTGCTATCAAATTAGTAATCAAAAACAAAAAAAAGGACAAAATGAAAGTTTACTTCAAATTAATAGCAGTACTACTAATAGTTTTTAGTGCTTCTACAATTTTTGCAAAAACAGATCCAGCGGAAAGTACTACTTATTGTAAAGTAGTTGCGGAACAAAAGGATAAAATGTATAAAGTAGTTTATAATACACCATTTGAGCAGGATGTAACAGTTGAAATATATGATGATAGTAAAAAGGTTGTTTACAGAGAAAAAGTTTCAGAAACGACTGGTTTTATTAAAAGATATAACCTGAGCTTCCTGTCATTAGGTGAATACGAGATCATTGTAAAATCTTCGGATTACGTACATGAAGAAAGTATTGATCTTGGCGGCTTAAGTAAAATGGAGCTGCAACTAGAAAGTTCTGGAAGCAATGTTTCTTTTGTTGGGAGTCACCCTGAAGGCAAAGATCTGAATGTATACATTTATGATCAATACAATGATTTATTGTATACTGACGCTATAAAGGGTATGAAACAACTTAAAAAGACTTATAATCTTGAAAAGGTTGCTGGGACAAGCGTTTCTTTTTTGATCTACACAGAAAACACCTTGATCAAAAAACAAATCTTTGATCTTTAAGAATCATTATTGTATTAAGTAGTTAAAAAAGGTGGGTTATATAACCCACCTTTTTTTATATCAGGTAATTACAATCACATCCGAAGTGCTTTATTGTTTTAATTCATTTCATCAATTACATTTGCCCTCCTTTACTAAACTAGTAGAGGATAAGAAATCTACCTTATTGATTATGCCCAGGTGGCGGAACTGGTAGACGCGTTGGTCTCAAACACCAATGGTAGCAATATCGTGCCGGTTCGATTCCGGCCCTGGGTACTTAGACCCTGATAACCTTTTGGTTGTCAGGGTTTTTTTATTTAATATCATGAATTGTATCCAGTTATCGATATATTAAGAATCCTTATGAACATTTTGACAAGCTTCAGATTCATTTGTTGGCTCACCTTATCTTGTTCGATAACTCTTTCTTGTACGCTAAGTAAGAAAGAGAAGAAAAAGATCGTATACATTAATTCTTACCATCAAGGTCATCCCTCAAGTGATGAGATCATGCAGGGATTTATGGATAACATGTCAAAAGATGCTTTTGATATCTATGCATGGTATATGGATACCAAACGAAACCCATCTGAAGACTATATCAATGAAATGGCTAAGCAATTGCTTGATTCAATCCAAAGAGTGGATCCTGAGATCCTGGTAGTTTCAGACGATAATGCTGTCAAGTATATTGTTGAGCCAAATATTGAATCATTAGATATGCCAGTGTTATTCTGCGGTGTAAACTGGACGGATAATGAGTATAATCTGCCAAAGGAAAAGGTGACTGGCATACTCGAAATACTCCCGGTTACCGAGGCTTTACAAACAATAAAGACTTATTACCCGGCGATGGAGAAGGTGCTTGTGTTATCGGAAAACACAACCACTTCCAGAAAGGAAGAGCAGATTCTCGACACCCTCTTTCAACGGGTTGGATTTGTTTCTACTTATGAGCTGGTCGATGATTTTGAGCAATGGAAATCCGATTTTTTAGAGGCTAATAAAGCCTTTGATTTAATATACATCCCCACTCACGCCGCGGTGAAGGACTGGGACCACGAAGAGGCAGTCACATTTATTAATCAACATGTTGAGATACCGATTATTACCTGTGAAGACTTCATGATGCCCTACGCAGTGTTGGGATACACTAAAGTTGCCAAGGAGCATGGTGAATGGGCTGCCGCAACAGCTAAAAAGATTTTTGCTGGAGCATCAATTGAAGATTTCCCAGTTACACGAAACCATGAGTCGGTAGTATGGCTGAATAGCAGGCTGGCAGAAAAAATTGATTTTAACCCTGATGCAGCGTTCTTAGAAAAGGCAAAGCTTATTGAATGATTATCAGATAGCATTAGGGCCATAGGTGACTGACATAAATGGCAGTCAAAAAAGTTTGGGATAAAACAGGACAATTTGTAATAATTGAGACCAAAGAATATAAGCTGTAATGATGAAACCTAATGTATATTTTATTGTATTGTTGATTGCCGTAATTTTCGCCTCTTGCCAGCCGGAAGCAAAAAGGCCAAACATACTTTTTATTGCAGTCGACGACTTACGCACTGAGTTGGGGAGTTATGGAAATACACAAATAAAGAGTCCGAATATTGATCAACTTGGATCAGAGGGATTGATCTTTAATCGTTCGTATTGTCAACAACCCATTTGCATGGCTTCCAGGGCAAGTTTGATGTCGGGATTGAGGCCGGACACGTTGAATATTTATAATTGTGAATCACTGGAAGCGGATGCACCGGGCATTCTAACACTCGACCAGCATTTCGAAAATAACGGTTACGAAATATGGGCAGCAGGAAAAATTTATCACCATGGGGTAGATTATGAAGTACAGCTTGGAGATGCTTACCAGCGGGTCGAAACAGAACAGGTAGGCAGAGGTTATCTTTCAGATGAAGCAATTAAAATGGTGGAAGAATACGATGCCTGGTATCGGGAAAATAGGAATCAGGCAGGAGGTGGACGCGGACCCGCTTTCGAATGGCCTGACGTGCCTGATAATGCCTATCACGATGGTAAAATGACAGATATGGCCATTGAAAAACTTACCAGTCTTAAAACCTCCGATAAGCCATTTTTTATGGCAGTCGGATATAAAAAACCGCATTTGCCTTTTAATGCCCCCAAAAAATACTGGGATATGTACGAGGCAGATAAAATAGCACCTGCAGAGAATCCTTATCATCCCGAAAATGTGAGCCAGTATTTTGATTACAATTTTGGTGAATTGAGAAATTATTACGGAATCCCAAAAGGAGATTCAGCTTTCAGCGATACACTAAATAGAACCTTAAAACATGGTTATTATGCCAGCGTTTCATACATTGATGCCCAAATTGGCCGCCTGCTCAATGAATTGAAGTCCAGCGGACTGGATGAAAATACCATTGTCATTCTCTGGGGTGATCACGGCTGGAAACTGGGAGAACATGGCATGTGGTGTAAACACACACAATTTCATGTGGACAATCATGTACCACTGATTATAAAAGCCCCCGGTCATACAGCGGCAAAAACAGATGCCCTGGTAGAATTTGTGGATATTTACCCCTCCTTATGTGAAATGGCGGGATTGGAATTGCCTGACCATTTACAGGGAACGAGTTTTGTCCCATTGGTTGAAAATCCAAATAAAAAGTGGAAAGAAGGTGCGCTCAGTTATTGGCCCGAAAGCAACAGAGGAAATCCAGAAAAAGTGGTGATGGGTTACACCGTGCAAACAGATCGTTACCGATACACAGAGTGGGTCAGAGTAAGTACCGGTGAACTACTTGCTCGCGATCTGTTTGATCATCAGACTGATCCGGATGAGAACAAAAGCATTGCAAATACCGAGAATGAGAAATTAATGCAAAAGCTGAGTAAACTGTTGGATAGGGGTAAGGGATGGAAAGCAATTGCTGCAAGAATTAAATAGATGTACAATGAGCCATAATGGCAACTTTATAGTAAACTCACATATTTTTCATGGATTGGAAGATCCTGAATTACATTTGGCCAGGACATTTATTTCCGATACATCCACTAGTCAACAGCCGTAAACGATATTGAAATGAAAAAATCTCCTTTATTTAAGCAAGTCCTCTTTTTCTTTTGTCTTTTAGCCACCATAGACAGTGCACATTCACAATCAAAACAACCCAACATCCTGATCATCATGACCGATCAGCAGTTTTCCGATGCCATGAGTTGTGCGATGGGAGACCAATATTTATCTACTCCCAACATGGATAGGCTTGCGGCTAATGGAGTGCGGTTCAGAAGGGCTTATTCACCAAATCCACTCTGTACACCTATGCGGACCAGCATGATGACCGGAAATTTTCCACATCAAACGGGCGTACAGGCGAATGGCAACCAGAATGTTAGCCCGGAAAAGCATGTTTTCCTGGGGAAACTTTTCAAGGATGCTGGGTATGAAACCGGTTATTTTGGTAAATGGCATGTGGCAATAGATGAAGAAATGGAGGATGTCCATGGGTTTAGCATTCATGATGAGAAGAGTGGAAGGTTAGACTCTGACCCGGTAACTGATTTCATCAAACAAAAACACAAAAAGCCGTTTTTTGCTTTTGCCTCTTTTCTGAGCCCCCATGAGATCTGTCAATGGGCAAGAAAAGAGGACTTACCTGGAGAACCTTTGGGTTTAATGCCTTCACTAGAAGAACTACCTCCATTAAAAGACAATTTCGGTATTCCTCAGAATGAAACGGATATCATGGCTTACATGAGAAAATCTTACCAATTGAATCGCCGGTTTACTGTTGGGGATTATACAGATGCGGATTGGCGAAGGCTGAGGTGGGGATATTATCGGTTGATTGAACGGGCAGATGAATTTGTAGGGGAGGTAACTGCTGCTTTGAAAGCATCTGGTCAGGAAAAAAATACGATCGTGGTCTTCTTAAGCGATCATGGTGATTGTGCAGGAAGCCATCACTGGAATCAAAAAACAGTATTTTACGATGAGTCTACCCGTGTGCCTTTTATCATTTCCTGGCAGGGAAAAACACCCCAGAAGACTTCTGATCTCCTGGTGAATACGGGTACAGACATTATCCCAACGCTTTGTGAGTTTGCCGGGATACCTGTTCCATCTGGTCTGCCAGGGAAGAGTTTAATGCAGACTTCATTAGGAAAAGCTAAATCCTGGGAACGTGAATTTGTGGTTGTCCAAAATCACATGGTCCAGGGTGATCCTGTTGATGGCATCAGTTTACAGCCAAAAGGACGCATGATCCGCAGTGAAAACTTTAAGTATTGCCTGTATAGTGAAGGCAATGAACGCGAGTCCTTGGTAGATATGCGCTTTGATCCCTTGGAGATGGTGAACCAGGCGAAAAATCCGATTTACAAAGAGGTACTGAGTCAACACCGGGCTTATCTGAAAACCCATGCGGAACAAACTGAGGATCAGGTAGCTATAGATATGCTCCAAAACCTGAATTAAGGCATGATAAGGTACTTACTTACCACATTTTATCTTGCTCTTCTGATCCCTTTGGTAAAAGCCCAATCAGTGGAGAAAACAACCTATGAGCTTTTTACATTCGGTGAGGGTGGGCAAATAAAGATGCTATATGATCGTAGACAGCGACCTCAGTCTGTTTTTTTAAATGGCAAGGTGTATTTAGCTATCAATGCGGATGGTGAGATTGGAGCCCCTGGAAAATCAAAGACAAAACCTATTGTATTGAGCTTTGATGTAGCCACTCAAAAATTTTCTGACATGGTTACAGTCGGACCGCCTAGCAATGATCATCATGATGCGCCAGTGATCTGGGCTGATCAGGAGAATTATTTGCACCTCCTATATGGGTGTCATAAGACACCCGGAACCCATTTGATCTCAAAAACGACGGGAAGCATCGGGGATCATAGGAAGGATTGGAGGGAGGCTGCAAGAATAGCCAAAAGTATTTCCTACCCAACATTTTATCGGGTCCTGGATGGTAAAGAATTGATCTATTATCGAAATAAAGGTCACATAGGCTCCTGGACGTACAGAATATCATCTGACAATGGGAAACCTGGCAAGCGCCAAAAAATGATGTCACAGACCTTGATAGCAAAGAGCGAACAGAGTGGTCATCTTATCAGACCAAGTTACCCAGCAAAGATGGTAAGTTCCTGCATGTGGTGTTTATGGCCTATGATGACAACAAAAAGGGTGACCCGGAGAGGTATTACAACCCACGATACGACAAAGCGGTGAGCAATGAATGGAAATACAATTTGTACTATATTAAAATTGACCTCCAAACAGAGGAAGTCACCAATTTTGCAGGTGAGAGAATGGCTACCCCTATTGACCTGGATCAGGCAAATGAAAAATGCATGATTTGGGATACGCAAGGACGAGGAGCAGGTGTTCCTCCCGATATTGTCATTGACCAGGCTGGAAATCCGGCCTTTTTACATGTGCTTTCTGAGGAAACCACTACGCAACACAACTACTATTTTGTTCATTTTAAAAATGACCAATGGGAAAAATCGATCATCACTTCTTCGAATCACCAATGGCATAGCTGCCACATCCATTTAGATGAAAGTGGTGTTTATCATGCATATCTGGTAGTTGGGGATCAGTACATTGATACGGAATGGGTGGAAGGCAGGAGTGAAGGGGATAGATTCAAGAAGGATGGAAGTAATTATCTAAATACCGGTGGTTTTATGGATAAACATGGTGGTGGAAACATTGAAGAATGGGTGTCCTTAGATAATGGTAATTCATGGGAGAAATTACAGGACCTGACTCCGGACAAATCGATTTATCCCGGATGGAGGTTTAATAATATACAACCAGTTACCCACCCAGATGGAAGCATTGTTCCAGGGATGTTGATTTTCTATGGTTGGAAAGAAAAAAATGCCCCGGAGGCCAGGGCATTTTTATTATTTAATATTTTGGAAAGCAAATAAGCTTCTTTTTATACCGTAGGCAATTGGTAGTCTTCCCGATAGGGTCGGCCTCTCATTTTATTGGCTTCTGAATCATTTCTTCATAGCAGAGTCTCCTGAAAGGGACTCTGCTGTGAATGCTGTTAACGGGAATTTCCAAATAGTTTGGTCATCAAATTGCTGATATACAGACTATTAGACCCTCTCCATTTGAATGATCTCTTCTTATACTGTAGGCAATTGGTAATCCTCCCGATATGTCCTGCCTCTCATCTTGTTGGCTTCTTCATCATTGTCAAACTCTTCTTTCTTCGGATCCCACTTCAAAGGTCTATGTAAGTCGTAGCCAATATTGGCCAGGTGACATATGGAAGCAGAGCGATGGCCTATTTCTGCCGGGCAGATAGGATCCTTTCTTGATTTGATACACTCAATCCAGTCCTGGTAATGGTTTTCGTTTTTATACAATTCTACCTTATCATCGTCCATCTTGGACCTTATTAATCCGGTA
The DNA here is from genome assembly GCA_043554545.1 of Marinoscillum sp. Classification (GTDB taxonomy): domain Bacteria; phylum Bacteroidota; class Bacteroidia; order Cytophagales; family Cyclobacteriaceae; genus UBA7330. Next base: position 3,392,383 of record CP121337.1, on the reverse strand, counting down.
GGTAGTGATTCGAGGAATTGTCGGCTTACATCAATCACACCGGTAGATCCTTCGAACCGAACCCCAAATCCACGACCGAAATCTTCATGAAACATTTCGACACCATTTTGATAAATAAACTTTAATCCTCTTACTGCACGCGGGTTTTTTGGCGGAATGATGGCGATTGGACCTGAATCATCCATGCCTAATCCCCATTGAGCGATATCAAACATATGGGCACCCCAGTCTGCTATGATTCCACCACCCAATTCTTCGTAGTCCCTCCAGTCCGGAAAGAAATTCCCATCCAAGGTAGGAGCAACGCGATAGTTATAGCCCAGAACAGGTGCTGGCCCGAGCCACATATCCCAGTTCAGGTCTTTTGGCGTTGGTTCGGTGGGTAGGTTATAGGGTACTGCAGGGTCTCCGACATTCACTAACACTCTTTTAATTTCTCCTATATGGCCACTTCTTACCATCTCACAGGCATCTCTGAACGCTGGCCATGAGCGTTGCATACTACCGGTTTGAAGTACCTTATTATATTTTTTGGTTGCATTGACCACTGCTCGTCCCTCAAAGATGTTATGTGTTAAAGGTTTTTCGCAATAAACATCTTTGCCAGCCTTGATGGAATCAATAATGTTGATGGCATGCCAATGATCTGGGGTGGCAATGATAACGGCATCAATATCCTTTCTTTTTAACAGTTTTTTATAATCTTCATAAATGTCACAGCCTTTGTATTTGACCTTACCAGCTTCAGCGGCATAATGATCATTTACTTTTTGCTGAAAAGCCTTTACTTTAGATTCGAATACATCAGCGGCTGCCACCATTTGAACCTCGTTGATTTTAAGGAAATTGGATCTTAGTCCTCCACTTTGTTTGCCCGTCCCAATAAATCCTATGGTGATTTTATCACTTGGAGCGACCACATTGGTTCCTCCCAGCACGTAACGAGGCACAATTGAAAAGGAGGCCGCAGCCAGAGTGGTGGTCTTAAGGAAATTTCTTCTGGCGTTTTTCTTACTTGAATTTTTCATTTTTATAGCATATTGATGATACCAATTTAGCGATCAATTTCAATTAAGGCAAGTATTCATTCACATAATAGTCAATTTGACTTTAAGGCTCTGATCAGCTTTTTGATTATTTTGCGATGGGAAAAATAATTTCACCTTACATTATGGAGAGTTTAAACGGAAAAGTAGCCATCGTAACCGGGGCTGGAAATGGAATAGGTTTTGAAGCATGTCAGCAATTGGTGAAAAAGGGAGCTAATGTTGTTTTAAATGACCTGGATGATCATGTTGCTCAAGAAGCTGTAAAAAAATTGCAGGGAAATAAGGGAAAATGTATCCCTGTATCTGGTGACTCCTCTGATTTAAATGTAATCAATAGCATGGTAAGTAAGGCGGTCGAGGCATTTGGAGGACTAGATATAACAATAGCAAATGCCGGGATTACTTCTTTTGGCGAGTTCTTTACTTTTCAGCCTGACCGTTTTCAAAGGCTACTAGATGTTAATTTGAAAGGAACTTTCTTTCTGGTTCAGGCTGCAACTAAATACATGAAAGAGCATGGAGGAGGAAGCATCCTGATGACCTCTTCTGTGACGGGTCACCAGGCAGTTAGTAACCTAAGTGCGTACGGAATGACTAAGGCAGCAATCGAGATGTTGGCTAAAGCTTTAATCCTGGATCTCTCTCCCCATCAGATCAATATCAATTGTGTCGCTCCTGGAGCAACAGTTACTGAAAGGACCCTGGAAGAGGAGGAGGACTATGTTGGGCACTGGTCTGCTTTGATCCCTATGGGTAAGCCACAGGATCCAATAGATATTGCAAATGCTATGTTATTCCTGGTTAGTGAAGAAGCCCGACAAATTACAGGTCAGAGCCTGGTGGTGGATGGTGGTTGGACTTCGACCAGCCCTTTATAATCACATGAAGCTTATAAGTAACTACCTGATGTTGTTTTTTGCATGGCTGCTTCTGGGGTCCTGTTCTTTGGGAAAAGAACAGGGAAGCACTACAAAGCAGTTATTTGGCTTTCTCGAAGATGGAAGCGAAGTGTACCAATACGAGTTAAAGAATCCATCTGATGCTTCAGTATCCATTATCAATTTTGGCGGCATAATAACTTCAATCAAGGTGCCTGACAGGTCAGGTGTTTTAACAGAAGTGGTGCTAGGTTTTGATTCACTTGCGTCATACCAAAAGAGGGCTTCATTTGGAGCCATTATTGGTCGTTATGCAAATCGGATATCCAATGCTGCATTTGAACTGGATGGAATAACTTATACCCTTGAGAAAAACAACGGGCCCAATAACCTGCACAGTGGATCAGCATCATTTAATAGAGAGGTATGGGAGGTTACAGATATAATCCGGAATGCTACGGCAGTTGGAACTCGTTTAAAACTAGTCAGCCCTCACATGGATGACGGTTTTCCCGGACAATTGACCAGTTTTGTTACTTATCTATGGACCAATGACAATGCCCTTGAAATACAATATGAAGCCACCACTGATCAGAAAACAGTTTTGAATTTCACCAATCACAGCTATTTTAATCTTGCCAATAATGAGGACCCAATTTTAGATCATGAATTATTACTAAAAGCCTCGCATTTTTTACCAGTGGATGAAAATCTAATTCCAACAGGAGAAATAAGAGCTGTAAGTCAAACGCCTTTTGACTTCACAAGACAAAAACCTGTAGGTAAAGATATTGATGATGTGTACCCTCAAATAATACGCACAGGGGGTTATGATCATTGTTGGGTAATCGATGGCTGGAATAAGGAGTTAAGGTCTGTAGGATACTTGTATGCACCTGTCACAGGCATTAAGATGGAGGTTATGACATCAGAGCCCGGAATACAGATATACACGGCAAATGGATTAACAGGAAAAGGAAGAGGAAATACTGCATTTGTAAACAGGGGAGCTGTATGTCTTGAGACCCAGCATTTTCCGGATAGCCCGAACAAACCTGCTTTTCCAAGTACAATACTTAATGTGGGGGATCAGTTTAGCTCAAAAACAATTTATAAATTTTCTGTTAAGCAGGATTAAGCTAATAGCTCTTCTGAGATTTTCTTGACCATTTTTTTCTTTTTGGCTTGTTGATACCAGAGAAAAGAAATAAACGCAATAAGGATGGTCACTGTCACAATGATATTGGCAACAATTGAATTTTTCTTATCTTCTATTGATTTCACCTTCGTGAAATAATTGTCTGTTACCATTTGAATCCAATAGGCTTCATCTGTATCTATTGTTGCCGTTTGCTGATTATAGTAGCTAAGTGTTTCCTCTTGATATTTATTTGAATACGACAAAGCCCTGGAATATTCGTCAATAGCCTCATAGGCTTTAGAGATGAAGGTATATAGCTTAAGGTTTTCAGGATTAGAAATCTGTTCTTGGATAATTTGCTCTGCCTCTCTGCCGATTTCCAGTGCACGATAGTATAATCCGTATTGTAAATGCATCTCGCAAAGGTTAAGTAACGCCAAATACTTTTCAGAACTGATATTTTGATCTAATGCACGAGTGAAATGCTTCTCAGCTATTTCAGGTTTATCCTTTTCCCAATAGGTAATACCCAGTTGATTATGCGCTTGAGCAACTAATCTTTTGTTTAAGTCAGCTTCTTGATTAATAACTTTAGAAAAATACTCGATGGATTTATCTTTATCTCCTGATATCCTAAGTATCGACCCAATCTTCATTTGAATTTTGGCTTGCCAATCAATCTGATCGTATTTCGAACAAATCGTAAAAGCATCGAGTAGGGTACTTATGGCTTCTTTGTTATTTTCTAACATGCTTTGGGAAAGTGCGATGTTATAGAGTGTACTCCCTTTTTCATTCTCATTCGTATACTGAAGTGATTCTCGGTAATACTTAAGTGCCAAATCCTGATTGCTGTAGTGAAAATAAATCCTACCAATATTATTCAAAAGGCTAGAAGTAGCATATTTTGATTCTTCAGAATTGATTCCCGAACGTTTCATGTATCTCAGGGATTCATGATAATTGAGTAGGGCTTCAGATAATTTGTTTTCAGTGTCATAGATATATCCCTGCAAAAGGAAATATCGAGCCTGTTCTGAATCGGATAGGTCCATTTGCTCAACACTGTCTAACAATACCTGAGAATGACCGGTATCCATGAGGCTTTGCGTGATCCGCTCCAGAAGCTGTTTTGGAGAAGAGACACTCAGGCTCAGTATGATGGTAAATATTATTGATTCCATAGCAGGTATAAAACTAAAAAAAAGCCCCCACTATTCGGAAGCTTTTTTCTATCATTTAAGGAAATGATTTCCGACCTACACTTTAATGCTTAAAAAGGAGGCACTATTAGTGTTTAGCCACAAGCGCCTGGAGTAGGACATTTTCTGATAGGGTCATCTCCATTTGATGGTGCCTCAAATTCAGGAATATTTTTTTCAATTTCAGTAAGGTTATCATCTACACAAGAAGCAAGACCAAGAGTGATAGTAGCAGCAAGAATTACGAATAACTTTTTCATGATTTATTTTGATTAGTAGTTGTATATGATTTTTTGTAAAAGTATAGATTGTTCATACTATTTACCAAAATCAATATTTTTAAAAATACACATATTGCCCTGATAATCAGCACACAATAGGCAGATACAACAAAACGACGTGTAGGAATATATTAGAATAAGACAATTTTTAACTGTCGAAAAAATAATATATTAATTATAAAAATATGTATTATTATATATAACGTAAGAAGTTATATAATAAAAAATATTAATTGCGTAATTACATGAGTAAAAAGCATGCAGATAGATGAGTATCAAATAGATAGGAGATGATAGGGGATTTAACTTCTTTAAGGGATGAGTGATTTTTTTTTCTTCAGAATTTTATAGTTATAAATAACGACTTTGTCTTGCTAAATTCTGCAATATTTAATACTATCTCCAACGTTTTTTAGTCGAGACTGATATGAAAAATAGGTAGAAATGATTCTGTATCAGTCTTTAATCAGTATCAAAAATCAACTTGTTTTTAAGAAAATAGTTCTTGTTTTCAACATAATTATTCTTATCAGTTAATTTCCAGCACTTAAATAAGGGTGTGCTTAAAGATCAATGGATGTCAGATTTGATTAAAACTATCCGTTAAATCATATATATGTTGGAATATATTAGTTGACTAATTTAATTCTATCCGAAGGTTCAACTAATTTGGACTTTATTGAAAACTAGTTTTTTTAATATTAAACAACATAACTCGAGTTAAATCTCTTCAAAAATTAAAATTTTAATGCTATGAAGCAGTTAATTTTTATCTATTTATTCATTTCTTGTTTACATATTTCAGCTCAAACGGACTTATACTTATTTGTTGGGCAATCCAATATGGCTGGAAGGGCGCCGATTGAGGCTGACACCCTGCCGATTGAGCAAGTATTGATTCTAAATAGTAAAGGAGTATTCCAGAAGGCCTCTAATCCACTAAACCAGTTTAGTACGATTCGAAAGGATAATTACGCTATGCAAAGAATTGGTCCGGCTTATGGGTTTTCAACTACAGTCACGGACTATTTACAGGATACGATACGAATAATTGTTCAGGCACGTGGAGGTACATCGATTGAGAAATTCATGAAGGGTAGTGATTGGGGCTATTATGAGTCTGTAGTCAACAGGACTAAGAATGCGCTGGAGAAATATCCTGATTCTAGATTGAGAGCAGTTCTATGGCATCAGGGTGAATCTAATAGTAGTAAACCGGATGATTATATTAAAAAGTTCCATCAGTTAATCGTAGACCTAAGATCTGATTTGGATCACCCTGATCTTCCTGTGTTTTTCGGGGAGCTTGGACAATGGAGAGATCATTACGCAGCCATGCGGGATAAAATGCGTCAAATACCAGATAGCATACCATATACATATCTAGTTAGCTCAAAGGATCTAACTAATCAGGATGATGCACATTTTGATAAACCTTCTCAATTATTATTTGGTAAAAGATATGCGGAAAAGTGCATTGAGGTTTTGTATGAGTGATTTAGGCCCAATATAATGCTTTAATATGTCCTTATTTTAATTGATTACTCATGAGCTTACCTAGCGACTTTGTGCTTTCAAAGTGATTTAGAACAATCCTCAGCGTACCAATAAGTGGTAAGGCAAGAATTAATCCTGAAATACCCCAAAGGAACCCCCCAACAATCATAGCGAATATGACTACCAAAGGGTTGATATCAATTTTGGAACCTACAATGTTGGGTGTTATGAAGTTACCCTCTATTTGCTGTATTGATAAATACATGATCAGTATGGCAACTGGCTGCCAAATAGTATCGGTAGTGGCAAGGGCATAAAGAAACGGGAATGTTCCTCCTATGATGGTTCCTATATAGGGGACAATAATGAGTGCCGCTGCAAGAAATCCCCAAAATACGGAATAGTCAAGACCAATGATCCAAAGGCCTACTGTATTGAAGGTGCCTAATATCAAGACTACGATGAACATTCCAAAAACATACTGTTGCACAGTTTTTTGGATCTCGCTCATCATTTTGGACTTGCGACTTACATCTGATTCACCAAGTAAAATAGTCTTTATTCCCCTTCTGTATTTCAAAAGGAAAAAGACGTAGATGAATGTGATGAAGAAATTTCCTATTGTTGCTAAAGAAGAACTGATACTATTTTCAATTAAATTCCAGATATAGCTAACTATTTTGGAAGCATTTTCTTCCAAACGATCCTGGACGTTAAGGTCCAGCCAGGCAAAATTTGACTTTAGAAGATCATTGAGTGTAACTAGTCCTTGTTCCAGTTTTTCTTTTATCTCCGGCAGGTCCTGGAATATGCTTTTGAAAGTAACGGAGACGATTAGTATTAGAACTGCTAAGACAATGGTAAAACTCAATAATGTAAGGATAACGGCGTAAAGCCTACTAATACCTTTTGATTCCAGGAAATTACACGCAGGTATCAGGCAAAGGGTAAAAAGGATAGCAAAAATGATAGGTGTGATAATGGTTTGTGCCAGGATCATCACAGCTGTAATAATTGCAATAAGCAAAGATAAAAAGCTTAGGTTTTTGAGGTCTTTTGTCATAAGCTATGTTCTCATATTGGTGATTAATTTAAATGCAAACTCCTTTAAAAATTGATCACCTTTCAATGATAAAGTATCTTTTCATTTAAATTACAATTAATGCAAGTAATTGATTGGATAGAGATTAACTGGGGAGTGAGTTCTGAGGTTTCATGGAATATCATCATTTCCTTATTGGCAGTAATTGTGCTATTGATTATTCGATATTTAGCGATCAGAATTGCTTTCCAAAGGCTGGATAATGAAAATGTAAAATCCAGATACTTATGGAAAAAAGGTATAAAGAATACCTATTACATATTGATTTTAATAGTCCTCCTGGCGATTTGGTTGGACAGGGTGCAATCTTTAGCTACTTTCCTGGGCTTATTTTCAGCGGGATTGGCCATTGCCTTAAAAGACCCTTTGGTAAATCTGGCCGGATGGCTATTTATTATTGTAAGGAAACCGCTACAATTAGGAGATAGGGTACAGATAGGCGATTTTTCAGGGGATGTGATCGATGTTCGCTTTTTTCAATTTACCATCAATGAGATTGGTAATTGGGTAGATGCTGACCAAAGTACTGGCAGAATCATACATATCCCAAATGGCTATGTTTTTAACCACCCACAGGCCAACTATAATCAGGGATTTTCTCATATATGGAATGAAATAGGTGTACTTGTAACCTTTGAAAGTAATTGGGAATCTGCCAAACAAATATTGGAAACAGTTGTCAATAAACACGCAGAGCAGATCTCATTCAGTGCCAGAAAAAAGCTTATTGATGCTTCCAAGAAATTCATGATTTTTTACAGGACCTTGACACCTTATGTTTACGTTTCTGTAAAAGATAGTGGTATTATGCTTACCATGAGGTATCTCACCCTCCCACAAAAAAGAAGGTCTTCCGAGGATAATATTTGGTCAGAAGTGTTAAAATTATTTGCAAAGCATGATGACATTGATTTTGCTTATCCAACTACTAGAATTTATCAGAATTGGCATGAAGGGAAATCAGGAACCAAAAATCAAGGGCCTGAAAATAAATGAAGTTATTTGAAACTAACTTCTACCTGTGGCTCAAACTCCATTTTTAATCCTTCGAACATGTCCATGACTGCTTTCATTTCTTCAACACTTGAAGGTTCATTTTCAGATAGCTGATTGAATGCATCTTTATTTTTCATCATTTCTCCAAAATCCATATCAATTAAAGTAATCTTAGAGCCATCTGTGTAGGAGGCATTGGTATTGGAGATATCCCCATCAACAATGATAGTCATAGTAAACCTCATGTCCTCAAACATTTTCATCATCTCATTGCCCATAGCGTCCATTCCCGAACCCATGTCAGCATCTTCATTATAGTCGTCTTCATTGTAGGCATCTTCATTGTAGGCATCTTCAAACATTTCTTCCTCAGATTCTTCATTTAAATCAACTTCATACCTGTTGATGATCAATTTGGGGTTACCACCCTTTTCAAAACTAAAAAAGTAGTATTCATCTTTCTCATCCATCATGGATTCACCTTCCATTTCATCTTCTTCCATGCCAGTATCTATTTTATCATTTTGATCTGTATTAAGCTTAACCTTTGAAATGTCTGTAAAAGCATAGGTTGCTGCATATCCTTCCCAATCGTTTTCTGAAATTTTCTTGCTGGATTGATACTTTACTCCTTCTCCATAATCTGTAGCTTTTCCAATTAGTTTTTCTTCGTCATAAATGCTAAAGCTTTCGCTCACGTCAGAATCACCTCCAAATGACTCACCAAGTGAGCTCATCATTTCAACGAATACTTTGCTAAACATCACTTTTTCCGTGACAGTACCACTTCCATCCTTATTTACGCTGAGGATTGTTTCTATTCGTACACAGCTGGTAAATAAGGTAAGGATAAGCAGCGTTATGACGATCTTATTAAACCTTTTCATGGGTGTTCTTTTAGGTGCTTACCTAAGTTAGTGATTATTTAGAAATTAATGGAGCAATTGTTGCGCTTGTTTAAACCCATTGCCTTGTGAGGATACTATATCTAATCTACATGATAAAAATAGGTGGTACATTTATTCAATAATCTATAAGAATGAAGGTCTTTAGAATTCTCTTAATGGTTTTTTTGCTTTTGGGACTCCTTATTTTTATTGGACCTAGGGCAAGTTATGGGCCAATTGCATCACCAGAAATTCGACCATTAAAAAATTTAGCTCTCTCTGATCTGGATGCATTTGTGGCGAATAAAGAAAATGAAATTGTAAATATTCGTTCGGGAAATGAAGCCAGGATTGTGTGGGCTGACTCATCGAAAAGTAAGACTAAGTATGCTGTCGTTTATCTCCATGGTTTTTCAGCTTCCCATGAAGAAGGAAATCCAATTCATTTAAATTTCGCCAAAAGATACGGGTTTAACCTATATCTTTCACGTCTATCCAGGCATGGATTAGCAGGGGAGGAATCCATGACAGCGTTAACACCAAATGATCTTATTGAAAGTGCCAAAGAAGCAATAGCTATTGGTCAATTACTTGGTGATGATGTAATTGTTGTTTCTACTTCAACAGGAGGTACGCTTTCCATTTATTTGGCGGGAGCGAATCCAGAATTAATTGATGCGATGATCTTATTTTCGCCAAATATTGAGATAGCGGATCAATCGTCAAAAATCTTAACGATGCCTTGGGGGTTGCAACTTGGAAAATTGATTGCTGGTGAATTCAGAGGTTCTGAGGACAAAAACAGGCCTTTAGAGAATCAATATTGGACTGCGAAATATCGGATAGAAGCAATTGTGGCACTGCAAAGTCTTCTTGATGTGACGATGACGCAGGAGGTTTTCTCAAAAATTCGACAACCTTATTTACTGGGCTATTATTATAAGAATGAAATAGAAAAAGACCCTACAGTATCTATTGAGGCGATATTGAGATTTGATAAACAAACGACGACTCCTTCAGAACAAAAGTATGTAGTCGCATTTTCTGAAGTTGGCGAACACGTACTTGCCTCCTATCTTAAGAGCAGAGACCTGGAAAGTGTCGAGCAGGCAGTAAATAGTTTTGCAGAAGAGGTTCTTGAATTAACCCCAAAAGTAGATGTAGTAGGAAGTTTGTCTATCAGAGATTTGAAGGAAAATCCATAAATGCGGTCTAGCAACAACATTTCAAAAATTATTGATTCAAGTGTATCTTTAAAAATTGTGAATGAATTTTTAATCTGAACGCAACTTTATGGTTTACTTTGATGTTTATTATTAGTAATAATTGTTCGATGATGAGAATTTTGTATTTCGTTTTACCCATCCTACTATTTGCTTGTGATATTAATCAGAGCTCAGATGCAATTGAAAGGTCTCAGGAATACCCAATGCGACAGGCCAATTATAATCCAGTTTATGGAAGTGTTAAAGTCTCAGAGTTAGGACCTGAAAAAATTGAAATTTCTATTAAGCTGGAAAATACCAAATCAGGTCTTGAGCATCCTGCTCATTTACATTTTGGTTCTGTAAGCGAAGTGGGTGAGCTGGCTTATAAATTAAATCCAATTGAAGGGGGATCAGGAACAAGCGTTACGATTCTAGATCGTGTCCAGCTTAAAGGTGGGGATATACTCTCTTACGATAGGTTTCTAAACCTTAACGGGAGTGTGAAAGTTCATATGGATAATTTATACTTTAAGAACATGGTGCTCTCTTTTGCAAATGTTGGCAGCAACCTGGATTACTTTTTTGATGGAGTGGCTGTTTGTACAGGTCATTAATCACTCAAACTCTTCAAGACTATAAGCCAGAGGCTGATCATTAAACAATGGTTTCACCACAGCCCAGGTACTTTTAAATAATTCTGATGCTCGATATGCCTCAAGGTGATTGGATGAATCCCAATGACTGACGGTGTAATATATGTTGTCTTCTTTTACATCCATGTGCAGGGCTAAGTGTCGACACCCATTAAAAGACCGTATCTTATTTTTTGATGCTTTGAAAGTGGCAATGAAATCCTCCACCTTATTAGGTTTAAAGGACATTCTTACTATTCTTACTATCATGTCTCAAAGTAAATATGAACTGGAGCATCTAGTTTAAGGCCAAGTAGCTGTGATGCGTTGCCCTTATTAATACCAATCTGAATATTTCCACTTGAATTAAATATAATAAAGCATTCTCCAGATTCTACTTCGTTATAGGTCCTGTGAATTTTATCAGATATTTCTCTACCAAATTGAATCTGAAACCGACCATTTCCATTGAGTTTAATAATGGTATCGAATTCCTGTGTATTAATATTGGTAATCAAATTCCCATAGTGATCAACTCTGATAATATTTCCTGAAATTTCTTTTTTAGTCACCTTTAATTGTCTGGCAAATAATCTTTCTAGTTGTTCATATTTAGTTCCTAAAGTCGAAAGTTGTTTGTTTTTTGCCAGTTGGGCAGCAGCAGGCGCCAAGACCTCTTTGGCAATAAATGTGCTTGTTTGGCTAATTTCAGATTTAATTTCAACTATCTGTGCGTCTTTCATGTTATCGATGAGACTAAAGAGGCCAGAATCTGGTCCAATAAAAAAATGATCGTTCCAATTGATGGCAATTAGTTTTGAAGGTTCTTTATTTACTGCGTCAACTGCACATAAGTGAACCGTACCCTTTGGAAAATCGTTATAGACGCTTTTAAGGACATAAGCTGCATGAGCAATATCAGCCTGTCCAATGTGATGGCTGAGATCAATAATGTTGCATTCCGGGTAATGCTGAAGGATTATGCCTTTTACGGCGGCCACGTAGTGGTCTTCAGTACCAAAATCAGACATAAATGTGATCACAGACATCGTGTCAATAAATTTTTTTTATTACTTTGAGCAAAAGTAATATTATAAGGATCAATCGTATACTAACTGAAAATACAATACGCGCTTGCTAGAAAAAATCATTACGCTGGAGAACATGTCCCTAATCGATTTTCTGGGCATTGAAAATATAAATATCAAAGAAATTGCATCTGCTTTTCCAGAAAGCAAAATAATTTCCAGAGGCAATGAAATAAAGATACAGGGAACTGCTCCTCAGATACTTAGGATTAATGACATCCTCAACTCCTTAATCGTACATTATGAAAAGTACGGGAAAGTTAGCCATGAGAATGTGGTCTCTTATATCAATGAGGAGCATGAAGATGACCATAACCGGATATCTGAAGATATATTAATTTTTGGAACCAAAGGTTCAAAAATTTATCCACGGACTAAAAATCAAAAAACCCTTGTAAAAACAGTCGCGAATAATGACCTGGTGTTTGCTATTGGACCAGCAGGAACAGGAAAAACATACATTTCAGTTGCTTTGGCAGTAAGAGCCTTAAAGAACAAGGAGGTAAAAAAAATAATCATAACGAGGCCAGCAGTCGAGGCAGGAGAAAACCTGGGCTTTTTGCCAGGTGATCTTAAAGAAAAAATTGATCCTTATCTACGCCCTATTTATGATGCTTTAAATGACATGATTCCTGGGGAAAAGCTCAAATACTATCGGGAAAATGGAGTGATTGAGATCGCTCCATTGGCTTACATGAGAGGAAGGACCCTAAACAATGCTTATATCCTGCTGGATGAAGCACAAAATACCACACCCATGCAGATCAAAATGTTTTTGACGAGGATGGGACCTGAATCCAAAGCCATTGTCACTGGTGATCGGTCACAGATTGATCTACCTTCAAGACAGAAATCAGGACTCATAGAAGCTGTAGAGGTATTAAAAGATATCAAAGGCATTGGATTTGTCAACCTGAATCATGCAGATGTGGTTCGTCATAAGCTGGTGAAAGATATTGTCAATGCCTATGCTAAAAATGCAGAATCAAAAACAGATTAGAATACTTGAAGCAAATAATGCTGAATTAAAAGCGAAAGCTTTTGAGATTCGTCAGGAAGTTTTTGTGGTTGAGCAGCAGGTATCTGAAGAAGATGAATTTGATCAGTTTGAGGAAACCTCTCATCATTTTGTCGTTCTGGATGATAATCAGGATCCTATAGGAGCTGCCAGATGGAGAAAGACCTATGATGGCATCAAACTTGAAAGGTTTGTGGTGAAAAAATCCAGAAGAGGTAGTAAAATAGGTTCTATGCTTGTTCAGAAAGTTATAGAGGATATCCAATTAAAATTAGGTAAGGGTCAGCACCTTTATCTCAATGCACAAATTCCAGCCATGCCATTGTACCAGAAATTTGGGTTTAAAAAGGTTGGAGAGCAATTTTTGGAATGTGATATCAAGCATTTTAAGATGATATTAGACACCTAAGTTGCTCAGGGATCACAGTAATGCGTTGTATATTAATATCTTTTATTGCATCTTTAATGAATAACGGTATGAAATATGAATATATGGAATGCTTTTCCATTTGTCCGGTATTCACTTGCTTTAATTCTTGGGATTCTTTTGAGTCCGCAGTGGCCTTTTGCCTGGGATAGTCCACAGATTATTATCCCAATTTTCATCTTTTTACTACTTTTTACTGCATTTACGACAAGAAAGGCTCATCTAAATCTCTTCAGGATCTTATCCGGAGTTTTCACATTGTTATTGTTTGTCTATATCGGAGGATATATAACATCCCTGCATGATCAACGTCAAGAAAACTCACATTATGTACATGTTGAGGGTGAGCCATCAGCTTTTTCAGGTTTAATAAATTCAGATGTTTTTGAAAGTGAAAAATATTTCAAATACGAGATGGTATTGGATGCTGTATTGGTTGACTCTGTCAGTCGGAAAGTTTCAGGTGCTATTTATTTATATGTTAGAAAGGATAGTATCCCTGACATTATTCCGTATGGTACCAGGCTCTTCGTTAATGGGAGCTATTTTGAAATTGATGGCCCAAAGAACCCCAATGAGTTTGACTATAAAAGGTATCTAGCCAATAAGAATATTTATGCACAAGCCTATGTGTCAAGAGACGAAATAGTGGCTGTAAGTAGGGAGCCTGAAAACTCCTTATTGAAATTAGCCTATGATGTCAGAGGTGCCTCAAGTCAGATGATCAAAGATTTCATTCCTGGATCACAGGAATCAGCGGTACTGAATGCATTGCTTATTGGGGTGAAGGATTTTTTGGATAATGAAATCAAATCAGCCTATTCTTCGGCTGGAGCCATGCATGTACTGGCAGTGTCCGGGCTTCATGTTGGAATCATCTATTTAATTGCATCCATTGTTTTTGGTTTTTTAAAGAAAACGAGGTGGGGCAAAATTTTCTTTTTGGCAATCTCACTATCTATCATTTGGAGTTACGCCCTGATTACAGGTTTTTCGCCCTCGGTTATGAGAGCAGCTACCATGTTTAGTGTTATCATTATCGGTGAGACCGCAAAAAGGAGTGCCAATATCTTTAACTCACTGGGAATAGCTGCCTTTATATTATTGCTTTATAACCCATTCTTTATTTATGAGGTAGGCTTTCAGCTTTCCTTTATTGCAGTTTTTGGGATTGTCATGTTTCAGCCTCCTATTTATCGACTATGGGAACCATCGAATAAGCTACTGGATTATATATGGGCAATTATTAGTGTTTCGTTAGCTGCACAGTTGGCTACATTTCCATTGTCTGTTTACTATTTTAATCAGTTTCCAACCTATTTTCTGTTGTCCAATATAATTGTGATTCCAGCTTCTATGGTGATGCTGTCAACTGGTCTTTTTATGTTGAGTGTCGGTAGTTTCTCTGAGATAGCTGGTCAGACCATTGGATTCTTGCTGGGGACATTCGTCCACTTTGTGAATTGGTTGATCGTTTCGATACAAGGGTTTCCATGGCCAGCAATAGAATGGTTGTATCTGAGTGGGATTTCGGTTTTTCTAATCTATTTGTTTATGCTTTATTTTTTTCATGGAATTAGGCGATTTCATTACCATGCAATGATCTTTTCATTCACATGTCTGCTGCTGTTATTTGTGGTGTTTCACCTGGAAGAATATAAGAATAATACCCAGAAAAGAATGCTTATTTATCAAATGGAAAAACAGTTGGCAATAGATTTTATTGATGGAAGAGAGTCAAAATTTCTATCAATCGGTGACCGGGAGTCGCTGGAATCGCAGGTTCAGTTTAGTATCAATCCGCATCGGTTGGCAAGTGGTCTGAGCGCAGTTAATCTTCCATTGACAACTGTAAGTAGCAATGACCCTTTGATTGAAAGTAAGGGTTTATATTTTTTAGTTTGGGAAGGCCGTAGGATCTTGATTATTGGACCTAAATGGAAAGGTGAGTTGTTGAAAAAACTGGAAGTTGATATCTTGTTGTTGATGACAGAACGAATAGAAATGATTGATCAAATCAAGTATCAACAATTGATAATAGCATCGGTAGAACCCTGGTGGAAAAGAGCACAGGTGATAGATTATCTAAATGAAAGGAGGATGGATTATCATGACCTTAAGAAGAGTGGGTATTTTGAAGTGGACCTTACAGACTAAGGTGGGAGTTTTCACAGTATATTCGTTGAATAATATGCTAAGGATTTGAACGAACCGAAGTCAATACTTAAACAATATTGGGGATACTCCTTATTTCGCCCGCTTCAGGAAGAGATTATTGAGTCAGTAATCATGGGAAAGCAAACCCTTGCATTGTTACCCACTGGCGGTGGAAAATCAATATGTTTTCAGGTCCCCGGTCTTGCTTTGGAAGGTATCTGCATTGTTGTTTCACCGCTTATCGCTTTAATGAAAGATCAGGTAGCGCAACTGAAATATCGTGGAATCAAAGCAGAAGCCCTCTTTTCAGGAATGTCAAAACGTGAAATTGACATCACCTTAGATAATTGCATCTATGGTGAGATAAAATTTCTCTATGTGAGTCCGGAGCGTCTGAGGACAGAATTATTTCTGGAAAGGTCCCGGAAAATGAAGATCGCCTTGTTGGCCATTGATGAAGCCCATTGCATCTCTCAATGGGGGTATGATTTCAGACCGCCTTACTTGCAAATTGCAGATTTTATTGAGAATTTAAAGATCACTAAAATCCTTGCGGTAACTGCCTCAGCTACCAAAGAGGTAAAAGCAGATATCCTTGAAAAGCTAGCTTTTAAGGAACCACAGGTTTTTCAGAAGAGTTTTGCCAGGTCTAACCTTTCCTACTCTGTTTTTAACTTGGAAAACAAGGAAGATAAGATGATGGAAATCCTCAATAATGTCGCTGGTACTGGCATTGTATATGTGAGAAGTAGGAAGAGGACCCAATTGATAGCTGAAAAGCTTAAGCGGAATGGCGTGTCATCAGATTTCTATCATGCAGGTCTGAGTCCTGCAGATCGGACAGCCAAGCAGGAAGCATGGATAAACGGGAAAGTTAGGGTTATTGTGGCAACGAATGCCTTCGGGATGGGTATTGATAAACCTGATGTTCGTACGGTGATCCATTTTGATTTACCTGATTCATTGGAAGCATATTATCAGGAAGCAGGACGTGCTGGAAGGGATGAGAAAAAAGCTTATGCAATTGTGCTATACCATGAAGGTGATATTGAAGATCTTGAAGCGAGAGCTGAGAAATCCTCTGTTCAGGTTGATTTCATCAAGAGAGTTTATCAGGCACTGGCAAACTATTATAAGTTGGCAGTTGGTAGTAATGCTTTGTCAAGTTTTGATTTTATTTATTCATATTTCACTTCGACATTTAATTTGCCTGCAGTTGAAACCTATCATGCACTTTCAAAACTGGAGGATGAGGGGCTCATACAAATTACCGATTCATACCGGGAGGTTTCTAAAGTTATGATGCTTCTTAAGCCAGAAGAGTTATATAAATTTCAGGTAGCCCATGTAAAACTCGATGCCCTTATTAAAGTCATTTTGAGACTTTATGGTGGGGAATTATATAATGGCTTTGTAACCATCAAGGAGCAGGATATTGCAAAACTGGTTAAAGAAAGCTTACCTAAAGTCATTAAGAACCTTGAGTATCTTCAAAAACTGGATGTTCTGGAGTATCACCATGCCTCGAATAAGGCGCAAATTACATTTCTGACTCCAAGGTACGATGCAAATGACTTACCAATAGATAAACAGCAAATCGCCTGGAGACGACAGGTGACCATGGATAAGGCTAAGACAGTCGCGAGTTATACAAGAAATACTAATCAATGCAGGACGCAATTAATTCAGGCTTATTTTGATGAGATAACAGATGAGGACTGTGGAGTATGTGACGTTTGTGTGGAACGTAAACGAAAAGCTACTGAGATTAAAGCTAAAGATCTATTGGGGACACTAAGTAGGGGAGACCACACGATCCAGCAACTGAAACGATCTTTCCCTCAGGTAGGGGAAGATCAGTTGATACAAGCATTAAGAATGCTCATGGATGAAGGCCTGGTCTATGAGAAAGAATCAAGATTTGGTTTGAAATCAACTCAAACCAAATCCTGAGTAATATCATAAAGATTTTTCCTCTTCCAGAGCTGCTACTCCAGGGAGTGTTTTCCCTTCCATATATTCCAACAAGGCACCACCACCTGTAGATACATAGGATACTTTATCACCATAGCCAAGGTTGTTAATGGCCGAAGCGGAGTCCCCACCTCCAATTAGTGAGAAAGCACCACCTTCAGTTGCCTTAACAACGGAGGTAGCTATCGCATCTGTTCCTTTCGCAAATGTTGGGAATTCGAATACACCCATAGGACCATTCCATAGGATCGTCTTGGAGTCTTTGATTGTGTCTGAAAATAATTTGATAGTCGCTGGCCCAATGTCTAACCCCTGCCATCCGTCAGGTACTTCGCCAGATTTTACCGTTTGAATATTAGCGTCGTTGCTAAAGTCATCTGCAATTACTGTATCTACTGGCAGAATCAGTTTAACTCCTTGCTCCTTAGCTTTCTTTTCTAATTCTTTTGTGAGCTCCATTTTGTCTGATTCTAACAAAGAATTTCCAATCTTACCACCTTTAGCTTTAGCGAATGTGTAAGACATGCCTCCTCCAATAATGATGTTGTCTGCTACTCCAAGTAGTCTTTCGATAATCATAATCTTATCCGAGACTTTGGCACCACCCATAATGGCGGTAAAAGGTTTTGTGGCGTCTCCTAGCACTTTTTTGGCATTCTCTAATTCCTGTTTCATCACATAACCACAACATTTGTCATTGAAAGATTTTGCGACGATTGTAGTAGATGCATGAGCTCTGTGAGCGGTACCAAAAGCGTCATTGACATAGATGTCCCCTAGGACAGCAAGTTTCTTTGCAAATTCAACGTCACCTTTTTCTTCTTCTTTATAAAACCTTACGTTCTCCAGAAGTAAAACTTCTCCTGACCCAAGATTTCTTGATAATTCCAGGGCCTCTTCTCCGATACAGTCGCTGGCAAATTTTACGGGTGTACCTAGCTTTTCAGAAAGGTTTGGTATGATGTGTTTAAGCGAGAACTTATCTTCCGGACCATTTTTGGGCCTACCCAGATGACTCATCAGGATGGTTGAGCCTCCTTCTCCTAAGATCTTTTTTAAAGTAGGGATAGCTGCGTTGATTCGGGTCTCATCTGTAACCTGAAACTTATCATTGAGCGGAACATTGAAATCGACTCTGATGAGTGCTTTCCTGTTTCTGAAATTAAAATCGTCTATTGTAGTCATTTTATTGAAAAAATTTCTGCTAAAATGGATTGATTAATGTTAAATACAAAGTTAACGCTGTTATTTCCTATTGAGCAGGAAATTCTCATGACTTTTAGCATAAAAGGCCATTTTATTATGAAGAAGCTCTATGGAGTCGGTCATTGATTGCTTTTCCCAGACCCTCCTCAGGAAATCTATGCGTGATGATGATATCTATGTCCTCTTGATCCATTTTCCGGAGGGCGCCGAAAAGATTTTTTGCCGCCTCACCAAGATTGCCAGTTGGCGATAGGATTATTTGTTTGATCGAAGGGTAATGGCTGTAATCATCCTTTAGGCTTATAATACCAATCTTGCGATTAGGATATTTATTAATCAAGTCAACAATTTTTCCAATATACACCTTCCTGTTAGGCGCATAATGTGATTTTAACATGCCTGGCGCTAACGGGTCGCTGCTCAGATTGAGTTTTAACCTTACCTTGCCAATACTTTCTTCAATATCCTCCAAACGAGTCCCGCCAAGGCGATATACCACGGGTTTATCATCCTCAAAACCTATGATCGTTGATTCAATACCTATTTCACAAACTCCTCCATCCAGGATATAGGGTATTTTTTTTCCTAACTGATCATTGACGTGCTGCGCTGTAGTTGGAGAAATATATCCAAAGGGGTTGGCACTTGGTGCAGCAAGTGGAAAGTCTAACTGTTTTAATAGCTGCAATGTTAAAGGGTGTCTTGGGATACGAATGGCCATTTTTTGCAAGCCGGCAGTTAGCAGATCAGGAACATTTGGTTTTTTATCCAGTAAAAGTGTCATAGGTCCTGGCCAAAACTTATTTGCTAATGTTAAAACCTGTGCTGGAAGATGTGTGATGTATGCCTTAACCTTTTCAATGGAATCGACGTGAGCAATCAGTGGATCAAATTTAGGCCTGTTTTTGACCTCAAAAATCTTCAGTAAGGTATCTACATCCAATGCGTTTCCTGCCAGACCATAGACGGTCTCTGTCGGCATACCTATTACTTCCCCCGATACAAGAATTTTACTTGCTTCATCTATATCTGTTCCAATTTTTGCCATGTTATGGGCTTTTCAATACAATTATCAACAAAATTCAACACATCTCTTATATTTACTTAACTAACCAATAAAAACAATGACAAGAAGCACAAGAAATATTCTAAGGATGATATCTGTTGTATTGGTATTACTGTTGGTTCTGATGGAGCTAAATTTTGTTCCAGCCTTTCTAGCATACCGATTTTGGTTCATGGTTGCTGGCTACGGGCTATTGCTTATCACTACGAAATAAAAAAACAGAAAAAAATTATCTGGCCTCAGGGCATGCTAAATGGGTAAAGCATGCCCTTATAGTCATTTTAACTATTATCTGAGCAGATTTTTGGCACTATCGTTGTTTCTATATCCAAGAAATCAAACGACGTAAGGCCATGAAAAAGTTCATCATCATATTAACATTTGCAGCTTTAGTATTAAGCAGCAAAACTCAGGCACAAGGATTGTTTTTTACTTCATATGGCACCCAGCAATTATGGGGGATGCCTGCAGAAGTGCAATGGGCTTTAGAAAGCAATTACTATGACTTTCACATGGTCCATACACGTAGATTCTATGATAGAGGAAGACTTTTCTTTGATGTCGTGCTTCAACGCAGAGGTGTCTTTGTTGACATAAGAATTGATGGGAGAGGATACATCTTTAATTCGGCTTACCGCAACAACTATCCGTTTTATAACCATGTTTGCTCAGGCTATTGTGGATTCCACAGGGATTACTACATAAGCTACAGAGTAGCATATGGACATCCATATTACCACCAACGCAATCATATTTACTACAGACCAAATGTGGTCTACGTGAAATATGATCACGGTAAAAATCATGGATATTATAAATCTAAAGTGAATAATAGCCAATCCTACCGGGTCAATCGATCTGATAATGGAAGAGTAGGTCGGGTTAACCGGGTACCAGCGAGAGGCTCTCGTCCATCACCAGCGGTGAATAGAGGAAATAATGGCGTGAGAGATCATGGTGCCGGGGTAGGCAGAGGAAATAGCCAGGGTATACCCAATAATGGAAATGTTGGGAATAACCCAAATAAAGGTCCTAGGGGAAACAATGGGGTTCGAGACCATGGAGTAGGAGTTGGAAGAGGAAATGGTCAAGGTAAAGGTCAGGGAAATAGTAATGGGAATGGTAACAATGGACGTAGCTACCAGACTTCATCATCGAGATCCCATTCTTCTGCCGGAATCTCATCTGCTGCAAGAACGACATCAAGTGCTGTGACTAGCTCAAGAAGCAGTTCACGGGTTTCAGGAAACTCAAGCAGTGGAAGAAGTGGCAGGTCATCAAACTCATCAAGTTCAGGAAGATCTTCTTCTGGTAGAACGGTAAGGACACGATAATAGATTGGAACACAAACAGGTAAAAGAGGGTCGCAGTAGCGGCCCTTTTTTTATGAAAAAAGATGTAGCCTTGTTAATAACCTCCATTCTACTGGTATCATAGGCCGATTACAAAATTAAGAGGCTTTTTTGTTTTTGGGGAATGGACGATAGCTATAATATTGCATAACTTCTTGAATAGCTACCTGTATTGCCTCATTGATGGGAAGCATGCTGTTGGCAAGTTTGAAATCAATCTGTGACAGCCGCTGGTAATAATTCATGATAGAAGGAAGATATTCCTTTTGAGCGATCTTATTTATGGCAGCCTGATATGCCTCAGGTTGATCTAACTTGATTAAGCGACAAGTCACCAATTTATTACCCCCATTTTTATCTCTCGACATTGCGTAACCAAATAGTCGACAGATTAGACCTCTGTTTTGGTATTCACTACAATTCCCGAACTTATCAGACAAATGAACAGCATTAAAGACCGCGCAGATTGAAGATGGATTTGCCGCTATTTCTTCTAACTTTTTTTCTGCAATGCCCAAGCCATACCACGCTAACGCCAGCGGTAGAAATTCAATAGGACTGGCTTCAATGTCAGGTTTCATGCAACATTTCCCACAACCGGAAAGACAGTGCATGCCAGTATTTTTGCTTAACGCGGAAGTCTCAATGTCCAGACGTTCGAAAACCCTTTCGATCGCATGAACCTTTCGGATGATTGACATGAAGTAAACCTAAGAACGGGATAGGAGGTCTGAGGTTCGATAAAGTTTTAACAAGGATCACAATCCTCGTCAATGGTTTCAAATTCAATGGTAGAATGATCTATATGACATTTCTTAAGCAGCTCTTTTGCCTTGGCTTTTATCTTCCCCAAGTCCTCCATGCTTTTGTTTTCATCCACCACGGCATGAATTGATAAAATGTGGTATTGTCCGTCCATGGACCAAATGTGACAATCATGGGTTTCTTTTATTTCGGGAATCGATTTGAGTGTCTGGTGGATAGCATCTGGATCTATTTCCTCAGGGGTGCCTTGCAGAATGATTTTCACTGCTTTTTTAAGGTTCTTGAATACATTATAAAGGATAAATATTGAAATGCCTATGGATAGAATAGGATCGAGCTGGGGTATACTTTTAAATTGCATGATTATTGCTGCAATCAGTGTGGCTGTCCATCCCAATACATCTTCAAGTAGATGAAGATAAACTACTTTTTCATTAAGCGAATGTCCGTGGCTAAGCCGTGTAGCAGCAATTACATTAATAATAATTCCCCCAATGGAGAGATAAATCATCCCTTCTGCATTTGGCTGTACCGGATCAAATAGCCTCGGTATGGCTTCAATAAATATCATTATTGATCCTACAACTAATACAATGGCATTAATGATTGATCCGAGGACCGAAAACCTTCTAAAACCATAAGAGAACTTTTGCGTTCGATCTTTTTTGGCAATTTTCTGAAAATACCATGCTACCCCCAGGCTTAAGCTATCCCCTAAATCGTGTATAGCATCTGAGTAAATGGCCACACTGTTGGTCCACCAACCACCAATAAATTCTACGATAGAGAAGAAAAAATTTAGGAAAAAGGCTATTCCCAGGTTTTTACTGCTGTGATCATGATTATGAGAAGAACCATCTGCGTGCATATGCATGATCAGAAGGGGTTAATCTGTTCTGTTGATGTCAAATTTTTCCAAATAATCTGCTACTCTTCTAACAAACATTCCTCCAAGAGCCCCATCCACGATTCTATGGTCATAACTATGGGATAAGAACATTTTTTGTCTGATACCGATGAAATCACCTTTGTCTGTTTCAATCACAGATGGTTTCTTTTCAATGGTTCCGAGTGCGAGTATCCCAACTTGAGGTTGAACAAGGATTGGTGTCCCCATTAAGTTTCCAAATGAACCTACATTCGAAATGGTATAGGTTCCTCCTTGAAGGTCATCTGGATTTAGCCGGTTTTCACGTGCCCTTTTTGCCAGATCATTTACCTTTTGTGTGAGCTGTAGAATATTCATTTGATCTGCATGATGTATGACAGGCACAATTAGGTTGCCCGAGGAGAGAGCAACGGCCATCCCAATGTTGATTGCTTTCTTTTTGATGATGTTGTCTCCATGGAGTTGAATATTAATCATCGGGTAATCCTTAATAGCCTTTACTACGGCTTCAATCATGATTGGTGTATAGGTAAGCGTAGTACCATGCTTCTCCATAAACACGTGCTTCATTTTATTCCTCCAGATAACCATGTCAGACACGTCTGCCTCAACGAAGGACGTAACATGAGGAGCAATCTTCTTTGATTGCAACATGCGCTCTGCAATCATTTTGCGCATGCGATCCATTTTAATTATCTCATCTTCACCATCTATTTCCGAGACTGTTGAGCTGGAAGTGTTGATCATTTTTTCGTCAGCTGTTTTTCTTTGGCTGATATAGGTCAGCATATCATCCTTTGTAACCCGGTTGTCCTTACCCGTGCCAGGGACGGTTTCTAGCTCCTCAAATGAGATTTTCTCTGCTTGCGCCATGTTTCTCACCAGCGGCGAATAAAAACGGTCCGACTTTGGAGCATCGGAATTTGCTGAAACCTTTATTTCATTAACTTGCTCTAATAGCTTTTCTGCGACTGCCTCTACTTCCTTAATTTCTTCATTTATTGCAGACTTCTCTACACCATTGCTTTCGACTTCAATGAGTGCTATGGGCTTTCCAACCTCTATGACCTGCCCCTCTTCTGCAAGCAGCTGTTTTACTGTACCACTGTATGATGATGGGATTTCAGTATCTACTTTATCCGTGGCAACTTCTAGTAATGACTCATCCTCATCAATACGCTCACCTTCTTTTTTGAGCCATGAAAGGATGGTTCCCTCCATTACGCTCTCTCCCATTTTTGGCATAACCATTTCTACGACAGCCATAGATAATTTTGTTTGGATCTATTAGTATCAAGCGCAAAGGTAAATGATTCCGTCATTTTCGTTAATAGTTATTTCTCAATAGGTCCAAAGCTTTTCTCGCACCAAATTCAATATTGAGTATTCTGTCTTTAGAAAAATTATATTGTTTGGCAATGGTCTTATGCCTATCAGAATAGCCGAACCAGATCAATCCGACAGGCTTTTCTTCTGTGCCGCCACCAGGACCTGCCACGCCGCTGATAGAAAGCCCGTAGTCTGTACTAAATTTTTCTCTTACGTTTTTCGCCATTTGGAGGACAACTTCCTCGCTTACTGCTCCATGTTCTTCCAGGGTAATTGGATCAACACCTAATGAATGAATTTTTGCCTCATTGGAGTAAGCTACAACAGCACCCTTAAAATAGGCAGAGCTTCCCGGGATAGATGTGATGAGGTGAGATAAATAGCCTCCAGTACAACTTTCAGCACATGCCAGGGTCTTTTTACCCTCTTTTAATTTTTCACCAATAAAGTATTCAATACTGCCTTCATCAAATCCAAAAATATACTTTTCAATAGTCGGTCTAACTTTTTCTATCTGAGATTTAATCTCTTTCTGTAATACTTCTTTGTCTGGCCCGGCAGCTGTGAGTCTTAATTTGACGGTGTTTTTTGTAGGTAAATAGGCTAATTTGATGTGGTCAGGAAGATATTCCTCCCAGGAGGATATCTTTTCTGCAAGTGAAGACTCTGGGATACCGATGGTCATGATTATTCGATGCACCACATGGTAATTAACCAATTCACTTTGGAGGCGAGGTAGAATATGATCTGACATCATTTTTTTCATCTCGTAAGGAACTCCAGGCATGGAAATAAATATTTTGCCGCGCTCACTAAACCACATGCCGGGTGCTGTACCTAACTGATTAGTGATTTTTTCACAATTGGAAGGCAGCTCAGCTTGCTTTCTGTTCAAGTCAGTCATTTGCCTGTTTGCCTTACTGAAGAGGCTTTCAATTTCCTCAAGGGCTTCCTGATTAAGTACTAAATCAACATCGAAATACTTGCATAGCAGGGGTTTTGTACGATCATCCTTTGTAGGGCCGAGTCCACCAGTAATCAATATCAGGTCAGCGCGCTTTTCAGCCTCTTCGAAGCTTTTCTTCATTTCCTCCTCTTGATCTGGCACAGTTGTCTTACGAATTACCTTGATCCCAATGTTATCTAAAGCAGCACTTATCCAATGCGAATTGGTATCTAAGGTCTGACCATAGAGTATCTCGTCTCCAATCGTTATTATTTCTGCAAGGGTTTGTTTCATGTATTTATCATTTGCGCCTTCCATGCTCAATTACCTATTCATCAGGTAATACTTTAGTAAGTAGATAATTATTTCATCCACCAACAATTTATGAATTATGTTGAAGGTTAAAATTATTATTTATTCTCCTTACATTTAACTCCTTAAAAATCATATTAGTAATGAAGCCATTTAATAAATTGTTTTTTCTAAGCTTTTTGTTGTTGGGATGTACTGCTCAACAAATACAACAAACGCTTGATAGTTATTTGGGTTCAGATAGTCTTACAACTGAACAAGTAGCCGGAGGTTTGAAAGAGGCCTTAATCAAAGGGATCTCCGAAGGTTCAGAAAGCGCTTCAAAGGTCAATGGATATTTAGGAAACCCAAAGATTCGCATACCGTTCCCACCAGACGTTCAAAAGGTAGAAGATAAATTACGATCTATTGGGCTAAGTAAGCAGGTGGATCAGTTTATTGAGACATTGAATCATGGTGCAGAAGAAGCCGCCAAAGAAGCCAAACCCATTTTTATATCTGCCATCCGTTCGATGACAATTCAAGATGCGTGGAATATTCTTAAAGGTGAGGATGATGCTGCAACGAGTTATTTAAAGCGAACTACCTCGGATCAGTTAAGAGGTAAATTTAAGCCTGTCATAAGTCGTGCACTTGATAAGACCAATGCGACTAAATACTACGGAGATATCATTAATACCTACAACAAGGTTCCTTTTATAGAGAAGGTTGACCCTGACCTGGAAAACTATGCCACAGACAGGGCAATGGAGGGTCTCTTTTTATTAATTGCCCAGGAAGAAGAAAAAATAAGAGAAGATCCGTTGGCCAGAACAACTGACCTACTTAAAAGGGTTTTTAAAGAACAAGACAACTGATCATGCTTACAGCCATTCAAAAAGAAAAGCTTACCCACTATTTTAATGTTCTGGACTATAACAAAAATGGGGTTGTCCAAAAGGAAGATTTTGTAGCGATAGCAGAAAATTTATGCATTCTTTGGGGGCTGAAAGAAGACTCGGATGATTATAAGTCATGGATGGACAGGTTTATTCAACAATGGGAAAAGTTTAGAGATCATACCGTTGGGCCACAAAGTAATAAGGCTGAGTTGGAGGATTGGTTAAAGTTTGCTGATGAAAAGCTGATCAATGGAGATAATGAATATTATGCCCTTTACATAGAAGATTTGGCTAAGGATATTTTTGATTTGTTTGATGTTGATCAAAATAGATACATCGAGTTGAATGAGTTTATTGATTTTTTTATGGCCTATCGTATAGAGATCAGGTTTTCCGCTAAAAGTTTTGTCAAATTGGATACCAATCGTGATGACCTCATAAGCAGGGAAGAACTAATCAATGCAATCAATGGGTTCTTCAGAAGTTCAGATATCGAGAATCCGGGTAACTGGTTATTCGGATTTTGGCATACGAGGAATAAATAAGTTTGTCTTAAAAATCCATGGGGTTGCCCTCTTCAGGAATAATGAATGCTTCCTCTGATACTTCTGAATTCTTTCGGGCCTCAATTAAGTCTTTCTCTGCGCATCCCATACCATCATCTGCGAGGGGAAAAGTGCCAAAATGCATGGCAATACTCTTCTTTGAATTCACATCTTTGTGAATTTTAATCGACTCTTCAGGTGAAACATGAATGGGTGACATAAACCATTTGGGTAGATAAGCTCCAATAGGAATCAACGAGATATCCATGGGTCCTAGTTTCTTTCCTATTTCCTTAAAGAATTTATTATAACCACTATCTCCTGCGAAATAGAGATTTTTCTTTTGGTCGCTTAGGACATAACCGCTCCACAGGGATTTGTCTCTGTCAAAGAATCCGCGGCCACTGAAGTGTTGTGCAGGTGTCGAGGTGATAGTTAGTTCATGATTTGTTGATTCCCACCAGTCAAGCTCTTCGACACTTGAAATTCCTTGTTTTTTCAAGTAACTGGCCACTCCAAGGGGCACGATAAACTTTGGTTGATATTTATTTTCTAAATCCAGGACTGTTTTTATATCCAGGTGATCATAATGATTATGGCTTAACAATACCAGGTCTATCTTAGGAAGGTCTTCAAAGTTTATTCCCGGAGGCCGCATCCGTTGAGGGCCTACAAAGGTGAAAGGGCTACATCGATTGCTCCATACCGGGTCTGTCAGGATATTCATTTTTTTCCATTGAATAAGGAAAGTACTGTGGTTGACAAAAGTGATGCGTACCTCATTATCAGGGGCTCTTTTGGGCTTTTTGCCCACAAATGTTTCATAATTCTCAGTCCATGGTCCCTGGTCACGTCCGATGAGCCATTTAAAAAGGTCTGCTCCACCTTTTGCTTTTATTTTGCCGAGGTTGACAAAATCTTTTCCGTCAAAGTGGTCGGTTACAGGACCACGATAGGGCTTAGTGCTAAGCGAATTTCCCACTAACAGGAAAGCCGATAATAAAATGACTGGTATCAAACACAGAATGATTATTAGCATATTAACCCTTTAATTCTTTTACATTTCTCATGATCCTTGAAAATAGGGAAGGAAAAAATCGCTTGATATAAATACCGGTCAGCTCCCTTGCTTTTGCAATATATACTTCCTCCTTGTCTCTCTTAATTGCCTTGATGATTTGTGTAGCACACCACGCTGGAGTTAGGCCGTTTTCCTGAGCTTCGTCCATGGAATTTTGTTTAGTGCCATCACCTAATAGGGAATTATAAGAAATATTAGTTTTTGTATACCCGGGACAGACCATGGTGACTTTGATATTGTCAACGTAGTGTTCTGAGCGAAGTGCTTCGTAAAATCCATGCAACGCGTGCTTACTTGCTGCATAACCTGATCTAAAAGGAGGAGAAACAATGCCGGAGACTGAACTGATAATGACGTGATGGCCGGTCCGTCTTTTCACCATGTCTGGCAATAAAGCTTTTGTTAAAGTGATTGAACCAAAATAATTGACTTCCATAATTTGCCTGTCCACCTCCAGACCAGTATTGATGGCTCTGTCTCTTTGGGAAATGCCTCCTGAATGAATCAGGATATCGATTGGACCAAACAACTCAGCGGCTACTTTTGCCTTGTGACTGAGCGCAGAAGAATCTGCTAAATCCAAAACCAATATTTTTACGTTTTCAGGCGTTTGGCAATTTTTTTGTACCCGAGCCAGCTCTTCTTCTCGTCTGGCAGAGACAATCAGGAATGCCCCTTCTTTGACAAGTTCATAGGTTAATGCCTCACCAATTCCTGATGAAGCACCTGTTATCCAGATGATGCGATCTTTGATTGCAGACATTAAGTCTTATTCAGTTTTTGTTCTTCCAAAAATACCCAAATGGTATAGATACCCAGCGCCGTACCAAAAGGAACATTCAATAAGGATAGGCACCCGGATACCAGGAGGGTGGGTAGTCCCCAACTTCTACGGTAAATGGTCGCAATACCTCCGATAATGGAAGGTATGGGTCCCAGTAACATGATAATGACAAAGACCCAACGAAGTACATCCAGGACCATATTGAAAATTGCAACAGTCATCTGATCATCGGGTTGAATAGCTTCTTCTATGATGAATGGAAGTGCAGTCCTTACGATTGCATTGATCAGGGAAAAAATCAGTAATCCAATTGATCCATAAACAATGTGAAGTATGCCAAGTGTTCTCTGATGCATTTCCATAATTTACTTCTTTTCATAAACTACATAATCAAAGCTGTAACTGTGACGTTCATCGACGGGATGATGACTTTTCGAAGTTTCTTTCCATTGATCACTGGAAAACTCAGGAAATGTGACTTGACCTTCAAATACCCCATCAATTTCGGTGAGATAGATTTTATCGCTAAACTCCAACCCCATACGATAGATTTCACCTCCACCAATGATAAAGGCCTCGGTTTCCCCAGCTTGCTCTGCCAGTCGCAATGCATCTTCAAGTGATTGGACAACAACCGCTCCTTCTGCTTGATAATCCTCATTTCTAGTAATAATGATATTGGGTCTGTTCGGTAGCGGTCTAAATCGCTGTTGTAAAGATTCCCAGTTTTTTCTACCCATGATTACATGGTGTCCTTGGGTGGTGTCTTTAAAGTATTTGAAATCATCAGGAAGATGCCACGGGATACCATTGTCCTTTCCAATGACCCTGTTTTTCCCCATTGCCGCGATCATAGATATTTTCATGACACACTGTTTATAGTAATAGAATTGATTTTGTATCCTCTTAAAAATTCCTCTGCATGCATTCGCTTTTTACCCTCCATTTGCAATTCTGTAAGATATATAATCCGGTCTTTTGTGTGCACACCTAGCTTATCATTGATCTCCAGAAAGCCAGGATCTTTATTTGCTTTTTCGTCTGAAACCTCAATCTTATGAACTTTTAGGTTTTTTTGATCCAGTCGTGTCCATGCAGATGGAAATGGGTTTAATCCCCGTACAAAGTTCCGAATTTCTTCTCCTGGTAAACTCCAGTTAATTTTACAATCTTCTCTAAAGATTTTTGGAGCATGCTTTATTACACCGGTTTCATCTTGTGGAGTTAACTCGAAGTCTCCAGCTTCGATTGCCCTGATGGTTTTTATGACAAGGTCAGCGCCTTTTTGCATCAGCCTGTCGTATACGCTGCCGGTGGTATCTTCTTTATAGATTGGCTCTTTTTCCTGGAATAATATATTTCCGGTATCGATTTCATGCTTGAGCATAAAAGTAGTGACTCCGGTTTCTGTTTCCCCTTTGATGACGGCCCAATGGATCGGAGCAGCACCCCTGTATTGGGGAAGCAGCGAACCGTGAAGGTTGAAAGAACCAATCTTTGGCATGGACCATACCACTTCCGGGAGCATCCGGAATGCAACGATAATCTGTAAATCAGCCTGATAGCTTTTTAGTTGATCTATAAACTCCGGGTCTTTGAGGTTGGTGGGCTGCAGAATGGGTAACCCAACAGCAACTGCGTAATCTTTGACTGGCGAAGTGCCAAGTTTTTTTCCTCTCCCCTTAGGCTTATCAGGTGCGGTAACAACAGCAATAACATCAAATTTTTGTTCAACAAGCTTTTGCAGGGACGATACCGCAAACTCGGGAGTCCCCATGAAGATGATCTTTAGACTTTTTACTTTATCCATTCAGGTTCAAAACTAAAGTATTCATAAATATTT
The DNA here is from genome assembly GCA_043554545.1 of Marinoscillum sp. Lineage (GTDB taxonomy): Bacteria > Bacteroidota > Bacteroidia > Cytophagales > Cyclobacteriaceae > UBA7330. The sequence continues at coordinate 3,361,847 of CP121337.1, read as the reverse complement.
TTATGGCTAGTTCTTTGATGCATCATATATCTATGTATCTTTGTTCTATGTATTCAAAAGAACTACTCAAGGGAACCATAGGAGTGATGGTATTGCAATTATTAGCTGATAACCACAAAATGTATGGTTATGAGATCTCACAAAAGGTCAAGGAATTGACCGACGGTAAAATTCTATTGAAAGATGGATCGCTATACCCTGCGCTTCATAAACTTTTAAAAGATGGAATCCTGGGTTACGAGGAACAAATGATCGGCAAAAGGGTCAGAAAATATTACTATCTGACCACAAAGGGTAAGACCGAAAAGGATATGTTGGTTGCTGAGCTTAAGGACTTCATTCTTACCATCCAAAAGGTATTATTTAATGAATTTAAGGTTGTTGCAACATGATATTAGAAGATTCACAAGTCACATACATCGAAGAACAACTACATAAGAGTAAGGTGAAAAGTAAGGAGCTAAAGGATGACCTGCTCGATCACATGTGTTGTCTCGTTGAAATAAACATGAATAAGGGACTTTCTTTTGATCAAGCCTACCAAAAAGCTTTTCTACAAACCTCTCCAAACGGCTTCGAGGAGATTCAATATGAAACACTTTTCCTATTAAACTATAATAAAATTGTCATGATGAAGCGATTGATTTATTTATCCGGATTTATTTTCTCTGTTAGTTTTACGATTGGCATCTTACTCAAGATTCTACATCTCCCAGGAGCAGGCATTGTTTTAGGAGTTGGAACTCTTGGGTTGTTTTGCATATTTATTCCTATGCTGTTGATAAACAAGCTTAAGGAATATGCGGGGGAATTCTTTTCTGAAAAAATGAAATGGATTTTCGGGTTCCTTAGTTTATCCGTTTTGGGAGTTAGTGTATTTATGAAAATCATGCACCTACCGGGAGCAAATTTCATGATCGCTCTGGCATTTATCATCTTTGGTTTTGGTTTTTTGCCATTTCTCTTTTTCAGAATGTATAAGCAGTCTTTGGAGGAGGTATAAGATGAGGATGATATCAATTTTCTTATCACTGCTGTTGGGTTCACAACTGGTTGGACAAAATATTACTGAAAAGATTGACGCAATTCTGCAAGCAGAAATCTCGCCTAATATCGGACCGGGCATTACAGCAGTCATTGTTAAGGATGGAAAGCTCTTTCATACCTGTAATAAAGGATACGCAAACCTTGCGTATGAGATTCCATTCACTGATTCTACCGCATTTGAACTTGCTTCAGTCACCAAGCAATTCACTGCAGCGTGTATCGGAGTTCTTGAACAAAGGGGTGATCTGAATCTAAATGAGGATATCAGAAAATATATTCCCGAATTATATTTTTCGGGAGATACAATCAGAGTTAGACATCTATTGAATCATACAAGTGGAATTCGCAATCACAATGTATTACTCGATCTCATGGGATTTGATTACCAGCACTGTGGATATTCAAATAGAAGTATTGAGGAGTTAATGTTTAGACAGCAGGGGTTTAACAACAAGCCGGGAGACCGAATGCTTTATTCCAACACCAATTATGTAATGCTTGCACTTTTGGTCAAACGTATTTCCGGCATGGAAATTCATGAGTTTGCTAAAAAGGAGCTATTCGAACCACTTGGTATGTATGATACTTTTTTCAAAAGTGACCTTCATCAAGTGATAAAGAATCGAGCAGCCAACTACTATCTGGCAAAAGAAACATATAAGGAACCTAAATCTTTGACATTATGTGTGGGAGCAGGAGGCATGCTCAGCACAGTTAAAGATTTGTCCAAATGGATGATATTCTTAATGGACAAGGGTCATCCTGATGCTTATATCTCAACATTCATTACAAAGGTTGATACTTTAAACAATGGGTCCTTGATGAGCAATGCAAGAGGTGTTTTCTTATCACCCTATAAAAACTACCGGACAGTCAATCACAGTGGTAGAGATTGGGGATTGCGATCTCAAATGATTGTATTACCTGAATTATCTCTTGGGCTTTTTGTATTCACAAATTCTGAGCATATCAATGTCGTAGAAAGCAGCTATAAAATCATTGACTTGTTTATTCAGGGAGCAGAAGAAATGAATGAACCCATGGCAGTTTCCAGCCAGGTAATGGAAGATGTCTCCCAATACATTGGAGACTATCAGGAACTTAATAGTGATCTCAGGATGCATATTTCAAGTAGAAGAGATACCCTTTTCGCTCAAAGTGGGCTTGGTAAAATTCAAGTGCCATTAGCGTCTTATGCCAAAGGTGAGTTTCATCGGTTTGATAATCCAAGTGTAAAATATATGTTCAACCCAATGAATGTAGAAGACGCTGATTTACTGATTGATTTTGGGGGTGCAATGTTTTATTTTGAAAGTGTTGATCTTGTTGAAAACTCCAATGAGAACCTAAAGGAATTTGAAGGGCGATATTATTCAGAAGAGTTGAGTGTCGCCTATGAGCTGAGTGAAATAGAGAACAAATTGATATTGAATTACCCCAATAATGAAGGATTAGTTTTAACGGAAGGGCAAGAAGATGTGTTTGGTTCTAATAGAAGAACGCGATATTCTTTTAAAAGAGATCAGGATCACCAGGTGGTTTCATTTACAGTTGCTTCAGAAGGAACGGTCAAAAATATTCTTTTTGAAAGAGTCGAATGAGCGCTGTCAATCAAGATAAAGCAGGTACTTTTTTCTCAGCTCCTTATAGTTTTTAAGATCATTTTCCCATGTGGCCCTGATCTTCTCCTCAGTCCAACCGGCCTCTATCTGTTTTTGTAACTCGTCTGTACCCGCATGCCTGTTAAAAAAGGAGGTGAAGAAAGGCTTTTTAGTTTTTCCTTTTAGCTGATTATAAAAGTGAATCAGGTATTTGAGTGTAAATGCATATGCTGGAGTAGATCCAACATATGATTGTCCATAACAAAGTTCATCTTCGAGTGGTGGGTACTTTGACCCTTCATTTGGTTTCGGAGTAAATGAGAAGTCTTTTATTGGGTATTGGGGATGCCCAATCATTTGAAATGGATGATCTGTGCCTCTGCCAACAGATAGAATCGTGCTTTCAAAGAGGGCTAGTGAAGGATAGAGCGCAATAGATAAGTCATTTGGCAGGTTAGGAGAAGGCTTCACCGGTAAGGAATATCTCATGGAGTGGTCCCAGTTGCGTATTTTTATGACTGACAGCTGACATTGAAGACCATCACCTAGCCAGCCTTCTTTGTTGATCATCATGGCTAATTCACCAAGTGTTAGCCCATGAACGATTGGAATGGGATGCATGCCAATAAACGATTGATTAGCCTTTTCCATCACTGGTCCGTCAATATAGCTTCCATTTGGGTTGGGTCTATCCAAAATCAGCACCGGGATGTTATACATTGCACAAGCCTGCATCAGATAAGTCATGGTACTACTGTAGGTATAATAGCGAGCTCCAACATCCTGAATGTCAATAATTAAAATATCAAGGCCCATCATTTCCTCTTTTGTTGGCTTATAGCTGTTATCGTAGAGGGCGACTAGCTCAAAGGGATAACTGGTTTGTTCATTTTTGATAATCTCTCCATCGGGCTTAGATCCAAAAAAACCGTGTTCAGGGGTATAGGCTTTCACAATGTTCACATTCTTTGAAAGAAGTGTATCCACCAGATGTGTATCTCCGATGAGTGAGCTGTGATTAGCAAACAGCCCTACTTTCTTTCCTTCGAGCATTGGCAAATACTCTTTCAGCTGATATGCGCCTGGTAAAACGGGAGATATTTCCGGCTCTTTTTCTTTTTGTGCCGTACAAGAGCAAAGGATAAACCCAAATACCAGTAAAAAATAAAATCTTCTCATGCCAGATCGCTTATTATTGTGTTAAAATTATAAAGGTTGAACCTACCATACTTCATATCGGGTCGAATAACTAAAAATGAGCACGGCTCATTTTCCAGTACCATTGCCAGGATTGCGATTGTAAGTATTGCGATTGCCCTTTCTTCTTTGATCCTGGCGTTCCTCATACTTGGAGGGTATGAAGAGGTAATTAAGAACAAGGTCTACAGCTTTTCCGGCCATATTGTGATCAGCAAATATTCACTTTCCAACAGCGTGGAAGAAACCTCTATCATGGTTACTGATTCTCTGCTGGAAAAGGTTAAGCAAAGTGACAGGGTAGATTATGTCCAGGAATACGCATTTAAATACGGCTTGCTCAATACGGAGGAGGAAGTACAGGGAGTGCTTGTAAAAGGGGTTGACGACAACTTCGATAAGTCTGACTTTGAGCAGCACATGATTCGTGGGAGATTTCCGGAATTTCCTAAGGAAAATTACGGCACTGAGGTGGCCATCAGCGAACGGATATCAAATATATTGAAACTGGACGTTGGAGAGGAGGTGACCATTTTCTTCATACAAAAGCCGCTTCGGTTTAGGAAGCTACAGATCACTGGAATTTATGAGACCGGGTTAGAAGAAATTGATGAGAATGTGATCCTTGGAGATATAAACCTTGTCAGAAGAATCAATAACTGGGAGGCAAATCAGGCCGGAGGATTGGAGGTTTTTTTAAATGAATCTGAACAACAGGTAGCTGCAGAAGAAGAATTATTTAACATCGTGGATTTTGATATGTATGTGGAAAAAGTCTCGGACAAATACCTGCAAATCTTTGAGTGGTTGCGCATGCTCAATAGGAATGTATTGATTTTGCTGATAATTGTGCTCTTTGTTGCATGCTTTAATATGGTGTCTATTTTGCTGATACTGATTTTGGAAAGAACCCAAATGATTGGGGTTTTTAAAACCTTGGGAGCGAGTAACATGCTGATCAGGCGCATCTTCCTATTCAATGGTTTGAACCTGATTGTCAAAGGTTTGTTGTGGGGTAATTTTATTGGCCTATCCTTTTGTTTTATACAGTATTACTTTCGGGTGATTCCCCTGGATGCCAGTAATTATTATGTGAGTTATGTGCCTATTTCTATAGACCTCAACATTGTGTTTTTACTTAATATACTTGCTGTGCTGGTTGTGGGTGTCACGTTATTCATCCCGCTGACTATTATTTCCAGAATTCAACCGATCAAAGCCATCAGGTTTGACTAACGTGATCAGGCTCATATCTCCTGAATAGACTTCTGATCTTCATTTCGATCACACCAAATACGGCTTCTTTAAATATTCCCCTTGACATTTTTGATTCTCCTCTTGCACGTTCTGTGAAGACGATAGGCACTTCCTTGATCTTAAAACCATGTTTCCATGCATTGAATTTCATTTCAATCTGGAAAGCATAACCGATAAAGTGAATCTTTTCAGGGTCTATGGCTTTTAGTACTTTTTTGCTATAGCATTTAAAACCGGCGGTAGCATCCATTATGGGCATTCCTGTTATCAACCGCACATAGAAACTGGCAAAATAAGACATCAAAACCCTCCCAATGGGCCAGTTTACTACGTTTACACCCTGTATGTACCTGGACCCAATGGCCATGTCATTTCCTTCTTCCGCGCATGTTTTATATAACTTAATGAGGTCTGATGGATTATGAGAAAAGTCCGCATCCATTTCAAAAATGAAATCATAGTTGTTTTGAACAGCATAAGCAAACCCTTCAATATAGGCAGTGCCAAGTCCGGATTTTCCGGTACGCTCAATCAGGTGTATGCTTTTTGTGTGTTTTCTATGTAGTCGTTTTACGATATCGGCAGTTCCGTCCGGTGAAGCATCATCAATTATTAATACCTCAAAAAGGATGTCGAGCTCAAGGATGGCATTGATGATTTCTTCAATGTTATCCTTCTCATTAAAAGTGGGTATTATGACCAGGTTTTTGTCCAAAATGAATCAAATGAACCACTAAATTAACTTTTACTATTAAATAGTTGACTCTACTCAACGGTGTTTTAAGAATATTTGTGATTTATTCAAATTAACGAACAACATTTTGAAGTTTTAAAATCTACTTGAAACGGAGCGAAATGCCATGTTTCAGATATTTTAATGCTGTTTACACAGTTCACTGCAATTAACTCGGAAATTGTTTCTATCATAAATACAAGAAAATTAACTTGTAAAAAGAATCATGACTGTTTTGGCACAATCTCACAGACCTTTTAGCATGAAGATTACTGCAATTTTTATTTTTTTATCTGTTCTGGTTTGCGGATTCAATACCTATGGGCAAACAGAAAACCTATTAAACAGGCAATCTGTTTTCATAGAGTTTTTAGGTCATTCGGCCACGATGTGGTCTATTAATTATGAAAGAGTGATTAAGGAAAATGAGAATTCCTTTATTTCCGTAAATATCGGGTACGGGCCTTATTTCATTGCAGATCCTGGTAGTTCTGGTTTTAATATTCCGATTTCAGTTAACCCTATTTTTAGTAAAAAGAATCATCACTTGGAAATGGGTATAGGTACAGGAATAAATTATTTCCGAAGGGTTGATAATTACACTTCCGATTTCTTGAGAATCCTTTTCACTCTCAGGATTGGATACCGCTACCAAGAACCAACAGGTGGGATTCTTTTTCGAGCGGGTATTACACCTATAATACCCGCCTATTATTTTTATGAAAACAGGTCAGAATTCCTTAAGGATATAGACCTTTTAGCCCACTTAGTTGGGTTTTCAGCGGGGTATACATTCAAGAAAAAACATAAGAAATAATGGCATTTTTAAGAATGCAGGTACAAAGTACATTCATTTACTAAGGTACTAATGAACTAAAAATGAGTTTGGTTGATGCTCGATGATCTACATAGCTTAGCTAGGTCATAAGGGATTTCAAAGATAGTAAGCTCTACAGCGGGTTTTTTCGAGACTCTCTACGATTTATATCCCAGAATCTTCATCATCTGCTCACTGTTTTGCTCTTCTGCAAACAGCCTCGATACCGGCTCACCATGTTCATTATGTTCGATGATCACATGCTTTGGCGCCGGGATAAGACAGTGTTGAATGCCACCATACCCTCCCAGTGATTCCTGATACGCCCCAGTATGGAAAAAGCCAAAATATAAGGTTTCTTCTTTGTCATATTTAGGTAAGAATACTTCGGCTATGTGCGCCTCTGAGTCATAATAATCCATGCTGTCGCAGGTAAGCCCTCCGACATTTACTTTATGGTAGGTGTTGTCCCAGTGGTTGACGGGGAGTAGAATATATTTCTCATTGAGTCCCCACACATCTGGCATATGCGTGATAAAAGAGCCGTCCATCATGTACCAAAGCTCCTTGTCATTTTGCAGCTTCTCATTTAATACGGAGTAGAGGGTGGCGCCACTTTCTCCAACAGTGAATGAACCAAATTCCGTAAAAATATTAGGAACTTCTACATGGTTTTTATGACAGATCCATTGGATGTTTGAGATAATTTGCTCAGCCATGTAAGCATAATCGTACTCAAATGCCAATGAATTTTTTATTGGGAATCCTCCACCGATATCGATCGTGTCTAGTTCCGGGCAAATCTTTTTGAGTTCGCAGTACATATATATGAACCTGCTAAGTTCACTCCAATAGTAGGCGGAGTCTTTGATGCCTGAATTGATGAAAAAATGCAGCATTTTAAGTTTGGCCTTGGGGTTTTTGGCTAAACGCTCCTTATAATAAGGAATAATATCGCCATAGCGAATCCCCAACCTGGAGGTATAAAAAGCGAAGTTTGGTTCTTCATCTGCAGCTACTCTGATACCTACATTAAACGCTTTGGTAACATTTTCTTCGTAATGATCCAGCTCGGTAAGGTTGTCCAGGACAGGTATGCAATTTTTAAACCCTGAATTGATAAGTTTAGTGATGTTTTCGAGATAAAGTGGTCTTTTAAACCCATTACATATGATAAACTTTTCTTTGTCGATCAATTTACTTTCATACAGACTTTCTACAATCGGAATATCAAATGCTGAGGAAGTCTCAATATGGATATCATTCTTTAGCCCTTCCGCCAATACAAATTGAAAGTGGGAGGACTTGGTGCAATAGCAATATTTATATGAACCTTTGTAATTTAGTTTGGTAATGGCATCATTAAAGATCTTCTTAGCGAACTGTATGTTTTCAGAAATCTTAGGGAGATAAGTGAGTTTGAGTGGCGTACCGTATTGCTTGATGATATTCATCAAATTTACGTCATGGAAAAAAAGTTGATCATTTTCAACTCTAAACTCTTTACTTGGAAAATAAAAAGTTTGTTCTATGAGGTCGCTATAGCTTTTCATTCAAAGATTTAATCTAATTAGGTGACGCAATTTTGTAAAAATATCTAACAATTCCTGAATGCTAATTGTATTAATTCATTCTCCGGAAATGATCGGTATTCGCTTAAATTTTTTAGCACGCATATGAATTATATAAATCTGGGTATATATGATGAAACTGCACCTCTGGAAGCTGTGGTTTTAGGAACGGCAGAAAGCTTTGGTGGGGTGCCTGAGATGAATAACACAAACGATCCAAAGTCCGTAGCACATATACTGGATGGGACTTTTCCGAAAGAAGAAGATTTGCTAAAAGAACTGGAAGGGGTGGATCAGGTATTTAAGAAATATGGTGTCGAAGTTTATCGGCCCGAAGTGCTCTCAAACTACAACCAGATATATCCTCGGGATGTTGGAATGGTCATCGGTGATCGAATTATTGTTCCATATATAGCTCATAACAGGCGCCAAGAGGTGAAAGGGATTACCTATGTCATCAATCAATGCGACCCGAATAAAGTTTTGAAACCAAATGAAGATGAGCGAATGGAGGGGGGGGATGTGATGCCATGGAAAGGAAATATTTTTGTTGGGTATTCAGAAAAGCAAGATTTTGATAAATACATCACCTCCAGAACGAATGTTGCAGGGTTGAAGTACCTGGAAAAGACCTTTCCTGATTGGAAGGTCTATGGTTTTGAGTTATTAAAATCAGACACTGATCCCCGCGCAAATAGCCTGCATTTAGACTGTTGTTTTCAGCCGATTGGTCATGACCAGGCAATTGTATACCCGGAAGGATTCAAAAACAAAGAAGATGCAGCCTTCCTGATCAATATGTTTGGTGAGGATAAAGTGATTATGATCAATCAGGAGGAGATGTATCATATGAATAGTAACATATTTTCATTGTCGCCTGAAGTTATTATTTCAGAAAGAAAGTTTATCAGGCTAAACCAGGAGTTGAGGCAACGTGGTTTTACGGTAGAAGAAGTAGATTACTGCGAAACGGCAAAAATGGAGGGGCTGTTGCGTTGTAGTACACTTCCACTGAGAAGAAGGTATGAATAGTCAGATCACAGATAGTATTTTGATGGTTCGGCCTGTTGCTTTTTATGGCAATGAACAAACTGCAGTAAATAATCATTTCCAAAATTTTGATACGGACTATTCTTTCAGGGCCATTCAGCATCAAGCCCTTAAAGAGTTTGATGCGCTGGTAAAAAAGCTTGATTCAAAAGGGTTAAACCTTGTGATTGTTGAAGACACTATTGATCCTTCTTCTCCGGATTCAATTTTTCCTAACAACTGGATTTCTTTTCATGAGAATGGGAAGGTATTTACTTATCCCATGTTTGCAGAAAACAGACGCAAAGAACGAAGAAATGATATATTGGAGCAGATTTCCAAACAATTTCAAATTGAAGAAGTAGTAAGACTTGATCATTGGGAAGAAAAAGGTCATTATTTGGAGGGTACTGGCAGTCTTATTCTGGACAGATCTTCTGAGATTGCTTATGTTGCATTGTCTGAGCGGGCCCATTGGGAGGTGATTGAAGATTTCAAGCAAAGGACCCGTTTTCAAATGATTACTTTTCAAAGCAATCAATCAGTGAAAGGAAGAAGACTTCCGATCTATCACACAAATGTGATGATGTATATGGGTGAGAATTTTGCTGTTGTTTGTCTGGATAGTATCGATGATCGAAAGGATAGGGTTAGGCTAGCACATTTACTGTATGAGACAGGAAAAGAGCTTGTTACAATAAGTGAAGATCAGGTGTTGCAGTTTGCAGGGAATGGACTTCAGATTAAGAACAAACAAGGCGAAAGGTTTATCGTAATGTCTGCTTCAGCAAAAAATTCCTTGAATCAAATTCAGAAGAAAGCTTTAGAAAAAAACGGAGAGATCATAGATTCGCGATTAGATACCATTGAATATTTCGGAGGAGGAAGTGCCAGATGTATGATGGCTGAAATTTTTTTACCAAGAAAAGACCATGTTTGAATTAGATCAGTTGCTCCAGGAGGAGATCATCGTAGCTTTTGATAAGCTATTTGACCATAAGGTAGAGGCAAGTCAAATTCAACTACAGCCTACCAGGAGAGAGTTTGAAGGCACACACACTCTGGTGGTATTTCCTTTTTTGAAAATCACAAAAAAGAGTCCGGAAGAGTCAGCTAAAGTCATTGGAACCTACCTTAAAGGCCACGCAGATATAATCAACGATTATCAGGTAGTAAAAGGATTCTTAAATCTTACCATAGAAGATCACGTCTGGGCAAAGCTTTTGGTGAAAATTAACCTGGATGAAGATTTCGGTTTGTTTCCCAAAAGCGGAGAAAAGGTCATGGTGGAATTTTCTTCACCAAATACCAACAAACCATTACACCTGGGTCATTTGAGGAATAATTTTTTAGGTGATTCAGTGTCACGCATTCTCAGTGCCCATGGCTCAGAAGTGAGAAAAGTAAACCTGATCAATGACCGGGGGATCCACATATGTAAATCCATGTTGGCCTATGCAAAGTATGGAGACGGAGAGACTCCTGAAAGTAGTGGACTCAAGGGGGATCACCTTATTGGAAAATATTATGTCAAGTTTGATCAGGTATATAAAAAGGAAATTGTAAAGCTTGTTGAGGAGGGAATGGATCCTGAAAAAGCGAAAAAAAGTGCGCCATCGATTGTAGAAGCACAGGAACTTCTCAAGAAGTGGGAAGAAGGAGATAAAGAAGTAGTAGCGCTGTGGAAGAAACTCAATCAATGGGTTTTTGATGGGTTTGAGCAGTCCTACGAGACCATGGGTATTGATTTTGATCAGATTTATAAGGAATCTGAGACGTATATGCTTGGTAAAGATGTCGTTGCCGAAGGGCTGGAAAAGCAACTGTTTTTTAAAAAAGAGGACGGTTCTGTGTGGATTGATCTTTCACCAGACAAACTGGATGAGAAGCTGATTTTGAGAGGTGATGGGACCTCTGTATATGTCACACAGGACATCGGCACCTGTGAGATGAAGCATGAGGATTTTCCTTTTGATAAATCAATATATGTCGTGGGTAACGAGCAAGATTACCACTTCAAAGTGCTTTTTAAGATTATGGAAAAACTGGGCAGATCATATGCTGATGGACTTTACCACCTCTCCTATGGGATGGTAGATCTTCCATCGGGTAAGATGAAGTCCAGGGAAGGAACTGTCGTAGATGCTGATGATCTTATGCAAGAGATGTTTGAGACTGCGGAAACGCAAACAAGGGAATTAGGAAAGATTGAAGGCCTTTCAGAGGAGGAGGCTGGTATACTTTATAAAACCCTGGGACTCGGTGCGCTGAAATATTTCTTATTAAAAGTAGATCCAAAGAAACGCATGCTGTTTAACCCTCAGGAATCGATTGAATTTCAGGGAAATACAGGTCCATTTATTCAATACACGCATGCCAGAATTTCTGCGATCTTACGGAGAGCAAATGAACTGGGTACAACATCAGATTTTAAACCGGCATCGGTCGTTGCGCTTCATGAGCGTGAACTGATGCTGATTTATAAGATTAGCCAGTATCCAAAAGCGATCCAACAGGCTGCCGAGGAATTCGCACCTTATCTAATCGCACAATATGTTTATGATTTAGCAAAAGAGTACAACGGGTTTTATCAGGAGGTCTCTATTTTTAATGAGGAAGACGGAAATTTACTCAAGATGCGCGTAGTGCTATCAAAAGTCACGGCGAGGATCATACGCCAGTCAATGGAATTATTAGGGATACAGGTACCATCAAGAATGTGAGATGAGAAAGTTAGGTGTATGGATCAAAGCCTTCCGATTGAGGACATTACCTCTCGCCATTTCCAGTATATTGATGGGTACTTTACTGGCCATAGGAGACGGATATTTTGATCTGTGGATATTTACCTTGGGCTTATTGACTACAGTTTTTTTACAAATCCTTTCCAACCTGGCAAATGACTATGGCGATGCCACTTCCGGAGTAGATGGAGCTGACAGGGAAGGACCGAGTCGGGCCGTCCAATCAGGATTGATTTCCCGGCAAGAAATGAAAGTGCTTCTCTATCTCTTTGCCGGACTCTCTTTGCTGGCAGGCGTATTGTTGATTTGGTTTGCGTTGGGAACAGATTGGTCACTGGGTCTAGTATTTCTGGTGTTGGGTCTGGGAGCTATCATGGCAGCGATTAAGTATACCGTAGGAAAAAGCCCATATGGATATTCGGGATGGGGCGATCTTTTTGTGCTGATCTTTTTTGGTTTTGTCGGTGTGGCCGGTAGTTATTTCCTCTTAAGCAAACAATTCAATCCTATACTTCTTTTACCTGCACTTTCGACAGGCCTATTTGCTGTTGGAGTACTCAATGTCAATAATATCAGGGACATTGAATCAGATAAAAGAAACGGGAAGTATTCGATACCCGTTCGCCTGGGAAGGGATCGAGCAGTGATTTATCATTGGATATTATTGTCAACTGGATTATTTTCTGCTACGCTATATACCCTACTAAACAACGGAGATTCCTGGTTGTCCTGGCTTTTTTTGCTTACCTGCCCATTGTTTTTCTTAAACGCCAGGGCAGTATACACGAAAAAAACTGCTGCAGCGCTTGATCCTTACCTAAAGCAAATGGCTATTTCAACCTTATTGTTTGTGATATTATTCGGCATAGGTCAACTTCAAATTTAGTAAAATCAACTTTGTGGGTTCTTAATATTCATTAACTTAGAACCTTGTACCTAAAATCTATAATAATGGAAAGAATTCTCGTTCCTTACGATTTCTCTGATATCGCTAAAAATGCGTTAAACCTGGCAGCTGAAATAGCTGAAAATGCAAAAGGTTGTAGTATTACTGTCATCAATGTTTTGGAGCATCCCACACCTGAGACCTTCAAAACCATGGGTATTAGTAATGTAGATCCAATGGAGGAATTATATATTAATAAACTCTTCAAGACGATAGAAGAAAAATTGGAGATCGTAATTGCCGACAGCATCTATGCAGACATAGATATCCAATATAAGATTGTCATTGGACAGCCTTTTAAAGAAATATCTGAGGTGATCTCAACCCAGAAAATTGACCTGGTAGTAATGGGCACCGGCGGTAGTGATGGATTAGAGGAGTTTTTGGTAGGGAGCCAGGCTGAACGAATGGTTAGATTCTCAAAATGTCCCGTTTTGACGGTTCAAAAAGAGAGCCATATTTCTGATGTGGATGATATTGTTTTTGCCTCTAACTTCATTGATGTCCCAGCAGCATTTGTACATAAATTAAAGGCACTTCAAACTGCTTTTAGTGCTAAACTGAAGATTGTTAAAATCAATACGCCTGCAAGTTTTACCACGACCAGGCATGACAAGAAACAAATGGAAAATTTTATCAGTGAATTTAATATTGAGAATTGCTCATTTGATATTTACAATCACTCGAATGAGGAAGATGGTATCATAGCATATGCTGAAGATGTAGATGCCGATCTGATTGCCATTGGCACCAGGCAAAGAAGAGGAGTAGGACATTTCTTTTCCGGCAGTATTGCGGAAGATGTGGTCAACCATGCCAAAGTTCCAGTTTGGACATTCAGCCTGGACAAAGCTTTATAGATTTCCTGACTACTTACACAAAGAAATAAATTCGGAAAATCGGATTACCTATATAACTTTGCGGGATGAACCACTCAATTTTATTCCACATTTTTCATCCTTCTGCATGAGCGGGATACTTGCTATGTTTTAGTTAATTGAGTGTTTACAGTCTAATTTTCCGAAAAATCTCTACTTTTTTCTATTATGCCAAATTTAAAAGTTGCCATTCAAAAGTCTGGAAGGCTTAGTGAAGATTCATTAAAGCTTTTTAAGGAATGTGGGATAAAACTAAATAATGGTGCCAGGAAGCTGAAGGCCGTTTCTTCAAACTTCCCTATCGAATTCCTGTTTCTCAGAGATGATGATATCCCCGGATATGTGGAGGATGGGATTGCTGATATAGGTGTTGTTGGGTTTAATGTGCAGGAAGAGGCTCAGAAGAATACTCAGGTTATTAAAAAGCTCGGGTTTTCAAAATGCAGACTTTCCTTGGCTATTCCTCGCAATGTAGACTATCGGGGCATCGAGTTTTTCGATGGGAAAAGCATCGCTACTTCTTATCCATTTATCCTTCAGTCTTTTTTAGCAAGTAAGCAGGTCAAGGCGGAGATTCATGAGATTAGCGGATCAGTAGAGATCGCTCCCGGCATTGGCCTGGCAGAAGGAATTTGTGATATCGTGAGTTCCGGAAGTACTTTGCTCAGCAATGGGTTGGTAGAAGTGGAGGAGGTTATGCGCTCTGAGGCAGTGTTGATTGGTACAGATAAATTAAGCGCTGAGAAGAAACAACTGCTTAATCAATTGGTTTTTAGAATGGATGCAGTACTCGTTGGAAAAAACAACAAGTACGTTTTATTAAATGCGCCCGATGAATCTCTTGATAAGATCATCTCCCTATTGCCGGGTATGAGAAGCCCAACGGTGTTGCCTTTGGCAGAAAAAGGTTGGCACAGCATTCACTCGGTGATCAATGAAGATGATTTTTGGGAAAGCATTGAGAAATTAAGAGATGCAGGAGCGCAAGGAATTTTAGTCGTACCAATTGAGAAGATGATTCAATAATGATCACCGTTTATAATAATCCGGATCAGGATAAACTAAAAGAAATACTTCAGCGACCGTCTTACGATCTGGCAAAGATCGATAAGGTGATCAAGCCGGTATTACAAAAAGTGAAACGCGGTGGAGACAAGGCTTTAAGAAAGTTTGCACTTGAGTATGACCACGTAGAGTTGACCGATTTGTGGGTCTCTGAGCAAGAGTTTGAAAAAGCGGAGAAAGAGGTTGGGCAGACACTTAAGGATGCCATAAAGACTGCTTACGAGAATATCTATAAGTTTCATGAAGCTCAGAGAAACGAGGGGTTGGTTCTAGAGGTAATGCCTGGGGTGATATGCAGCAGAAGGTCCGTGCCTATTCAAAAGGTAGGTTTGTATGTGCCCGGTGGTACAGCTCCTCTTTTTTCTACAGTACTCATGCTGGGTATTCCAGCCAAAATTGCAGGATGTAAAGAGATTATTATTTCATCACCGACCGATCGACTTGGGGTAACGAATCCAGTGATCCTATACACGGCAAAACTCATTGGGATAAACCGGGTGTTGAAGTTGGGCGGGGCGCAGGCCATTGGAGCCATGGCATACGGTACAGAGAGTGTTCCTAAGGTAGACAAGATATTTGGTCCTGGAAATCAATATGTAACTGTTGCCAAACAACGAGTGGCCAGAGATACTGTAGCAATTGATATGCCTGCAGGACCTTCTGAGGTGATGGTGGTTATCGACGATACGGCGGATGCTTCATTTGCTGCATCAGACCTATTGTCACAGGCAGAGCACGGGATTGATAGTCAGGTAGTGCTGATTGCTACCAGCATGGAAAAAGCAGAAGAAGTTAAGAAAGAGATCGCTAACCAGATAGCGGCTTTAGCCAGAAAAGCAATCGCTCAATCTGCCCTTGAAAAGAGCGCGATCATTGTGTTGGGAGATAGACAGGCCATCATAGAAACAATCAATTACTACGGACCAGAGCATTTGATCATTAACACGCGGGATGCCGAGGAATTGGCTGAAGAAGTTAATAGTGCTGGTTCTGTATTTATCGGTGCATATACCCCCGAATCAGCTGGAGACTATGCATCTGGTACAAATCACACCCTTCCAACCAATGGGTGGGCGAAGGCCTTTAGTGGCATTTCTTTGGATAGTTTTGTGAAGAATATCACCTACCAGAAAATCAGCGAAGAAGGTTTGTTGCATCTCGGTCCCACCATCGAACGGATGGCAGAAGCTGAGTTGTTAGAAGCACATAAAAATGCAGTTACGATAAGATTACAGAAATTAAGAGAAAATGGGATCACCGGAAAACCTGGTAAGAAGTCACCTAAAGGGGCTAAAAGCATACTCTTCCGCAAGGGATGAATATGAGGGTGACACAGGTATATTCCTGGATGCCAATGAGAACTCCATAGGTTCAGTTACTGAGACACAAGTCAACCGATATCCGGACCCTCACCACCGTCAGCTCAAGAAGAGGTGGTCAAAGATCAAAGGGGTGTCACCGGAGCAAGTCTTTTTTGGAAATGGAAGTGATGAGCCTATTGATTTATTGATCCGGTTATTTTGTGATCCGGAAAAAGACCGAATCATCATCATGCCACCAACTTATGGGATGTATGAAGTTAGTGCAGCCATCAACAACATTAGCCTGATTAAGGTACCGCTCACCAAAGATTTCCAAATAGATGTGCCGGCGGTAAAAAAGGAGATCAATAGCCAGGCCAAGATGATTTTCATTTGCTCCCCGAATAACCCCACAGGAAATTTGCTCAACTCGGAGGACATCACCGAGATACTAGAAGTGTTTCAAGGGATCGTTGTATTAGATGAAGCCTACATTGATTTTTCTAATGAAAAGAGCTGGACCAACAAACTGAGCAAGTATCCGAATTTGGTGGTATTGCAAACAATGAGCAAAGCGTGGGGCATGGCAGGTATCCGGGTAGGGGCAGCCATGGGAAATCCATATATTATCTCCTTGCTCGATAAAATCAAACCTCCATATAACCTGAGCTTGCCAAATCAAACACTGGCAATAGAGGCGATTGAAAATCACTCAAAGAAGGTGGAGGAAGTTAATGCCATTCTTTTGGAAAG
This sequence comes from Marinoscillum sp., assembly GCA_043554545.1. Classification (GTDB taxonomy): domain Bacteria; phylum Bacteroidota; class Bacteroidia; order Cytophagales; family Cyclobacteriaceae; genus UBA7330. The sequence goes on along the minus strand of CP121337.1, from coordinate 3,344,908 downwards.
AAAGAGAGTTGAAAATGCCCTGGAGGAAATACCGGAGGTAGCAGCGGTTTTTCCAAGCGATGCAAACTTTCTTTTAGTAAGGTTTGAAAAAGCAAGAGCAATCTTTGACTTCCTGATCAAAAGAAAAGTGATTGTCAGAGATCGAAGCAGTCAAATTAACTGTGAAGATTGCCTAAGGGTTACGATTGGCACAGCATCAGAAAATGATAAACTGATCGCGCTGATCAAAGAATTTTATAAAGGATGATATATCTTGTAACAGCATGAGACCAATACTTTTTATAGACCGGGACGGCACCATTATTTCTGAGACTGAGGATGAAAAGATTGAGCGAATCGACAAGCTCAAGTTTCTGCCTGATGTATTGTATTACCTGAGGAAAATCAGAGCAGAATCTGATTACTACTTTGCCTTGGTTACCAACCAGGACGGGCTGGGCACAGCAGCCTTTCCGGATGAGGAGTTCTGGCCGGTACAAAATTTTATCATCCAAACCCTGGAGAGCGAGGGGATAAAATTTGATGCCATTCACATCGATGAGCATTTTGAGAAGGACAATCATCCTAACCGCAAGCCAGGCATTGGCATGCTAAAAGGCTATTTCAATGGGGATTATGACATTAAGAATTCTTTCGTGATCGGTGATCGAATCACAGATGTACAGCTAGCAGAAAATCTGGGCTGCCAGGCGATTCACATTTGGGAGGAGCAAAAGACCAATGCTGCCTTAACGACGCTTAGCTGGAAGGAAATCTATGAGTTTTTGGTGTTGAAACCACGTAAGGCCGCGGTAAAACGGAAGACGAATGAAACGGATATCGCCATCGAGTTAAATCTGGATGGGGAGGGGAAACCCCAGGTGGATACTGGGATTGCCTTTTTTGATCACATGCTTGATCAGCTGGGTAAGCACGGGGGAATTGATCTGAGTATTAAGGTAAATGGCGACCTGCAAATTGATGAGCACCACACAGTAGAAGATACGGCGTTGGCTTTGGGAGAAGCTTTTCTAAAGGCATTGGGTGCTAAGAAAGGGATTCAACGGTATGGGTTTTTATTGCCCATGGATGATGTATTAGCCCAGGTAGCGATTGATTTTGGCGGTCGCCCATGGCTCGTGTGGGAGGCAGATTTCAAAAGAGAAAAAGTGGGTGAGTTGCCCACCGAACTGTTTGATCATTTTTTCAAATCGTTCTCTGATACGGCGAAGTGCAACCTCAACATCAAGGCCGAAGGACAAAACGAACACCACAAGATAGAGGCCATCTTCAAAGCCTTTGCCAAAGCCATCAAAATGGCGGTTGGTCGAAACCTGGATGAAATGGACAAACTTCCCAGTACGAAGGGAATGTTGTGATGGGCTGAACATGATGGATCCCTTGGATGAATGCTGTTACTCAGCAAAAAATGAAGGCTAGCACTATCCGGATTTAATCGGATATATACGGATATAAATAAGCTTACTGTCTGTTTTATCACCTCCTTATAACCTTGCTGCGACCTTTTTTTGGCACTAAACATGTATATTTGATAAGGAATAAGTGGAATACTTCGCTTATTCAGTTGTTGGCAATCTTCTGACCCGTCCTAAATAATGGCTACAGGTTAAAAATTGATTTTAAGCTGTTTTCCTGTACACTTGTTCAGGTGTTTTAAGATTTAAAGATAGGTGTAATCTTTTATTGTTATAGATACCGATTGCGGATTTAGTAGCCTTCTTTGCGTGGCTGGTATTGACAAAGCATTGGTCTTCTAGGCGGAAATTCGGTAACTTTGTACTATGGCAACAAGGGAGAAACTCAGAAATATTATCCTTAACAGGGTCAAGAAGCTTTCGGACGACAAACTCCGGAACCTTGACGCCTACCTGAACGATATAGAATCTCATCTCAATACTGAGAAATCCCCTATGTCATTTAGCGGAATTTTCAAGGGGTTGGAATTGAATGAACTAACTACTGAACTTCACAAATCGAGAGTGGATAACAACGAACGAATTCCGAAATTTTGAATCGATCACTTGTTGACACTGATATCCTATCGTATTTCCTGAAAGGTAATCAGAAAGTGGTCAAGAACTTTGAACTTTACCTCGAAGAACATCCCAAGATCACTATTTCTGAGATAACCTATTTTGAGATTCTGGCTGGCTTAACTTTCAAGAGAGCCACTAAACAAATTGTTGAGTTTGAAGAATTCATCTCAACATGCGAGATCAAGAAACTTTCAACTCCTTCACTTCGAACTTCTGCGAACATTTACGCTGAACTCAGGGTAAAAGGAATAACCATTGGAACTGCTGATTTGCTAATTTCCGGAATTGCTCTCGATAACGATCTGACTCTGGTAACGAACAACCAAAAACATTATTAACCTATTTCAAAACTGACTACCTCGAATTGGGCGAAATAGGAACGGATCACAACATCGGATAGAGCCGAATGGCCTTAAGCATTTCATAGCCACTTCTCCAGGAATCTCACCACTAAATTTACTCTGGGAACTGATAGTTTCCCTTTGCCATTGCACCAGTCAGGAGCCTTCATCTGCTAAACCTGCCTTTGCCGGCAGGCAGGCTCAGTAGGATTTTACCCGTTGCATCTCACCGTAGATTTAGCTAGTTTAGTTTTTCATTGTCTGGGGAGGCCCACTCGCTCTATCCAGGCGTAGGCACAATGTAATAAAACCATAATCTCTTCGTCTTCCATTTACAAATCAATTATTAAAACCTTATGCCAGAAAATTTATCGGAACGAAAAGAAACTTGGAAAACAATCTTTCTATTTCTTGCAATCGTTCTTCTTCTTACTTCACCTTTTCATTATGCCATAGTTAATTTATATCCATCACGAATATATGTTGGAGCTATAATGTGGTGTCCTGCGATTGCTGCATTTATTACCTTAAAAATAAAAGGTCGTAAGATTTCATCTCTAAATTGGAATTGGGGAAATTGGAAATATATCCGATGGTCTTATTTCATTCCTGCCCTATACGGTATAGTCACTTACGCATTAATCTGGATTTTCGGATTGGGAAGTTTAACTAATAGTGAAGCAATAACAAATTGGGGGGGGGATCTTGGTTTGTTTGGAATAGGCACATTAAATCCAACGGCAATAACAATAATAGCAATTGCCTTATTAGGTACTGTAGAAGTAATAAGAGCTTCTGCAACAACTTTAGGAGAAGAAATTGGGTGGAGAGGTTTTTTTATTTATGAATTGAGAAAGGTACTTTCATTTACTGGTGTATCAATTTTTAGTGGATTTATTTGGGCTGCTTGGCATTGGCCATTACTTGTTTACTATAGTAATAATATGCTATTAGAATTTATAACATTCTTCATCGTAATCATTTCTATGTCTTTCATTATGACCTACTACGCTTTTAAATCTAAAAGTCTTTGGCCAGCTGTAATATTTCACGCAGTAAGTAATGTTTATATTCAAAAAATAATGCCTGAATTAACAATTAAGAATGAAGGAACGGAATATTGGCTTGGCGAAAACGGAATTATGTTTGCAATTGTTACTTGTGTTTTTGGTATTTACTTTTGGAGAAAAGCGATTACAGAAAAATTATAAATAAAACACAGCGACTAACAATGTGTTCTATTATAAATCCAAGTCAAATGACTGGATTATTTCAAGATCAGTTCTGTAACGCTACATAAGGTGTTTGTCGTTTGATGACTGAAAATGCCCTAGAGACAATTTTATTTCGTATAGCATTCACCACCACCATATGGTGTTTTCACTCTTCTTTTTTACGGTCATAAAACCGACGGTATTCATTGGAGTATCGTAGCATATTTACAGCACTCATTGTTAACAACGCTTTTAATTCCTTATTGGCTATTGGACTTACCTTGGTTCGCGCTCTAATACTGGTTCCACTTTGATTGGGGAATGGAGCCAATCCAGCATAATAACTAAATTTTCGCCACGAGAAGAACTTGTTAAACCCTTCAGTATAGATGATCATATCCCTACTGCCAAGCGCTTACCTATGCCTCTAACACTTAACAATAGATCATACTGCTTACTTAATGATATATTGCTGTTAATCATGTCCTCAATCTTCTGATCCACTTCCTTTAATTCTTTTGACAATACCTTCGCCAGGTGTTCATAACTTGTCTTGAATAGGCTTGTGTCGACAACACCTTTGAGGACTTCTAATTCCTTTATCTTCCGCTTAATCACTGAGTGTTGCTTCGAAAGACCCTCCCTATGTCTTCTCAGTAGCTTTAATTGATGATAAAGTTAATTATACTGATCTTTGAAGGAAAGTTCATCTTTATGTAAATAAGCATATCGAACTATAACCGCTGAATCAAGTTTGTCACTCTTACCTCGCTTAAGGCCTACTGATCGTTTGATCCGCAACCCAGAGGCTACATGAGAGCGATATCGCCTTCTTGTGAGGTACTTGATAAAGTGCATGTGATAGTTGCCACAGTCATCAAGACAAACAAGTAATTCATCCCTGGTATAACAATTAAGTAGTTTTTTATATCCACATAAATCATTTGGGATGTCATACTGCTCTTTTATCTGCCCCTTCTTCAATAAAGTGACAGACAGGCTTGATTTACTTGCATCAATACCTGCAATAATTTCATTTTCATAACTTTAATGAAGGTTTTGTTACACAATAAGTTGAACCAACTACCACCTTTATAAGGGCATCAGTCAGGATCCCTAGTATTCTATCAAGGTATAGTTCAACACAAAGAGAGGAAGGCAGGACTAACACAATGTCGGGGCACAAAGTCCTATGTATGAGCGCTAGTTCTCCTGCTTTCTCTCATTAATTTAATTATTTAGATTTTTCTAATAAGGACTAATGTAAAGATGTATAATTCATAAAGGCTATGTAGGATTTTGAGCGGTATCACCCACGTCAAATTTGGGTTGTAAATTGATATCTATGAATTCCGATATCCTTTACGAAATCATCCACTCAACGATATCAAGTATTGCGCTGTTAAACGTTAAACCCGATGAACCCAAATATTTACAGTAACAAGGAATTAATTTGGCTAGCTCCTATTTTAATGACAGCTGTATATGTAGGATTATACCTCTTAAATAGGATGCCTCATTTACTCAACTATCCTATTTCGGTCTCAGGTACAAATGCTTCTAAACTTTACAAAATAAACCTTCGAACGCTAAGAATCATAAGAGTAGTGATTGCCGGACAACTACTTTATGGAAAAGTCAGCCTAATAGGCATAACTAGTGGTGAACTGTCCAAACTCTCATACTTACAAATGCCAATCTTCCTGGGCAGTTTGGCGCTAACCATGGGAATTTCATATTTGCTGATGTACCAGCTGAGAAACACAGGTTGAATGTGTTGTCGTACCAGCTTTTTCCTGCAAAATTCAGTGCCTCACAACCACTGTTGTGGGGATTGAGCAGTTTCACTACATTAGTAAAAGCCACAACTTGTGGGGGTACACGCGCTGGGTGGTTGTCGTGATAATTTGAAGAAATGAATGAATCTGTAGATAATTACTTATTGGCAGGCTGTGGACGTTGCCCGTTGGGAGGAACGGCAGATTGCAAAGTTCATACGTGGACTTCTGAGTTGAAACTGTTGCGAGAAATGGTTCTTGACTGCGGGTTGACGGAGGAATCTAAATGGGGGGCTCCATGCTACACTTTTAAAAGGAAGAATATTCTCATGGTGAGTGCATTGAAGGAGTATTGCTGTATCAGCTTTTTCAAAGGGTCCCTATTAAGTGACGACAAGAAATTATTAGGAAAGCCTGGACCTAATTCACAGGCAGCAAGGCTTTTTAAGTTTAAAAGCACGGATGAAATCAATAAGAATAAGCGTGATATAATAGCATACATCTTTGAATCTATCGAAATAGAAAATTCCGGGTTAAAAGTCACCTTCAAAAAGAACCCCGAGCCAATTCCAGAGGAATTAACAGCGAAATTTGAAGAAGACCATTTTTTGAAAAATGCTTTTGAAGCACTAACTCCAGGAAGGCAGCGGGGTTATATCCTCTATTTTTCACAACCCAAACAAGCAAAGACAAGGGTGTCAAGGATAGAAAAGTCTGTGCCTATGATACTATCAGGCATAGGATTGCATGATAAGTATAAGTCTTTAAAAAAATGAAATCAGCAAAACCCAGGTTGGTAGGCGATCCTTTCATATGACTAGCTTTATCATGGTTCGAAGGGAGACTGTCAAGTAATCAGCCACTACTCCTATTAATTACCGTTAATGGTTATTGGAGAAAAATGAATAAATCGGTTGTTAACTATTTATTGAAGTTTACACTAAAACATGCCCTGCGAAACATATCAAACCGCAATGGATTCCTTTCCAGCATATCTCGTAAACCAGTTAATTTTGAAAAGATAATGTTGCATTTCTTAATTTATGACAGCCAGTTAAAGAAAGATGATACACACGATAGAAAATGAAAAGCTGATTTGTGCCATTGAATCTGAAGGGGCAGAGATCAGATCCTTAAAAGATAAGGCAACCGGAGAAGAATACATCTGGCAGATAGATCCCTCGATTTGGGGTGGCAGTTCACCCGTATTGTTCCCAGCTATTGGAAAGATTAAAGATGAGCAAGTTGTTTTTAAGGAGAAAACATATCTTATGCCTAAGCACGGAATTATTCGCCACAACAATCATCTTAGCTTTGAGCAAAATGAAATTACTAAGTGTGCTTTTACGCTTGTAAGTTCCGAGGAAACGTTCAAACAATATCCATTCAAATTTTCCTTCACGGTAGCATATGCGTTAGTAGCAAACCGTTTATTGATGACCTACCAAGTTAAAAATCTAGACGCCGTTCCGATGCCATTTACTTGTGGTGGACACACGGCATATGCCTGTCCTTTAGGCGAAGACACAAAGTTGTCGGACTATGTAATTGAATTCCCATCGCCAGTAGACCTTAAGGCAGATACCTTAGGAGCTTCGGGATTGCTGTCCTATTACAAACGTGAAATTCAAAGCAATGAAGGCGTTCTTGCGCTTTCAGATACCCTCTTCAATAAGGACGCATTAATATTCTCTAACATAGCTTATGATTGGGTTCGATTACGTAGAAGGAATAAAAAGAAAGGAATTGTGGTTCGTTTTAAGGGCTTCCCCCACCTGGCTTTGTGGTCTAAACCATTAGCAGATTATGTATGCGTAGAACCTTGGCTAGGACTTCCTGATCGGGAGGATGAATCTACCGATTTGATGCTGAAATCGACTTATAATACCATTGAGCCTGGTACTGAATTCTCAATCACTATTGAGACGGAAGTTGAGTAATGTGATCAATAAAAAACTTTACATGAAAAAAGGCATGCGAATACAACCTTGCTCTTCAACACGTTCTGAAAGGTCATGTTGAAGCCAGGTAAAAAGGAATCTCCTGATTCTGATGTCTGATGGGATTGGAAATCCCACCAATCTAAAGTCCGACATGACCTGCGGAACATGTAGAACAGCATTATGATTATCTCCAAATCGAATCGAATAATTGTACTCTTCCAACATGGCACAAACCCGTGCGGGTTTAAATCAAAACCTGCGCAGGTTTTAGCTAAAGTCTGCACAGGTTTCGAGCAAAGTCTGCGCAGGTTTTTCAAATCAAGACAAAATCACCATTTAATAGGTTGAATGCGTTTTTATACCGATAGTCTTAAAAATCTGTCAAAAAGTTTTATTGAATTATTCTAAGATGACAGCACCTTTGTTGGTGCCAGGATTATCAACGGGGCTGGTAAGCAAATAATCTTTGACGAGTCAAAGTTAGTCCTGGAATTGTCTGATTTAAATGAAGGACTCCATTACATAAAGACCAATAATACTACTGCCAAGTTGTACAAAAAATAGCAACTCCTTTTGAGTATGTAATAGGGACCAGTGTTCTAATAAAACACTTGGCTTCTACATGTTTCGAAAGGGCGTCTCGAAAACATAAAGCCTGGGAATCTGTCGATTAGTAACAACAGAACCTTCTGTGTGCTCATCAGGACTTAAGTCAGTAGCATCAGGATAAATAGCTATCCCGCGATCATTCCCCTTCCAGTGATTTGAAAGAGGCCCTTACGTCTATGTGGTAGCCTTTACCAGCCTCAAAATCAAAACCAAATATTTCCTTCACGTCAATTTCACCTGCAATCACTCCATCGTTAACAGAAGCAATGTTTATGGAGCCAGTTGATTCTGTATCATTAAAATATCCAGTGATTAGATTATCTCCTAAGACACTTATATCGGCAAATCTCTGGGTGTCTTCGCTGGACTGTTCTTCTATCGATAAACCTACCTCATACGTGTCACCTGCTTCTGGTGTCTTCCCTCCAAAGAACCCTGCCTCCGGATCATGAATAAAGAATTCTACGGTGATCGTTATGTCCTCAGTCTCATTTACTATTAACAAAATAGTTTTTGCATAGTCGCGACCGTTCACTGTTAGTTTACCTGATTTAGTCCAGGAACTGGAATTACTGATAAAAGAAAATGTCTCATCGCCCGTAGCTATGAAATCTGCTTCGCCATCTGATAAATCGGCAGGATCGGTTATTTCAGTGATACCCGTATCAGCCATGTCTTCCTCGTCCTCAGAACAGGAAATAATTCCTAATGTTAAACCAGCAATCAGGGTAAATAGTAATAAATTTTTGAACATAGTTTATGTTTTTGAAAGTTTATAATTGTCAATAACTGTACTTTGAGATTTGAATTTACTAATTGGAAAGCATGCCATCAACTCATATCAAAAAGATTTAGATTTTACCTTAATACGCTTTTATAACTGCTGCTTAATTGTTATTTTAACTCAACCCATTAGTCCTGTATTTTGGATTTTACTTAACTATTTGCCCTGATCCGACTATCCTCAAAGTTTACAATTACGCGCGTTTCGTTCTGACTTGCTTCATCAAATTTTACCCTCATATTGATTCGGCAGTGATAGTAAAAATCAATCCCCACGTGGGAAACATGGCTTAACGTACAAAGTCTAAGGCATACCGGGATGCAGAGAAAGGCATGTTTTAGGACAATGATAAAGTAAATGCATTCCTTACGGTAATCGATGAAAATGGCTGGGAGTTACCAAAGGTGCAGGCCTTTATCGTATTTCATGGTCTGTTAGGAGAGAGAAAGGATTTTCAACTAAATAAAATCTGGATTTTATCTGTTATAATACAGTACTTGGTAGATGCGGTTGTAGGTGTTGATCAGTTCTACTATCTTAGTTAAAATCAATCAACATTCATATAGAATGAATAAGAAAAACAGGATCATATTACTGGTGGATTTTTCTGAATATTCAGAAAACCAGACGGAATTTGCCTTCAGTATCTCTGAAATTATGGATGCAAAGATCGTTTTTGTGCACAGTATTCCGGAAATAGCATCTTCAATGGATGATCAGCAAGCCCGGGAGGAGAAAACCAGAACTGAAACAGAGGAAGCTTATACCAACCTGCAAAAACTTGCCAAAGGGAGAGTGGATGATGACTCTTTTCTTGTAAGTTCAAAGCCCATTCTGTCCACCCTTGAAGAACTTTCTGATGAATCCTATTTTGACTGGGTGTTGGCTGGTTTAAAAGGTACAGGTACCCTGAAGCGGATATTTATAGGCAGCACCACAATTTCTATCATTGATGAATCGGATTTACTGACCATGGCCGTGCCATCCCTGACTCCCATGGCTATGCCTGAAAAACTTCTTGTTGGGATACACCCAAAATTTCCCCTTAATAAGAAGCAATTGAATGTTGTAATAACGAGCCTGACGAGCAGGATTAAAAACCTTGAATTTTTTACCGTTTTAAAAGAGAATGAAGATGAAGCTCAGGCAAGAGGCCTGCTTCAAAGTCTTCAAAAAGAGTATGAAGCCTATCATCCTGAAATTCAACTTTTCCAGGGGGATGATACAATGAGCCTCCTCAAAAGCAGAGTCGAAAAAAGCCAGGATGCTATTTTGGTGCTTCAGCAGGGGACACGTATGATCACAGATAGGTTATTAAGAAAATTCACCATTAATGAATTGCTTTACAGTGGAAAAACACCATTGATCGTGTTATCTGGATGAGCCGGTTTATTCATAGGAAATTATTTGATTGATATTTTTTCATCAGTCACTATCATCACTAAATTCATAAAATGAGTGAAAATATAAACCTGGCTGTCCTGATTGATGGTGATAACATCCCATCTGCCCATGTGAAGGAGATGCTGGAAGAAATAGCCAAATATGGTAATCCTACAATTAAGAGGATTTATGGTGACTGGACAAGACCCGGTTTGAACAAATGGAAGAACCTGCTATTGGAAAGCGCAATAACTCCCATTCAACAATACGGGTATACTACTGGTAAAAATGCAACTGATTCAGCGATGATTATCGATGCCATGGATATACTCTACAGCAACAGGGTAAATGGTTTTTGCCTGGTCTCCAGTGATAGCGATTTTACGAAGCTTGCCACCAGATTGAGAGAGGCAGGGATGCTCGTTATTGGTATTGGAGAAAAAAAGACCCCCAATCCATTTATTGTAGCCTGTGATAAATTCATTTACATAGAAATTCTGAGAAGCCAAACAGAGGATAAAGTCGAAAAGAAAGAAAAGGATGTATCAGGTGTTGAGCAGATTACCAATCGCGAAATCGCACTTATAACATCTGCTATTCGAGATTTATCTGACGAGGATGGGTGGGCATTTCTTGGTGATGTCGGCAGCAATATCCAAAAGAAGCAACCTAATTTTGATTCAAGAAATTATGGATTTGAAAAATTAACGCCATTGATTCAGTCGACCGGCAAATTTGAAATTGATCAGCGAGAAACATCAAAAAGCAAGCACAAATTGATTTATGTAAAGAATAAAGAGAAGCGGTTGAACAAGCATTAAGGTCGGTCTGGGTCATTCCCTAAACTCGTTGGAGTTTGCAACTTCAACGAATAGAAATAGCTGAACACCTAACAAATAGTAGATTTCAATACGTTTTTTACACGGAGATAGGCAATTGCTTCAAAAGTTTTATTTGATTCGTATATATCCGATTATAATCGGATATATACGTTTAATCATCAGTTTACAAAAGCATTACAAGAACTCATCAAGGCCATAGCAGATCAGTTTAAGCGATTAAACAGGTACATTTGATAGAAAATAAGAGCAATAGCATTATGCTTTTGTTGTGCTTCATAAAATAGATAACAGATTGAACCCAAAAGAAAAAATAAGAGCTTTAGTTAGCAATTTTCGTCCTCTCAACCCTGAAGAGGTTGAATTGATTGTAGAAAAAACAGTAGCTAAAAATTTTAAGAAAGGAGAAATTTTATTGCGGGAAGGTCAAATCCCTACCAAATGTTACATGGTGGTAGAGGGCTGTGTAAGAGAGTATTTAATAAAAGATGGAGAAGAAAAATCTACTGCATTCTATACCGAAAGTGAAACATTTACACCTCAATCAGACCAAAGTAAACCTTCAAAGCATTATTGGGAATGTGCAGAGGATTGTGTTTTAACAGTGAGCACCAAAAGTTACGAAGAAGAATTACAAGCTATACTTCCACGATTAGAGTTAGTATTTCGCCAAATAGCTATTGATAAAATACATTTAGCAAAAGCTGAATGGAGTGAATTTATATCTTCTTCTCCAGAAGAAAGGTATCTAAATTTACAAAAAACAAAACCTTATCTTTTTGACCGGGTTCCTCATCATCAAATAGCCAGCTACCTTGGTATGAAACCTCAATCACTTAGCAGGATCCGAAAGAGAATCTCTGATACCAAAAACTCATAGTAACGTTATCATCTTGCCCTACTAAACATTAACTATAGTGAATGCATAAGGCAATTCTAAGGCATAACTTTGCAAGTATAAATCAGAATACTTGACAGATGATAAGAGAATTGATTGCTTTACTTCCTTTAATAATAGTGAGTACCATACCACTCTCGGTGAACGCTCAACGAAAAATAGATTCATCTACGAATTACATTCATTCGGAAAAGGCTAGTTTCAAGTCTAAATTTTTTCAAAAGGCCGCTGCCGTTTTCAACGCCAAAAAGCTCATCGAAAAAAAAATAGTTAAGGGAAAATACAATCAAAACGTAGCACCAATACCAAAGTCTCTTCGGAGTAATTTTAAAACAACCGTAGATACCATAAAAGGAAGGAAATTTTGGACATTGAAACCTAAACAAAACGGTTCAGAAAAAGTCATTCTTTATTTACATGGTGGAGCATACTATTGGAACATTTCAAAACATAATTGGGCATTTGTCGAAGGATTGTTAGAGAAAACGAATGCAACTTTTGTCATTCCTGACTATCCATTAGCTCCCCATTCAACGTTTGAACAGACTTACGAATACCTTGATGAATTATACGAAGAATTAATAGCTCAACATAGTCTAGAAAATATTACCATTATGGGAGAATCTGCCGGTGGAGGTTTGGCTTTAGGTTTTACGATGTTCCTAAGAAATGAAAACCGACCGCAGCCTAACCAACTTATCTTAATGGCTCCATGGCTGGATGTAACTATGAGTAATTCAGAGATTATAGAAGTTGATAAAAAAGATAAAATCCTTGGAATTAAAGGGCTTCAATTTGCAGGAAAAGGTTATGCTGGCGAAAATGACATGTCAAATTATAAGGTAAGTCCCATCAATGGAGATCTAACGAATCTAACTAAAATCTCTCTTTTTGTTGGAACTCATGATCTGTTTGTAGCTGACTCAAGAAAATTAAGAGATAATGCTCGTTCTCTAGGTATTACAATGAAATATTATGAATATCCTAAAATGTTCCACGTTTGGATATTGGTTAATAAGCTAAAGGAAGCAAAGGAAGCTAGAAAACAAATAGTTAATTTAATAACCAATTCGTGAGAAATTATCTAACAAAACAAGATATAACCGTATCTGTATTTAGAACTAATATTGAATCTAAAGACATAATTACTATTTCTTCAATTTTCAACAAAATACCTTCAATTCAAAAATGGAATACAGATTTAGAGGATTTTGATAATATTCTTAGAATAGAAAGTTTCGAAGATATAGCTGATATGATTATAAATACATTGTCTAATCACGGTTTTCAGATTGAAGAACTAGAAGATTGAATTAATTAACCTTAAAATACTGAAAATGAATAAATCGAAAAAATTCTGGGATAGCGCTTCAAAAAATTATGATAAAACAGAAGAACGCTTTGAATATGTTCACAACAAGTCAAGAGAGAACACCAAAAAATATCTTCATTCCAGCAATATTGTTTTGGATTATGGATGCGGAACAGGCACAACCACATGTGAACTTGCCGATCTGGTTAAAGAGATTCATGCAATTGACATCTCGCCAAAAATGATTGAAATTGCAAAGGAGAAAGCTGGTGCTCGTCAAATTGAAAACGTAAATTTCTTAGCAACGGATATTTTTGATGCTAGACTTAAAAAAGAATCATTTGATACGATACTAGCTTTCAATGTGCTACACACCATACCTGATCCTAAAGTAATTATAAAAAGAATAGATGAACTATTGAAATCTGATGGGATATTTATTTCTATAACACCTTGCTTACGAGATAAAATGTCATTATTAGTTAACATTCAAATTCAATTTGTTCGTTTTTTGTGTAAAATAGGAGTCATCCCCATACCAATCAGAAGACTAAAAAGCACAGAATTAGATGTTTTAATAGCAAATGGAAATTTTCAGACCATTAACACCGAAAAGATTTATAAAGGAGCTTCAAGCTTCTATGCGGTAGCCAAAAAGAAAAAGACCTTGTGAGTTATTACGGGTTTAAATATAAGTTATTAGCGTTTGCATAGATAACGAAAGCACAACAATGTATAAAAGCAATAGCAGTTTGGGTACTCACCTGTACATTTTTGCGTTTAATTGAGTATATTTCTTACGAAAATATAAGAGCCTTTAAATCCGCTACTACTCTTATACAGAACGTAAAGCCCACCTCCATTTATCTCATTTTGAGAATCCCCTACTAAAAACACCTTCAAGATCACACTGAAAAACACCTGCCTACATCTTCTCTAAAACCCGTGCGGGTTTCATACAAAACCTGCGCAGGTTTTGCTCAAAGTCTGCGCGGGTTTTAACGAAAAGCTGCGCAGGTTTTAAAAGGTCCCTTTTTAGCTTATTTTGAGGGGTTTTTCAGCCTTTTTTATGAACATTATCATAGACGCTGTAGGACAAAGATGACCTTTCCTAATTTGATAATTTTTGTGTCAAAATAAGAAAGTCTATTGGGGAGGTTTGAACCTTTTTTCCTAAGCTCCCTTACCTTATCATTAAACGATTACATAGCACGGTAGGATACGTTATTCAATGCTTTTTTTACTATATATCAGAAATATTAATTATTTTATCTCATAAACCGTTTTGGCACTCTTTCTGGAATAATTTTTGCTTTCTTTTTTACTGTCTTTAGACTTGTCGAAAAAGCGCATTCGACAGCTTAACAAGCTAAAGCCCAGCAAACGTCTCACTGTCCCCAGCAAGACCAAGCAAAGCAGAATTTTAGAGAAACCATTATTGGTGGATAAGCTCCGGTAGGCATTACCACGCTTTCGTTCCAGTCCCAATAGGTACATTCTGACGCCAGCCGCGTGATAGCAAGTGAAGCCTGCCTGCCGCATAGGTAGGCACTTTAAATCAATTGTTTAATTTTTAAATTTTTTAGTCATGAGTGTTTTATATAAGTCCGTACCCAAAGGTCAACCGGGAGTGGTTGGCGGAGGTACAATCAAGTACTATGCAGGAATCATTCGTCAGCAACCTATCAATATGAGGAAGTTCGCTTCTGAAATTGCAGATAGGAGCACATTGACTACCACAGATGTATATGCTGTGTTGGAGTCATTTTTTGAACGGATGAATTATCACATGGAAGATGGTCGAATCATCAGGTTGGGTGATTTCGGTAGTTTCTCACCATCCTTGTCTAGTAAGGCAGAGGATGCACCGGGAGATGTTGACGAATTCAGCATTAGCAAGGTGAGGATAAACTTTCGTCCAAGCAAGGAGCTTCGATCGCGATTAAGAAGGTTGAAATTCCTCAAGCAGGGAATAGCTACCGATCCAAGTGAAGTAATCGAGCCATAATGGTAATTGATGCACCTCAAATTTCTGAGGCCCGACCTGACTAAGCGCAATCCCGATTTGATCGGAACCGCCAAACCAGGAAGGGTCTCTTCTTTAACCTCAATGCTTAAACCCCTTTACATTTTTGCCTTTGTTGGTGTTCTCACCAACAAATAAATTGATCAAAGTACGTCGGCTAAACGCCAGCGTTGGCGAAGTTTTTCTTGTATTTATGATTCCATAAGCTTCGTTCTGAACGACGTACTTTATAAAAATTTATCGCCATTTTCCAGCTGCTATTTCTACGGTAATCATTAATATTACCTTACCATAAACATCCAATCATGCAACGAAGAAAATTCATCAGAGAAAGCTCATTATTAGGAGCCGGAGGTCTTGCCCTTGGTTCAGGTCTCATTCAGGCTAGTCCCCTTATCAAAAACCCACTACCAAAAAGTGATAAGCTCCGGGTTGGTGTGATCGGGTGTAATGGCATGGGTTGGGCTGATACAAGGTCTTGTCTAAGGATGGATGATGTAGAGTTGGTAGCTATTGCAGATGTGGACCAGAATGCGGCGGAGAAAAGGAAAAAGGAATATGCGGAGCAACGCGACAACAAGGTAAAGGTCTATAAGGATTACCGAAAATTACTGGATGATAAAAATGTAGACTTCGTAGTTATCGGAACACCCGATCACTGGCACTGTAAGATCATGGTGGATGCCGTACAGGCTGGGAAGGATGTTTATTGTGAAAAGCCACTTGGAAACTCGATCCAGGAATGCAATATAATGATGGAGGCTGCCCGTCAAACAGGGAAAGTGGTACAGGTCGGTCAATGGCAGCGCAGCGGGACTCATTACAAAAGAGCCAAAGAGATTCTGGATTCAGGGGATCTGGGTAAGATCAGGCTCGTAAAAGTTTGGGCTTATCAGGGATGGATGAAGCCGGTGCCAGTGGTTCCTGATCAAGCCGTTCCTGAAGGTGTAGATTATGATTTTTGGCTGGGGCCAGCACCAAAAAGACCTTTTAACCCCAATCGTTTTCACTTTAATTTCAGGTGGTTTTGGGATTACGCCGGTGGACTGATGACAGACTGGGGCGTACACGAGATAGATATTGCTTTGTATTTTATGGGCGTTACCGCTCCAAAGTCAGTGATGGCCAGTGGAGGGAAACTTGCCTATGCAGATGATGCGTCAGAGACTCCAGATACGCTGCAGGCTGTATTCGAATATGAAGATTTCACGATGCTTTGGGAACATGCCACAGGCATCGATAATGGCCCTTATGGCAGGGGGGAAGGAATTGCCTTTATAGGTAATAATGGGACATTGGTGGTAAATAGAGGTGGACTTGAGGTAATTATTGAACGCGATCAGGGTAAAAGACTTATGGAACCCGTAGAGGTGATGAGACCTCCGGCAGGGGTGAATTACCTGGACTTACATACGAAAAATTTTGTGGATGCCATCAAAGCGAATGATCCATCAATGCTGGCGACTCACATTAATTCAGGAGCTATAGCAGCGATCAATGCCCATATGGGAAATATTGCTTACCGCACCCAGTCCAAAGTATTTTGGGATGCAGAGAAAGGGATGTTTAAGGACAATGATGAAGCAAATGCATTTCTCAAGCCTACTTATCAAAATGGCTGGGAGTTGCCGAAGATCTAAACCTTTACCACATCACGTTTTTTCATGGCATTTGAGATGTATTGGATGACTTCGTGGTAAGCAATGACCTTGTAGTGCCCTAAACCTTTAGTGTGCACCCAATGAGCGGTTGGAAAATGAGACCTCATTTCTTCCCCTTTTGAGAAAGGAACTGTTTGGTCATCTTCGTCATAGATTAAGTGCATTTCTATATTGGATAGCACTTCCTTTTTGTCTCTCAGGTCAAAATAGTCAATGCTCTCACCAAAATGTTCCTCCATCATGTCGACTAGCTTTACATAAATCTCGTGATTACATCCGGCATCATTTTTTACCACATGCTCAAAAAAGTACCGGGTGTAGGGTGGGGTAGCAATCAAAAATAATTGATCAGGCCTCAAGTCCTCAGATAACTCATGGGTGGTAATCCCTGCAGCGATCCCACCAAGTGAATAACCTACGAGGGCTTCAAATTTCCCTTGTTGCAGGATGTATTGTTTTAACACATCTCTGAATTCAGGCAACACAGATCTGATGCCTTCAGATTTTCCGTGGGCTTTCATGTCAATCCCCTCTACACTGTAACCATTAGCAACAAACTGATTGATCATCCTTCGAAAGTCTGCAATTTTAGAGTTCCATCCATGGCTTAAAAGCACCTTTTTAGATCCATTGCCCCATTTGTAGGTCGTGAGATTAAATCCTTTGTATTTCATCACGCCTTTTTGTGCCTGATCCATGATTTCCTCCTGGGAGGCGGTAAATCGGGGTTGTATGGGTTTGGTGAAGTACCCCCAAATGATTTCGGCAACCCTGGTGGAGTTTATATATTGATAGACCTTAAGGAAAGATTTCGTAAGACCAGTTTTCCAATTGGTTTTCTTAGGCCTTTCACTCGGTCTGCTCATGTCTTGCTTCCCTGCGTCTATGTATGTGCTATTACTCATAATATATACCGATCGGTATTTTGTAGTTTAAATTTTTTTATATCGTAATTTCTTTCAACAGCTTTCTCAGTCTGGACTTAACGATCTTGTAGTTTTCATCATCCCCTTCCACCCTGGATATCAAAGTAGCTCCTAAGATGGCTGAATAAAAGGAAGTCGTAAATTCTTCTACATCTGTCTCGGGTTTTATCTGTCCTTCTTTGATTCCACGGTACATGACTTTTTTTAAGGAATCTTTGATCAGCGCCATGATACGAATCACTTTGGTGCGTAACAAAGGATAATTGTCATCTGCTTCAATGGCTGTGTTGATCACTGGGCAGCCGCCTTCCACAGGTGGATTGTGAAGATATTCGCCATAATAGTCCAGGATGGCATTCAATTTGAGCGGAGCAGTAGGGGCTGATTTGATGCGGTGTCTGATTTCGTGGGTTACGATTTCAATAGCAGATTCAAAGGTCGCTTCTGCAACAGCATCCTTATTTTCAAAATTGCCGTAGATAGCACCCTTGGTTATACCGGTCACTTTGGTGATATCTGACAGGGAAGTAGCACGATATCCCTTTTGGTTAAATAGCGGCATGGCCTTCTCTACAATCAGTTTTTTAGTGAGTTCCGGATTTCTCATACTGCAAATATACCGATCGGTATTTTAACTGACAAGCATATCATGAAATACCAAAACCCGATAGATTACGAAATCATCCTTGTGGATCCACTATTTCAGGTAACCTGATATAAATCCATCATTCATTTTCATCAGTTCATTGGGCGTATATCCGGTAATCCGCTTACAGATCTTGATGAAGTGTGCCTGGTCGTGATAATTCTCAACGTGCGTATTTCCATTGATGAATTTCTGCTGAACGTGGTTGAACTGGATGATCATTGAATACTGCTTAGGGGTAAGGCCAATATAATCCTTGAATAATCTTTGCATGTGCCTTGTACTGATCTTATTTTTTTCGGCTAGCTCACTTACCTGAATCTCCCCATGGCGCTCATAAATATCATCCAACATCCCGACAATATCCGAACGGATTTCAACCTGCTTTAATCTTTTCCATAGGTAATCTTGCATAGCAATTGCTACTTCTTCGGGTTTACCCAGTGCATCAAGGGTTGCTGAAAGGTTGGCCATGTTGCTGTCATCAGCAGGAAATGCATGTATTTGATTGAGCAGTTGGGTGCCTTTAAGATCGAACAGGGAATAGGGTATGTGCGGGTATAGCTCAATACCAATCTGGTAAAACTTCCCCTTGATCTGAAAGTAGGGGTGTTCCCTTAAGATTTGATTGGCAAACCCAAGTTTACTGATGGGTTTTATCTCTTTATTGGAATAATGCAGGGTAATATCTTTTGGATACCGGGAATAGGTAAAATAGGCAAACCCAGTAGGCCGGATTGGTAAACGCATCTCGATATCCAGGTCTGAGTACCCGAGTATGATCCGCCTGATAAAACCTGTGTACTCAGCAACAGGTTCAATAAATTGAAAGGTAGGCTTGTTTTGGTTCATTCTTCAAAATTGAGTTGCTCTCAATAATGATATATAACTTTTGCTTCATATTTATCATTTTCTGCTTGAATTAGTAATATATAAAGCCCTCGTTCCAGCAGGGAGTCGGATAAATCCAGGTGTATTTGCTTACTATTCGTAAATTGGTCCTGCCATATATTTCTGCCTTGTAAATCTACCAGGCGGACCTCCCCACTTCGATAATTTTTGGGTAAGGTGATCATAAGATGGCCTAGCGTTACAGGGTTGGGAAAGACCTTGATTTCACTGCGCTCATTTGCTTTCCGGGTAGCTTCCAGCACTTTGGGTTGCAGGTAATATGTTTTTGAATATCCATCTGCCTGGCCACCTTCATATATATCCAAAGATTTGCTGTTTTTCGTTAACTGTTTTTGATAGCCATGACCATGACCCCCTTGAAAGAGCTCTAAAGACTCAGGGTTTTCATAGTTTGTCAAATAATATCCGTCATTCACTCCACCTGCATAAATATTTAATGCTTGAGGATTGCTGAAATTATTGTTTGAGGCGCCATCATTCATTCCTCCTGAGAATATGAGGAGTTGAGCGGGATTATTATATGTTTTTTGTCCGTACCCATCATTCGCGCCCCCTTGAAAGGCCATTATTTGATCCGGATTTAAATAAATGAACAGGTCACTTCCATCCCCCGGTCCCCCTCCATAAACATCGAATACAGATGAGTTCGAAAATACATAGTTATCAGATCCCTGGCCAGTGCCACCTGAGTAAATCTGAATGCTTTGCAGACTCTCGTTGTATTGATTCACATAACCACTGCCAGTGCCACCTGAGTAAAACTGAACGCTTTGCAGATTCTCGTTGTATTGATTCACATAACCACTGCCAGTACCACCCGCATAACCCGGAAGTGCAGTAATATCCACAACAATTGAGTCAGATGAGATACAACCTCCCCGTGTGATGAGGTTTAATCCATATGCTCCAGTCTGATAAACATTAATGGAATGGGTGGAGTCACCAGTATTCCATTCATAGCTATAAAAAGGATCATCAGGTGCTGTGATCGAAAACCCACCAATCAGGGTGGTGTCATTACCGAGTGTAAATTCCTGTGGTATTTCATAAACAAATTCGAAGGTATCTTTTACGGCATAACCGAGTTCGGAATAGACCGTGACATCATAAACCCCTGATGAATTAAATACTGCAGTGGATGAATCAGATCCGGTATTCCATTCATAACCATAATAACCTGCAGTTAGGGATAAGGTATCCTGGCTATTCTCACAACTGAAGTAGGATTCATCCAAATCAACTACAGGTTGGCAGTCTGATAAAGTCGGTGTAGTTGTAAATTCAAAGGCACCAAATCCATAAGAGGGGTATTCGCCGGCATTATTGAAGGATCCACCGACAAAAAGGCGGTTGCCAATTTGAGCCAATCCCTTGATGATATTACCCTCTCCGGATATCCCCGGGCCCATGTTATAAAACTCACAACCATCAAAAAAGGCCAGGTTACTGAATGATGTTCCGTTGAGGGTTCCAAATCTTCCTACAATGAAGATAGTGCTATCCTCTTCTACAATGATTTCCTCAATACGCCTGGAACCATCAATGATACTGGCAAATGGTAACCAGGTACTGTCGTTCCAGGCTACCAGGGCATCTACAGTCAATGGATTGTTTTCATTGTCAAATGCTTTACCGAATATTCCTCCAATGAGGATTGCACCGGATGTTGGATCTTTGTTGATATTTAAAACGTTATTGTCCAGCCCTCTGCCCATTGGATGAAAGTTTCCCTGATAATAGGCGCCTATTTTCCGGAAAGAAGAATTACCATTGATGGAGCTGAACTGCCCCCCTAGATACAGGACAGCGTCATCAGCAAACAACGAATAGACAGGCTGGTCAATCACTCCGGGCGATGTCCATGAGGATCCATCAAAGAAGGCCAGGTTATTTACACTTTGCCCATCAACGGCGGAAATGTTACCACCAATCACCAGATCCCCCATATAGGATGTAATCGTGTAAACCCTTGCACCATTGGTGTTGGCGACTCCGGGACCATAAGTGATCCAGGAATTATTGATCAGGTCGTAGGTTGCGAAATCATTCGTTGCAATATCATCAACACCATAAAAATCACCTCCGACATGTAAGAGGTCCCCGTCAACAAACAGGTCATTGACAACCCCGGGTCCATTGGCTTGATTTTTTATTCCACCACTTATTTCGGTCCAGATATCCGTTACTGGATCATACATCGCCAGTGAGTAAGCTGTGTCTGTTGCAAATATGGAAAATTGTCCGCCCACAATAATTTTTTCATTCCATTCTACCACGTCATTGATGGTAGAATTATTTGATAATATTCCATTTCCCAGGACATCACAGGCCGTGCCATCCCAGCGGGCAAGGTTGTTGGCATTGAAAGCACCTGCAGCGTCAAAATCACCACCAAAGTAAATGTCATCATTGAATCTTTGAAAAGCTTTTACCGACGCGCCATTCCCAGTTACACCACCATTGAACGGGTTTGTTTCCCATGTTGAATTGACCGGGTCATAAATTCCGATGCCATTACCCACTGTATTGCCATCTGTCGCATCTTTTTTATTGAAGGTCCCTCCAACATAGACTTTGTTTTCAAGCGGGTCTTTGTAAATCTCCCAAACAAAAAATGGTGTAGTGCCTCGTTGTCCGATTCCCCCGATGATTGACCATGAGGTACCGTCATAGGCTGCGAAACCCCTTGAACTGGCATATCTACCAAAATATCCACCCGCATACATGAGGTCATTTTCCACATCATATTCCAGCGAGTGAACCGTTGAAGATTGAGCGGTGGCTCCTTCAGTGAAATAGTAGGGCAAACCACCGGTGGTGTTCCAGGTGCCATCAGCTGGATCCCATACGATGACACTAAAATAGTTGATGGCATCACTTCCCGCTTGATTAGCACTTCCTCCGATAAACAACCGGCCAAGTCCATCTGCTTCAATATCATAGACAATAGGCTCAGTATTAAACTCCTGGAATACGCCGCCATCCATGGCAGACCATTCCAGGGTATTGAGATTCATTGCAGCAACCAGGCTCACATCGAGGGTGGTTGAATTGGGCTGTGTAACACTGATTATACGCTGTCCTCCTATATAAAGTGTATCACTAATGATTTCCAGGGCGTTGATCCTCAGTGAATTGATTCCATTGGATATTTTTTCCCATTCATTACTGGAAGTATTCCATTTAATGAGGTTTTGACTTTCTACATAAGTCCCGTCAGCGTTGTTGGCACCTTGAAAGGCTCCTCCAATGTAAATGTTACCAGCAGCATCCATGATCATGCTATTTTGGTATCCAGTACCACAAGATTGACATTGAAAGAGACCGCCAAGTTGTTCATAGTTCTGGCCATCAAATCGCACAAACTTTTTTAATGCAGGACTGCCTCCGAATTCTCCTGCCCAGGTGTTATCGAGGAAATAAACATAGTTTGCATCAGCTACCATCGCTGAGATGTTTCCCTGGCTGATTCCTGGCATACGAAACTCGTTTACCCATGACCCGGAGGGCTGACAGATAATTGAAAATGAGATTAGACCAAGAATTATTGAGAAGTGGAGTCTCATGGCTGGCGCACCCCTCTGCCGGTAAATGGCCTTCCTCCAATAGCTAAATCACCAGAATATTTTCCAGTAGTTTCGTCAAAAGCGTAAAATCGCTCGGACACAGAGGAACGCGTGACAACATGAAAAGCATCACCCCATTCAATTGGTCTGCTTCCGGAACTACCATTGCCAAGTTTTCCGGTGAAATTTTCATTTGTGATACTTATCAATAAAGGAATTCCATTTGTTGATAAATCCAGAACTCCATAATACCCTGCATGTGATTGAAGCCTGGTGAACCCTGTTGATGAAAGATAGCCCACCCTATAAATGTTTTTTTCTAAAAGATTTATTTCACCTAGGCGGTCAACTGTTTCATTTTCAGTACCTTCATTAATAATTGAAAATGCTGATAAACGGCCTTTTGTGCCCCAGGCTTGTTCAGATGCGATAGGCGCAAGTGGTCCTCTACAAGCTTTTTCAAATTCCAATTCACTCATTGGCCTTAGCCCTGTCCAGTTTAATAAAGTATAGAAAAATTCATAATTCACTGTATCAGGAGCGTCAGTTGAACCTTTGTCAATATGAAATGCATTTGCAAGAGTTGCTCCATCATTTGCTTCATTGTAAATACCGTCTTCATCTAAGTCATTCACTGCCCAATGAGACCCAGAATTCAATATAGAGTCTGTTGAATAAATGCCATTTCGATGAAATGCTGTCATTAATTTTATTGCGCTATTGGTACCAAAATTTATCCTTTCCTCTTGGTTCAAATGATTCAAATAATCCACAACCTGTTGCTGTGTAAATGGATACTTCATACAATAAAAGGCATTATAACCAGTAGGATAGAATTTATTTGTAAGTTTAATTGTTTCATTAGGTGTATTGTAGACAAATTGAAGACTATCATATACATACGTCTCATAGTAATTCTTACCAAATTCATAAAATAAATAGGGTGGTGATTCATCTAATCCATATTCTCCACTTGATTTGACGGAAATATTACTATTGGTTCTGTCCCCAAAATAATAAGGTCCTTCCGGAATATATACCATTTCAATGCCATAAACTTCAAAATCTGGGTAGATAGCAATGGTAGAATCTACTGCAATATCCAGGGTAATGGATGTAGCTGGTACGTTTCCGGTAAAATCAGACGTGTTGCGTATAAATATGCCCATTTCATCTGACTGAGACACCAACTCGAGGTTTCCCGATCCGGTACCTCCGGAAATGCTGGCGTGTTCCCATTGAATGCTGTTGTCTGGTCTGTATTTGATATAGACCCACACCGCATCATGAAAACGCTCGGTCTGTCTCCAGGAGTTTTCCCAGGAGATATCAAATGTAGCCTGGGTATGGGTATCATTTACAGTAAGGTTACTGATCACAAGACCGTTTCCGATTGCCAGGCTGGAAATAAATGGGAGTAATAGTAGGAGCGTTTTTTTAATCATCACTTAAAATTTCGATATGAACAAATATCGATAGCGGAACTCAAAAAGTCTTGTAAAAATCAGACATGGTAAGCAACGTTTCCTGCTAGTACTTGCGATCCAGAGTTGAAGCACTACCTTAACTTAGAAATTCAACGTAAGCTGATTGGGCGTTGATTCTTCCTGTATAAATCCGGATATACCAATACCAAGCAACCGAATTCCTTCAGGTCTGAGTAAAGATTCATTGATGAGTTTTCGACTCTCGACTGTGATTTCCTCTATCCTGGTAATGGGATGATTTCCGGTTGTGCTCCTGGTTATCTGTTGAAAGTCTGCGTATTTCAACTTGATTGTTAATGTTTTTCCAACTACCCCTTGTTTGAGATATCTGCGTATTAGCTCTTTTGCTAATGAGTCAAGTTTTTCGAAAATCTCTTCTAAGGTATGAAGGTCCCGGTCATACGTATTTTCGACACTCAATGATTTCCGTTCCCTGTCCGGTTTCACTTCCCGGCGATCTATTCCCCGACAGATGTTGTAATAATAGGTTCCGGATTTGCCATACCTCAGGGTAAGATCTTCCAGGGTTTTCTTTCTCAGGTCTGCGCCTGTAAATATCCCAGCCTGCTTCATTTTCTCAGCGGTCACCTTCCCAATACCAAAAAACTTATGGATTGGAAATTTCAGAATAAAGGCTTCGGCTTCCTCAGGAAGGATTACATACTGGCCATTGGGTTTATTCATGTCAGATGCTGTTTTTGCCAGAAACTTGTTGTAAGAAATACCTGCAGAGGCTGTGAGTCCGGTTCGTTCTTTGATCTTCTCTCTGATTGCTCCGGCAATCAGTGTAGCTGATTTTAACCCTAATTTGTTCTCTGTCACGTCCAGGTAAGCTTCATCCAGGCTGAGTGGCTCTACCAGATCTGTGTATGCATAAAAAACTTCACGGATCTGATTGGAGACTTCTCTATATCGTGTAAATCTTGGTTTGACAAAAATTAACTCAGGGCATCTTTTTGCTGCAGTAACGGAAGGCATCGCTGACTTTACGCCAAATTTCCGCGCCTCATAGCTGGCCGCTGCCACCACGCCTCGTTCTTTGCTGCCACCAACAGCAATTGGTTTCCCTTTAAGCTCAGGATTGTCCAATTGTTCAACGGAGGCGTAAAAGGCATCCATGTCGATGTGAATGATTTTCCGGATGGGGGAGGAGGGTTCCATAGGGTCAATTCTCTACCACAAAATATGGCCTGATAAATTAGTTTATTGAGATACTATTCAGTTAAATAAAAGTAAATAAGTTCACTTAATAGCCAAATATATGATCAAGTCCTGATGCCTTTAAACAATAAACCCCCGGATTATTAATCCGAGGGAGTATCAGTTTTAAAAAAGTTTAATCAACAGCGCTAACACAATTTTTAATTAGCTCTATGCCGGCACCATTCCATGTGGATCAATCACATATTTCTTGGCTGCCCCTTTATCAAAATCCTTGTAACCATTGGGTCCTTCATCCAGTGAAATCACCTGGACGTTTACGGCATCTGCTATTTTGATTTTGTCATATAAGATGGCTTGCATTAAATCTCGGTTGTAAGTCATTACCGGACATTGACCGGTATGAAAATGATGGGATTTGGCCCAACCCAATCCGATACGGATGCTTAGGTTGCCTACCTTCGCATTTTCATCTACTCCACCAGGATCACCTGTTACATACAATCCAGGAATTCCAATACCACCTCCAGCACGTGTAACTTCCATTGCTGCATTTAATACAGTTGCAGGTTGTTCGTGATCACTATCATGTCCGTGTCCCTTAGCTTCGAACCCCACACAATCAACTGAACAATCGACTTCGGGTATTCCAACAATGGCTTCTATTTGTTCGGCCAGGGTCGCATCCTTTCTTAAATCAACAATTTCACAACCAAAGCTCTTTGCTTGTGCCAGTCGCTCGGGGATCATATCACCCACAATTACAACTGCGGCACCTAGTAGATGGCAAGAAGCTGCGCATGCCAGACCAACGGGTCCCGCTCCTGCTACATAAACGACCATTCCCGGTTTCACACCGGCAGTTACTGCACCGTGATAGCCGGTTGGTAAAATATCTGATAACAAAGTCAGGTCACGGATTTTCTCGAGTGCCTGGTCTTTGTTTGGGAATTTTAAGAGATTAAAATCTGCATAAGGCACCATCACATATTCAGATTGACCGCCAATCCAACCTCCCATATCCACATAGCCGTAAGCTGAACCAGGTCGTGCATCATTCACATTGAGGCAGATACCAGTTTGCTGTTCTTTACAATTTCTACATCGGCCGCAGGCAATATTAAAAGGCACTGATACGAGGTCTCCAACTTCTAAAAACTCAACATCTCTACCTTTTTCCAGTACCATGCCGGTAATTTCATGACCGAGGATAAGTCCCTCTGGAGCGGTGGTCCGTCCTCTAACCATGTGCTGATCACTTCCGCAGATGTTGGTTGAAACAATTTTTAGGATAACTCCGTGGTGGCACTTTCGATCTCCGAGTGCCAATTCCGGAAATGCGATATTTTGTACTTCAACCACACCGGGTTTTATGTAAGCAAGTCCTCTGTTTGAAGGCATAAGTTGTTGGGGTTAGTGGGAAAAAAATTAATATTATTCTGTCTCAATATAATCAATCTTTCTAAATTAAGTCTTTTTAAAAAATGGTTTAACAGCTAAACGGCCTGAACATTTGGTGACATCTTTATGAGTAAATCGACGCATCGTGATGTCTCCATCACAGGGGAGATTCAATTTTGTAACTTACAGCTTAAACGACCAGCTGATTACGCTGCTGGTGTTCCTGGCGTTTTGGCTGCCCTGGCACATACAAAAAAAGAATTGGGATTATATCAGGGCCTGAAGAAGCTTTCTAAAATGAATCAGAAAGAAGGCTTTGACTGTCCAGGCTGTGCATGGCCGGATCCAAAAGAGCGTTCGAAGTTGGGTGAGTATTGTGAAAATGGAGCTAAGGCACTGGCGGAAGAAGCCACTGAATCCCGCGTAGATGGGACTTTCTTCCAGAAGCATAGTGTAGAAGAGTTGTCCAGATGGTCTGACTTCGAAATAGGTAAGGCGGGACGTATTACACAGCCATTTATGCTTAATCCAAACTCAAGTCACTACGAGCCAATTGGCTGGGACAAGGCTTATGAACAAATAGCGCTACAGTTACGTCAATTACCTTCGCCAGATTCCGCCATTTTTTATACCTCTGGTAGATCCAGCAACGAGGCCGCATTTCTCTATGGGCTATTCGTTCGGGCTTTTGGCACCAACAACATGCCAGACTGCTCCAATATGTGTCATGAATCCAGCGGTGTAGCGCTGACAGAGACCTTAGGAATTGGGAAGGGGTCGGTTACTTTAGAAGATTTTCCTGAGGCTGAGGTGATCATGGTTATCGGGCAAAATCCAGGTACCAATCATCCACGCATGTTGTCAGCCTTGCAAAAATGCAAAGAGCATGGGGGAAAGATAATTACCATCAACCCCTTAGAGGAAGCGGGGTTGATGCGTTTCAAAAATCCCCAAGAGGTAGCGGGAGTGCTAGGCAATGGAGTTGCACTCTCTGATCTATTCCTTCAGGTAAAAATCAATCAGGATGTGGCCTTGCTCAAACTTATCTTAAAGCGGTTGCTGAGCTTTGAGCGATCAGGGAGAAAGGTATTTGATCAGAATTTCATCTCTGAAAAGACCAATGGATATTCAGAATTAGTTACTAATCTGGATACATATGAGGAGCAAAAACTTCTGAATATGTGTGGAGTGTCTTCAGAGAAAATTGAGGAGGCAGCTGAGTTATTGGCACACAAAGACCGAATCATTATCTGCTGGGCAATGGGTCTGACACAACATAAAAATGCAGTAGACAACATTAAGGAATGTGTTAACCTACTTTTACTCAAAGGAAGTATCGGCAAAAAAGGAGCTGGAACATGTCCGGTACGTGGACATAGCAACGTTCAGGGTGATCGGACTGTCGGGATTATGCACCATGTATCGCCCGCATTGAATCAGTCAATCACGAAAGCATTTGGTTTCGATCCTCCAGACAATATAGGCCTGGACACTGTACATGCTATCAAGGCGATGCATGAAGGCAAGGCAACATTTTTTATGGGATTAGGGGGTAATTTCCTATCCGCTGCTTCTGATACAGCCTTTACGGCACGTTCTTTAATGAACTGCGACATGACCGTTTCTATTACCACGAAACTAAACCGAACACATCTGGTCACCGGGAAGTCGGCCATCATATTACCAACACTGGGAAGGTCAGAGGTGGATGCCCGTGGAGGTGAAAAGCAATATGTCACGGTGGAAAATAGCATGGGTAAGGTGCACAGATCTAAGGGACAATTTGAACCAGCAAGTAAGATGTTACGGAGTGAGCCTGAAATCATCGCTGGGATAGCCTCAGCTTATTTTAGTGGTACGGGTTCAGTGGATTGGAATGAGTTAGGTAGTGATTATAATCTTATAAGGAAAAAAATAGCGGAGGTGATTATGGGTTTTGAAGACTACTCCAAAAGATCCGGTGGCACCGGATTTGACCTTCCTAACAATGCAAGACAGGGTGATTTCTCAAAATTACCCGGAGGTAGGGCACAGTTTTCAATCACTAAATTGGCAGATCATCAGTTGGAAGAAGATGAGTTCATCCTGATGACGATCCGTTCGCATGATCAATTCAACACGACGATCTACGGTTTGGATGATCGATACAGAGGTATATTCAATGAAAGGCGAGTGGTGCTAATGAATGAGAAAGACATAAAAGCGCAAGACCTTCCAGCCGGGACGGTAGTGGATCTGGTCAGCAACTACAGTGGGCAGGAACGAAGGGCGGAGCAATTCAAAGTAATCCCATACAAGATCCCAGTAGGCAACCTGGCTGCTTATTTTCCAGAAACCAACCTGCTGGTACCTATAGATCATTTTGCAGAAAAGAGTAATACCCCTATCAGTAAGTCAATCAGGGTCAAGGTGGAAAAACGGATGCAGTAAGATCACCTTAAAAGGGAATGATCTGATTAAAACTCCTTCGCACCAAACTCACTCTTAATAAATCGTGCTTTGTTACTGGATCCATTAATTGAATAGCTAAGGTTTAGGAGAATCATATCCACTTCATAAACATAGTTGGTAGTAGTATAAAATTCACCGGGACGACTGGTGGTGATCCGTTGCTCATTGGTATCCAGTAGCCCCATGTCCATATTTAACCACTGAAGTGTAGCAGAAAGTCGATTATTGAGAAACGATTTCTTCAAAGTCAGATTAGGAGATAAAAACCTTGAATCCTGCCCTTGGGCAGTATTTCTTGCAGAGATATAATTTATGCTCCACTGGAGATTGAAATCCGGAGAAAACTGAAAAGTGGTATTCGCATTGATGTTATAGATCCAACTGGAAGTATTTACAAGTCGGTTGTCAAAAGTGCCATCAATCGTGTAATTATATAGGTTCCCACCAAGTAACAGCTTCCATTTTTTAGTCAATTGAGTTTCAGATCCAACTTCCAGGCCGAGTGATTGCGCTTTACCAACATTGGAATAAATTCTATTGAGGATGGTGTCATTGAAAATGGTGTTGACCCTATTCACAACGTTTTTCACATCCCTAAAATAGGCCGTCGCAAAAACAGAGCCCCCTTCAAAATCTTTTTCTATACCTAACTCAAACAAGTTAATAAATTCAGGTAGCAGGGTAGGGTCTCCCTGTTCCAGAGTCTCGGAATGTTCTCTTTCCGGAAAAGGATTCATTTTAAAAGTAGTGGTTCGTTCAACCCTACGACTATAGGCTGCCTTAAACCTAAGACTTTCACTGGCAGCAAATTGAAGGCTTGCAGAAGGGTATGGTTGGATGAAATCATATGTATAGAGGGTGTCAATCAGGCCTGCTTTGTCCTGAAGACTAAGTTCCCGGTCCATGTATTCCATCCTCAGTCCAACGTTGTAATTGAGCTTGTCTTTATTTCCTGAGATCTGCGCATATCCGGAATGGATCAGTCTTTCTAAATCTACCTGACTGGAAAATTCAGGAACTAACTCAAAGACTCCGGTATTGTTGTTTTTTCGTTCGTAGACGAAATCACCTACGTGATTCAGGTGGCGAAACTGGTAGCCTAGTTCCAATACACCCAATGGAAGTGGTTTTGACTGATAATCCAGCTGATATCTGATTCCATAAAGTGGATTGTCATTGGTGTTGTATTCATCCTGGTATACGAAACTATTATCCGGATATCCCAGGTTTTGATTGACGGTAGGCCCTCCAAGCAAGGTGTATTCATAAAGAAAAGAGGTTGTAAGCTTAGATCCATCATCAAAATTGTGACCGTAGTCAAAACTTCCCAATGCGAAGTCACCTTTTCGGATTCTCAGGTTATGATTGAAGTATTGCATGGTGTACAATCGCTGACCATTGAAGACAGCGTGGTTGTCATAATAGACAATATCAGCCAATCGGTCTTTGCTTCGTTCACCACCAAAAAAGCCTATAGAAAAGTAGTTGTTTTTATTGGGTGTGTAACTCACTGTAAACCTTCCTGAGAAATTCGTTTCATCGAAACTTCTTTCTCCATCGGAGGGAAACCGGGTGAGTGTATCGTTAATGATGGTGAACACATCACCTTCCCTTCTTCCGGCAATGTCATTCCGCTGGTAGCTGATACCTCCTGAAAGATCCCATTTACCCTGGCGATGGTTAATAACGATATCACCACCATATCTTTGTGCATACTTTGGGTTGTCATAAGATTCTATACTTGGAGCACCTAGTCTCATATTAAACTGCAGAAAAGTACCATCAGCAGCTGCCTGATTGGTGGTAATGTTGATGATTCCTGCCTTTCCTTCCGGGTCATACTTGGCCGAAGGTGCAGTAATAAGTTCTATGTTTTTGATTGCATTGGCAGGAATCTGATTTAAAACAAATTGAGGATCAGATTGTATGGGTTTACCATTGATCAATACCACGAAGCCGGTGGTGCCACGTGCTGAGATTTGCCCTTGCGCATTGACAGTAACGGATGGTAAATTTCTAAGGACATCAGTGGCAGTACCACCAGTTCCCGACTGAAATTTACTAGCCTGATAGACCTGCCGGTCTGCTTTGTAGAGCATGGCAACGCTCTCACCTGTCACTTCGATTTCGTCCAGCATTTTTTGATTGGTCTTCAAGGCAATGGACCCAAGGTCTAAAATGGTATTTCTGGATAATATGATTTGCGCTATTGTAGTTGTTTCATATCCCACAAACTGGGCATTCAGGTAATACGTACCGGGTTTTACTTCCAGGATTTCGAAAGTGCCATCTGGTAGTGTTACAGTACCATTGATCAAGGAACTGTCACTGCTGCTGAAGAGGGCTACATTGCCAAATTCGATGGGTGCGTTTTCAATTGGATCTATGAGTTGCCCTTTGATGCCTGTTTGAGCAATAGCAGTTTGGTAAAGAAGAAATATTATAACAGAAAAAATACTTATCCTCATCATATATTGGGTTTGGCAGCGAAGATAGTCTTTAGCCATCGATCAGAAAAGATCATAAGAGGAATACCTGATCACTTTGCTTCAATCATTTGAAAACTCATAACAAAAGAATCGCAATTAGTTATTAATTCAGCAATCGATTAGTCTGTCTTTCATAGCAAGATTGTCAGGTAAGTAGCTTAAAAATCTTCTATTAAATACAAACAACCTCCTTCATTGGTAGTTCTTAAAAGCAACGATCAAATTAAACAGTGGAAATATTACGGTTGCTTCTTGACTTTGGAATGGTCGTCCTGATATGGATGATCCAGCTTGTTGTATACCCAAGCTTTACCTATTTCAGAACAGAAGACCTATTGCGATGGCATTCAAAATATACCCTTGCAATATCGATACTTGTGATCCCACTTATGTTTGGTCAATTAGCAGTTCATGGATATGCTATATGGCAAAATTGGAGCCTGATTTCAGTGATTAACATCCTGTTTATTGGACTCTCCTGGTTGATTACCTTCGGGGTGGCAGTTCCGCTGCATCGGTCAATTTCCATGCAGAAGGAAATAAGTCTATCCTCCAAAAAATTGGTCAGTATTAACTGGTACAGAACTGGTTTGTGGAGCCTTGTTTTTCTTTTAAGCCTTATTCAATACTTAACTACATTATGATGAATTCGAATAATTGGATGAAAATTACCCTTCGGATAGCAGCTATCTATAATATTGTTTGGGGAGCATGGGTGGTTCTTTTTCCTCAGCATTTTTTTGAGCTGACCGGCATGGAGCCCATCAACCATGAGTTGGTTTGGCAGGGCATGGGTATGGTCATTGGCGTTTATGGACTCGGCTATTGGTGGGCTGCACAAAACCCTTTGATACACTGGCCGATCGTTGCCGTGGGGTTTTTGGGAAAGATTTTCGGTCCATTAGGTTTTGTATTCAATTATGCCACAGGAAAAGTGCCTTTTGAATTCATCTATACTTTATTTACCAATGATTTTGTTTGGTGGATTCCTTTTTTCATGATTCTTAAGGGCGCATATAAGGCCGGAAATGTCCGGTTAATATGATTTAATGATGTATTTTCTTCTTGCAGATAATTTCGTTGTAAAAAAGGAATATCTTGTATGAAAAATTACAACACATGAAAAAGTCGGTTTTATTACTATTAAGTCTTTCCTTATTTAATTCAATTGCCACTAATGCTCAGCAAGTTGTAGGTTTGAGCATTCAAAAACCAGTTCAGGAAAACTACGATCATACGACCAGTACCAATCTCTACTTCCCAATGGATCTCACTGGTTTTGATTTGGATAATCCCCTTGATCAGAAGCTAAGCGTAATAACACGCTTTACAGATGATACGGGTAAAGATTTACTACAAGCACATAAAGAAGTTTTAGCATCAAAAGGATATGATCAACCAATGATTAACTTTTATGGTGTTCAGGATTACGAAAACAATAGGGACTTTCAGGTTGCGATTGAATTACTCTCCAGCCCGGCTAAAGGTTCAAAGCAGATTCAGGTAGAGGGGATGCTTTACCTCAATTTTGCTGGTAGTGGGAAAGACAAAAAGAAGAAATTAAAAAACATACCCGTAAACCAGCCATATGATAGTGAAGGGTTCGAAACACCTATTGGTTTGGTGAAAATGCAGGAGACGGGGTCAATTTCAACTGATAATGCGGAATACATTCTTTTTAAAATTATAGGTATAGATGCGTCAATCAATTCCGTAGAAGTACTGGATGGTTCCGCACTTGATACCTATAAAGAGTTACAGTCTTTGGGTATGGGGATAGAACAAAATGAGGTTGCTTTTAAAGGAGAGGTTCCTGAAACCATTAATCTCAGTGTTTCTTATGCTAAAATAGAGAAAAGGGAGGTTCCAATAAAACTTGATTTTTCAATCGGTTATTAGGGTGCATAGCTGCTAATTGCTTTATTTCCGGAGAAGAGGCATGAAACTAAAAGGCATTTTTGATAGGTTAAGTCTTTACACGCTGTCTGTTTTTTATTTTGTTGCAGGGGTCAATCATTTCATCAATCCGGAGTTTTATTTAGCGCTCATACCCCCGTATTTACCTGATTATGTTTTAATTAACGTCCTATCAGGTGTTATTGAAATAGGGTTGGCCATTGCCATTTTACTGCCCCGTACCAGAAAAGTTGCGGCCTACCTGATCATTGCGATGTTAATAGCTTTTATACCCGCTCACATTTACTTTATCCAGATTGGAGGTTGTGTCCAGGATGGTTTATGTGCTCCTGAATGGGTCGGGTGGGTCAGGTTGCCATCCACTTTTGATTTGTTGGGCCTGGAGTGTGAAGGATTCTTAAAGCTTAATTCACTTTTAAATCAGACAGAAACAATTTTGAGGATGTAAGATTTACTTTTACGCTAATGCTTCAAAGTGTATTTAATCCTATTAGATTTGCATCTTTTAGCAAATAATAAAAAACATAAGTTATGAATGTTCGCGCGTTAGCAGTCTTAATTATTATTACCCTCTTTGCATTTTCAGATGCCTTTTCTCAGGGTTCTTTGGGTAAAGGAAATAAGCAATTAAATGCAGGTGTTGGTATCTCTACATGGGGCGTCCCTGTGTATGTGGGTGTTGATTTTGGTGTGCATCCAGACATCACCGTTGGACCAATGGTTTCTTTTAGGAGTTATTCAGAGCGGTTTGGTGCTGTAAACTATAACCACTCCATTTTTGTGCTTGGCTTCAACGGAAACTATCATTTTAACTCCTTGATTGATCTTGATCCGGAATGGGATCTTTATGCGGGTCTTACGATGGGTTATTATATCTGGTCTTCTCCCAATGACTATATTGGAAATCAGAATTCAGCATTAGGAGTTGTAGGACAAATCGGTGGTCGATACTTTTTCTCAGACAAATTTGGTGTAAACCTTGAATTTGGAGGGGGTGTTGCTTCAGGCGGTAAACTTGGAGTTACGCTCAAGCTTTAAGTAAGAAAAATTTTTGAATTAAAGGCCTGTGATTTCACAGGCCTTTTTTTATGCTTTTCAAATTGCTTTAGGTAAAGGATGAAATAGCTACCTGACTTTCACAATAGTCTCGCCAGCTAGGTACCCTTGATTACCCCTTCAATCTGTTCCATTTCTTTACGGATAGCGCCCCGTTTAATCATGGTGTATTGATTGATCTCAATTTGATTAAACCAGTCTTCCCAAACGGTCATTACGCGGTCCCATTCCAGGTCTTTTTGCCTGGGAGATGCCTCCAAAAGGACTATGTGCAAATCAGGAAATTGCTGTTTGACATCCTGTAACTTAACCTGATTCTTGCCTACAATTGGATAGCCATCTGTAAGGATGAATAGATAATTTTCTACCAGTGTATCTCTTGAATAATCAACTTTTAAGTCTTCATAGAAATACTTCCAGATATCTGCCCCATAGTAATCTTCAGGTGTACGACTATAAATGGCCTCCTGATATAAGGAATCAAGATTGGCCATAAAATTTTCTTTTCTTTCTTTTTCGCCTTTCTTTCTGTTGATCATGGAGATGTTATCCATGTTTATATACAGGCGATCTTCAAAGACATCACGTCTTAAATTAGATCCCTTTTGAGGCGCAACCACAACTTTTATTTCATCCCTGGATTTGATATATAGTGAGTTTTTGACCTTCTCTTCGAACTCCTGATAGAGATGATTGATCAACTGTTTATCTCGTGTTGGTTGTTCATTCTGAACAATCAATCTGTCCGATAGATCAAGGAGGATGATATAATTATGTTTTGTCTGTAGTTGGTTTTTTTTCTCTTGAGGTGTTTGACAACTCGACACGAAGAGAAAGAGTCCAGCAAAAAACAAGGGTATTTGGTTTTTTATGATTCTCATGATTTAATAATTTTAGTTTTTTAAGTTGGATATCAGGCTCTTTTACTTACCACTTTCACGGTGCCTGATTTGATCTGATGTTTTTCTTCAAAGTCTTTTTTGATGACTTTACACTGTTCCTTCACGGATTTCATGTTAGCTGGAGAGAGATAGCTAATCCATCCCGAACTAAACTGATCCAGGTATTTTTTGAGGTTACCATACATGACCGTGGCGATGTCCTCACGATAGTCTGTAATCATCTGTTTGATCTCTATAGTGTCAGTTTGCTTGGCTTTTAATTGTTTGATGTCATCTCTTTTGTGTTTGATGATTTTTTTAATATTTCCAGTCACGTGTTTTTTGTCCCATTCTCTAAGCAAAGAATCCAACAAAATACTCCAGATGACATAAACAAGGAATCCCAAGGAGAGGATAATAAAGAAGGTAGAACTTTGGGTCCAATGCGTAGTCGCAAGGCCCATCAATTCTTTGGCCTGTTCCGTATTGGTATGAATGATCATGGCCAATAGAAAGTCGACGGCAAAGGTGACACTGATCAATCCTCCCAATAGGAAATACTTTTGTTTTCTCCCACTGTCCAGCAGGACATGAAAGGCCCATCCAAAAGCATAAAAGACGAAAGGAATGAGTATGAGCATGAAGTTGTATTGTATGGCCTGACTTAGCTCGTACGCATTTGGCATGATACTTCCAGTCCCGGTACCCGAGGCAATACTTTCAGCGATCGCTTCAAAATCTACATAAAGCGCTTTGAAACCAGCTGATATATAAAAGAAGAAGAGGTATACAGACAAAGCAACCAATATGAACAGGTTGATCGTGAATTTGAATGGGGAAAAGCTTTCTTTCTTGAGCTTTTCAGCATCATTGGCTCTTGCTTCTCTCAGCTTGAGGAGGTCATTTCGATGGTCTTCGATTGCCTTTTCTTTTTTCTCAATCTGCTCATCAAACTTGCTGTTTTCAGCCTCTATTTCCTTGAGCTGAGCTTCAAGTTCCTTGATCAGTGTTTTTCGCTCTTTCTTTTCCTCTTCGCTCAGGCCTTTGTAATCTTCCGTTACCAGGTCTCCATTGAGGATTCGTTGCAGATAGCCTGCATACACATCAGGGTCACCTTTTACGGCGCCTGACTTCTCATATCCGAAATCATATAAGTTCACACGATCGATATTATGAGTGACCACAACGTCCTTCGCATAACCATTTTTTCGGACGACTTCATCAACAATTGGATTTTCTACTTCATACATATGTTTAGGGTTTAGGTAATAAAATTTAACTCACTGCTCACACTGAGTAGTGTACTTGATATAAGAATAAAAACGTGAGTTCTGGCGAAGACGAAATGGCTCTCCGGTGAAAGAGACATTTGTAGATAAGTAACGCCGTGATTATAGAATAGTTGTATTTTTTGTGAATATATTTATAAAAAATAGGATAATATCAATTTATTTTAAGCTATAAACTGATCTGTATTAGGAGGTTATGGTTACTCAGTCGAACCGATAGTAGAATAAAATGAATCTCCCGGGATGCTTTATGCTTCCTGTTTTTCTGGTAAATTTTAAGTTTGTTAAAAGCCTATTAGTAGGATGGTGTAAAGCTGAAGCACAGCGAAGACGATTAATAAAAGTCGATCTTCTTCTTTTTTGTTAATAACAAACGAGGTCTTATTAGCCATTATATAACTTGCGGGCTATTCTTATTAATCATTAGATTATTTATAAAAACCGCTGGTGAAATGATTTACCAGGCTAGTAAAACTTTAGAAATAATCCCAATGATATGGCATTACCCAAAAGAGACTAGCAAACATTTATGAGCGATACTATACTGCACTTTTCTAATGCAAGCTTACAAAGAGCTGGAAACTTGCTTATCAATGATATCACCTTCAAGGTTTTAAAAGGAGAGCACCTGGCAATTGTTGGGCCAGCCGGATCTGGCAAGAGTTCTTTGTTAGACGCAATTGGAAGGAAATCCTACTTAGGAGGTGGAGCGGTTAGTCATCCACTTTTTGAACAGATTATGGCAGAAAAACATGAAGATCCCATGTTTTCCTTCAAATACTTCATTGCCTTGGTCCCATCTAAACATTCCTTCAATGATCTGACAAACACTTCTTCTAACCTATACTATCAGCAGCGATATAATTCCGCGGATTCAGATACAGTGGAAATGGTAGGTAGCCATCTCCAAAGGGTGCAGTCTGAGCATGAACCAGGGAGCTGGACGCTTGATAGGCTTGAAGAACGCTTAAATCTACGTTC
Source organism: Marinoscillum sp. (assembly GCA_043554545.1). Classification (GTDB taxonomy): domain Bacteria; phylum Bacteroidota; class Bacteroidia; order Cytophagales; family Cyclobacteriaceae; genus UBA7330. The sequence continues at coordinate 3,306,921 of CP121337.1, read as the reverse complement.
CCTGCATCAAAAGCAATTGATTAAACTGAGTAATGGGGAAACCAAAAGGCTGTTGTTGGCTTCTGCTTTGATTAAAAATCCAAGACTCTTGTTGCTGGACAACCCACTGACCGGGCTTGATCCTACTACACGCAGTGGGTTCAATGATTTGCTAATAGAGCTGGCAGACTCAGGTATTACGATCATTATGACAACATCCCCAGGAGAAATTCCGGAGATTATGACCCATGTCGCTGTGATTCAGGACAAGAAACTACATTACCTTGAGAAGCGTGAGTTCAATCCAGCATTACTGATACATAGAGATGCCCTGAAGCCGAATGAAAGTAAGATAAAGGAGTTAGTTCCCAATCTAAGTGTCGATTCTCCAGCAATTTTTGATATCAAAAAAGTCACCATTCGCTATGATGACAATATTATCCTGGATGATGTTAGCTGGAAAGTTAACGCGGGGGAACGTTGGCTCCTTAAGGGGCACAATGGCGCTGGAAAATCTACCCTTTTGAGTCTGGTCAATGCGGATAACCCTCAATCTTATGCACATGACATCTCCCTCTTCGGAAAGATGAGAGGTACAGGGGAAAGCATCTGGGACATAAAGGGAAAGATTGGTTTTGTTTCCGCTGAGCTTTTTCAATACTTCCCGGGTCATAGCACCTGCAGCAGGGTGATAGAATCAGGGTTTTATGATACCATGGGTTTGTTCAGACCTTCAAACCCTGAAAAGCTCAAAACAGCAATTTCCTGGATGGAATTACTGGGCATCGGCGACTATAAGCAGAAATTGTTCAAAAGTGTTCCTGAAAGTATACAGCGGCTGTGTTTGCTGGCAAGAGCGATGGTGAAGCGGCCACCTTTATTGATACTGGATGAGCCCTGCCAGGGTCTCGATGTTGATCAGCAAGCGGTTTTCAAAAACATAATAGAAGCTATTTGTCTGGCTACGGAAATTACCCTCATTTATGTGAGTCATTTTCAGGAGGAGGTGCCGGATAGTCTGACACATGTGTTGGAGTTAAGTGGAGGTAAGGTGATTTTGAACAGTGAATTGTAAAATTAGTGATAATTAGATTTGAGAGTTCATAGATTTAGCTGGGAGCACTGAAGATCAGTAAAGTCCCAATTGTCTTCAATCCAACCTTTTACTCAGTTTTCAGGCTTTTTTGCAACCAGCCACATTCAATATCTGTAAACAGGTTATGCTCTATTTATTCAAAGAAGACCGAATCAATGCTTACTTTTCGATGACCAATGATCACCAGCGTGACTCCCGGTACCTGGAAGATATAAAAGAGCTATTCACCATTTTCTGGAACCAATCGGCACACCCAATTTCAATTAAGCTGGATGAGCAACCTTATACAATTAGGCAAGGGCAGATTTTCACGGTCACCTATCTTCAAAAGTTAAAAATTGATATTAAAAACTCGTCTTTGACATCCTTTAATTTCAACCGGGAGTTTTATTGTATCAAAGATCATGATGATGAGGTGTCATGTAATGGAATGCTGTTCTATGGAAATCATCAGGTGCCCATTGTATCCATACCTGAGGAAGAAAAGTCAAAATTTGATCTGCTACATCAGGTTTTCGAAGAAGAATTTCAAAACAGAGACAACATACAAAGTGAGATGTTACAAATGCTATTGAAAAGACTCATCATTAAAGTGACCAGGTTGGCAAAAAATCAGCTCTTTGAAGAACGGTCATCAAGTACTGAAATTGAGCTGATTAGACAATTTAATATACTGCTTGATAAGCATTATAAAACACACAAGCAGGTTTCAGACTATGCCGATATGCTTTATAAATCCCCAAAGACATTAGCCAATACCTTTACAAAGTTGGATGGCTCATCGCCGTTACAATTGATTCATAATAGAATAGTTATGGAGGCTAAAAGATTGCTCATATATACAGATTACTCAGTGAAGGAAGTTGCCTACCAACTCGGATATCAGGATGATGGTCCCTTTCATAAATTGTTCAAAAGAGCAACTCAAATGACACCTCAGGCCTTTAAAACCGCTGGTAATTTAAAAATAGGGAAGAATTAACAGTAAGTCGGGAAGTATGATCACTGACCTGGACTTCTAAGTGGCGTTTGCTCTTGTATAACAATTTAAAAAACTTAAACACTTTAATACAATGACAAATTTTAATGTTCCAACAAGAGAAGAAGTAAGTGAGGAAAATCAGGTGATTTTTGATAACCTGAAAAAAAACATAGGTTTTGTTCCTAATTTGTACGCAAGTTATGCCCATAATGATACTGCGTTAGGTGACTACCTGGCCTTTCAAAATAGGAAAACGACTTTAACTACGAAGGAAAAGGAGATAATCAACCTTATCGTAAGTCAGGTAAATGAATGTCAGTATTGCTTAGCTGCCCATACTACAATTGGTAAAATGAATGGTTTTACTGATGAGCAATTATTGGAGATTAGAAGTGGAGAAGCTTCTTTTGATGAAAAATATGATGCTTTAGCGAAGTATGTGAAAAATGCTACAGTAAATAGGAGTCATCCGGATCAGCAATATGTGGATGCATTACTGGCAGCGGGTTATACAAGAGCAAATGTTATAGATATCATTCTGGTAATCGGAGATAAGTTTGTCTCTAACTTTTTGAATGGGACAACTCAAATACCTGTTGATTTTCCTGAAGCACCTGTTTTAGAAGGTGTCGGAGTTTAAAAAGACCATTATATACTAATATGTCATTAAGCCACGTAATCGTGGCTTTTTTTGTTTGATTTAGATTCCCGATCTTAGGGTAAATTATGGTCAAATGGAATGTATAAAAAAGTGTTTGGTGATTGCCTTATTGATTTCATCGGTGCATTCATATCTGTATTCACAGGTCAATCAGGACCTGATTACTGATGGCGAGGCGTCTGTCGACATCATACACCTAAACGTTGGACAAGGCGATGCAACCATTTTTTTAGGTCCAATAGTCAATGGAAAACGGAAGACGCTTATCTATGACTCCGGTGAAATTGCAGATCGATCTAAAGATGGAGGCATGGTTGTCCTGATGGCGCTGGTCGATCTGCAGATTGATGAGGTGGACTACTATGTAAGCTCTCATCATCACTCAGATCATTATGGCGGTTTACTGTATGATACGCCGACCACTACGAAATATGGGTCATCGTTTGTTTTAGGTTTAAACCAAGTTCCCGGAGCGTTGGGGGATGACGATAATGATGGGGAAGCAGATTGGACAGTAGATAAAATTGTTGATAGTGATGAATTGGGTTTGGGCGATGACATTAAGGTGCTGGAATTTATTGACAGAGGGCCAAAAGATCCAGGATCAGCACCTACCGGATACAATGAAAGATACCTTACCATTGCAGGGCAGATGGGGAATCATCAAGAAGTAATAACCCTGGATGATGTCGACAATACATCTATTGACTTAGGCGGTGGAGCTACTTTGGAATGTGTGGCTTCTAATGGTTTTGTAAAAGGAAAATCAAATCAGGTGAGGTTTGTCAATACGGAAAACGAAAAATCGCTTGCTTTTGTCATGCATTACAAAGACTTCCACTATTTCATTGGTGGGGATATCAATGGGAGAAAATACGCAGCTGAAAACGCAAAGATTGAAAAGGAAATTGCTAAGTATTTGGAAAGCCAACGCCTAACCCTGGATGCTTTTCAGGTGAATCACCATGGGGCCAATAACTGTTCAGAAGAAGATTTTTTGGAAATAACAAAACCCAAAGCAGCGATCATCTCCTGTGGTGATGATAATGAACACGGGCATCCACACAAAGAAACCCTGGAAAGGTTGATTAATGCTGGTGTGGCGATTTACCAGACCGAGCGGGGGAAGCCTAAGGATGACCTTACTCTGGATACAATAAGTAAACAACATGTTGCTGATGGCCACATTTATTTGCAATCCAATGGGACTGGATTTCTGATCAATTATTGAGGGTAATTTGATAAATGAATAATTATATTTTTGACTGATGAACTTAGAAGAAAATAAGAAAAATGCCATCGCATTTTACCAAATGGCTTTTGATGGAAATCCCAGATTGGCCGTAGAAAAATATGTCGGAAAAACATATATCCAGCATAATCCGGTGGTAAAAGATGAGCCAGCGGGTTTTATTGAATATTTTGAAAAAATGCAGCAAGAGTACCCGGTGAAGTCAGTCGAGTTTGTCAGGTGTATTGCTGAGGGAGACCTTGTGGCTTTGCACACTCACCAAAGCTGGCCAGGGAATGATGAATATGTAACCATGGATTTTTTACGATTTGATGAAGCTGGTAAGATTTGTGAACATTGGGACGCGATTCAAGAGATTCCCAAAACCTCAGCCAATGGCAATAAAATGTATTAGATCATGACAAATCTGTTTCAATATCAGCCTTCTTACTTGACAAGCTCATTTAGATCCCAGTTATAATCCAGGTGTTCAATTTCCGTTTGTTCGGAGACTTTTACTTCACTGTATTGGTTGATAAATTCCCTCAAAGAGGTGGATTTATTGAAATCACCTTTATACCAGAAGAATAACCTGGAAAGGATGGCCTTATCTTCAGAAATTTTATTGAACCTTTCATCATTGATAAAAGCGCTGGCTTGTTCTTCCAACTGCAGATTTAGCTTTGTACCTTCATACGCTTCCTTTCGGAGTTTTGGACAGGAATAACTGGCGCAATTTACCGCAAAGTGAATTCTGGGTTCGTTCCATTTTTCCCGCAGAATCCCATGCTCGATGTTGTTGAGGTCATAAGTCTCTTTACCAATGACGATGAATTTGATATCCCACGGAGTATTGACAAAAGGAACCTGGATCGCACTTCCGATATCTTTAATACTTTGAACCGGATAATGTTCAAGGATGAGCTCAATGGTAAAAGCATTGTAGAGGTTTATCCAGTAAGCAATCTGATCATCATCAGACCAGTTGATGTCATTTGGCGCATTTTCGGTAATAAGTTTGAGATAGGCCTTTAATTGATTCCTATCCTGATTAAAACCTTGATAATCAACAAATCCATCTTCGTCAACATGCTTACTTAGTAAGCTAGAGAATGTCTCATGACTAACAGGAAAGGTGTTCGACTGATTTGGCGTATTTGTACTACATGAACTCATAAGGCATAACAAGGTCATGGCATAGCCAACTAGCTGTTGATCAACCTTCACGTATTTACAAACCTTCATTAATGTGTGTTTCACTAAAGGACTAAACAAGATAACCACAATTTGAATTCAATTTTGCCATGGCTAAAAAGAGTAGACATCCGCGAAATCTAATTATTAATGACATTAACTTAGTGAAATACCTCGTGCTTTTTTTGCCCATAGGAATCATATGGCTTATTCTTACCAATCTTAAATAGATCAGCTGAACGTGGAAGGAAAACAGCACGCAACGGGAGAAAGCCAGGAAAGTCAGGAAAATAAGCTGGGTACATTTGGAGGTGTTTTTACACCCTCTATTCTCACGATTCTTGGAGTTATTATGTACCTCCGGTTTGGCTGGGTAGTAGGAAATGTAGGTTTAATCGGTACCCTGATTATTGTAACGCTTGCCACGCTGATTACTTTACTCACTTCCTTATCTATCGCCTCTATTTCTACAGACCAGAAGGTAAAAATCGGTGGGGCCTATTATATGATCAGCAGGTCGCTGGGCATAGAGTCCGGAGGAGCAGTGGGTATTCCATTATTTATTGCACAAACTTTATCAGTAGCACTTTATACCGTAGGTTTCGCCGAGAGTTTTGCGAGCGTGTTTCCTGCGATTGATCAACGACTGGTTGGTGTGGTTGTCACTTTGCTTATCGGCTTCGTGGCAATAAGCTCTCCTAATCTAGCCATTAAAGTGCAATACTTTATCATGGCAGCCATCGGTGTTTCGCTTGTCTCGCTGGTACTGGGAAAGCCCCTGGAAAACACAACCATTGAAATGTGGGGGGCAGCCCCTGAGAAATCAGAAAGTTTTTGGAAGGTTTTTGCCATATTTTTCCCTGCCGTCACGGGTATTATGGCGGGTGTTAACCTTTCAGGTGACCTTAAGAACCCTGGCAAGTCAATACCAAAAGGAACGTTGTTGGCAGTAGGCGTTGGCTACCTAATCTACATGACTTTGCCCTTAATACTTGCCAGCAGGGTAGATGCGGAGACACTCATTGCTGATCCACTGATTATGAGAAAGATCTCTTTTTGGGGTGATGCGATACTTTTAGGTGTCTGGGGGGCCACTTTATCAAGTGCTCTGGGCAGTATTTTGGGTGCCCCCAGGGTGCTTCAGGCTTTAGCAAGAGATAATGTACTTCCAGGCTTCCTGCGATGGTTGGGAAAAGGCACAAAGGATGGTGATTCACCAAGAGTTGGAACCATTTTTTGTCTGGGTATAGTGTTGCTGGCTGTTTGGTTTGGTAATCTTGACATCATTGCACCTATCCTTACCATGTTCTTTTTAGCTACCTACGGGGTACTGAATATTTCCTCTGCCATTGAGAACTTCCTGAAGAGTCCATCTTTCCGACCAACCTTTAAGATCTCATGGGTTTTTTCATTCGCCGGGGCTATAGGTTGTGTAATCGTGATGGTGCTGATCAACCCACTGGCAACGATAATCGCCATTGTTTTTGTACTACTAACTTTTATTTGGCTGGAAAGTAGACGCTTGCGATCTAATTGGGGTGATGTATGGCAAGGGGTATGGATGGCACTTTCCAGGGGTGCTTTATTAAGACTTAAATCCAGCTCTGAACCTAAAAACTGGTATCCCCATATCCTGGTGCTGTCCGGTGCTCCTACCAAACGATGGTACCTGATCTCTCTTTCCCATGACATTGTTCAAAACAAGGGATTGATGACTGTAGCTTCTATTCTGCCAGCAGAATCAGTTGACCTGGATAGGCAAAAGAAAATGGAATCAAGCGTCCGCGAGTTTCTTCTGGATAAAGGAATTAACAGTCTGGTTAGAATTATCTCTGCCGTCAGTCCTTATGAAGGAGGGCGCATGCTGGTAGAAGTATATGGTGTGGGTAGTCTTTATCCGAATACTGTAGTGTTGGGTGATACACAAGAGAAAAATCACCTTCCCGATTATGCCCGCATGATCAGCAAGTTTTATGAGGCAAAAAGGAATGTCTTGATTATCCGGGAAAATGAAATTAAGAAATTTGGCTTCAAGAGACGTATTGATATCTGGTGGGCTGGGTTGAAGGGAAATGGAGCTCTTATGATCCTTCTTGCCTATCAGATGAAAAAAAGCTTTAACTGGAACCAGGCAGAATTGGTACTCAATGTAGTAACGAAAGACGAAGAGGCAGGAAAAGAAGCCGGTAAAAACCTGGAGGAATTGACCAAAACCATGCGAATCCCTGCTACCAGTCATATCTTCACGTCAGGCAAGCAACCCTTCTATGAATTATTAAGAGAGAAATCTGCAGATGCAGACCTTGTGTTTTTGGGGTTAGCTACACCAGGTGAAAATTACGATGAATACCTGGGAGGCTTTCTTGATAAGACTGATGGGCTTCCCACTACGGTATTTGTGCTTGCCGGTGAGGAGATGGCTTTTGAGGAGGTGCTCAAGTAAAGGGGGTGAGTTGTAGTCTCACCCTTTTCAGTTTATTGAGTTAATTTATACTTAATCGGCAGAACCAACACCGAGCTAACGGGATTTCCGTCTTTTTGTGCTGGAATGAACTTTCCTAGTAATCCGGTTGAGCGAACTACTTCAGCTTTGATATCCTCATTAATATCTGTTGGAACTTTCTTGGCACCTTCAGTTGATCCGTATCCGACTACCACAACCGCTTCCAACAGGTATCCATTTTTTTTATCAGCTACTATATCAGCTATATCACCATTTTCATTGACAGTAAATGACACATAGACCGTACCTTGACTTCCTTCTTCTCTGGCACTTTTGGGATATAGTAAATTTTGCCCCATCGTCTTATACATCGTCGACATACCCTGCTCATATTCAGCAGGTACGTCAACCTGACTGTCCATGACAGCGCATGCGCTGATAAAAAGGATGAATCCCATTACGAATAGCGAGAATCCAACACGCGTGTAGCTCATCCCTATGTTTATTTTATTATTTGTCATCATGTTAAATCGTTTACTTAAACTTGTTTTATTACTTAAATAATTTCCTAATTGAATGGAAACCCCAGTTCTTGCCTCGAAGAGAAAGTGCTGGTAATCTGATTTGTTGATCCCTTTTTCGAGTACTTGTGCATCCGCCTGAAACTCATGTTCAGCTTTGATGTCCCGCTGAAAGAGCCAGATGAAAGGGTTAAACCAAAAGACAAGGGTTAAAACCTCCAAAAACAAAGCATCTAAAGAGTGGAATTGATCCCGGTGTACCTGTTCGTGCATTAACATGACCTCCAGGTTTCCAGCCTCCAGGCGTTGCTTTCCGATGAACAAAAGATTAAAAAAGGTAAATGGGGACACATCCTTTTGTAAGGCAACCACCGTGAATCCCCATCGATGGTATGTTGAAGATTTTAAAAATTGATAAATCAAAGTGCCCACACCAACAATTGAGCGAATAGAAAAGAAGGTAAACCCAATCAAATAGAGAATTAAATAGATAGGAATGGAATCCTGTGAGCTTACCTGGTTGAAATTTGATTGAATATCACTCGCTCCTTTGATAAACACGTAAATGGCTTCATTGGTCTCAGAGGATATAAACAATCCTTCGAGAGGTATCAATAAAAATCCCACCGAGAAGATCAAAAATGCCAGGCCGTGAAACCTATTGAGCTGATGATTAGGCTCCTGATGAGTGATCAGGCGATACACCAGGTATAGGATAGCCATGACCAGGCTCGATTTTAATAAATAACTTTCCATTATTGGTTCTTTTTAGCTTCGACTTGTGTTTTCAGGTGTTCGATGATCTCCTCCATTTCCTGGGTAGACATTTGCTCTTGCTGGCTGAATTCAGAGACCATCCGTTTGAAGGAATCTGAAAAATAGCTCTTAACAAATGACTTCATGTAGTTATGCGTATACTCCTCCTTCTTTATCAGAGGATAGTATTCATGGGAGTTGGCAATCGGAGTTCGGCCAACAAATCCTTTCTTTTCCAAAATCTTAAAAATGGTAGCTACGGTAGTGTATGCAGGCCTGGGCTCTTCATATTCATTTACTACCTCCCGAATCAGTCCTTTATTGATGGACCAGAGGATTTGCATGGCCTTTTCTTCTGCTTTTGTGAGTTCCATAAAACAATGCTACTAATTTTATAGTAGAACTACTAACAAACTAGTAGGTATTTGAAAGTCTCATGTAAAACTGTTCAGAAATTTCACTTCCATCCGGGTCGATCATTGAAAATTTAAGGAGGGTGATTAAAGGATTACTGATCTTTTATTAAATTTAGAATGAACCAATAGGGGAGACCGTGCATACTAAAACCCATTACCGAAAGCTCAAAGGCTATAAATACCAACTGGTAGAAGAATTTAAGTATCAGACAAATATCGTGGGATTTGAAATTGACGATCCCTATATCAAACTTGATGAAAATGGATTATTGGTTGTTTCTAAGCGCTATGCCTGGGATGGTGCAAGCGGGCCGACCATTGACACATTGAATTCGATGAGGGCTTCCCTGGTACACGATGCGCTTTACCAGCTATTGCGGATGGAATTACTCCCACAAGATCAGGTCATTGTTGCAGATCAACTTTTCAAGGATATTTTAATTGCTGATGGGATGAGTCCTTTCAGGGCCTGGTACTGGTATCAAGGCCTTCGATTAGCAAATGGTAGTGCAGCAAAACCAGGCACACAGAAACCTCCGGTCGTTTATGTGGCTCCTGAAGATTTGTAAACATAAGGACAATAAGCAGGATGAGTTTTTAATCTGGCTCTGGAAGGACATCTTTGCATTTGTGAGTTCATATCAAAATAGGAAAGTATCTCAATGACCCAGGAGCGAAAGGATTTTTTAACCCTTCATTTCATTGTATTGATCTGGGGATGTACGGCTGTGCTAGGGTTGTTGATTGAAACCCCTTCTGTAGAGATGGTTTTTTTTCGGACACTTCTGGCTGCTCTTGGGTTGTTGGTCTTGCTTAAATTATGGAAGCGATCTTTGAAAATTGGTTCAGGTAGGCACTTGTGGTTTATTTTAGGAACTGGTTCTTTGATTGCGGCACACTGGATCCTTTTCTTTTTGTCTGCACGCATTTCTAATGTATCGGTATGTCTGGCAGGTATGGCGACCTGTTCCCTTTGGACCAGCCTGATCGAACCCTTATTTCAAAAAAGTAAGATCAAAGGTTTTGAGGTCCTATTGAGCATCATTGCATTTGTGGGTATTGGGGTGATATTCAATGTGGAATTGGATTATCTCACAGGACTTCTTACGGCAGTCTTATCTGCTTTTATTGCCGCATTATTTACGGTGATCAATGCAAGGTTCACAAAGATTTATGATCCTTATGTCATCACTTTCTATGAGATGGTTGGGGCTTCCGTAACGATATTCCTTTTTTTTCCAATCTATTCCGGATTCTTTGTGGAGCAACTGTCACTGAACCCTTCACTTTCCGACTGGCTATACATTACGATTCTTGCTATGGTCTGCACGGTATATGCCTATTCGGTTTCTGTACAGTTAATGAAACGCTTGTCTGCTTTCTCCATTAACCTGGTGTATAACCTGGAACCCGTTTATGGGATAATTCTGGCTTTGATCATTTTCGGTGAGAGTGAAAAGATGAGTTGGGGGTTTTATCTGGGAACCTCATTGATCCTAAGCTCGGTGCTGCTGTACCCATTATTAAACAGGCGATATAAGAAGAAAGTGCTGTCAACTGATTTACTTCGGTAGTAGCGTAATATCTGCATAAATAAAAGATTATTGTAACCATGAATTCAGGCATGTTTCATTCCAAAATCAGACATATTTAGCTTCAATTCTGTAAGCTGGTTAAAGGTCTCAGTACATAAATGGCAGAATAAATTATTTTTGAGTCTCATTAAACTTAACCTTATGAACTATTTGATTATCGGTCGCGATCACCCCAATGGATTTGAAACACGTCAGGAGCATCGTCCTGCACATTTGGAATTTGCTCAAAAATTAAAGGAAGAAGGTAAACTATTATATGCTGCAGCTACCTTAAAGGAAGGTAAAATGACGGGGTCGATGATGGTGATGAATTTCAGTACGCTGGAAGAGCTGGAACACTGGAAAGCCAATGAGCCTTATATCAAAGGGAATGTTTGGAAAGACGTTGAAATTACGGAGTGCGCAATTCCGCCCTTATTTAAGTGAAACTTTCATTTAGGTGATCGCATCGACCTAAACTATTGTAGTAAACTGCCAGGCGTAAAAATATTTTAATTATCAGGTAGGGATTTATAGAAGCTTTCGGTTTTCTATTCAAACAATAAAAATAGAAAGCATGAAAAAATCAATTATTATACTACTCGTAGGTTTGATTGCAACCTTTAGTCAAAGCTGTAATTCAGATGAGGATATTCCTTCTGATGCGCTGGTTAGCTTAGAAATGAAAGCTGCAACTACTCAATCTCAGGTTGTAAGTCCAGGTGGACGTATCGCGGAAAATGGATATTATTTTACAGAAGTGAAAGTAGGGGTAACTGAAATTGAATTTGAAACGGTTGAGGAACAAAAGGAGGAAGCGGAAAATGGAGAAGAGGCAGAGGATGATGAGATAGAATTCGAAGGTAATTTTATCGTTGACCTTTTAGCAGGCACAAGCGATCCGGATTTTGACTTTTCAGCATTACTTCCCGGGATATATAAGGAGATCGAAATTGAACTAGAAAATATAGTTGACGGTAAAACAATAGTTGCGAATTTTTACTTCATAACTCCAGGAACAACAGATACTACATTTGTGGAATTTTCTACGGCAGAGGAATTAGAGCTAGAGGTTGAGAATGAACAGGGTATCATTTTGGATGAAGGCACTATGAATGATGTGCTGGTTACCTTGGATCTGGATTTGCTTTTTGCAAGCATTGACTTTAGTGCATATACGCCAGATGAAAATGGGGTGATCGTAATCAGCGATGACACGAATCAGGAGCTTATGAGTTCAATTCTCGAAACAATGGAAGATGCCTTCGAAGCTGATGAGTATGAAGATGATGACGATGACGACGATGATGAAGAAGACGATGATTAATCGGATAAGGATTTATGTGTGATGAATGGGGCCCATTGGGCCCTTTTTTTATTCCCCGACTCTTAAAGAACTAGTCGTCAGGGTGTATAAATCACCCGGAAATTAACATTGGGTGTAATTCCAAGTGCTAGCTGACTTACACGGTCTGGATCACCGTTTTGTAGTTGATAATAAGCATTGATAATGTTATCCTGATCTGTGAGATTCCAAATAGCCAACCCACATTTTCCTTTCAGTTTATCAGTTATTTTAAATGAATATTTAGTTGAAAAATCCAACCTGAAGTAAGGGGCTAGTGTAAGGTTATTTGGATCATTAAAAATGATCATTTCGTCATTTTGATCTACTCCGGACTGGCCAGTGAAAGGGAGACCACTTCTATAGTTGATTCCTGATGAAACTTCCAGGTTTTTTAGGTGAAGAGAAAACCCTGAAGAAAGGGTATGTGAAATATCAAAATTGTTTCTGAATCTGGGTGGGATTAACTCAGGAAATAAATAGTCACTGCTGAGCAAGGTATAAGTTAGCCAACTGTCTAATTGTCCGAAACTGGGATTGATAAGTAATTCAAGTCCACTGGCAGTATAGTTTCCACCTGACCGGATATATTGAAATTGGTTGAGAAAGCCCTGACTGGAAGTAACTATTCCATCTACTCGCTTGTGATAGCCTTCCAGAGACAGTAGAATTGACTCCTTTTGGTAGTTGAGACCTAATGAGAACTGATTGCTGGTCAAAAGTGGAATATCTTCCCCGTTTATCAATTCCCACTTCCTGTTTTCTACTCCCAAAAAATCTGTTTGAAAATCTACTACCTGAACAGTTGTTTGACTTTTTGATTCCCCTAAAAGTGTCATGGAAAAGGGGCCACCTAACTTTACGTGCGCCGATAGCCTGGGCTCTATCCTAAAACGATCAATTTTATCAAAATAGCTGGTTCGTAAACCCAGAACCAGATCTGTGCTTTTAAATGGACTTAGCGTGTTTTCTACAAAAAAACTGGTTGTCCGAATCACCTCTTTGCTAAGCCTACGAAATTCAGGAATATTTATGTCTCTGAAATTACGAATCCCCGTTTCTCGAAGTTGAATACCAGAGGTTAAATACCAGTTATCATTTGCATAAAAACTCCCAATCAGCTTCAGGTTTGTTTCTAATACCTCATTTTCCAGAAGGTGTTCCTGGTTGGTCAACACATCAAAATTCATTGATTGCTGTTTGTAGTCAGACAGGGAACCAAATAATTGCGTTTTGAAACGATCTGTCCACAGGTGGTTGAACGACAAATAACCAGACAAACTGCCCTGATCTAAATTGCTTTCGCGTGATATAGGCATGTTATTCACCACAGCATTTTCCTGATAGTTGATACTATTATCAATGGTAAGAAGACCCGCTTTGACCGAGGTAGCCTTTGAAAATTCATGAAAAGCATTGACAGAAAGGTCGTAAAACCCAAATTGCTCATCTGAATTGACTACTCCAGATGATCCCTGATTGTTGATGACTTCAGAATTGCGAAAAGCCCGATCAAAATACTGCTTGTAGGTAGGAGTTACAATCAGCCCGCTTAGTGATTGTCGAGAAGCTATGGTAAGTGATGTCTTCTTTAAGGGTATTTGTAAGAACTGGTCGCTGTTAATTAAATTACTACCTATCTCGGCAATCAATTTCTCCTGCCTTTTATCTGAAGTTTCAACCTGTATCGTGCCAGAAACGCCCTCACCCCAATTGGCAGATGTTCCATTTTTTATAACAGAAGATTTTTCGATGATATAGGGATTAATGGCAGACACCAATCCAAAAAAATGGCCTGTCTGATAAAGCCTTACGCCGTCCCAAAGCACCAGGTTTTGGTCATTGGATCCACCTCTAATGTTAATATCAGTTACCGTTTCATTTATGCTTTGAATGCCCGGAAGATTTTGAAGCGCAAAAAACACGTCTGGTTCTGTGAGCCCGGGCAGAATATTCGTGTTTTGTACATCTACTTCTATTTCACCACTTACTTTTTTGTTGATCCCCCTGGTAATATAGTTACGGATCATGACCTCATCCAGGGTGTTTGTTGATCTGCTGATTAGAAAATCCGGGCAGTCAACAGCGTAAGGATCAAAATTTAGAATGGTTTTTTCGTAGCTCACATGGCTGACAAAAACAGTTTCGGAGTGATGGGTGTCTGATAATTTAAAGAATCCGTTTTGATCGGTAGTCGTAAGATTTTCTCCGGCATAAACTAATGCTTCTAGTATGGGGTCACCGTTTTCCGAATCTAATAAGTAACCACAGAGGTCTGATTTGGCGATTCGTGCCCTTACGGAGATATATTCATCATCAATAAAGAGGAATTGCAAATCACCTTTTTCTTCAAGATAGGAAAGTGTTTCTGACAGACTGAGATTGCTCTCCGGAGCGGATACCCGTAGGCTGTCAATGGTTTTATCCATATAGGTGAAGCTAACAGCATACTGCTGCTCCAGTCGATCAAGTATGGTACGTAGAGGCTCTTTTTTTATGACCTGGGTGTGACCAACAAAGGCAAAAAGCAATAAGAAGAATAAGCATAACCATTTATTTGATTTAGTTATTCCCATGAGAGATCAACACTTTATTATCATTCACTTCATAATGATATCCGGATGGCGTCGTAATGGCATCCAGTGCTATTTTGAGGTTGTCATTAGGGAAGCTTCCGGTAAAGGTATTTTGAAGATTAACCGCTTTTGTCTCTATGATAAGGTCGTATTGATTTTCAACCTCAGCGAGCACCGCAAAGTAAGGGGTTTTATAGAAGGAACTCTTGCCATCCATCCAGTCAGGCTTGTCTGATATGTTTATGTCGAATTCAGCAGCGTCATTTTTGATTAATAGAAAGCCTTTACCTGCAGTTAGTGCTATTTGATGGTTAGCTGTTTTTACGCCTACTTTTCCTTCATAACAAACGATTTCATAGATTTGATTTCGTTGCTTTACATTAAAAGAAGTACCAAGTACACTGACGGTTCCATCGGCCGTAACTACATCAAATGTGGATCCCTTTTTCACCTGGAAAAATGCCTCTCCTTCAAGGCTAACACTTCGTTGATCAGCCCAGTCTTCTTTTGTGTATTTCAGTTTTGAGCCCTTGTTGAGCACTATTGTTGAAGAATCAGGTAAGTATAGGGGCACCTGGGTTTCTGTGAGTGTGATGGGCTCATTGCTCAGAAAAGACTTCTGTACCAGCAGAAAACTTAAAGCACTTACAAGTATCAATGAAGCTGCTATGCCTATTAAGCGCTGATTCCAGGATAGTTGAATTACTTTGGTGTTTTTCTTCGTCTGGTGTTTTGACTTGAACCGCTCCAATTCTTGTGATGCATCAAAGGTTGGAGGGGTTGCCACCTCAGGAAGGGTTTCCCAAATTTTGATGATTCCGGGATATTCAGGCGACTGCTGGAACTGCTCTCCCTCTTCAGGGGAAAGCTCTCCGAGCAGCCATTTATTTAAAAGTTTTTCATCTTTCATTGCTCTTCGTATTTAAGAAAACCGAAACCTCCTGCTTTTCCCTACTCCAGATATAAATTATTTTCATAAAATATCACCCAATTTTTGTCTCAAGGTACTCATGGCCTTATGTAAACGTTTTTCCACCGCTTTTTCAGAGATCCCAAGCATCTCTGCAATTTCTCTTTGTTTTTTTCCTTCGATACGTTTAAGCAATAGGGTAACCCGCTGGTCTTCGGGTAGGTCTGCCAGGGCATTTTCTAGCTTTTCCTTAAACTCAGACGCTTCCATGAGATATTGAGGGGTCTCCGGGGAAGCATTTTTTTCCGCCAGGTTTGATTGGTGTTTTAGTGCAGTGCTTTTTTTAGATAAGATATTTTTCATCATGTTGTTTGCAACGACAAAAAGATAGCCTCTTGACTTTTCTACTGTCACCTTACTGCAATTGTCCCATAACTTGCCAAAAACTTCCTGAACCAGGTCTTTGGCCTCATCTTCATCACGGTATCTGAAGTGAAGGAAATTAAAAAGGTCCTGGGCATTGGATTTGAATACCTCATTAAATACCTCTTCTTTGCATATATCGTCCTTACTTTTTTCCATTCAATCCTGGTAGGGCACTTAAAATGACGTAATTTTTCTTGACAAGAATAAATGTTAAAGGTTAGGAAAAAAAATTCAAGAAACGACGGTAGGGATTTTTTATATCTTTCTGTTTTATGATCAGACATGAAAAAATACATATTCATATCAATTAAGGTAGTCGTAATACTCGGTATGCTTTGGCTGTTGTCCGCTTGTCAGGAAGAAATAGCGCCCGAAGTTGAAATTGGGAAGGATGGAATCACGGTTGATGCTCCAATCGCAGAATCGATAGTTGCAGTAGCCACCAAAGACGGGTCCATAGACAATATCATAGATGAGTCCAGCTGTACCACAGTTAAATTTCCAGTAATAGGAATACTGGAAGATAATGAGATGACTTTCAATTCATTGAGTGATGTGCTTGCCTTAGGTGTGCAGGGACTGGAGATAGACTGGGTTTTTCCACTTCAGGTAATCTTATTTGACCATACGGAGATTATCCTTTTAGACGAAGATATGCTGGAAGACATTCAGGATAGCTGTATAGAAGGTGGCGAAGATTCGGATATTGAGTGCATCGATTTTGTCTATCCATTTACTGTTTCAGTTTTTAATGAAAGAACGGAGCAGGTAGAAACGAAAGTCCTGTCATCAGACAAAGAAACGTACAATATTTTTTCCAAGGAGGACTTAGTGGTTACCATCGAATATCCGGTAAGTCTTATTGATTTGTACGAAATAACCTCAGTTGTAAATGACAATGATGAATTGTTGTTGCTAATCAATGGTGCAGCATCTGAATGTGATGAAGAAGACATCATTGAGTTTGAATATCAGTTTGAAAAGATCATAGCAGATTTATTTATTTCAAATACCTGGAAGGTGACATTTTATGAAGAGGATGGTATAGACAAAACCAATGTTTTCTCTGGGTATTCTATTCAGTTCAAGGAAGATTTTACCCTTCTTGTTTCAGGCACCCAAAGTTTGAATGGAGAATGGGAAGTTGAATTACTGGAGACTACGGAGTCCATATCAATTGACTTTGCGACGGATGCTGAACCGCTGTTATTGCTCAATGAAGATTGGGCGATTGTCAGCTATGATCAGACACAAATCATTGTGGAAAGTGAAGGGGATGAAGGAGAAATTAAAAAACTGCAGTTTTCTATTAATTAATTTTTTAAATGAGTTATGAAATAATTCAATCATGAAAAATCAAATGTCAAATACATATATAATCAAACAAAGAATGGAAAAAGTGAAATATCAGGCAATCAATTTGGGTGCAGCTTTATTAGTTGTTTTTATGCTTATCTCATGTGGTAATGATGATGATATGACCAATGCTACGATAAGTATGAGTTTCAAGGGTGAGACTTCGGTAATTGGAGTACCAGGTGGACGTGTAGAAGCAAATTCACTTGAATTTACTTCGGGAACTATCAGGCTAAGAGAAATACAGTTTGAAGCTGAGGTAGACGATGAGGATTCCGTGGAGGTAAACATAGAGCAGATTGTAGATATTGATTTCGCTACGGGAGCTACCACTCCGGATCTAAGTGCTTTAGTTTTTCCAATAGGCACATATAGGGAAATAGAAGTGGAATTAGAACTTCAGGATGAGAATAACGATCCTTCGGTTGTGATTGAAGGTACATTTACAGATGCAAATAGCCAGGAGCATCCCATTCGTTTTGAATTCAATTCCGGAGAAACTTTTGAAGTCCGAAAGGAAGGTCAAATTATTATTGGTGAAGGGGCAAGTGTACTGGCTGAAGTTACCTTTGATCCCGGAGTTTGGTTTGCAGAAGTTACCACCGAAGAGCTTTCAGCTGCTGTTAAAAAGGAAGGAGTTATTGTAATCAGTGAGACCAGCAACCCTGAGATCTTTGATATTGTAGCTGATGGGCTTGATTTGGCCACAGAGGTAGAGATACGGCTTTGATAGCACTTGGTATCTAAGCCAGGTTTAGTTATGGAAGAATTTGCATAAGTTGGAAAAGTGGGAGGTTTAATCCTACATGATTTAGGTTAGTAGTAATCCCGGTTTAGGCAAAACATAAGGCCGATATGCTAAAAAGCATGTTGGCCTTTTTTATGCGTACTCTTTTCTTTTGTTGATGTTACAGACAGACTAACTCAAGTTGATGCCTTTAATGAAACCACACCAGATAGCAACCCAGGGCTATGGACATCATGCCATATTCCAGGAAATAAGTAAAGGTGAAAAGTTTACGGCTAAACTTTTCTTTACGATTTCTATAGGTATAAATGGGCAGGTAGATCCCGGCAAGAATGAACATGATTCCAAAAAGCATGTTCATAGCTGCTTCTTTAGAATAATGAAAAGATAGAATAAAAAGCATACCATAAAAAATGCACCGAGGAAAGAGATCAGGTTATATGCGATCGTCAAGTCATCTTCCTTCATAAAATCTCCCGATCGTAGCTTTCTTCCACTGAGAAACCACCTTACGTGTGCGCCTACTAATAATGCAAATTGCCCTTCACTCATTTTTTTGGTATAAACCGCTATTAAAGATACTAAATTTTGAGGAAGGACCCAATTTCCTTATGCTCTTCGACATGTACCGAAGGGCATGTCGAAGCATAGATCGAAGGGAATCTTGTGATTCCCAATAATGATGGAGCAAATGCTCTTTTTTTATCAGTAAAAATGTTTATTAAAACCTTAGTTGTTGCTTACTTTTCGCCTTCCGTCTTTAATCCTATGCCTTAGTCAGCAATAATTTGGTTCTTTATTATCCATTGTATTCACTTATCTCAAATAAATGCCCATCCGGGTCTCGAAAAAAGCATCTAATCTCTGCCCCTCTTTCAAATGGTGGTGTAATAAATTCAGCCCCTTTCTTTTTTAAGATTTCATAAGACTTTATGCAGTCTTTTACTCTAATGGTATAAGCATGGCTAACTTTATTCACAACTGGAAGCACAAAATGAGTATCAGGCTTGTCTTCAGTTGGGCCTCCTGAAGTGACCAAGAGAAGCCAATTTCCCAAAAACTCCAAAACCAATGAGTCGCCGCCATACTCACGAAATATTTTTGCTCCTAAGACGTCAACATAAAACATTTTGGATTTAGCCATATCTGACACTACCAATATTGTAGTTAATGCGGAGTCTTCAAATGGGTTGTTTTGATTGTCATTCATGTCTGTAATTATTGCCAACGAATAGAGGTATGGAAAGTAGCTGTTGTTGTAGGGCGTTTATTTAGCAAAGACAATACATGTAATAAATTTAGCCTATTGTTTCTAAAATCACCAGCCTTGGTTTGTATTTTCAGGTGCTTTGTTGGCAACATAGTCAAACTTGGCTATTTACTGGCATACTAATACAATGTAAAAGGATTAGGAAACCCTTTAATATGTTTAGTTCGACATGCCCTTCGGATAATGCCGAAAAGTGTGATTAATTAGCACAAGCTGATGCTTGCGCTTGGGGAGGAACAGTGTGAGAACGCCTGGATTTTTATTTGATATGCATAAGTGGATGCTTGCGCTTGTGGCATACTCCTTAGATCAGAAGAATTAGCACAGCGATAAGAATACCCAGGAGGATGAATCCCCTGGACTGATCTGGCATTGATTTGAATGTTAGTTTCATGTGTTTGCTGCTTAGTTATGTGCTATTGGCAAGTGCTATTTAACGCCTGTTCATTTGAAATTGAGACGGTGGGTATTTCCTGTCCGGGATGAATTCTGATACAAGCTAAATTTGGATTTCTATCCACTCTTAAGTCTATCAGCTTTTCGTTGTTGCTCACATCCAGGCTCGTAAAGGAATTACTAGAGGCATAGAAATGAGTTAATCTATCTAGTGGTGCGAGATTTATGCTTTGAAGCTCATTATCAGAAACAATCAACGTTTCTAACAACACATTTGAGCTAAGGTCTATGGTGCTGAGTTCATTGCTTACTAAAAAGATGAATTTCAATGAGGCGGAGCCCGAAGCATCAAAGGATTCCAACAGGTTATGACTGATCAGTAATTGCTCCAGAGAAACATGGTGAATGGCGAACTCTTTCAGATAATTAAAGGATAAATCCAAACGGGTTAGGTTTATCGCATTTTCCAGCCCACTGATGGAGTGAAGCTCATTGGATTGGATATTTATAAGGATAAGGTTTGAGTTTTTGCTGAAGTCAATGGTCGTGAGGTAATTTCCGTAAAGAAATACAGTATCTAATTGGGTATTGAAGCTTAGATCGATTGACTCAATATTTTGCCTGGCCGCGGATAAGTAGGTGAGATTAATAAAGCCTTCAATACCTGTCATATCCTTGATTTCCCCAAATAAATGCTCACGATTAAGGTCCAGTCGGCCTATTTTTTCAGCATCAGCTTTCAGTATTTTTTGGTTAATGATACTGTCCGAATCGATTCCCTGGTCTATCAATATTCTTTCAAAATGTGTATCAGGGATGCTTAAATACGGATCATTTTGGGCTTGTAGTATCTCATTTTCAGTAGAACAAGAGAGGGTGAAAAACAAAGACAGAATAAGGAGAAACAGGTTTGTTTTAATTCGTATATAGCCGATTAATGTTATTGAATATGCTGGCATTGGTTTCAAGATTACGTGCATGATTGTTATTTAATTTTTTAATCTTAAAGCAAAGATTTGAAGAATAGGGGAGCCATTCGTTCTGAAATAAAATCTGGAACCTTTTAATGAGATTCCGAACCTTTTTTCAGGCCAAAAAAATAACTCACTATGTAGGGACCCCCAATTTGCGCAAGTATCCGCTTGTGCCTACTAGAGAATTATGACAACCCAATTGAGTTGGGATTTGTGGATAATGAAGAAGATTATCTATACAACAGTGCCGAAGCTTTTTATAGTAAAAGAGGGTTGATCAAGGTTCTGGATTTAAACAATCCATGTCTTATTTTTAAGCCTGATAGCTCCTATCAGTCGCCCCCCCAGGCGCAAGCGTCCGCTTGTGACAATACTAAGCCAATCCCATCACCATTAGATTTTTTCATTAAAGGTTTTGTTGTCGTTACTTTAGAAGGAATTAGATTTCTCAGCGCCAGAGATTTTTACGGTAAGCAAGGATTGAGCGGGTTGAGTTTTATTTGATAAGCACAAGTGGACGTTTGAGCTTGTAACGGACTAAGCAAATTCGAATTTGTGCTCTTCGATATGTTCCGAAGGGCATGTCGAAGCTTAAATCGGACGGAATCTCTGATTTTCAGGTAATCATGATGCATTTATATGCTGTTTCAGATCAGTGAGCCAGTATTTTACTTACCCAATAGTTGAATATTTTTTTGATGTGTTTTTAAGCCTGGGATACATGGAAATTATGATTGATAGTATTTGTAAAAGCATAGACCTGATCATCTTATATGTAAGCCACTTCCAGGAGGAGATCCCTGATGGATTCGCCCAACAAATTCCGATAAAGGATTGGAAGATTATCTAAAGACTGCGTCTGGATTAGGAAAATAGTATTTAATGAAACGACTTAATAGTGATAAAAATCATATAAAATTATTTCGGATAAGTTTGTCCGAAATAGATAAACCACTTACTTTTGTTTTGAAAAGCAATAAGAATGTTTTCAAAAGCCTGTGAATATGCTCTTAAAATCATGATTTACCTATCCACGGTACAGGAGGAAGGTAAGTTGGCAGGGTTGAAGGATATTGCTAAAGCAAATGGTTCTCCGGAAGCATTTACAGCTAAAATCCTACAACAGCTTGTTCGCCATGGATTGTTACAATCGCTAAGAGGTCCAACAGGAGGTTTCAAGGTAGCTGACCGACCAATCACTTTGTTGGAGGTAGTGAAAGCGATTGATGGGGAAGGAATTATTCAGGATTGTGTACTCGGTCTTGAGGAATGCAGCGGATTACATCCATGCCCGGTTCATGACAAATTTATTGCGATTCGGGATCATCTTAGTGGTGTTTTGACCACCACGCACCTGTCTGATGTAGAAAGTGGAATTATTGAAGGGAATCGATTTTTAAAATTGTAAAGTTTTAAAATAATAAAGGATATAAAGGTCCGAAAATCTTAAATATGGAAAATTTAGCAAAAACAAAAGTAGGAGCGATTGTAGCTTCCAATTTCAGGGCGTCTAAAGTACTTACAGCACATAACATTGACTTTTGTTGTGGTGGTGGTATTACACTCGAGGAAGCTTGTAGGAACAAGAAGGAAGACCTGAGTCTTGTCCTTAAGGAATTGGAAGATACATTCCAGAAGAAAGAAGGCGTCAATTATCAGGAGTTAGCATTGGATCAGTTAATTGATACCATTGTCAATGTCCATCATAATTATGTGTTGGTCACTATACCGGCATTACTTGCATATCTGGATAAGTTATGTCGTGTGCATGGAGATCGGCATCCAGAACTTCATTTGATCAGTGAATTATTTAAGGAAGGTTCCCAGGCACTATTGGTCCATATGAATAAGGAAGAACAGGTTTTATTTCCTTATATCAAAGCAATGGTTGAGTCAAAAGCCAAAGGATTCTCACTTTCTAGACCACATTTTGGAGACATTGATAACCCAATTCAGGCAATGGAACAGGAACATGAGGATGAAGGATCCAGATTTCATAAAATTGCTGAGCTCTCCAACCATTATGAGTGCCCGCCTGATGGATGCCAAACCTATAAGGTGGCTTATGCTATGCTCGAGGAGTTTGAAGAGGATTTACACAAGCATATCCATCTGGAAAATAATATTCTTTTCCCATCAGCTCAAGGATTATTTCGGCAAATGGAGTTTGCTACCTGACATCAAATAGTCCAAAGCTGATTTTACTCAGAATTACAACACTTCAGATAATCAAATTTTGAATCAAAATATGAAAACCATGAAAAAATCCTATTACCTAATACCTGTGCTAGCGATCCTGATCATGTCTTCCTGCGGTGGTGGTCAGAGCCAAAATGATCGTACCAATGAGCAATCCAAGGTTGAGCCGAAGACACAAGCAAAAAGTAATGTGCCGGCCAGTGAACGTATTACGCTGGATAATAAGGGGGTTGGAAGAATCAAAAATGTAACACTTGCATCAACCATAGATCAGGAAATGGTAGAAAGAGGTAAAACACTCTTCAATACTAATTGCAGTGCCTGCCACAAAATTGATAAACGATTTATCGGGCCTTCGCCTAAAGGAATCATGGATAGAAGAAGTCCTGAATGGATCATGAATATGGTCCTTGATCCTCAGCTTATGGTAGAGCAGGACAGGTGTGCCAAAGATCTTCTGATCGAGTTTAACGGGGCTGCTATGGCCAATCAAAACATGACTGAAGAGCAAGCACGTGACATTTTGGAATACTTCAGAACATTATAACCAACACAATCTGTAACCTAAAACTTTTCAATGATGAAAAATCTAATCTCTAAATCAGTGGGAATTTGTTTTCTCACAACTCTGCTAGTTTCATGTAGTAGTTCCTCTCAAGAAAATGCGCAGGGGGCTTCAGGAGAAACTGAAACTTCTCATCCACTTGGCCAGGCATCTGTAGTAGACGAAGTGTCTGACCCTAACATTCTTCAGGTGGCAATATCATCTGAACCACACAGCACACTGGTGGCGGCTGTCCAGGCAGCTCAAATTGAGCATGTATTGGTCAACGCCGGACCGCTTACCGTATTTGCACCGGTAAATGCTGCTTTCGAGGCGCTACCTGAGGGTACGGTTGAAAACCTGCTCAAGCCAGTGAATAAAGGTGACCTTGTAAAGATACTGACCCGTCACGCTGCTCCCGGATCATTCGATATTGACGCCCTGAAGAGAGAAGCTAAAAAAGGAAGAAAGTTGTATATGGCTACCGGAGATTATCTGGATGTGATTGTCGATGGAGACAATGTTAGTGTAGGGGGTGCTAAGATAGTGGCTTCTGTACCCGCGTCAAATGGAATTATACATGTGATCGAAAAAGTGATTTTACCTTAAACCAATATTCAAATGAAAACCAAAACATTATTAATTAATAGTCTTTTTATCGGATCACTTGCCCTTTTAATATCCTGTGGCCAATCTGGTGAAAACGGAGGCAATGGCGCTCTAGGAAGCAGCGTTGCAGAAAAAGTATACATAGCACCAGGTGAAAGGGACGAACAGTATGCCTTCCTATCTGGTGGTTACAGTGGTAACCTTACCGTTTACGGGTTGCCATCAGGTAGAATGTTCAAGGAAATTCCGGTATTCTCGCAATTTCCAACTTCGGGTTATGGTTATTCTGAAGAAACCAAGCCTATGTTAAATACTTCATTTGGCTTTATTCCTTGGGATGACCTTCACCACCCGGATATATCGCAAACCAATGGAGAACTAGATGGAAGATGGATCTTTGCCAATGGAAATAATACTCCACGCATCGCTAGAATAAGTCTGAGCACGTTTGAAACTGAAGAGATCATTGAAGTCCCTAACAGTGCCGGAAATCACAGTTCATCCTTCATAACAGAAAATACGGAATATGTGGTTGCAGGCACACGTTTTTCTGTACCCGTCCCACAAACCGACATGCCCATTAATGAGTATAAAAGCAATTTCAAAGGCGCACTGACCTTTATTGCCGTGGATCCACAACATGGGCATTTAGATATCAAATTCCAACTTATTATGCCTGGATTCAATTATGACTTGTCTCACCCGGGTCGGAACAAATCACACGGTTGGTTTTTCTTTTCGACCTACAATACTGAGGAAGCCAATTCACTACTGGAGATTAATGCTTCCCAGAATGACAAGGACTTCATAGCGGCAATAAACTGGAAGAAAATAGAGGAGTATGTGAACAATGGTGGTGGCACTAAAATGTCCACTAAGTATGCTCACAATATCTATGATGAATCTACACATACTGCTACTTCTACTATGAAAAATGAAGTGCTTACTGTAAATCCTGCTGATGTACCAGGAGCTATTTATTTCCTACCTACTCCTAAATCACCTCACGGCTGTGACGTAGACCCAAGTGGACAATACATCATTGGGTCAGGTAAGTTGTCTGCGAATATTACAGTCCATTCTTTTGATAAAATGCTGGCGGCTATTGATGCGAAGAAGTTTGATGGTGATGCTTATGGTATCCCTATTATTAATTATGAAGATGTACTGGCTGGCATAGTACAGAGTGGCGGCTTAGGCCCATTGCATACGGAGTTTGATGGAAGAGGCAATGCTTACACTACGTTCTTTATTTCTTCAGAGGTCGTGAAATGGAAACTGGATACCTGGGAAGTGGTTGATCGACAGCCAACATTTTACTCCGTAGGGCACCTGATGATCCCAGGAGGAAATTCGCGCAAACCTCACGGCAAATATTTGGTAGCCATGAACAAGATCACCAAGGACAGGTATCTGCCTACCGGGCCTGAAATGGAGCATTCTGCTCAGATTTATGATATTTCCGGTGAGAAAATGCAGCTGCTATACGATTTTCCTACGCACGGTGAACCACACTATGCTGCAGGATGTGATGCTGACCTGTTGGTCGCCAACTCCAAAAAGATCTATCGTTTGGATGAGAACAAACACCCTTACGCCATTAACAATGCTTCTCAGGCAAAAGTTGAGAGAAAGGGTAATGAGGTCCATATTTATATGTCCACCATCAGAAGTCACTTCACACCGGATAACATTGAGGGTGTTAAAGTGGGTGATAAGGTTTATTTCCATATCACCAATCATGAACAGGATTTCGATGTGCCCCATGGTTTCTCTATGATAGGCCAGGGAACTTCAGAGATTCTGGTTATGCCCGGTCAAACCAAAACCTCGCTTTGGGAACCTAAGCGTGTAGGAGTATGGCCATTTTATTGTACTGACTTTTGTTCTGCACTCCATCAGGAAATGCAAGGGTATGTACGTGTCTCCCCTGCAAACTCAAACATTGAATTGAGTTGGACACTGGATGGTGATGACATCTAGACTGAAAAACTGTAAGACTGATGAAATTCAGTCTTACAGTTTGCTACTATTTTTTTCAATTAAACAATTTTAGGAAATGAAACTAGCTGGTATCTTAATGATAATAGGAAGTACTATGCTTCTTGGGTTATTTGCATTCCCAATGTGGAATATTCGTTTAGGCGCACCACAATATCCTGAGCCATTAGGAATCGACATTCACGTGAATGGTCTAAAAGGAGAAAATGAATTTGACATACAAAATATTGATGGACTCAATCACTACATCGGTATGAAGACGCTACCAAAACCAGAAGATATGTGGGAGTTCTCGGTATTTCCTAAAGTAGTGGCTGCGATGGCTATTTTGGGTATTTCAATCGGAATTCTAGGTTTCTTTCAAAAGATATCTCCAGTCTGGTTTCTTTTATGGTTTATTCTGATGACTGTACTGGGCGCGTTAGGAATCTATGACTTCGACTTATGGTTGGTTTCTTACGGTAGTGATCTGGATCCAAATGCAATATTGAAGCTGGTTAATCCAGATGGTACACCTATGCAATACAACCCGCCGCTCATAGGACACAAGAAACTTTTGAATTTTGATGCGTATTCTTACCCAAGAACTGGTGGAATCCTGTTGGGGATTGGAATGATACTCACGCTAGTGGCGTACTTTTTTGGTAAAAGAGCCGAAACAACCTCTTAAAGCTATGAGAAATTTTGCTTTTATATTTATTCAATTGGCCCTCATGCTGCTTCTTACTTCATCCTGTAGCAACGGACCCAAGCCCATTAATTATGGAAGTGATGCCTGTGCATTTTGTCAGATGATTATTGTAGACAAACAGCATGCTGCCCAATTGGTAACAGAAAAAGGTAAGAATTATAAGTATGATGCAATAGAATGCATGATCAACGACCTGAGTAAATGGAAAAGACCACCTGTTAAATCTCATCTAGTTGCTGATTATGCAAACCCGGGAACTTTAACAGATGCGCTAACAGCAAGCTATCTGATAAGTGAGGAGATTCCCAGTCCAATGGGAGCATTTTTGTCTGCATTTTCTAAAGTAGGAAAAAGAGACGAAATCCAAAAAGACTCAGGCGGTGAAAGACTTACCTGGGATCAGTTGAGGCATGTATGGGGTAAAGAACATACTTATAATCATCACTAATTAGGATCTTTAGGTGTTAAATCGTCTCTATATATTGTTCTTTTGTGTTTGCATTTTCTATAATGGAATTTGCAATACCTATACAGTCTGCAGTCAATGTGAGCTATCCACTATCCAAACCGCCATTGATCGGGCTTCTTCTGGGGATACTTTGATTTTTAAATATGGCATTTATTCAAGTCCGGGCGTTGAGATCACAAAACCCCTGGTATTGTTAAGCCGGGAGGAAGCTGTACTGGATGGAGAGTCAGAAGATTATATCCTTAAAATACTTTCTGATTCCGTATCTATTTCAGGGTTTACTTTAGTTAATTCAGGTAGAAGCTATACCAAAGACTATGCAGCTGTTTATGTTCATAGGTCATCCGGTTTTGTGCTTTCAAACAATACAATCGAGGAATCATTTTTTGGGATTTTGGTAGAGAAATCAAGCAATGGACGAATAGAAGACAATAAAGTCATTGGAACGGCAATTCGTGAGGACCAGTCAGGTAATGGTGTACATTTGTGGGATTGTGATAACATCTTAATCGCTCGCAACGAGGTAACCGGTATGAGAGACGGTATTTACCTGGAGTTTGTGGATGGTAGTATCATTCGAGATAACCACAGTCACCACAATGTGCGGTATGGGTTGCATTTTATGTTCTCTAATCATGATATGTATAGTGGAAATACCTTCGAAAGAAACGGAGCAGGCGTAGCGGTTATGTTCTCCAAGTGGATCAAGATGAAGGACAATACATTTGTTCAGAACTGGGGAACTGCTTCTTATGGATTGTTGCTAAAGGAAATATATGATGGAGAGGTCGTAAACAATAGATTTGATCGGAATACCACTGCCATTTATGTAGATGGGTCTTCACGTGTCAATTACATGAATAACATTTTTAAACAAAATGGTTGGGCGATCAAAGTATCTGGCGGGTGCTACACCAACAGCTTCACAGCTAATGATTTTATAAGCAACTCATTCGGGATATCCTACAATTCGATGCTTAACGATAATCTCTTCAATGGTAACTATTGGAGTGATTACTCGGGGTATGACCTGGATAAGGATGGTGTGGGTGATGTGCCATACAGACCAGTGAAGTTGTTTTCCTATATCGCAAACAAAACACCTGAAGCCATTGTCCTAATGAGAAGTCTTTTTGTTGACATCATTAATTTTTCTGAAAAGGTTTCACCAGTTTTCACACCAGATGCGCTGGTAGATCACTCACCGTCAATGAACCCATTCCAATGATACAAGTCAAAGTACTTACCAAATCATTTAGCAAACTGAAGGTACTCGACGGTATCAGTTTCGATATTGAAAAGGGGGGTGTTTTCGCCATTTTAGGTCCTAATGGTTCTGGTAAATCCACCTTCCTGAAAATACTACTTGGAATGGTAATCCCAGACAGTGGTGCCATTCTTTTTGAACAAAAAAACATAGCTAATGCGCACAAGTACCGAAAGAATATTGGCTATCTACCTCAAATAGCACATTTTCCAGATAATCTAAAAGTGAGTGAGATCATTTCTATGATAGGGGATGTCAGAGGCGAAGCGTCTGAGTCAGCGTCATTGATTAAAATGTTTGATCTTGAAAAATTCCTGGATAAGAAACTGGGAAACCTGTCGGGAGGAACCAGGCAAAAGGTCAATATCGTATTGACATTTATGTTTGATACTCCGGTTATAGTATTAGATGAACCCACCGCCGGTCTTGACCCTGTTTCTTTAATCAAACTAAAAGACCTGATAAATAGAGAAAAATCACGAGGAAAAATTATCTTGATCACTTCCCATATCATGACATTGGTGGAAGAACTAGCGGATGAAGTGGTGTTTCTTCTTGAAGGAAAAATCTATTTCAAGGGAACCATTTCAGTACTAAAGTCAGAAACCATGACAGTTGATTTAGAACACGCCATAGCAGCAATATTAAAATCATGATCAAAATCTTGAAATATAGCTTTGCTGATTTGATGCGGAGTAGATGGAGCTTCATTTATCTGGCATTCTACCTTCTCCTTGGTTTTGTACTATTGTTTTTAAACAATGATCTTTCCAAGGGGATCATTACACTAATGAATGTAATTGTGGTATTGACGCCCATGATAGGCACAATATTCGGGATCATGTACAATTACAATTCGAAGGAGTTTACTGAACTGCTTCTGGCACAACCGGTGAGACGGTCAACTATATTCATGGGACAATACTTTGGGATATCTATATCTCTGTCACTCAGTTTGATTGTTGGGCTGGGAGTACCATTTCTGGCCTATGGACTGTTTCGGTCGGGTGAAATTTTAAACTTTGTTCTGCTGCTTATAAATGGCGCGTTTCTCACATTTATATTTGTAGCAATTTCTATAAGCATAGCGCTATTTAATAGCAATAAGATCAAGGGTTTTGGATATGCCATCCTGATATGGTTGTTTTTTGCAGTGATCTATGATGGAGTGGTGTTGATGTCTATGATGGTATTTACGGATTATCCATTGGACAATTTTGCATTGGTCGCAAGCTTTTTAAATCCGATTGATCTATCGCGAATTATGATCCTTCTGAAATTAGACATATCAGCACTTCTTGGTTACACCGGTGCGCTTTTTCAACGATTTTTCGGGACTGATCTCGGACTGTTCATGTCCTTGTTCATGCTACTGATTTGGACGATCATACCTGTCTTGATCATGATCAGGATAGCTATTAAAAAGAATTTCTGATGTTAGTATTGCATTTAAAATATGAATTAAAGTCATCCCTGAGATTGAGCCTTGTCATCTACGATAAAATGTTCGATAATTACTTTTACAAGCATTGAGAAAATCAGTATCCATATTGATGTTGATGGCTGTTTTTGTACAGCTTATGTGGGGTTCAGGATACCTGATGGATTACTATGTGAATACTGATTACTATAAAAGTTTGTGCGTCAATAAAGAAAGGCCTGAACTTAATTGCGATGGGAAGTGTATACTGGCGCAGAAAATCAAAAAACAGTCAGATAATAAGGATGATAATCCCCAAACAATACAACCCATTAGCAGCGAATACCTCTGGAATGTCACGGCGATCGCATTTACAAAACAAACAGCTATAGAAGATCCACAAGAGACTAGATACTATAATCAGTATTTACTTCTTTTTATGTGGGCCATCTTTAAGCCTCCTGTCTAATATTCCCCTTTTTAAATGCAGGGTTCACCCTGTAATTAAGATTTTTTGTCCAATGCTATGGGTGTATTTCCACCACTATAGCATCAACTAAACAATCAATAAAATGAAAATAACGGGAATATTATTTTTCGCATTGATATGGGTATTGTCCTCCTGCAACTCGTCCGAAGATGTGGGGCCAGACATTACCAGTGATTTACTTGAAATCACTTCTTACTCAGACGATGGTCTAAACATTACTGTATTTGCAACTGAAAAGCTTTTTGTGGGATACAATATGATCACTGTTGAAATAAAAGATATGGATGGAGCTCCGATCTCCGGAGAGATTGGTGTGCTTCCAATGATGCAGATGTCTACGATGTCTCATTCCTGTCCATTGGAAGTAAGCGGCAATACATTTGAGGATGGTGTTTATACCTTCAATACGGTATTTGTCATGCCTTCCGGTGAAATGGGAAACTGGCGCATTGACTTGACAATCAATGGCAAGGAACTCTCCATACCTGTTGAGGTGACTTCTCCGGAGCTTAGCAGACTGGTTTCTTTTACCAGCGATATGGATGGAAGTACCAAATACTTTGTGGCCTACATAGATCCGAAGGATCCGGAGGTGGGAAAAAATGAGCTGAAAATAGCTGTATTCGAAAGAAAAGGCATGATGGAATGGCCGGCCGTTTCCGAATTAACCTTCAATGTAGAGCCCTGGATGGTAAGCATGGATCACGGCTCTCCAAATAATGTTGCCCCCGTGGATACAGAGGAGGGTCATTATGAAGGAACAGTGAATTTCACCATGACAGGGGACTGGCAGATAAGGCTTACAATGATGGAAGATGGGGTCGTATGCGGTAACCCTTACTTTGATCTTTATTTTCAATAAACAGCACACTGATGAGATCGGTAATTATCTTCGGTATTTTGATAGGGAGTGTCCAATGGTCTCTGGCCCAGACAGAAAAAAAACAGTATGAGGCCTGGCTAGATTCCATGACCAATGATCAGTATATTGGTATTGTCATGGAGCTTGACCATGTAACTA
The DNA here is from genome assembly GCA_043554545.1 of Marinoscillum sp. Taxonomy (GTDB): domain Bacteria; phylum Bacteroidota; class Bacteroidia; order Cytophagales; family Cyclobacteriaceae; genus UBA7330. Next base: position 3,275,356 of record CP121337.1, on the reverse strand, counting down.
TATCAGACTCAGTTCACAAGGCTCACCTGAATGGCCCAAAAATGCAGATGAATATGCGTTGTACCGATCAGCTGATACATTGTTTACCGGGAGTGAATATGATGCGCAGGGGAAATTTTGCCAATGAGCCAATGCTGCGTGGGCTTACATCCGAAAGATACATTACCAGTGTGGATGGTATGCGGATATATGGCGCATGTACCGATAAAATGGACCCTGCCTCTTCTTATATTGAACCGATTAACCTTAATAATCTGGATATCTCTTTTGGAAGCCAGGGAAACATGATGGGTTGTGGAACGGGAGGAGGCATCAACTTTGGGCTAAAGAAACCAGTTTTTAGCCAGGAGGATCCCTTTCGGATTTCTTTCAATACAAGTTATTCATCGGTTTCACAAGGTTTTGACCAGTCTATGGACATCAATCATTCATGGGACCGATTGGCCGTACGTTTTTCCAGTGTCCACAGGAAGTCAGAAAACTATGTGGATGGTCGTGGAGATGAAGTTCGATACAGCCAATTTGAAAAGTGGAATTACGCAACTTCCATAAACTATCGGATAAACACGGCTAGTTTGCTTGCCTTCGATTTTGTAGGGGATGATGCCTTTGATGTTGGTTACCCTTCGTTGCCAATGGACGTGGGATTTGCCAGGGCGAAAATGTTCGGACTATCTTACCTGACTGACAGACTATGGATATTTCGACAGCCAGAAGTCAAAGTCTATCACAATTTCATCAACCATAAAATGGATGATTCACAGAGAGATTCTGTGGCCATGCGCATGGATATGCCAGGAAATACCCGAACAACCGGTGGGTTTATCCGGGCATTTCTTCAGCAAAATATAAATTCTACAATGGAAGTTAAAGCCGATTTTCACAAAGTTTTCTGGCATGCGGAAATGACCATGTATCCCAATGAAACAGGGCAACAACCAATGTTTATGCTGACGTGGCCTGATGTACACCGTTCGGTAGCAGGAGCAGAGGTAGCACACACCTACAGGGTAAAGGATGGTCATACTGTATCAAATACCGGCAGGCTGGAATATGCGACATCTTTTATGGCCAGTAACATCGGGGAAAGACAACTGAGTGTTTTTGATAAGAATGGCGCGGAAAAGCGAAACAATCTTCTGGTAAATCTATCCTCCGGATATTCATGGGAGTACGGGAGTAAATCGACCGCTAGTTTTACGATTTCATATGGCGAGCGAGTGCCTACCGTGTCCGAGCAGTTCGGATTTTATTTGTTCAACCCGCAGGATGGTTATGACTATCTGGGAGATCCGGATCTTGAGAAGGAGAAAAACCTCCATTTTGAATTAGGGAATAAGATAAAATCTTCTAAATTCAGTTTGGAAACCTCGGTTTTTTCCTATCTGTTTGGTGATTATATTTTTGGGGTGTATGATGCTGCACTGAGTCAGATGACTATTGGGGCCAGGGGAGTCAAATGGTACCGAAATACCGGGCATGCCAAAATGTTCGGAGGAGAAATTGCAATGAGCAACCATCTTTTTACAAACCTTTTCAGTGAACTCAGTGCCAAGTATGTTTTTGGTGAAGATTCAGATGGGGAACCCCTGCCGCAGATTCCACCTTTGAAAATCAGCTATTCATTGGAACAGTCAATCCATGGGTGGATAATTCAACCGGGAATAGACTGGTCAATGGCTCAGGACAGGATAAGCCGTAAATTTAATGAGCGGTCCACCGACTCATTCTTCCTCGCAAACCTTGGCGTTTCGAAGTCAATTTCACTAGGCAGCGGCACCCTCCAGTTTGGACTAAACCTGGTCAATATCTTCGATGTGGCATATCGTGAACATTTTGATGTAGGCCATGCCCTTAGACCCGGAAGAAGTATTGATCTACTGGTTAGCTGGAGGTCAAACTGATGAAGGGTAAAATACTTATAGAAAAGTATACGTCTGGCGCAAGTATCCGCTTGTGCCTACTAAAGAATTATGACAACCCAGTTGAAGCAGGCTTTGTGGAAAATGAAGAAGATTATCTATACAGCAGCGCCAGAGATTTTTACGGTAAGAAAGGGTTGATCGAGTTGAGTTTTATTTGATAAGCACAAGCGGACGCTTGCGCTTGTGGAAGAAATGTGTATAATGAAGCTAGTGCCGAACCCATAAACAACCATTCATTTTGTGATAGATCACCATTCATTCTGACACCTACAAACAACCCAAATTTTATTTTTTCTAATATTTCCCACTTCCTCCCACCAAGTTGTTTGCTGCCCGGTATTTCCTGTATTTTTCCTTTAAAATCACCAATTCAACACTGCTTATTCTCAGGGAGTTATGTATCAGTACCCTTTCTATGCTTTCAAAATAGCCTTTTAAGTCTCTCTGAGTAATTTTTTTAACAAAGTGTCATAAAGTGGGGGAAAGTGGTTGCAAATGTGAATCTTTTCTTTACATTTGTCTCGGTGGTTTATATTTTTCAAGACTCAGATGGCTTTTTTTACAAGCGAGTATGAGTGTAAGTTGGATACTAAGGGGAGGTTGGTTTTACCTGCAAAGATTAAAACTAACCTGCCCGAAGTCTCCACTACAGAGCTCGTGATCCGAAAAGGATTCGAGCCAAATCTTATCCTGTATCCAATGTTAGAATACAAAAAGATACATGCCAAGATTGCTGCGCTCAGTGAGTTCAACGCAGAACAGCGGAAATTGAAAAGAAACTTCTTCAGGAGTATTGCACAGGTAGAGTTGGACAGCGCAGGAAGGATATTAATACCTAAGACAATGCTCGCTCATGCACAGATAGACAAAGAAGCTATACTCATTGGCATGGGCAATTATGTTGAAATGTGGAATCCGGGAGTGTTTACTGAGCATCAGATCGAAGATCCGGATGAATACAGTGAGTTAGCTCAGAAATTCCTGGACGAATAAATATGAGTGTCTACCACAAGCCTGTCATGCTGCACCAATGTATCGAAGGGCTTGCCATCCGACCGGAAGGAGATTATGTAGATGTCACCTTCGGAGGTGGGGGACACGCCAAAGCGATCGTTGACCAGCTGAGGGAAGGAACTTTATATGCTTTTGATCAGGATGCTGATGCAAAAGTCAATGCCGAAAAGCTGAGTGATCAGCTGAAGCAAAAACGTTCTTTTACATTTATTGAATCCAACTTCAGGTACCTCAAGCGATATCTGAAATTTCACGGCGTCATGTCTGTGGATGGAATCCTGGCCGACCTTGGGGTCTCTTCACACCAAATTGATGAAGGCTCCCGAGGGTTTTCCACCCGCTACGATGGGGAACTGGACATGCGGATGGACCAACAAGCCACCAAATCCGCTTATCATGTCATCAATGAATATGCAGAGTCCGACCTGGTTCACATACTCAGTGCTTACGGTGAAATAAAAAACGCCCGAACACTGGCTGGTGCCATCATCAGAGAACGTGCCAATCCCATCACCAGAAGCCAGCAACTAAAAGATATCGCATCAGAACTCGCTCCCAGAGGTAGAGAAGCCAAATACCTGGCTCAGGTCTATCAGGCCATTCGCATCGAAGTCAATGATGAGATGGGCGTATTAAAAGAGTTCTTGGAGCAAACGCCGGAGGTTATCAAACCAGGAGGTCGGTTGGTAGTGATGAGTTATCACTCACTCGAAGACCGGTTGGTCAAGAACTTCCTGAATACAGGAAACTTTAAAGGGGTGATGGAAAAAGATTTTTATGGGCATGAGATCAGGCCTTTTAAGCCATTACAAAAGAAACCAATCAGCCCTGATGAGGAGGAAATCAATGTAAATAAACGAGCAAGAAGCGCAAGATTAAGAGTAGGAGTGAGGTTGTAACCACCTACGCTAAAACTATGGTGGTTAAAAAAGAGAATAAAAAGTAAAGAGATGTCGAACAATACCTATAAAATGCCCGGAAAAGCTGCCGCCCAAAATGGTGGTTTGTTCAAGCTGATTGACCGCTTCTTACGCATTGACGAATCACTGGCACAAGTGATCCACATCCGCTTTTTGCCTCAGATTTTATTCATATCAACCATTTGTGTCATATATATTGGTAATCGACACTATGCGGAAAAGAAAATCCGTGCCATCAGCACGTTGGAAACAGAAGTAGAAGACTTGCGGGCAGATTACACTACCTTAAAGGCGGAGTACAAATTTGCCAGTAAACAGTCGGAGGTAGCCAAACAGGCCAAAGACCTGGGGCTTTCTGAAGGAAAAAATCCACCCTTTAAAATAATGGTCAACACGGAATGAGTATCAAACGATCCATATTGCTCCGTGTGCGAATAGCCTTTTTACTGGTATTCCTGTTTTCTGCGGGGATACTTTTTCGCATTATTACCCTACAGTATACGGAGGGTGATCGATGGAAAGGACTTGCCGAGACCTTAGGGCTGGAAGTACGTGATATAGAGGCTACCAGAGGCAATATTTATGCTGATGATGGCAGTTTGCTGGCTACATCTATTCCTTTCTATCGGGTAGCCTTTGACCCGGGGCTTGCAGACCGTGAATTATACAGCCAGGGCATCGACTCCTTATGTTTTATGCTTTCGCGGTTTTATGATGACCTCACACCTTCACAATACAGAAGAAAAATTGATGAGGCACGTCGTGCAAAACGCAGGTACATGGTCCTCAGTAGGGATAAAGTGGGTTATCAGGAGAAAAAACGCATGGAAAGCTGGCCCATCTTTCGGGAAGGCCGACTGGGTGGTGGTGTGATTTTCGAAAAGGTGGAAGAGCGTTTCCTGCCTTTCTCTCAGTTGGGATACCGCACGATAGGCACGGTGAATGCGGAAAACAGAGGCGTGGTAGGCCTTGAATATAGTTTTAACAGACAGCTGGCTGGTAAAGATGGTAGATCCGTCTTTCAACGCATGGCCGGGGGAGGATGGAAACCTGTGTATGATGGTACAGAGATTCGTCCGCGAGACGGTTACGATATCCAGACGACCATCAATGTGAATTTGCAGGATGTCACGGAGTCAGCACTTTTGACAGCATTGACCCAGCACCGGGCGGATTATGGACTGGTGGTTTTAATGGAAGTTAAAGCAGGAGAAATTAAAGCAATCTCTAACCTAAGCAGAAACAGCAAGGGGGATTACTACGAAAGATATAATTATGCAGTAGGGAGTCAGGGAGCCAGGGAGCCGGGTTCAACTTTTAAACTGGCTTCGATGATGGCGCTGTTGGAAGAGACCAACCTGGAACTCACAGATACAGTAGATACCGGGGATGGAACTTATAAATTCTATGACCAAACCATGAGGGATCACCACCCGAAGGGATTTGGAACGCTTACGGTCAAAGAAGTATTTGAAAAGTCTTCCAATATCGGGGTAGCCAAGTTGGTACAGGAATACTTTGGTGATGATCCGGCTGACTTCATTGAATTTATTCGGGAGACCGGATTGTCTGAACCGCTTGGTTTTCAGATGGTAGGAGAAGGAGTTCCCTACCTGAAGGATCCTACAGACTCTACCTGGAGTGGGGTGTCGCTGCCCTGGATTTCTCATGGATATGAATTGAGGGTTACGCCATTACAAATGCTCACCTTTTACAATGCCGTAGCCAACAATGGGAAGATGATCCAGCCACTCATCGTGAGGTCGGTAAAAAGTGCCAATAGGGTTATGGATACCTATACACCCAAGGTGATCAACAAAAAGGTTTGTTCTGACAAGACGTTGAAGGAACTCCGGGAGATGCTGGAGGGTGTGGTAGAGCGCGGAACGGCTCAAAATATTAACAATACCAAATACAAAATTGCGGGTAAAACAGGTACAGCCAAGAATGTGAAGAATGGCAGGTACATCAATGAATATTATACCTCATTTGCTGGTTATTTCCCGGCAGAGGATCCCAAATACAGTTGCATTGTGGTTATCGACAATCCGAAGGGCTGGAACATCTATGGCTCAGATGTGTCTGCTCCGGTATTTAAAGAGATCGCAGACAATATTTATGCATTAGAAGTAGAAATGCATGAAGAGTTACCGAGAGATTTAGATCAGTTTGCCGGGGTTTTTCCAGTGATTAAATCAGGTAAGCAAGATGAGCTGAGGATGATCTGTGATGACCTGGGGATCGCTAACCTATCCAATCATGATGCTTCCTGGGTGACCACAGACATTGAAAACAACGCCATCATTTGGGAAAACAATAACCCAAAGGATGAAAAGATTCCGGATGTGAGGGGAATGACACTAAGAGATGCACTTTATCTCCTGGAAAACATGGGACTGAAAGTAAAAGTATCCGGCCGTGGCCGGGTAAGTCAGCAGTCCGTGCTGCCAGGCACCAAGTTTAGTCAGGGCAATGAAATCAAACTGGAGCTGGAATCATGAACTTGCTAAAAGACATATTGTTTGGCGTTTCGCTCAATGAGATCCATGGAGACAGGGAAGCTGAGATAGCGGAAGTTACTTTCGATTCCAGGCAGGTAAAGAAGCATACCTTGTTTGTGGCCATTGCAGGTTTGACGGTAGACGGTCATGCCTACATCAGCCAGGCGGTTGAGTCAGGTGCTGCGGCGATTGTTTGTGAAACCCTTCCGGAAAAGATACACGAAGGGGTGACCTATGTCTCTGTTGACAACAGTGCGCAGGCAGTCGGTATCATCGCTTCAAACTTTTACGACCATCCAGCTAAGAAATTAAAACTGGTAGGAGTGACGGGTACCAACGGTAAGACCACAACGGTGACCTTGCTTTTTGATCTTTTCAAAAACCTTGGGTACAAAGTGGGGATGCTATCGACCGTTGAGAATAAAATTGATGACAAAGTCCTACCAGCACAATTCACAACCCCTGATAGCATCCAGCTTAATCAGCTCTTAAGCGAAATGGTTAAGGCAAAATGCACCCATTGCTTCATGGAAGTCAGTTCACATGCACTGATTCAGCAACGGGTCGCTGGTATCACCTTTAGTGGTGGTGTCTTCACCAACATTACGCATGACCACCTGGATTACCACAAAACTTTTGAGGAATATATCAGGGCCAAGAAATTATTGTTTGATGGATTGCCGAAGGAGGCGTTTGCCTTGATCAATCAGGATGACAAGCGGGGGATGGTGATGTTGCAAAATACCAAAGCCTCCAAAAATACTTATTCCTTAAAAGGCATGTCTGACTACCGGGCCAAAGTCATCCACAACACGCTTCAGGGTTTGGAGCTCGACCTGGATGGCACCAATGCCTGGTTCCGGATGATTGGTGATTTTAATGCCTATAACCTGCTTGCTGTATATAGTACGGCCTTGTTGCTGGGAGAAGAAAAGGAAGAGGTCATGACGGCACTCTCCTTGTTAAGAGGGGCACGCGGTCGGTTTGAGCTGGTGGCTAATGATCAAAGTATCCTGGCTATAGTGGATTATGCACACACTCCGGATGCATTGGAAAATGTATTGAAGACCATTGAGAAGTTAAGAACACATCAGGAAACATTGGTCACCGTGGTAGGCTGTGGAGGAAATCGGGACAAGACCAAGCGGCCGGTCATGGGTAAGCTCGCCGCTTCTTATAGCAACAAAGTGATTTTGACCTCAGACAACCCAAGGGATGAAGACCCTCAGGTGATACTGGATGAGATGATGGCTGGGATTGGCAAGACAGAACAACGGAAAACCATGATCATTTCTGACCGGAAGGAGGCCATACGTACAGCCTGCAACCTGGCCGGGAAGGGAGACATTGTGTTGGTGGCCGGTAAGGGTCATGAGACCTACCAGGAAGTGAAAGGAGTAAGAAATCATTTTGATGACCGGGAAGTATTGATGAAAATGTTAAGTGATCAATAAAATGAAAACCATAGCGCCCTTTGCGAATCACCTTGCGTCTTTGCGGTTAATCCATGCAATGGATGGTCACAAGCGTTCGAAAGGAAACATAAACGAGATTAATAAGTAAAGATGCTGTATTACCTGTTTGATTATTTACAACAAGAATTTGACCTGATGGGAGCGACGGTTTTTCGTTTCATCTCCTTCAGGGCAGGTATGGCTGCGTTTCTTTCTTTGCTCATCACTATTTTCGTTGGGAAATACATCATCAAAGCGCTTCAAAAGAATCAATTGGGCGAAAGTATTCGTGACCTTGGCCTGGAAGGTCAGATGAAAAAACAGGGGACTCCGACCATGGGTGGGCTGATCATCCTGGCTGCAGTCATCATTCCTACTTTACTTTTTGCGAAAATCGCGAATATTTATGTGATCCTTTTACTAGTCACAGCCGCCTGGATGGGAATGATTGGGTTTATTGATGACTACCTCAAAGTCAAGAAAAAGAATAAGGAAGGGCTCCGAGGCCATTTCAAGATTATTGGTCAGGTAATCCTCGGTCTGGTCGTAGGCTTTGTCATGGTATGGCATCAGGATGTATTGCTTCCGGATATAAATTTTGCAGGAATCATTAACAGCGATGCGATCGTCACCACACTACCTTTTATCAAAGGAAATGAATTTCAATACAGCTGGTTACTTCCCGATTTTTTGACAGACTACACCTGGATCATCTATGTACTGGTCGTCATTTTTATCATTACTGCGGTATCAAACGGTTCTAACATGACAGATGGCCTCGATGGGCTGGCTGCAGGAACTTCAGCGATCATAGGACTGACGCTCGGCATACTGGCCTACCTCTCCGGTAACGCCATTTTCGCTGAGTACTTAAACATTGCTTTTATCCCCAATTCAGGAGAGCTGGTGATCTTCAGTGCAGCATTTGTAGGTGCATGTATCGGATTCTTGTGGTATAACTCGTACCCGGCTCAGGTATTTATGGGCGATACAGGAAGTCTTTCTATTGGAGGGATCATCGCCGTATTGGCATTTGTGATCAGAAAAGAATTGTTAATCCCTGTCCTATGTGGAATTTTTCTCATTGAAAACTTATCAGTCATACTACAGGTCGCCTACTTCAAATACACCAGGAAGAAATACGGAGAAGGCAAAAGAATTTTCCTTATGTCACCGCTACATCATCACTATCAGATGAAGGGGTTTCATGAAGCCAAAATTGTAACAAGATTCTGGACCTCTGGTGTCTTACTGGCCATCTTAACACTAGCAACCTTAAAACTGAGATAATTCATGACCTTGGAACAGTTGACACATTTAAATGAAAAATTTCAGCAAAAGGCGGCTGCATTACCTGACTTGCTGCCTATTGGGAGCTTGTTGGAATACTCATCAGTGCTTATCAGGAGGTCTAAACGGCTCGAAAAGACATTCACTCAGCTATTGGCCGCAAAAGGTGAGGGAGCAATATCCGGCGCCATGAATGCGGCAGAATATGAGATGGATGAGATTATCTACATCCTGGATCGATTGGATGTTGCCAATAGGAAAAAGAAATATGTCCCGATCACGGACTTTATCAAGTATGGATACGAAATGCTTTCCTTCTTTTCACTGTGCTGTGATCAGGTATTAGAAAAACGTTTGAAACTAGACGCATTTGATGAGTAAACGAATTACCATATTGGGCGCGGGGGAGAGTGGCTTGGGAGCTGCCAAACTTGCAGCAAAGCTGCAATATGAGATTTTTGTGTCTGATTACGGAAAGATTTCCAGGGATGCTCAGCAGAACCTTAAATCGCTGGATGTGGAGTTTGAAGAAGAAGGACATGACTCCCAAAAGATTTTGGCTGCCGACATCATTGTGAAAAGCCCTGGTATTCCGGATACGGCAAAAATAGTGGTTGAAGCGATAGCCAAAGGTATACCTGTTATTTCAGAGGTCGAGTTTGCCTATAACAACCTGAGCGAAAATGAAAAAGTAATCGCTATCACAGGCACCAACGGCAAGACTACGACTACGCTCCTCACTTACCACCTGCTAAAAGAGGCAGGGCTAAACGTGGCCATGGGAGGAAACGTCGGAATAAGCTTTGCTGGTCTGGTAGCTGAGGGAGGATATGATTATTATGTAGTGGAAGTGAGCAGTTTTCAGTTGGATGGGACCGTGGAGTTTAAACCAAAAGTAGCTGTGCTATTAAACATTACTCCGGACCACCTGGATAGGTACGAGCATAGCATGGAGAAATACATTTCCTCCAAATTCCGGATCACCGAAAACCTAACGAAGGAAGAGTGTTTCATCTACTGCGCGGACAATGAACCCATTTCAGAAGAACTGGCCAGACGTAACATAGAAGCTTGTCTTTTTGCCATCTCTGCCACTCGAAATAATAAATGGCATGCTTATCTGGATGATGAACATTTGATCTTCAATTATGACTTCAACGCCGATAAAAAACATCACAAAATACCGGTCTCTGAGATCTCACTGATCGGGAAGCACAACATGGTCAATACCATGGCCGCGGTACTTTGTGCCTTGTATGTTGAGGTGTCCATCAAAGAAATTTTAAGCGGTTTGAAGTCTTTTAAAAATGCGCCTCATCGGCTGGAGCCGGTGGCGGAGATAGATGGAATAAAATTCATCAATGATTCCAAAGCAACGAACATCGACGCTGTTTTCTACGCCCTGGATGGCATGAGAGAGCGAGTGATCTGGATTGCAGGTGGCATAGACAAGGGCAATGACTATGGCCTACTAGATGACCTGGTTAGTGAAAAAGTGAAGCTGCTGGTCAGCCTGGGGTTAAATAACAAACCCCTAAGAAAACATTTTGAAGGAAAAGTTGAATTGCTGCAGACAGACAACATCATCGAAGCCGTGCAAATGGCTTTTGAGCATGCAAAGCCCGGGGATGTGGTATTGCTTTCCCCCGCCTGCGCAAGCTTTGACTTATTTAAAAATTATGAGGACAGAGGAGATCAGTTTAAGGAAGCTGTGAAGTCATTGAGTAAACGAAAAAAAGTAAAGTCATGAATGTAATTAGAGATTGGGCCTATAGAAACCTGAAAGGTGATTCCGTCATTTGGTTCATTGTATTTGTGATTTCCATTTGGAGCATCCTGGTGGTGTATAGCTCTACAGGGAGTCTTGCCTACCGGATGGAAGCGGGGAATACGGAGTATTACTTATATAAGCATGCCTTCCTGGTATTTCTCAGTCTGGTAGCCATGTGGGTTGCTCACCGGATTGACTATCGTTATTATTCCAGGATATCAAAACTGCTACTGTGGGTTTCAGCTCCATTGCTGCTCATCACATGGATGTTTGGAACCAGTGTGAACGAGGCATCCAGGTGGATCACCATACCTGTGATCAATCAAGGTTTCCAGCCTTCTGATTTAGCTAAGCTGGCGCTGTTAGTGACACTGACAAGTATGCTTTCCAAGAAGCAACAGGACATTGAAAACTTTCAAAAATCGATCATACCAATGCTTTTGTGGGTAGGATTAATCTGTGGATTAATCGCCATGACCAACATATCAACGGCCGTGCTGCTGTTTATGACCTGTATGCTGGTATTGTTTATTGGAAGGGTTCCGATGAAATATATACTGATCCTGATGATTATCGGCTTTTGCTCCGGATCAATTTCCCTGATGGTAGGACAAAGAGGTGAAACAGCCTTACACCGGATTACCGATTTCATGGATAAAACAGAGGTTCCCTACCAGGAGAAACAAGCCAACATTGCCATCGCTACCGGCGGACTTTTTGGTAAAGGTCCAGGCCAAAGCGATCAAAGAAACTATTTGCCTCACCCATACTCTGATTTTGTTTATGCAATTATCATCGAAGAATATGGCATGATTGGAGGAGTGGTCGTCATGCTGCTCTTTCTGGCGCTGCTCTATCGTGGAATGAAGGCGGCTGCAGAAAGTGAACGGGCATATGGAGGACTGCTTTCGGCGGGCTTGTCATTTGCACTGGTGATGCAGGCTTTTGTGAACATGGGAGTTACCGTAGGACTGGGACCTATCACGGGTTTACCACTTCCACTTTTCAGTATGGGAGGTACTTCTCAGCTATTTACAGGTCTTGCCGTTGGGATCATCCTGAGTGTGAGCAGAGGTGAGATCGGAGATATGGGATTACAATCGGGTAACCAGTTAAAGGAAAGAGTAAAACAAGCAGCTTAAAGGAACATTGAAAATATTGAAGCAATCGAGACAAAACGGAAATATCGGATCATGATCAGCGGAGGCGGAACAGGCGGACACATCTACCCGGCAATAGCTATTGCCCAGTCGCTTCAACAAATGTTGAAGGAGGTGGAGATCCTATTTGTTGGTGCCAAAGGCAAGATGGAGATGCAGAAGGTACCGGAAGCTGGATTTAAGATCGAGGGGTTATGGATCAGCGGGCTTCAAAGGAGGTTAACCATCAAAAACCTGCTGTTTCCGATCAAAGTGATTGCCAGCCTTTTCAAGGCTAATAGCTTACTCAAGAAATTTAAGCCTGACGCCGTGGTCGGTGTGGGTGGTTATGCAAGTGGGCCCCTGCTATTCGTGGCTAATTCCAAAGGGGTACCTACTGTTATTCAGGAGCAAAATTCCTATGCAGGACTGACGAATAAATGGCTGTCCAAAAGAGCAGATCGGATCTGTGTGGCTTATCCGGAGATGGACAGGTACTTCCCTGCTGATAAACTGGTGCTTACGGGTAATCCGGTGAGAAGCAACCTGGAGCTGGATCAATCAAAAAGGGCTGAGGCATTCCGGTTTTTTGGGCTGGATGAAAAGAAACAAACCCTCCTGGTCATCGGTGGCAGCCTGGGAGCGCGCACGATCAATGAATCTGTACTAAAAGGGATCGCCCGAATTCAGGCAAAAGACATTCAGCTGATCTGGCAGACCGGAGCATTTTATTATGACGAGCTCAAGGAGCAGGTTCAGGAAAATGAAAATATTCGGATCATGGCTTTCCTGAAAGAAATGCACTACGGATATGCCGTAGCAGATGCAGTGATTTCCAGAGCTGGAGCACTTTCCATAGCGGAATTGATGCTGACGGGTAAAGCCAGTATCCTGGTGCCCTCTCCCAATGTGGCGGAGGATCACCAGACTAAAAATGCGATGGCCCTGGTAAAGCAGGAGGCCGCACTATTGGTAAAAGATGCGGAAAGCAGAGAAAAGTTGGTAGACAAAGCCATCGATCTTTTAGCGGATAAAAAGAAAAGGAAACAATTATCAGAAAGCATTCACCAGATGGCTTTGAAAGATGCTTCCGGACGAATTGCAAAAGAAATTATCGAATTGATCAAATGAACCTGAATCAGATACATAGCGTCTACTTCATCGGAATCGGCGGGATCGGCATGAGTTCTTTGGCTCGCTGGTTCAACCAACGCGGTGTTGCTGTATCTGGTTATGACAAAACTGAAACTGCCCTGACCAAAAGATTAGTCAGCGAAGGAATGGATGTCCATTATACGGACGATCTGGAAATGGTCTCAAAAGAGGTTTTAGCAGATAAAGAACATTCGGTCATTGTTTATACACCGGCGATACCTGCCACACACAAGGAATTAGTTTTCTTCAAATCAGGAGCATATAACCTGATGAAAAGAGCGGAGATGTTGGGCACCATCTCCAGAAGTCACTGGACAGTGGCGGTAGGGGGTACGCATGGAAAAACAACTACTTCCAGCATGATTGCTCATATCCTCCATGAGACAGTAGGCTGTTCTGCTTTTGTAGGAGGTATCATGACCAACTATGACAGCAACCTCATCATTGGGGATGAAAGTGCACCTGTCGTGGCTGAAGCGGATGAATTTGATCGATCATTTCACCGGTTATCACCCAGCTATTCCATCATCACTTCAGTGGACCCTGATCACCTGGATATCTATGGAGATCAGTCGATCATGCATGAGGCCTTTGCTGAGTTTCTGAGAAAGACGAAGAAGGAGGGTAAAATATTGATCCAGAAGGATGCAGCTGAAAACATCGTTGAGCATCTTGATTTCCACTATACAACCTATGGCATCGATACCGGCGATGTTCAGGCGAAAGTTTTAAGGATTGCCAATGGCATATTCTACTTCAATTATCATGGCAGTGAAGTAATAAAGGATGTTGCTCTATATGTACCCGGATATCACAACGTAGAAAATGCAGTCGCAGCGATAACACTCGCGCTGGATTATGGCATCGAACCTGAAAAAATTAAGAAAGCGATTGCCGGATATAAAGGCGTTAAGCGGAGGTTCGAATACATCATCCGCACAGAAGATGCTGTCTACATCGATGACTACGCCCACCACCCGACGGAAATTAAAGCGTTGTTGAAATCCGTCAGAAGCCTTTATCCGGGAAAAAAAATCACGGCGATTTTTCAACCTCATTTATACAGCAGAACGAAAGATTTTCAGGATGGGTTTGCGGAGAGTCTTTCACTGGCTGATGATATCATACTTATGGATATCTATCCGGCAAGGGAAGAGCCGATCCCGGGTATTACCTCTGAGGTCATACTGGATAAGATCGACAGTGCGCACAAAATGATTTGTAAACGAGAAGAGTTGATCGAAGTGATAAATCAAAAGAACCCGGAAGTATTGCTCACGGTAGGTGCTGGTGATATTGACAGGGAAGTGGAAAAGATTAAGTCCTATTACTTAAACGAAAGACATGTTGAAGCATAACATCAAGACCATATTGTTTTTTGCCATTTCGTTTGTCGTGATGACCACAATGGTGGTGTTGACTGGATATAAAAATGTATCCAGACAGGTTGGAAACATCCATGTGGAGATTGAAGATCAGCGAGGTGACTTCTTTATCGATCAATTAGAAATTGTTGACTTGATGAATGACAAAGGAGGTGATTATGTGCTTGGTCTTTCCATTGAAAACATTGATTTAAAACTCCTGGAGCATCGGGTGGAAACACATCCTTTTGTAAAAGATGCTCAGGTATATAAAGACATTCAGGGTAACCTGAGCATTCATGTGCAACAGGCCAGGCCTTTAGCCAGAATATTTGATTCAGGAGGTGGAGACAGATATATTGATGAAAGTGGCACCTTGTTGCCCACGATTTCCAAGCATACCTCACGGGTTTTAATTCTCGAGCTGGAGCATAAGTTTTCATGGGGCAACAATATTCTCGAAACCGATTATGGAAAAGACCTGATGGAGCTGCTCCAGTATATCGATGATAATGAATTCTGGAGGGCTCAGATAGCAGGGATTGTCGTGAAGAAAGATGGCGAATTGACCATGTTGCCACAGGTGACCAAGCAGGAAATTGAATTTGGCATGCCCGTGGATTATGAAGAAAAATTCAGAAAACTTAAACTTTTCTATACAAAGGTGCTACCAAACAAAGGTTGGAACACCTATGAAAGAGTGAATGTGAAATTTACTAACCAACTAATCTGTGAATAAAAAATTACAAGTGAATCGTACGATAGCTAACTATAAGAGATATGGAACAAGATAAAATCATCGTTGGTCTTGATATTGGGACAACCAAAATATGCGCCATAGTAGGTCGCAAAAATGAATTTGGCAAACTGGAAGTATTAGGTGTTGGAAAAGCAGTTTCAGACGGGGTAATCCGGGGGATTGTAACCAACATAGACAAAACAGTTAATGCCATTGAAAAGGCGGTCACAGAGGCTAGTGAGCAGTCAGGAATTGATATCCGTGTGGTAAATGTGGGTATTGCTGGTCAACACATCAAAAGTGCTGTCCACCATGGTTCCATCACACGGGATTCTGACGACGAGATCACGGTTGAAGATTTAAACAGATTGACCAATGATATGTATCGCATCGTCATTCCTCCGGGAAGTGAGATC
Organism: Marinoscillum sp.; assembly: GCA_043554545.1. Taxonomy (GTDB): domain Bacteria; phylum Bacteroidota; class Bacteroidia; order Cytophagales; family Cyclobacteriaceae; genus UBA7330. The sequence continues at coordinate 3,259,668 of CP121337.1, read as the reverse complement.
ATCCATGTCATGCCTCAGGATTATATCGTTGACTATGAAGATGGCATCAAAGATCCTGTAGGAATGTCCGGCGTGAAGTTGGAGGCGGATTTCCATATCATTACCGCCCAGACCAATGCAATCAACAACATCAACAAATGTATCCGCAGGGCGGGACTGGAAATCGAGAACCTTATCCTCGAGCCATTAGCCTCCAGTCTGGCGGTGCTTAGCGATGAAGAAAAAGAAGCAGGTGTTTGCTTAGTCGATATTGGAGGTGGTACCACGGATATTGCGGTCTTTTACGATAACATTATCCGTCACACAGCGGTCATCCCTTTTGGCGGCAACATCATCACTTCAGACATTAAGCAGGGTTGCATGGTGATGGAACCTCAGGCCGAGCAGCTAAAGATGAAGTTCGGCAGAGCCATCGCAGAAGAAGCAAGTCCAAATGAGATAGTTAGCATTCCAGGACTTCGCAACAGGCCGCCCAAGGAGATCTCAATTAAAAACCTGGCCTATGTGATCGAATCCAGAATGGAAGAGATTATCGAAATGGTTCACACAGAGATCATTACTTCAGGGTTTAACAAAAAGCTGGCGGCAGGTATCGTGGTCACAGGTGGTGGGTCATTGCTCAACAACCTGAAACAATTATTCGAATACATGACCGGACTGGATACGCGTGTTGGTTATCCCAACGAACACCTGGGTAAAAGCAAGGTGGATGCCGTTAAGAGTCCCGTTTATGCAACATCAGTAGGTCTGGTTTTATCTGGTTTTAGAGCCATCGATATCAGAGAGCAACGATATAATGAAAAGCAATCAAAAGGCAGCTTAAGACCTAGAAATAAACAAAGTGCCAAGTTCTTTCAGAATATTCTGGATAAAACGAAGGGACTTTTGATTGATGACTTTGACGAAGAAAAAAATTATTAAATGGAAAACCCTATTGAGGTCGGTGGCGACACTGACCGGGGAGATAGAAAAGAAATTAAAATATTAGAGACATGGCAGAAAATACATATCAATTCGATTTACCCACCCATCAGAAGTCGATCATCAAGGTGATCGGTGTTGGCGGTGGAGGAAGCAACGCAGTCAATCACATGTATAACCTTGGAATCAAGGATGTTGAATTTGTGGTTTGTAATACAGATGGACAGGCATTGGAAAGCAGTCCGGTACCTAATAAATTACAACTTGGCATGAACCTAACCGGTGGTCTGGGTGCAGGGGCTAATCCTGAAAAAGGAAGAAATGCAGCCATCGAAAGTAAGGAAGAGATCAGAGAGCTCCTTTCGGACGACACAAAGATGGTATTTATTACGGCAGGAATGGGTGGAGGTACCGGAACTGGTGCAGCGCCGATCATCGCTCAGGTAGCAAAGGAACTGGATATTCTTACGGTAGGTATTGTGACGGCACCTTTTGCTTTTGAAGGCAAAAAGAAAAATGCACAGGCCAATGAAGGAATTGCTGCGTTAAGAGAGATCTGTGACACTGTTTTGGTCATCTTAAATGATAAACTGAGGGAAATCTTCGGTAACCTGCCTATTCGGGAAGCGTTCGGTCAGGCAGACAATGTCTTGACGACTGCCGCAAAAGGCATCGCGGAAATCATTACGGTTCCGGGATATGTCAACGTGGATTTTGAAGATGTAAAAACAGTCATGAAAGATGCAGGAGCCGCTGTGATGGGATCGGCTCAGACGCATGGAGAGAACAGGGCGTTAAGAGCTGCAGAGGAGGCATTAAACTCTCCCTTACTCAACAACAGGAATATACATGGAGCAGAAAAGATTCTGCTGTCGATTATTTCTGGTGAAGAAGCTGAGCTACAAATGGATGAGCTAGCTGAAATAACGGATTACATGACTGAGTTTTCCGGAGAGGATGCTGAGGTGATATTTGGTCACGGTGTAGATCCTGAATTGGGAGAGCATATTCGTGTCACGGTAATAGCCACTGGTTTTGACAAAGACCGGGGTGAAGTAGAATTTCCAGCTGCTAAAGAATCGGCCAATTCCAAAAAGGTATACGACCTGGAATCGTCAAAACAGATCAGGCTATTTATCGATGAGGATGAAGAAGAAGATGAAGTTTTTGAAGAAGAAGAAAAAGAGGAGAGAAGTTTCACGTTTGATTTTCTGAAGGAAACGATTGAGAAGGAAGTGGAGCAGGAAGATCAGGAGATTGAATATGAATTTGAGATGCCGGATCAACAAGATGAGGAAGCAGAAGAATATGTGAAATCTGAAGTTGAGAAGGTGATGAATAACCATTCAATGAACAACAGGCGGATTGAGTTGATGGAGGAACGATTGAGAAGAGAAAAAGCCTTGAATGCAAGTAGCAAAAGAGACCTCAGCTCTTCTGATTATAAGGAGAAATTTGATGTACCTGCTTATGAACGTAAGAAAGTTACGCTTCAGAAAGTGCCTCATTCTTCCGAACGGAATATCTCCAGGTTTAACCTGACCGATGACAATCAGTTGTTAGGAAACAACCGGTATCTACATGATAACGTAGACTAACTTTTTAATAATTTTCTGCCAATATTTTAAAGGCCGGGCACTAGCTTGGCCTTTTTTATTGACTATCCAGGCTATAAATCCTCTGATTTTCTCTTGAATAGAACCAAAGATCTGATGTTGACTTTGTTACTCTCGCATCAAATGTACATCTTAGTAACATGCACGAACTCATTAAAATCATCTCAAAATATTTGTTAAGCTTTGGCGTTCTCCTTTGCTTAATTAATACTACAAAGGCTCAGGGTTCCAATGACCTGGAAACATTGCGGAAGCGGGTGATTTTAGAACTAATGGCGCCTACAGTAGACCGGCTGGCCATAGAGGAGCTCAATCGTACGATCAACAAAGACGGGAGCTGGCCAGGCATTGATTACGAGGATGTCTCCAATACTGGCTTCCAGCATAGCCGCCACCTGGCCAATATAGTGAATTTAAGTCATGCCTATAACAAGTCCCACACCAAACATTATCAGGACAAGGAAACCGGGAAAAACATCGAGAAAGCCCTCGATTTTTGGTTTGAAAATGATTTTATCTGCGACAACTGGTGGTGGAACCAGATTGGCGTACCAGATCGGATGGTTGCTATATTACTGATGATGGATGAATCTCTGAGTGACAAGGAAAAGGAAAATGCTGCGCCTATTGTGGGACGAGCCAACCTGGAGGCCTCGGGTGCCAGACCGGGTGGAGACCTGATCAAGATTGCTGGAATATTGGGTAAATACGCCCTCTTCACACGTGATGAAGCAACACTTGAAAAGGTAATTGAGACCATGGAAGGTGAAATTCAATTCGCTGTGGAAAGAGGCACACCCGATGATACCAGGGGCTTGCAAACAGACCTGAGCTTCCATCACCGGTCAGACCGCGTAAACAATACGTTATCTTACGGACGTGGCTATGCCAATGCTTTCTCCGAGTGGGCTGCCAAAATAGGCGGCACCAAATATCAGTTTTCTGAGCGCGCCATTCATTTACTGGTAGATTATTACCTGGATGGCATTTGTAAGATGATGGCATATGCCACCTTTCCGGACCTGGGCGCAAAAAACAGAAGTGTGTCAAGGCAAGGTGCTTTGATGCCACATGGCATAGAAATACCCAAAAACTTGTTGATGGCCACAGATTATCGGAAAGAGGAGTTATTAGAGATTATCCAGATTCGAAATGGTCGGTTAAAACCCGACTTGACGAACAGCCAATTTTTTTGGCAATCAGAATACTATAGCCATCAACGTCCCGATTACTTCACCTCGGTCCGGATGTACTCTACCCGTAATCGAAGCATGGAGCAGCCGTATAATGACGAAGGGCTGAAAAACCACCACCTCGGAGAAGGTTCCAATTTTGTTTATAGGACGGGAGCAGAATATATCGATATTTTCCCGCTATTAGATTGGCAGAAAATTCCCGGAACAACATCCGTTCAAAGTCCTGAGATGCCAGCGGAAGAAGAGATCCAGCAGGAAGGGCTCACCGACTTCGTCGGAGGGTTGACGGATGGAAGATATGGGGCTGCTGTATTTGATTTTGAGAGCCCATACAATCAACTGACTGCAAAAAAAGCCTGGTTCTTTTTTGATGATGAAATCGTATGTCTGGGGGCCGGGATCACTGCGGAGGCGGAGTATCCGGTAGCAACTACACTTAATCAAACCTGGCTGCTTGATGACGTGACAATTTCACGGCAAGGCGACAGCATTCAAACACTTGTAAAGGGGGAGCATAACCTCTCAGATGTCAACTGGATCATACATGATCACATTGGATACCTTTTCACGTCACCTACCCCAATGAAATTACGCAATCAAAAAGCTTCAGGTAGCTGGTTTAGTATTAACAGGCAATCTGACAGCCCGAAGCGGGAAGTTTCCGGAGATGTTTTTAAGTTGTGGATGGATCATGGGGTGCAGCCTGAAAATGCCTCCTACCAGTACCTTATTGTTCCATATACAGACAGGCTGGCCATCCAGGATTATCAAAAAGAGCTAGCCATCGAAATCCTGAACAATACGTCAGACATACAGGCTGTCAGCCAAAAAGAATTGGGGATTACACAGGTGATCTTTCACCAGCCAGGGAAAATACAGGTTTCGGAATCCTTGCAACTGGTGGCTGAGCATCCATGTATGGTCATGTTAAAAATGGATGGCAGTAGTGTGAAAAGTATATCAGTTGCTGACCCATCCAGAAAATTGGAAAGGCTTAATATCCAACTAAATGTGGAGCTGAATGAAAATGATGCTTACAAAATATCAAAAAATGAGATCACCGGTTTTTCTGAGTTAGCTATTGACCTTCCTACAGGTGACTATGCAGGACAAAGCACAACCATCACTTTCAAGAATTAATCGCAGGAATTCTTTAATAATTGACCTAAAATACCTCATCTCATGAAACTCAAATACCTTGTTCTGATCTTCATTATAGCCATCATTGGCAACTCAGCTGTCATGGCTGCAGATCCGGTAAAGCTGCAGAATCCCATGAGTGTTAAATACCTTAAAAGCAAGATACGAAAGGGGAGTCCTCGGTTGGTGTTGACACCTTCCATTGAAAAGCAATTGAAAAAGGACCTCAAGTCTGATCCGGTGGTCAAAAATATGTATGAAGCGTTGAAGCTAAATGCTGAAGAAATTGTTCAGGAACCTTTACTCAAAAGGAATATGGTTGGCAGGAGACTCCTGGGAACTTCAAGAGAAATGCTTTATAGGATGAATATTTTAGGCATGATTTACCGGATGGAAAGGGACCCGGGGCTGCTTAAAAGAATTGATGAGGAGGTAATCGCGGTATGTAATTTTTCTGATTGGAATCCTTCTCACTATCTAGATGTGGCCGAAATGTCCATGGCAGTCGCCATTGCTGTTGACTGGGTAGGGGAAGACCTGCCTGCTACGACAGTAAAACTGGCCAAAAACAGTTTGATTGAAAAAGGGATTAAGCCAAGCTACGATGAAAAAGGAGGAAATTTAGGGTGGTGGATCGACGGTAACAACAACTGGAACCAGGTGTGCAATGGAGGCATGATAGCTGCAAGTATTGTGATCGCTGAGCAGGACCCTGAACTGGCGGCAAAGACAATCAGCAGAGCACTGGATGGCATACCCCATGCTTTGGAAGAGTACAGACCAGATGGCGTATATCCGGAAGGATCTACCTACTGGACTTATGGAACTAGTTTTTCTGTGCTGACAGCCTCCATGTTGGAGAGTGCTTTCGGAACAGACTTTGGCTTGTCGGGATATCCAGCGTTTATGGAGAGCGCAGATTTCAAATTATTAAGCGTGGCTCCTTCTGGGTGGTATTTTAATTTTGCTGATTGTGGCGATCGCAGGAGTGAAAATGGGGATTTGGTGCTTGCGTGGTTTGGGCAGAAGACTGGAAATAGCATTTATTACGAGCGGGAGCGGTTCTTAAGAGAGCCAAAAGAAATGGGAGCACTGGCTCGATATGCCGGTGCAGGATTGGTCTGGCTTTCGCAATTTGAAAATAAAAACAGTTCAGAATTGCCACTCGCCTGGAAAGGGGATGGTGATAACCCGGTGGTGTTTTTCAGAGGGGGAGACGACGACCCAAGACAATACTATTTTGGTGGAAAAGGTGGAAAAGGCTCCACTAACCATGGGAACATGGATGCCGGTTCATTCATCTTTGAGTTGGATGGTGTCCGATGGGCAGTAGATCCGGGGAACCAGAGCTACAATGCGTTGGAAATCACAGGTTTCAATTTATGGGGGAGTTGTCAGGATTGTGAAAGGTGGACGTTGCTAACTAAAAACAACTACGGACACAGCACACTGACCATCAACGATGCACTTCACAAGGTCGATGGATACGCACCATTTACGGCTTTTAATGAAGGTTCACAGCCAGAAGCCACCTTGGATATGACGGCAGTTTTTGGAAATGACCTATTAAGCGCAACCAGGAGGTTTGCAAAACAAAACGGTTATTCCATCCTCATTGAGGATGAGATAGAGATCAGTGAAACTACAGAAAGCATTACCTGGCAAATGATGACCACTGCAGATATAAAACTAACTGAAGGTGGCGCCACCCTTATACAGGATGGAAAAGAGTTGTTGATTAAGAACCTTTCGCATCCGGACCTGACTTTTTCTATCATTTCTTTAGATCCTGCTCCCTTAGCACTTGATCGACAAATTGACAACTTAAAAAGAATTGAATTAAGGATACCTGCGTATATGCTGAAAGAAGGAAAAGGAGAAATTTCAATTTTGCTTACAGGAAAAGAACAATAGGTGGCAAAAAAATAGTTAATGTGTGGCCGATCCCGTAAATTTTCCACAAGTGCCAGATTAATGTGGTTTAGAAATAAAATATTTTACTGAAATAATTCAATATTCCCTAAATTACATTTCAAATTGAGAAGCATTTTATTAATATTAATGTCGTAAAGTCATAAACACTCTTCGAGATGCTAAAAGCCTTTTTTGATTTATTCAAGCCTACCTATTCAGTTGTCGTGACAACCTATCACGCAATCCCTGGTTTTCCCGGGAACAAGAATCAGCATAAACATGATTTTGCTAAAGGTGCTCACGAAGAAGCTAAAGCCTTTTTTGATAAAGTAGTTAAAAAGACCGGGGAGATAAAGTTAGCTCCTGTGGAGATCAACCTCGTAAAAGGTAAAAAAACCGTGATGGCCTCACAGAAATTCGGACCTGTCGATCAGTTGAAGAAAATCAAATAATCCATTAGATCAAATAAGTCCGATCCATTAGGAGACTACTCATTTCCCTTTACATTTAAAATTATAAAGCAGTCAGGTTGCCAGGAGCAATAGCTGAACTGGTAAAGTCCTTATGTTTTATGGGTTTATCTGGAATCAATGATGATATTTTAATATCTTAGTTAAGATTCAAAGAATAAATACGTTTTGATTATCCAATTTGGAAATAACATTAGCAATCACCTAAGAATAAGACCATGATGAAAAAACTTACTACCCTATGGATTTTAGCAATTTTTGCGCTTCCTACGCTGCTAAATGCCCAGTGTAATCCTTATTTTGCTTATAGCGAAGGAACCTCCTTGACAATGACCAACTACAACCCAAAAGGTAAAGAAGAGTCAAGTCAGAAAATGACAATCGTAGATGTTGCTATGAATGGGGATAAGGAGATACTCCAAACAGACGTTGTTATTTACGATAAAAAGGGAGATGAGATCATGAGTAATCAGATTGATATGATCTGTGAGGATGGAAAATTTAAAATGGATATGAGTCGTTTCATGCCACCTGGAATAGGAGAAGCAGAAGGAATCGATGTTAGCTTTGAAGGTGATGGTGTAACTGTCCCATCAGAATTGAGTGTAGGTAAAACACTGGAAGATGGTGATTTCTCCATAAAGATAAAATCAGATAATCCAGCTTTGGCTAGTATGATGGGGGGAACCGATATCGCCATTACTGACCGCAAAGTCCTGGCAAAAGAAAGTGTTACCACACCAGCAGGAACCTTTGATTGTTTTAAAGTGAGTGCTAAGACAACTACATCTACCAAAATGATGGGAATGACCCGTACCTTGGAAACCAGTAGTATTGAGTGGATAAGTAAGGACGTAGGTATGGTGCGCGTAGAGAGCTATGACAAGAAAAACAAACTTGCTTCCTATACGGAGCTAACCTCTTTTAGCAAATAGCTTAATACAAAAGTTTCTAAAACTTTTGTATTAAGGTTTTAGAAACTTTTGTATTCAGACTAAATCTTTTTCTCACCTATTGAACCACTGAAGGTTTTTCACGACTTTTCCATTGAACATGGAAAGTACAGACCAGGTTTTCGAAGAATTATTGGTGCTGAACGCACAGGACGGCGATGCCAAAGCCATTGGCTTATTGGTCAATCGTTGGAATGGACGGATTAGAAAACAGATCTATAGGCATACGCAAGATTTTGAAGCCTCAGGAGATATCTCACAGGAAGTATGGATCGCCATATTTAAAGGGATTCATAAATTGGAGGATGTTCGGAAATTTGGGGTTTGGGCGTTAAGTATCGCCAGCAGAAAAGCCATTGACTGGATCAGAAAGAACCAGCTAGACCGCAGACGGGAAAATATTCGCGAGATGGTGGCAGGTGAGATGGCTGACGATTCCGGGAACGAAGCATCAGATCAATTGATCAATCACTTAAGGAGGGCGCTCAAAGCGCTACCAGAAGATCAGCGGATCATTCTATCTCTATATTACCTGGAAAGCTTATCAGTTCCTGACATCTCAAAAGTACTTGCTATACCCGCTGGTACAGTAAAATCCAGATTGTATTATGCCCGTGAAAATTTGAAACAAATCATTAGAACTTATGAAAAAAGAGAAGAATATTGATGCCCTCATCAAAGAGGCGCTGTCAAAAGAAGAAGCAGCCTACTACGACAAACTCGATGAAAAGCCAGTCTTTGAACAGTTTGCAGAATTATACAAGGGGAAAAACAGGTGGTTAAATCTGTATGTAGCGGTGATGATCTTTGTCGCCCTGGGAGGCTGCATCTATGCAGGTTTTCGATTCGCCCATGCATATTCAACAAAAGAGATGCTGGCCTGGAGCCTGGTGATGGTTGGTACCTTCCTCACGATTGTCATGCTGAAGATCTGGAGTTGGATGCAGATGGATAAGAATGAAATGATCAGGGAAATAAAAAGACTCGAGTTCCAGCTATCTGTTTTAGCAGCTAAAAAGAAGTAAGACAGTTGGAATAATGATCTCAAATAAGGAAATTAGATGAAAAAATGATGCGAGATATGCCCATCCACATATGCAAGCTGCTGATCATTTCACTCATTGGATTTTTAAGTTCTTCAGCCAAAGGACCAGCCAGTCCCAAAGACTTAATGGCAAATGAGCTAGTAGAAAAAATAAAGGCAAATCTTACCTGTGAATGGTCAGAAGAAACCGTAGATACTTACAAGGGTGGGGATGGGTCCATAGCAGTAACCGGTATCGCAACTACTTTCCTGGCCACACTGGACGTACTTAAGCAGGCAAAAGCAAAGGGGTTAAATTTCATCATTACGCATGAGCCCACCTTTTATGATCATAAGGATAATCCCTTGCGGCATGGAAACGATCCGATTGTAACAGCCAAACAGCAATTCATAGAGGAAAATGGATTGGTTGTATGGAGATTTCATGACCATTGGCACCGGACCTCACCGGATGGCATCTACAAAGGGATGGTTGCAAAACTAGGAATGGAAAATTACAGTCGCGATGGCAGTCAATTTTATTTTGACATCCCAAAGACAACCTTAAAATCTCTTTCAGAATCACTTAAGGAAAATTTCACTAAGTCTACAATCAGGGTCGTGGGAGATCTTGACATGGAAGTTACGGAAATTGGATTGGTACTCGGTGCGGCAGGCTCCAACACCCAGATCAAGAGCTTACAAAAAGGAGACGTTCAGGTAGTAATTGCCGGAGAAGTTCCCGAATGGGAGACAGTAGAGTACATCCGTGATGCAACATCGCTAGGTATGAAGAAAGGCCTAATTTTATTAGGCCATGCTAACTCAGAGGAAGCAGGAATGGATTATTGCGCCGACTGGCTAAAGACTTTCATCTCGGAAGTGCCTGTTGAATTTATCCCTTCAGGTGACCCGTTTTGGTCTCCAAATTAGGATTACCGTCACAAGTCTGAACTGCCGGAAAATCTCAAAGTCGGAATATCGAAATGTCCAAATATCTGAACATCCTCTTAAAAAGCAACCAACGCCTCTGCCTGCGCTCGCAGCAGTTCCAAATACAGTTTATTGGTAATCTGTGTGCCATCCATATTAGACTCAATCCTGGCAAGCTTGGGCTTTTGCGCCAATACGTGCATACCACAGTAATTAAAGATATCTGTCAGGTGGCTGAGCGCGAGTCCACCACCCTGTAACCCAGAGGACAACCCCACCAGTGCACACTTTTTGTCTTTAAACGTATTCGGATATTCCAACCCATCGATAAAGGCTTTCAATACGCCAGGAAAAGAACCATTATATTCCGGTACGATAAAAACATATTTTTTTGACTCCTTCATAAAATTTCTGAGCTTATTGAATTCAGTATTTTTACCTGAGTTTTCATACAAGGCAGACACGGTAAAGTCATTGGGTAATTCGTTCAGGTCTATGATCATACTCTCAACTTCAAGCGTTTCCAGTATGGCCTGATAGCGCTGGCTGAGCTGATAGGAGACAGAATCATTTCGATTGGTACTACTTACAATGGTGATCATGAATTAATTACAGTTTATTATACTGCTCAACAAGTATTTTACGTTTGTGTTTAAAAATAAAATCACACAATATTGTGCTAAAGATAAAGCCATATCGCTGGAATTAAATTCCCTGTGCTTTGAATATTACACTTCCATCCATTTTAGTAAGACTTAAACACCCTAATTCTGAAAAATGTCAATAAAAATTGATCATTTAACAAAGAACTATGGTGTACAGACCGCAGTCAATGACATTTCTTTTGAAGCCAAGAAAGGAGTGATCACCGGATTTCTGGGGCCAAACGGCGCGGGAAAGTCCACGACCATGAAAATGATCACCGGATATATCCGGCCAAACAGTGGTAAGATATGGGTAGAAGGCATCGATGTACTGGAGGAGCCGATGCAGGTGAAGAAGATCACCGGGTACTTACCAGAAAATAATCCACTCTACTTGGACATGTATATCAGAGAATTCCTGACGTTTATTGGTGGGATGTATCACCTGGGCGGGGTGAAGGCCAGGGTAGCGGATGTGATTCAATTGTGCGGGCTGGAACGGGAATCACACAAGAAGATCAGGGCGCTTTCAAAAGGGTATAGACAAAGAGTGGGGTTGGCAAAAGCACTGATTCATGATCCTGAGATATTAATCCTCGATGAGCCTACTTCCGGACTTGATCCCAATCAGATTGTGGAAATCAGAGAAGTAATCAAGCAGGCCGGTAGGGACAAGACCATCCTACTCTCTACACACATCATGCAGGAAGTGGAAGCATTGTGTGACCAGGTGGTGATCATCGACAGGGGAAATATCGTAGCGAATGATAAATTAGAAAAGATCAAATCAGGTCAGGCAGATAGCAAAGGGATGATTCTGGAATTTGAAGCCACCATAGACCAAACAGTTTTTGAATCAGCGGGCTTTCAGGTGAAGGAGTATGGACAATTTACCTATCTGGTAGAATCTGAAGAGGCCAACCTAAGGGCAGAATTGTTGCGCATTACCTCTGAGCAGGGTTTGCCACTCGTAAGCCTCAAAAAGGCAGATAAGTCTTTAGAAGAAATCTTTCAGGGGTTGACGAAAGGAGGTCAAGTTGATTAGTATTTTTCTTAAAGAGGTGAATGAGTTCCTGGATAGCCTGATTGCCTACATTGTTATCGGTGTTTTCCTCTCCGGCATAGGCCTGCTGATGTGGATCTTCCCGGAGACCAATGTGCTGGATTATGGATATGCCAGCATGGAGACTTTGTTTAACCTGGGGCCCTACGTGCTGATGTTCCTGATCCCGGCCATCACGATGAAGTCTTTTGCAGAAGAGAAAAGAAATGGAACCTTAGAATTGCTCTATACCCTGCCAATCAGAAGTTTAGACATCATACTGGGTAAGTTTTTTGCAGGTTTTTTCCTTGTCTTTTTTTCTGTGCTGCCAACGCTCATCTATTACTACTCACTTAGTGAGCTGGGGATTCCAAAAGGTAACCTGGATACCCCAGGAATCATGGGCTCCTACATTGGACTGCTGCTTCTGGGTGGCGTATTTACAGCCATTGGCATTCTTGCATCTGCCGTGACGGGCAACCAAATTGTGTCGTTTATCCTGGCTGCCTTTTTATGCTTTTTCTTCTATTCTGGTTTTGACTCATTGGCAACTATAAATCTATGGTCTGATTGGTCATATCTACTCACACAACTGGGAATCGTATCACATTATACCACCTTAAGTAAAGGCCTGGTAGACCTGGTGGATGTCAGCTACTTCATTAGTGTGACAACAGTAATGCTATTGATCACTTATTTAACCCTGGGATTGAGGAGATGAGGATCGATAACTACAAATGGAACCTTTGGTTGAAGCTGGTGCTGGTCATTCTGGTGCTTATACTCATCGATCAGTTGGCCTCGAGGTATAGGGTCCGGCTGGACATGACGGAGGAGCAACGATATACCATTACAGCAGCCACCCAGGAAGTGTTGAGTCAGGTACAAAATGACCTGTACATAGAAGTCTACCTGGATGGCGAGCTGCCTTCCAATTTCCTGAGGTTTCAAAAGGCGATCAGAGAGACCCTGGAAGAGTTTTCGGTATACACTACGGCAAAGCTTGACTATCGGTTCATTGACCCTTCCCAAGCGGAGAGTGAGCGGGCAAGAAATCAATACTACCAGGGGTTGATGGAGCAGGGGTTACAGCCCAGTAACCTCAACCTGAAAAAGGAAGGCAGACAAACACAAATCATGGTCTTTCCCGGGATGATCATATCTTCGGGTGGTCAAGAGTTGGCAGTAAATCTCCTAAAAGGTAGTCGTGCCTCTTCCATAGAAGAAGTGCTTAACCAATCCATCGAAGGGCTGGAATACGAAATCGCTAACGGCATAGCACTGGTCAACGGGAACAGCAGAAAGCGGGTAGGCATGATCTATGGACACAATGAGCCAGATACGCTTGACCTGGCAGGGTTTACCAACCTGGTGCTTTCAAAATATGACTTATTTAGAATTAACCTCCCGAATAGAACAGTACCCCTCAGTGGTTATGACCTCATCGTGATGACCAAGCCTACGACTCCTTTTACAGAGAGTGAAAAATACCTGTTGGACCAATACCTGATGAAAGGGGGTAAGCTGCTTTACTTTTTAGATGCCCTCGGGGTAAACATGACAGAAGCTTCCGGTGAAGGCACGATCGCCGTACCTTATGAGATCAACCTGACAGATCAGCTGTTTAAATACGGGCTAAGGATCAACAACAATTATGTGGCAGACCTTAACTGTGGCAATACACCGGTGGTGGCAGGGAATATCGGAGATCAACCACAGATCAACATGTTGCCGTGGCCTTATTTTCCAATCATTACTAATTATGGTGACCACCCATTGGTCAAAAACATGGATGCCTTGCAGGTACGCTTTGCTTCAGGAATTGATTCCGTGAAGGCTGATGGAATCAGGAAGACCCCGCTCTTGTTTACTTCGCCCAACTCAAAGGTGATTGGAGCACCGGTAAGAGTGAGCTACAATGACCTGAAGGATGAATTACTACCGGAAAAATTTACGCACCCGAAAGTGCCGATTGGTTATCTGCTGGAAGGAGCCTTTCAGTCCCTCTATAAAAATCGGTTTATACCTGGAGGGTTTGACCAGTCAGAGTTCAGGCCTGATGGCCTGGAAACAAAGATGGTGGTGATCGCAGATGGCGACCTTATCCGAAATGAACTGGACCTTGAGACGGGCAATCCGCTACCACTTGGGGTGGATCCCTATACAAGGGAAAACTATGCGAATGAAACATTAATCATGAACCTGATGGAATACCTGATGGATGATTCAGGATTAATACAGGCACGTGCCAAAGAGATACAAATAAGACCACTGGACAAAGCATTGGTAAAGGAACAAAGAACCATGTGGCAGGTAATCAACATGGTAGCCCCGCTGTTGTTATTGGTTGTATTTGGGGTACTTAAATTTTATCTGAGGAAAATCAGACATGCGAAATGAATAAGTCCAATAAGCGCTTGATCGTTTTAATTGCTTTGCTGGTGGTAGCCAATGTATGGTTGATGCTATCGGATGGCATCGGGAGTACAGACCATGCTGACCGGTTATTATTCACGCTCAATGATACCAGTCAGGTAGATCAAATCATAATTGCTGGAAGCGAGGAACCAATCCGAATACAAAGAGCTGGTGGGCAATGGACCCTCAACGAAGATCACCAGGTTGATGAGGGCATGAGGAGGTTATTGCTTTCTATCCTTCAGCGGGTGAGCGTGAGAAAGCTTGTGGATGCGATACCGTCGGACAGTGTGGCTGTGTCCATTACCGGAGGTATAAACAAGGAGTTTCTTGTTTTTAGCAACCCCACAAAGACCAGAACATATTTTCACCTTCCTGCCAGTGGACAAAGCTATGAGGTAGAAATACCTGGATACAATGAATACCTGGGAGGAATCTTTGAACTTTCTGAAAACCAATGGCGTGACCGAATGGTCATGGATGAAAACTGGAGGTCCATTAAGTCTTTGGTGCTTGATTATGAGGAGCCTGACCTGTCCGACATCTCCATTACTTTTAATGGGCAGTTTTTTGTTGTGGAAGGAGTCAGCGCGATCGATAGCTCACAGGTGGTAGATTACCTGAACCAGTTTCAGGTATTCGAAGTCAATGAAATCATTTCGGCGAATAAATTCCCTGTCTATGACAGCCTGAGTCGGACAACACCATTGGCTACCCTGACGATCAACTCGATCAGGAGCGAAGACCCAAGGCAATTGTTCTTTTTTCCACCTATCGGAAACGCCCCCTATCAATTGATTACGAATCCAAAAGGAGAACTGATGGTACTGGAGAGCAACAGGGTAAATCAAATCCTTTCCAGGCAAGAGGAATTGCAGTCAAAAGAGTAAGTGAATTTTATGCCTCATAAGTAGAATTTTTGCTTAAATTTGACGCCCGATTCAACTATCGAAATCGCTGTACGGATGAAATGAGTCCCGAAAACTTTCAGGATGAATTCCATGTGACCGATAAAAAATAAATAATATACACATGAAGTTTATTGTATCTTCTTCCTTTCTGCTCAAACAAGTGTCTGCGATCAATGGAGTGATCACAACAAATCCGGTAGTTCCTATCTTAGAAAACTTTCTGTTTGAGATTACCTCAGGCACGCTGACAATCACGGCTTCTGACCTGCAAACAAGCATGATCACCGAGATGGAAGTTGAAGCCAAAGAGGATGGCAGCATCGCCATACCCGCCAAAATATTGATGGAAACATTGAGAAACCTGCCGGAGCAGCCGGTTACTTTCTCTATCGATTTAGATACCTATAGCATCGAGATCAATTCCGATAACGGACGATATAAACTATCAGGGGAAAACGCCACGGACTTCCCTAAGATTCCTACCGTCTCTGACGGGTATTCTGTTAACATGGCTTCTGAAGTACTGGCTCAGGCGATCAATAATACCATTTTTGCAACCAGCAACGACGAACTGAGACCTGCAATGACAGGAGTATATGTTAACCTGGATGAAACCAATACCACTTTCGTGGCAACGGACAGCCACCGGTTGATCCGTTACAGAAGAGTGGATGTAGCTGCAGATCAAAGCCACACGATGATCATCCCACGGAAAGCACTTACGTTGTTAAAGACTACACTCCCTTCTGAAAACACGAACGTCAACATGGAGTTTAATGCATCTAATGCATTTTTCAACTTCAACAATATCAAAATGATCTGCCGCCTGATAGATGAGCGATTCCCGGATTATGAAAATGTGATTCCGGTAGACAACAGCAACGATGTCGGCATTAACAAGGATGAGTTACTGAGCTCACTCAAAAGGATTGCCATCTATGCAAACAAAACGACGCATCAGGTAAGGTTAAAAGTTACCGGTAGCGAACTGATGATCTCTGCGGAAGACCTGGACTTCTCCAATGAAGCCAACGAAAGGTTGTCATGTGAGCACGAGGGAGAGGACATTGAAATCGGATTCAATGCTAAATTCCTGATTGAGATGTTGAATAACCTTGATACCAAGGATCTGACCTTGAAACTAAGTGCGCCAAACAGGGCCGGTATCATTCTCCCTAAGGATAAAGATGAAAATGAAGACATGCTCATGTTGGTAATGCCTGTGATGCTTAACAACTACGTCTAACAGGTATATAGATCCTTGAGCAGCCTTTTTGGGGATACGAACATACCAAATAGAAATCCTTGGTAATATGCGAGGAGCTTGATTAGCAACCGTTTGTTATACCACTAAATTCAGCTAACTAACAACTTTCCTTTTGAGTAGTAGACAGCATTTTTTGCTTATTTGTCCATTGCACGAAGGCGTAAGGATTAGAAAGGAAATGCTTAGGATTTCTTCCTACTAAATCGCCCTTTTTTCTCAGGAGCATTTTCTGCAAGCTCTTTACATTCCTCAAAAGTGAGCTCTTCAGGTACCTTGTCTTTAGGAATCTTGACATTTTTCTTGCCAAACTTGATGTAAGGGCCGTACCTGCCATTCAGCACAAATACTTCACCATCTTCATCGAAGGTTTTGATGTATTTATTGGCATCCTGCTCCCGTTTTTCCAGGATCAGCTGTACAGCTTCTTCCTCGGTAATGGATAAGGGATCCTGTTCTTTTTTCAGAGAGACAAATTTTCCATCATGACGGATGTAAGGGCCAAATCGCCCGATAGCAGCCACCATGGGTTGATCTTCAAAGGTGCCAACTTCACGTGGCAACTTAAACAATTCCAGTGCATCTTCGAGGGTGATGTTTTCCAGTAACTGCCCTGCCCGTAGGCTTGCGTATTTCGGCTTTTCTTCCTCTTCCAGCTCACCAATCTGAACATAAGCACCATATTTACCCAATTTACCATAGATCATCTTCCCGCTTTTGGGATCTGTACCGATCTCTCGGGCAGCCACAGCATCGCTTCTTTTGATCTGAGCGGTATCCTCTACCAACGGATGAAACTGGCTATAGAAATTCTTGATCATTTCTGTCCAGTTGACCTTTCCGGTAGCGATGTGGTCAAACTCTTCTTCTACTTTGGCAGTAAAAGAGAAGTCAATGACATTGGGAAAGTATTGCACCAGGAAATCATTCACGACAATCCCCGTATTCGTAGGGAAGAGTTTATTCTTTTCCGCACCGGTATTTTCTGTTCGTTGGTGCTGCGCGATTTTGTCATCTGCCAGGATAAGCTCCTGATAATTTCTTTCCGTTCCTTCCCGACTTTCTTTCTCTACATATGTTCGCTTGATGATGGTAGAAATCGTAGGAGCATAGGTAGATGGTCTTCCAATGCCCATTTCTTCCAGTTTTTTCACCAGGCTGGCCTCCGTGTATCTGGGTGCATGTCGGGTAAACCCTTCTTTGGCAATCATGCGTTTCAGGTTGAGGTCTTGCCCCACAGAGATAGGAGGTAGCATGCCTTGCTTCTGCTCGTCATCATCCTCGTCATCCGTAGATTCGATGTAAACCTTTAGGAAACCTTCAAACTTCACTACCTCACCGTGGGCAACGAGCTTTTCCGGGGTCGTAGAAATACCAATCGTGGCAGTCGTCTTTTCGAGCTGCGCATCGGCCATCTGCGAAGCAATCGCTCGCTTCCAAATCAACTCATAAAGCCTTTGTTCAGCACCTTCTTTTCCAGCTGAGGTAACAGAAAAGTCAGTAGGCCTGATGGCTTCGTGAGCTTCCTGTGCGCCCTGGCTCTTGGTCTTGAAGTGTCTTTCCTGAACAAATTCTTTTCCGTAGCTACTGCTGATTTGGCTTTTAGCACTCTTGATGGCCTCCTGTGAGAGGTTAAGGGAGTCAGTTCTCATATAGGAAATCTTTCCTGCTTCATAAAGCTTTTGGGCTACCGACATGGTCAGGGAAACGGGAAAGCTCAACTTCCTACTTGCTTCCTGCTGAAGGGTAGAAGTCGTAAAAGGTGGCGCCGGAGATTTCTTTGCCGGTTTGGTCTCCAGGTTTTCAATGGTGAAAGAAGCACCTACACAATTCTTTAAAAAAGCCTCTGCATCACCTTCCGTCTTAAATTTGGATGGCAACTCAGCTTTTAAGATTTTATCATCGCCCAAATCAAAAAGCGCTGCAATCTTGAAAGAGGAAACAGGCGTAAATTTTTCAATTTCTCGTTCACGCTCCACCACGATCCTGACAGCTACTGACTGAACACGGCCTGCAGAAAGGCCTGTCTTAATTTTTTTCCAAAGAATTGGGGATAATTCATAACCCACTAGTCGATCGAGAATCCGCCTGGCTTGCTGGGCGTTCACGAGATCTATATCGATGCCTCGTGGGTTTAACAAAGCATTCTGGATGGCGTTTTTGGTGATCTCCCGAAAAACAATCCTGCGGGTATTGCTGTCGTTGAGTTCCAGTGCCTGCGATAGGTGCCAGGAGATGGCCTCTCCTTCCCGGTCATCATCCGAAGCCAGAAAGACAGTCTCAGCTTTGGCAGCTAACTTTTTTAGTTGCTTGACAATGTCCTTTTTATCAGCCGATACCTTATAGGTAGGCTCAAAATTATTTTCAATATCAATCGCAAAATCACCACGGGGAAGATCGCGTACATGTCCATATGAGGAGAGCACTTCATAATCTTTCCCAAGGTATCCTTCGATAGTCTTTGCTTTAGCAGGTGACTCAACAATTACCAGATTCTTTCCCATTCCTCCTTTTTTTTACGCCGGTAAATATCTCTAAATTTTTGTTAATTCTAGGGGAGTAACGTATCGATCTTCAATAAGATATGCTTTTACACCCCATTCTTTTCTCATAACTTCGTCGAAGACAAATGGTTAGAAATTTATTTATTTTAAGACACGGGGAGGCAAAATCTGCTTTTAAATGGGCAGACCACGAACGGCCGCTCACTGATTCGGGCATAGAAACAGTCGCTATTCTCCGTGAAAGGTTGAAGAAGTTTAATCCCGCCCCTGAGCTGATAATCTCCAGTGATGCGAAGCGTACGACACAAACGACCCAGGTATTGACTAAAGGGGCTGATTGGAAACCAAAAATCGTTTTTACGCCAGCCCTATATAATGCTTCCCTAAAGAAAATACTGAACGTGCTTACAGAGATGGATAAAGCGCATAGCAGCGTGGTGCTGGTAGGCCACAATCCTGGACTGTCTGAGTTGTCAGCATACCTGCTGGGGTTGAATTTTATGTCTCTGTTCCCCGGACAGATGATTGCTTGCGAGCTGGTTTTGGAAGATTGGGCAGCCCTATCTGGTAATACCGCAACCTTAATAGAAATATGAGCACTCAAAAGATTATCGTGGCTCCGAATGCTTTCAAAGGTGCGCTCTCTGCGGAAGAAGCTGCCAAAGCCATAACCAGGGGTTTAGTCGGAGTAGGAGCAAGGCAGGTAGTGGAAATTCCCATTGCAGATGGAGGAGATGGGAGTTTACCGGTACTGGTAAAATACCTGAAGGCAGAAATACGGACAACAGGGGTAAGAAATCCGTTTGGGCAGACCATAAATGCCAGCTGGGGATATCAGCCTGATAGCCAGCTGGGTATTATTGAACTCGCAGAGGCTTCAGGTATTAGACTGCTGAAGAAGGACGAGCTAAACCCGATGGGTGCCAGTTCATTTGGAACAGGCCAGCAGCTATTTCAAGCCCTTGAGGCTGGCGCAAAGGGTATCTACCTATCCGTGGGCGGGAGTGCCACAGTAGACCTTGGTGTAGGTATTATGGAAGCCCTGGGCGCTCAATTTTTTAGCGGAACCAAGGAGGTGATGAATGTCACCCCTGCGAAATTCATGGACATTGATCGGGTGGACTTACATAAACTGGACAGACTGAAAGGCCAGGCTAAGTTTTCAATTCTTTGTGACGTAAATAACCCTTTGTTAGGAAAGCAGGGAGCTGCACACATCTTTGGGCCACAGAAAGGAGCAGATGCTGATAGGGTAGACCAATTGGAGAAAGGGATCTCCCACATGGCGAAGCTATTGGAGAAAGAGACGGGGTCATCCATTACAGAAATTCCGGGTGGTGGTGCTGCGGGAGGGGTAGCAGCAGGACTTGTTGCAGCCCTTGGCGCTGAAATCGTGAATGGAGGTGAGCAGATATTGGAACTGGCTCAGTTTGAGCAGCACCTCAGGGATGCAGCACTTGTCATTACCGGAGAAGGAAAAATCGATGAGCAAACCAATTATGGCAAAGGTCCTGGGTTTGTGGCTCAGCTGGCACATCAGTATGGAGTAAGGGTCGTCGGGCTAAGCGGATCCCTGGATACCGACACGAGCAGGATTAAGTTTTTTGATGAATTGATCGCCATATCCGACAAGGCCGACCCGCTGGAACTTGCGATGCGCAAGACCGCCGCCAACCTTGAGAAAGCCGCCAGTCACCTCTCCATCACGCCATGAGGTCACCTCATCCTATGACTACAGTTTATATAATGACTGCTATAATAATTTTGAAATACCCCAATTACCCTACCCACTGAAGGGGTACCTGCCAACTCTCCCAGGGTTTGGTTTGTCTAAAATGATTGACCTTCCGCTCCCGAAACGTCGGACCGCTCTCTTCAGAGAGGGTTGATAAAATGTATTCTAATAATTTCGAGTAGCTATGTCATCCTATTCATCCAATGACTCCAAGTCATAGGACGATTGGATCCTAGCAGCCCCATCTCATCAAGTCATAGAATGACTTTAACTCTTACCCTTGGTTGGTGTCCTCACCAACCAATTTCTTTATCATACGGAGACTAACTGTCATCGAATAGATAGTCAAAGTCAATGTCAGATTCAAATCAACTCACCCTAAGGTTTTCCACAACACACAAGATTCCTTCTCCTCCTTTCGTCGTATCAGAATGACGATACTTATTTTGTTTAGCCAACAGCCAGTGTCAGCATCAAAGTCATCCCCCTACTAGCGCAAGCATCCACTTTTGCTTTGTTCGATCCCTTCAGAGTCATGGTACGAAGTGATTCGAGAACAAGAGTCCCTTTGGTGACTCTGATTGGTTTTAAATCGGACTCTTTTGTTTCTCCACAACAGTTGACGAGATTCTTTCACTCGACTAATGATCTGATTGCTTATTTTATGCATACCGGATTGTCCATCTCGCATTGCAATGATAAATAAGTGACTCGTTCAGAATGACGATACTTATTTTGTTTTGTATGAACTAAACTATCCGATAGTCCGAACATCCGAAAGTCCTTATCTAATCTCATATCGTTAACACTCACGACAGCATCCCTCCCCCGTAATTCCAAATTCTAATTATCTTGCAGCCATGTCAGAAAACGCTCAACTTCAGCGAAAACTCGGACCGCTCATGCTTTGGGGTCTGGGAGTCGGATATGTAATCAGTGGTATGTACTTCGGTTGGAACCTGGGACTCGAGCAGGGAGGTACCCTCGGACTGGCGATTGCCACCTTCTTTGTGATCATCATGTACCTGACCTTCACTTTCAGTTATACAGAGATGGCATGTGCCATACCAAAGGCAGGAGGCGCTTTTGATTATACCATGCAGGCTTTCGGGAAGAACTGGGCCTTTTTTGCCGGAATGGCTCAGAACATTGAATTTATATTTGCTCCGCCTGCCATTGCTTTCGCGATCGGCGCCTACCTCAACCTGTTTTTTCCTGCACTACCCATCCTGGGCACAGCGATCGGCGCATATCTCATTTTTACGGCCTTAAATATATATGGTGTGCAGGCAGCCGCTGCTTTTGAACTGCTGGTAACAATCATTGCCGTGATAGGTCTGCTTTTGTTCTTTTTTGCTACCGCACCTTCATTCTCCATGGAAGCGCTGACACATAACCCGCTCCCAAACGGTTGGTCCGGGATTTTCGCAGCCATTCCATTTGCCATTTGGTTTTTTCTGGCCATTGAAGGGGTTGCCAATGTAGCCGAAGAAACCATCAACCCACAAAGAAATGTACTCATTGGTTTTGGCTCCGCCATCTTTACCCTGGTGGTCCTTTGTCTACTGACATTCACCGCTTCCGTCGGTGTAAATGGATGGGAAACGGTCGTTTATGATCCGGTAACCAACCAGGCCTCCGACAGTCCTTTGCCGCTCGCGCTCGCCCATGTATTGGGTGGTGATACGCTCATTTTTAAAGTTGTGAGCTTCATAGGTCTTTTTGGTTTGGTAGCCTCTTTTCATGGCATTATCCTGGCCGCTGGTCGTTCCACCTATGAATTTGGAAGGGTAGATTTTGGGCCTTCTTTTTTAGGTAAAATCAATCCAAGGTTTAGCACGCCTACCAATGCCCTGATCATAAACACGATCATCGGCATCGTGGCCCTGCTCACCGGTAAGACGGGTGAAATCATTACCATCGCCTGTTTTGGGGCGTTAAGCCTCTATGCCATTTCCATGGTCTCTGTCATTAAATTGCGAAAGAGTCATCCGGATATGGAACGACCTTTTAAAGTTCCCTTTTATCCATACGCACCCATCATCGCCCTGATCATTTCCGTGATTGCACTGATCGCCGTAACCATTTACAACTGGGAGCTGGCGCTGATCTATTTTCTGATTTTGATCATCGCATTTATCTGGTTCAAAGTAGTTAGGAAATAACCGGTCTCGATTTTCACCTAATGGTTACAGGGTTTCATGAAATCCTTTTTCAACGAAAATAATACGCAGGGATACGCAGAATACCATTAGGTATTGGAGGGATAAATCAGTATTTTGGTTAAAATTGCGTATCGATAGATCACACGACTGAACCACTTCACCAACTGAATATGGCCGGGCAGGAAAACAAGGGGATGCTTACCCTTAATGCGTTAAAACAACTTGTTGATAATGAGGAGATCACCACCATCATTGTCGGCTTCACGGACCATTACGGCCGCCTCATGGGCAAACGTTATGACGCAGATTTTTTTCTGGAAAGCGTGATAGAAGGGGGCGCCCATGCCTGTGATTACCTCCTGACCACTGACATGGATATGGAACCAGTTCAGGGCTACAAGACAGCCAATTGGGAGCTGGGCTATGGAGATTTTCACCTCGAACCGGATTTTGGCACCTTGCGAAAAGCTGATTGGCTGCCGGCAACGGCATTGATATTGTGTGACGTTCGGGACATCAAAGATCATAAACCTATTTTAAGTGCGCCCAGATCGGTTCTTAGAAACCAGATACAGGTGCTGAACCAGCTGGGTTACCAGTCAGCCTCAGCCTCTGAGCTGGAGTATTACCTTTTTGAAAATGACTATCGGGAGGCCAACGAACAACATTACAACGAACTGAAACCAGCCGGTTGGTACCTCGAAGATTACCACATCCTTCAGGGAACAAGAACAGAGTTTTTTACTGCAGCAGCACGTAGGCACCTGAAGAATTCCGGGGTTCCCGTAGAGAATAGCAAAGGAGAGTGGGGACTGGGTCAGCATGAGCTAAATGTAAGATATGCGGTCACCCTGGAGATGGCAGACAGACACGTGGTCTACAAACAATGCCTGAAAGAGCTGGCGGATCAAATGGGTGTTTCAGTCACCTTCATGGCTAAGTTTCATGAAGATCGTGCAGGGTCCAGCTGTCACATCCACATCAGTCTGTGGAATGAGGGTCATAATATTTTTGTAGGAGATGAGGATTATGGACCGGTAAAAGGGTCTAAAGAATTTGGCTGGTTCCTGGGCGGATGGATGAAATATACACCCGACGTTATGCCGTTTTATGCGCCGACCATCAACTCCTATAAACGTTTCGTAGATGCTTCCTGGGCTCCCACACGTATCGCCTGGAGCAAAGACAACCGCACCGCCGGTTTCCGGGTGGTCGGAGAAGGCAGTGCGTTAAGAATTGAATGCAGAATCCCCGGTGCTGACTGCAATCCCTACCTGGCTTTCGCCGCAGCACTTGCATGTGGCATACAGGGAATAAAAGATAAAATTACCCCACCAGAGTGTTTCACCGGAGATGTCTACGCAGCTAAAGAATTACCCCTGGTGCCAATGACGCTTAAAGCAGCTAACGAGAAGTTTAAGCATAGCAAGTTTGTGACAGCAGCTTTCGGAGAAGACGTACAACAACACTATACCCATTTTTTTGAAAAAGAAATTGAAGCATATCAATCCAGCGTGACAGACTGGGAAAGAAAAAGGTATTTTGAACAAATCTAATTTAAACCACACATGAGATTAAAGGATAAAGTGGCCCTGATCACAGGTGCCAGCAGCGGAATTGGCAGAGAGTCCGCCATATTATTCGCCAAAGAGGGAGCCAACATTGTATTGGTAGATATTAATGACGGGGGTGCAGGAGACGTGATAGCAGAGATTCGGAAAAACGGACAGGACGCCGTGTTTCACCGCACAGATATCTCTAACCCACAGGGCGTTGAGCAGATGGTGAAATATGCAGAAGAGACCTATGGTAAACTAGATATACTTTTTAACAATGCAGGGATCATGCTCTCCACGGATGACACAGCTGAAGCTACCGATCTGGAGACCTGGGACATGACAATGAATGTTAATGTGAAAGGTGTCTTTTTAGGTTGTAAATATGGAATTCCAGCCATGAGAAGGGCTGGAGGAGGGTCGATCATCAATACGGCCTCTTTTGTGGCCAGGATGGGTGCTGCCACCCCTCAGATTTCCTATACAGCCAGCAAAGGAGCGGTGCTTTCCATGACCCGCGAACTGGCGGTGGTTCATGCCAAAGAAAACATCCGGGTAAATGCTTTGTGTCCGGGACCAATCAAGACGGACCTGCTGATGAAATTTTTAGATACCGAGGAGAAGCAACAAAGACGTTTGGTACACATACCGATGGGCAGGTTTGGAGAAAGTCTTGAAATGGCGAAAGCCGCGCTTTACCTTGCCTCCGATGACTCTTCTTATATCACGGGAAGTGAGTTCCTCGTAGATGGAGGAATCTCTGCAGCTTATGTCACACCTGAGTAGCCCCAGCAAAGAGATACATGTCTAGTTTTCAGCTTATCAGTCCGGTAGATGGTTCGGTTTATGCAACCCGTAAGTACGCAGAAGCGGGAGCAATTGAATCTGCCTTAGCAAATGCTTCCTCCGCTTTCCAATCCTGGAAAAATACTGCGCTCGCTGAAAGGATCGCACTGTGCCAAGAGGTCGTGCGTTATTTCAAAGACCACGCCGAAGCCTGGGGGGAGGAGATTACCTGGCAAATGGGTAGACCGATTGCTTATACACCCAATGAGATTAAAGGAGGATTTATAGAGCGTGCAGAAGCCATGATCTCCATGGCGGAAGCGGGACTTCAAGACATACAAATTGCCGACAAGCAGGGGTTTGTCCGATACATCAAGAAAGAACCCCTGGGAAACATCCTGGTACTGGCTCCCTGGAACTACCCCTACCTCACAGCAGTAAATGCGGTGATACCGGCCATCCTGGCAGGTAATACGGTGATACTCAAATACGCTGATCAGACAGCGTTGTGCGGGGAGCGATTCGCCGAAGCATTTCAGGCTGCTGGAGCTCCGGAAGGTGTTTTTCAGTCGCTACACCTGACCCATGGCCAGGTAGCCGAAGTGGTAAAGGATCCACGCATTGCGCATGTAGGTTTTACCGGATCCGTACAAGGCGGACAAGCCGTGCAAAGGGCCATGCAGACACGTTTTGCCGGGATGGGATTAGAGCTGGGAGGAAAAGACCCTGCCTATGTGACGGAAGATGCGGACCTCCAGCAGGCGGTAGAAAACCTGGTAGATGGCGCCTTTTTTAATTCAGGGCAGTCCTGCTGTGGTGTAGAAAGAATTTATGTGCAGGAAAAGTTGTTTGACGACTTCGTTCACGGATTTGTGGCCCTTACCAGAGAATATGTGTTGGGCGACCCTTTTGACCCAGCGACCACCCTTGGTCCGATGGTACGTGTCTCCAACGCAGAAATGGCCCTGGGTCAGCTTGCGGAAGCAAAGAAAATGGGAGCGAAAGCATTGATTGAAAAAGGAGACTTCCCCGATCTGCCTTTGCCCTACGCGGCTCCTCAAGTGATGGTTAATGTAAGCCACGAGATGGAGCTGATGAAGGAGGAGAGCTTTGCCCCGGTGATCGGGATCATGTCGGTGAAGGATGACCAGGAGGCCGTCAGGATGATGAATGACAGTCAGTATGGGCTTACCGCTTCTATCTGGACCAGTGACCAGGAAAAAGCTATCGCTATCGGTGATCAGGTAAATACCGGGACCTGGTTCATGAACCGCTGTGACTACCTGGATCCTGAGCTGAGCTGGGCAGGCGTAAAAAACTCTGGCAGGGGATGTACCCTGTCTGTATTGGGTTTTGATTACCTGACCAGACCCAAGTCGTATCACCTAAAGCTCGGATAATGAAAGTTGCGTTGTTGGTCTGCGACCATGTGATCAAACCTTTTCTGGAAGTTCATGGAGCTTATCCTTATATGTTTGAGCGCCTGTTGGGCATGCCTTTCAATGTTCACTTTGTTTGTGACAACCATTTTCCCGACCCCAACGACTATGATGCATTCATCACCACAGGCTCTAAGCTGAGCGTGTATGATGATCAGAAGTGGATCTATAACCTGATTGAGTTTACTTCTGAAATCGCTAAAACGGATAAGCAGTTTGTGGGTATTTGTTTTGGTCACCAGATCATTGGACAGGCACTGGGTGGCAAAGTAGAAAAATCACCGGAAGGATATCTCATTGGCGTTCACGAACACCGGGTAAACCTTGCAGCCCCCTGGATGGATCCGGAAGCGGATGACTTCAACCTGTTGATGTTGTGTCAGGACCAGATCAGCCAGCTACCACCTGATACGATTGTCCATGCTTCTGCTGCTAAATGCCCATATGGCGTCATCAGTATCAATAATCAGTTTTTGGGTATTCAGGGACATCCGGAATTCACCAAAGCCTATAACCAGGACGTGTTCATTTCCCGAAAAGGAAGTATCGGTACCGGCACGGTAGAAGCCGCCTTAGATAGCATGGAAAAAGACATCCACACAGATCTACTTAGCCAGTGGATCCGCAATTTTCTAGGAGTTTAGTTATCTGATGACATCTGTCATCCTATAACTCAAAGTCATTGAATGACTATTAAGACAGGTTGCCGAATGACTTCTGACTCAAAGTTGGGAATACTGCTTCTGCCGCCTGCGAATCCAAAATAATAAATCAGCGTCATTCAGAGCGCAGCGAAGAATCTCCTCCTTTGGGAGTTAAATCGGACTTTTTTGTTCTTCACAACATACACAAGATTCCTTCCCCTACTAGCGCAAGCATCCGCTTGTGCATTGTTCGACCCCTTCAGAGTCACGGTACGGAGTGATTCGAGAACCATAGTCTCTTTGGTGACTCGAATTGGTTTTAAATGAAAAATATCCGTAGCGTTTCTCTACGGATCAATAAATAAAACTGAGTCTGCGACTCAGGCAAATACCAATCCCCTTGCCCTTGGTTGGTGTCCTCACCAACCAATTTAATTATCATTCGGCGACTAAATGTCAACGAATATATAGTCAAAGTCAATGTCAGATTCAAATCAACTTACCCTAAAGTTCCTCCACAACACGCACGAGGTTCATTCGCTTCGCTCAGAATGACGATACTTATTTTATTTAGCCAACAGCCAGTGCCAAAGTCAGAGTCAATATCGGACTTGCCAACCGAAGCATTTGCGAAGGTTGGATGTCGGCACATCTGAAAGTCTTTATCTCCTTTCATCTTCAATATTCTATTTCTAACTTTACCCAGGAGCTTCCTCCTGCTAAATACACATTTATTAATGCTCATCGACTCAAAAATCATCGCTGTAGATTTCGATGGTACCATCGTAACCGATCGGTATCCGAAGATTGGTAAGCCCCTGCCATTCGCTATTCAAACACTGCAGATGCTGCAAAAGGATGGGCATCGGCTCGTCTTATGGACCGTCAGGAAAGGGAAGACCCTGGAAGAGGCGGTAGGTTTTTGTAAACAACAAGGCATAGAATTCTATTCCGTAAACCAGAACTATGAAGGAGAGGAGCAGGGTGCGGGCGGTAAAATCAATGCCGATATCTTCATCGATGACCGCAATGTAGGCGGCTTGCCTCAGTGGGGAGAGATCTATCAAATGATTAGTGGGAAACAAGACCTCCCCCCGCAAAGAAAACCCTGGTGGAGTAGACTGTTTTAGTTCTGCCTTTTGCACCTAATCGAAATGTCGGAACCATCGGAATGTTTGAAATTCTTACCCTACGATGAAAGAATAAAATTTCAACCGTCATTCTGAATGTAGATCCGATAGCAATCGGGCGCTGGTGCCGTACCTACCGAAGTGAAACGTAGGTAGGAAGAATTTCATTATTCATGAGTGCAATCGAACAAGCTAATTCCACCACAACATACACGAGATTCATTCGCTTCGCTCAGAATGACGATACTTATTTTATTTAACCAACAGCCAGTGTCAAAGTCAAAGTCAGTGTCAGCATCAAAGTCATCTTCAGTGTAGGTAGTAACCCATTAATACACATTCCTCCACAACATACACAAGATTCATTCGCTTCGCTCAGAATGACGATACTTGGTTTGTTTGAAGAATTGTCCGAAAGTCGGAGTGACTGTTAATTCCCACGTAAAAAAATTAACTATTGTAGATGGAAGTATGCCAACGAGAACTCCTGACTCCTGTCTCCTTATAAACCAACTCACCCAGAGACCTATTTATCTAGAATGTTAGATTTCCCTTCCCCTCTCTTAAAAGAGAGGCGGAGAATAATTTTGCAAATAGTCATGCGACCGATCCTGCGAAGAAACAATAAAAAATCTATCTTCATTCCGAGCAGAGCAGGGAATCTTATGCTTCGTGAGATCAATCGAACTTACCTTTTTTTGTGTTGCAGGATGCTACCATCCGGCAATACTAAGATTCATTCGCTTCGCTCAGAATGACGTGGCTTATTTTATTTAGACAACAGCCAACAGCCAGTGTCAAAGTCAAAGTCAATTCAGAATATCGGAAAATCTCCACCTACGTTAAAACTTCGGTAGATAAGCTATGGCAGATGAGCTTTGGTGGACAAAGTGAAAGTCCGGTAACTTACCTATACCTCGCTCTTCTTCGCCCCATTGGAGGCTGCAGGTTAATGGAGACCGTTCCGGAGATAAATGGGCCAGTGACGGAAATGGTGGCATCTTCAGTGGTAGCGAAACCTGTACTCACCGTTTGATCAAACCCGCCAATAAAGTAATTAAGTTCTGTACCTAAGCCGACATAGGGTGTAAGATCATATCGAACGCCCACAATTCCAGAAATGGTAATGGTCGTACCATTTATGACTGATCGCTGGTTTTCACGATCAGGATCTGTAAATTCTCTGGCAAGGGTGTTGGTGATGAGCGTAAAGTTTCCTGCTACACCCACATAAGGATGAATCTTGGCGAGACCCCTTTGTCTGTATCGAATCCTCGGGTTTCCAAAGTTCCATTGATATTTCCCTACGATCGACAGGGGAGTGAGCCGATAGCGTAATTTCTCTGTCCGCTCAATAGCACCAATTTGATTAAAAACTTCGATTTTATCTGAATAGGTAGCACCATACAAACCAACCATGAAGCCATCATAGATATCAAAATCGATACCTCCCTGAAACATCAATGCACCATCAAATTTTTTCCCTAACTCAGCTAAGTAGGACTCAGTATTCCAGTAACCCATACTGGGGTTGTAATAGCCTACATTGAAATTAAGGGAGTGAAAGTATTGAGTAATATTGGCACCACCTCTGCGACGACCACCATAACGTCTGCGTTGTGCTTCTACATCTGTTACAATCAAAATGAATAGCAGGCTGAAGATGAAAATGATAGATACTTTTTTCATAACATTTTCTGATTTAGCTGACATTAGTCCCCCCCTGATTATGGCATGAGGAGATAGTACTATCTCGCAATTGGGTTAATCTAGCTAGTTCAGCATTGTAATTATTATTTGTTAGGGTTATCAAACTGTCTCTGGTTGCAATTAAGTTAGCAGTAGCCTGGGCAATCAATGCATCGATGAGATCAAGCTCAGAATTCAATAAGGTGATGCTTGAATTGACCGAAGCAGCATAAGTAGCAATATTGACAATAATCAGGTTATCTCTTTCTGCGGCAGATATACTACCAGCTCCAAAAAGTGAACTAATAGTCGTTGCAGTCGTATTGAAGATGGATAAATAACTGTCAAGCCGCGCGGTATGCCGGTCTTGTGCCCCAGTTTCCAGGCTGGCTCGTTGACTTTCAATCAAGGGCAACTGGGCAGCGTATTGATCTTGAATGCTTTGTAACTGAGTAGATAAAAGATCATCAATGGCCGTCTGTGCAGTATTGAAAGCGTCATTAGCAGCTTGTCGACAATCATCTAATTCCTGTGTTTGCACTAAGAAGAATTGGGTTAGATGGAAATCAAAGGTGCCAGACATATTTTTCCTTGTGGAAAATCCTAATCGCCCTGAACCCGATGTAAGATTTCCGGCTGCACTGGTCAAACGAGGTACTAATGCGGAAAGTGTTGGGTTGGAGGTGAGTGAATTGATGGCCGAGGCTACTTGCGCTTGCGCAGTAGAATTCTCACTTAACAAAGCAGCCAAAATAGAACTTTGTGTTTGCCCTAACCAATATGTTTTTTGCGCTGCGGAGAAAGTACTGTTACCAGCTGCTGCATAGTTGGAGGCCGCAACAGGATTAGAGATTGAACTACTTAAATTCGAATACTCTGAAACGTCCACATTTCCGTCGGTAATGCTGATGGTTTCAGCGGCTAGATTGCCGATGTTAACATCCGGAAGAGTAGGTTTAAAGTCATAGGTATACTCGAAATCAGGGACTGGGCCCAATTTGGTACAGGCGACAGCTATGATCAAGCCCAATGTCAGGGAACTAAAAATAAGATTTCTTAGTAGTCGCATGGACAAGTTTATAGTTACTAGTAATTAACTACAAATAACTAAAAATAGTCCCATTTAATAAAGTTTTGAGGCAATTATTTGCAATTATTTAATTATTTCTGCAAAGTTCTCACCTGTTCTTCAATAAATCGAGGATTAAACCGCAAAATATCATAAAAAAAATCGGTTTGGTTGCGAAGTGACTGTCCACTGCGAATGGCACTTAATAAGTCATATTGAATTTTTAAGCTGTGTGGTGGCCTGAACTGGAACCAGGTATTGCTATAAAACTTTCGCGGCCACAGGGAGAGCGCAATGAAGATTCCTCCGTTTTCTCCAAACTTGCTTTTTTGGGCATAAAAACCGACGTCTGTATTACCAAATTGTCTCACCACATCCAAACGGGCGCCATAATCCTCGTTAAGGAAGCGCTCAGCCGTTAGCTTAAGAGTCAGGTCCTGCGAAATGATCCGGTAGGCAGCAAAGGCATACCCACTGACATAGCGTATTCGTTCCCGGATGAACAGGTTGTCCCGGTAGACGTAGGGTCCACTGTAAAAAATTCCACCACCATAGTAGAGCGTTCCCTGATCATTCATCAGGATGAGCTCTCCGCTGGCTCCATATCTGCGATTAGTTAAAATTCCGGTAAAGGCATTTAGAAAGATCTTTTGACTCCATATTTTAGTGAATCCTATACCAGTTTCTCCAGGTCGGTTGCCAAACCCCACTTCTACGTCAAAGTCATTTTGGATGGGAAACAGCCATTGAAAAACACCATAGACCCCCCACTTGGTCATCCATTCCAGTCGGGGCCCCAGACCGAGCTGCGTCCTGAAGGGGTCATCCACATCGCCAAACCGGGAAACATAAAAAGGCTCCACTTGCAGATCGAGTTTGTAATGCTTTTTAGGTTTAAAATTCGCTATCGGCTCGCCTGGGTTATAGATGACACTGCCCCGGTAGAGGTGTACTTGATGCAGATCCTTCACGCTGTCTTCAAGCATGAGGTTCCGATAGATATAAAAGGGGTTTCGATGCAGACGATAATCAAAATACAGCGTCTCATCAGATACCTGAGTAGCCTCCAGATCCCGCAGTTCCTGGCCATAACCTGACCCTAATCCGGCTACGAGTACAAAGAACATACTTATCAGCGATTGCTTCATCATCTGGTACAATATTAAGCCTATTCTCTGTTTATTCGATGAACTGTTTATCCGATTTTTGTCATCAATACATTCAGATCTTCATGTGAAAGCTTATCATCGAGGACTTCCAGTTAAAGCCAGTCATCCTACGACTCCAAGTCATTGCCGGAGAAGTATTGATCCTATTCATCCAATGACTCCCCGCCCTTGGTTGGTGTCCTCACCAACCAATTTCATTATCATTCGGCAATTAACTGTCATCAAATATAAAGTCAAAGTCAAAGTCTATAGTCATAGTCAATATCAGATTCAAATCAACTCACCCTGAAGTTCCTCCACAACACACACGAGATTCCTTCTCCTCCTATCGTCGGATCGGAATGACGATACTTATTTTGTTTTTTTTTAGAAAGTCCGATTGTCAGAAATCAAAGCTAACTGGTCGACTGTTATTGTTGATTTACCTCTGGCCCTAAAGTACCTGCCAACTCACGTATGGGTTTTATCAGCAGTCTCAAGCGAAACACTCATAAAATTTTTAGCGTCATTCCGAGCCTGTCTGCGTTAAGCAGGCGGAGTGCGGGAATCTCATTATACGTGAGTGTAATCGAACAAGCTAATTTCTCCACAACAAATACTAAGATTCATTCGCTTCGCTCAGAATGACGGTGCTTATTTTATTTAGTCATAGTTATAGTCATAGTTATAGTCAATGTCATAGTCAACGTCAAATCAACTCAGCCTAAAGTTCCTCCACAACATACACAAGATTCATTCGCTTCGCTCAGAATGACGATGCTTGCTTTATTTAGTCGTAGTCGTAGTCATTGTCAAGGTCAGAGTCAATGTTAGAGTCAAAGTCATAGTCAATGTCAAATCAACTCAGCCTAAAGTTCCTCCACAACAAAGACTAAGATTCATTCGCTTCGCTCAGAATGACGATGCTTATTTTACTTAGCCAATATCCAACAGCCCAACATCCAAAAAAACTGAATATCTTTACCCCATGCTTCGAATGCTGCTTTTATTCGTCCTGCTCCTGCCACTGGTGACACATGCCCAACATACCCTCACCGGTCCGAAAGGGATGATCAACGTACCGGAAGCGGCCGTACTGGAAAGCGGCACATTCATGTTTGGGATGCATACCAATGATGAAGCCTATAAGCTGATTGATTATGGGGAAAACAGGCCATCCGGGGGTGAATATGTTTCAGCTCTTACTTTTGGTTTTCTTGACCGTCTCAACATTACTTTCATGCTTACTCGAATTTTCGGAGACCCCATGCAGAGGGTAGGCGACTTATCCAGTATTGGGGATCGAAGTATGCAGGTTACCGGGTTGATTTTGAAGGAAAAGAAGTGGCAACCTGCTGTCTTATTAAATATCGCAGATCCTTTTTATAGTACCAATCAATTTCTGACAGGTAATCACATTTTGGTAAGTAAGACTTTACTGGATAAAAAGGCTCATACCTTGAGGAGTACCCTTGGTTATGGGTTTCCGTATCTCCTGGTTTTTGCCGGGCAAAAAAAGAGAACATTAGCCAGTAAAGAAAGTGATTACCTCACACATCTTTTTGGAGGAATTGCTTATCAATACCTCCCGGCCAACCTGCAGTTTTCCCTTGAATACGATGGCATAACCATCAATACCGGTTTGGGCGTGACCCTTTGGAAACGACTTGGCATCCAGACCTACCTGCAAGGCATGAAATACCCCGGCCTGGGCTTTAATTATACCGGCGTCATTCATTAATGGTCATCCGCCGACTACAAGTCATCGGATGACTTGACCCGACTATCTGGATAGTCAAAGATCACCTGGCAATTTTTGAAATTCATATAACCCCTGGCCTCTAAAAGGGTACCTATAAACTCACCCTAAATTCCTCCACAACAAATACTAAGATTCATTCGCTTCGCTCAGAATGACGGTGCTTGTTTTATTTAGTCAAAGTCAAGGTCAGAGTCAAAGTCAAAGTCAGATTCAAATCAACTCACCCTAAAGTTCCTTCACAAAAAATACTAAGATTCATTCGCTTCGCTCAGAATGACGATGCTTATTTTATTTAGTCGTAGTCATAGTCACAGTCATAGTTATAGTCATTGTCAAGGTCAGAGTCAGAGTCAATGTTAGAGTCAAAGCCAATGTCAGATTCAAATCAACTCACCCTAAAGTTCCTTCACAAAAAATACTAAGATTCATTCGCTTCGCTCAGAATGACGATACTTATTTTATTTAGTCGTAGTCGTAGTCACAGTCATAGTCATAGTCATAGTCATTGTCAAGGTCAGAGTCAGAGTCAATGTCAAAGTCAAGGTTAGATTCAAATCAGCTCAACCTAAAGTTCCTCCAGAACATGCACGAGATTCATTCGCTTCGCTCAGAATGACGATACTTATTTTATTTAGTCGTAGTCGTAGTCACAGTCATAGTCATTGTCAAGGTCAAAGTCATAGTCAATGTCAGATTCAAATCAACTCACCCTAAATTCCTCCACAACAGTTGACGAGATTCTTTCGCTTCGCTCAGAATGACGGTGCTTATTTTATTTAGTCGTAGTCGTAGTCGTAGTCACAGTCATAGTCATTGTCAAGGTCAGAGTCAGAGTCAATGTCAAAGCCAAAGCCAATGTTAGATTCCAATCAACTCAGCCTAAATTCCTCCACAACAGTTGACGAGATTCCTTCACTCGACTAATGATCTGATTGCTTATTTTATGCATACCGTATTGTCTATCTCGCATTGCAATGGTAAATAGGTGACTCGTTCAGAATGACGGTGCTTATTTTGTTTAGTCAAGGTCAAAGTCAAAGCCAAGGTTAGATTCAAATCAGCTCAACCTAAAGTTCCTCCAGAACATGCACGAGATTCATTTGCTTCGCTCAGAATGACGGTGCTTATTTTATTTAGTCGTAGTCATAGTCACAGTCATTGTCAAGGTCAGAGTCAGAGTCAATGTCAAAGCCAAAGCCAATGTCAGATTCAAATCAACTCACCCTAAAGTTCCTTCACAACAAATACTAAGATTCATTCGCTTCGCTCAGAATGACGATGCTTATTTTATTTAGTCGTAGTCATAGTCAAGGTCATAGTCATAGTCAATATCGAACTTGCCAACCGAAGCATTTGGAAGGTTGGATATCGGAAAATCCGCTCTAGCTCACCCTCAACCGCTTACTCACGTGATCGAATGGGTCGTGTGGTCGTTTATCCAGCTCTTCAAAAGTAGAGTTATTGCTGATAAACTCGGGTACCATAAGCTTCATCTGTTGAACGAGGCCTCTCTCTTTACCTTCTAAAAGAGCCTCTAGTAAGGAATCGCATCCATCCATAATTTTTTGGGAATCATGCTTCCGAACCTTGGCAATATTAATCTTAGGGTGGTGAGTCTCAACGCTGTTTTCATCGCTGCTCAGTACCTCTTCATACAACTTCTCTCCAGGTCTAAGCCCCACAGTCTTTATAGGGATCTCATGTTCGGAATACCCGCTAAGACGTATCATTTTACGCGCCAGGTCAATGATTCTAATCGGCTCACCCATGTCAAAAACGTAAATCTCTCCACCATTTCCCATGGCACCAGCTTCAAGCACGAGCTCGCAGGCCTCAGGGATGGTCATGAAATAACGGGTAACTTTCGGATCCGTAATGGTGAGTGGTCCGCCACGCTCAATCTGCTTCTTAAACAAAGGAACAACCGAGCCGTTTGATCCCAATACGTTACCAAACCGAGTAGTGATAAATTTAGTTTTACTTGACTCTGTCTGTTGCCTGGACTGACAATACAATTCTGCAATTCTTTTAGAAGCCCCCATGATGTTGGTTGGGTTCACAGCTTTGTCAGTAGATACCAACACAAAATTGGATGCCTGATATTTAATGGATAGGTCAACAATGTTTTTCGTACCCAGTACATTGACTTCCACAGCTTCAGAAGGATTTACCTCCATGAGGGGCACATGCTTATAGGCTGCGGCATGATAAACGACATGAGGTTGATGTGTCTTAAAGATCCTATCGGTCCTGATTTTATTACAAACGTCACAGATGTAGGGGATCACACGGTCTTTAACTATTCCATTAAACCTGTTTTCAAGGTCGTTGATCAATTCATATAGGTCACTTTCTGCCTGATCAATCAGGATCAGCTTTGAAGGCTTATAATGAAGGAGCTGGCGGCAAATTTCACTACCGATAGAACCCGCCGCGCCGGTAACCAGGACTACCTGGCCAGCTACCTGGTCTTTTACATTTTTGTGATCGAGCCTGATTTCATCTCTTTCCAAAAGCTCCTCGATACGAATAGTCTTGATCTGTTTGCTACTAAACTCTCCATCCATCCACTGGCTTGTCGAAGGTGTATTTTTGATCACCACATCCATGTCGAGGAAGAAGTCCACGATAAGTCTTTTTTGTTGAGAGGGAATGTTTTGTATGGAGATGATGATCTCTGTGATGTCCAGTTGCTTTAAATACGAATCTGTAATCGAATCACGTGCTAATACCGGAATACCTTCTAGTTTTTTTCCGATCTTGGATGGATTGTCATCAATAAATCCAGCAACTTTGTATTTAAATCGGTCATCTTGCTCCAGTGCATTCTTGGTGATTAGTCCTGATTTGCCTGCGCCGTAGATCATCACTTTTCGGGGTTCGGTATCTCTCCTGACCACATTAAAGTAGAAGGATTTGATGAAAAACCGAATACTCATCATGGCGAATGTCAATAGCAGGAAATGGATAATCTGTACCGAATAAGGAATTCGTATTTTCCAAAGTAAATTGACATAGTTGCTAGCAAAATTGGCCATCACAAATACTAAAAAGGCTGAACCAGTGGCACTGACAATGTTTTCGACGTCCTTGATGCTGGTGTGCCTGATGATGCCAGAGTAGGGACGGAAAATGATAAAGCCTGCGAGGTAGAAAATACTGATGATGCCGAGATGTTGCCAGATGGGAAATTTCACCATCTCATCGATGTGAAAATTGAACCGAATGGTATATGCCAGCAGGAAGCTCAATCCGACCAACAAAAGATCAATGATCAGGATGACCCATCGGGAGACCAGACGGTTAGCGT
The DNA here is from genome assembly GCA_043554545.1 of Marinoscillum sp. GTDB lineage: Bacteria > Bacteroidota > Bacteroidia > Cytophagales > Cyclobacteriaceae > UBA7330. The sequence goes on along the minus strand of CP121337.1, from coordinate 3,222,285 downwards.
AATGATTTAAAATTTTCCTTAGCACAATTCAGGGCTCTTAAACATCAAAGGTAATACTGAAAATAGAAATAAATGACTAAAAAATTGTAAAAAAGGTTTAGATAGCAAGTTGAGTCAATAAAAACTATTCTCGTAAAGATAGCTGACCATGATTACAATGGACTCAGTTTTCATGTTAATTCTATGGTAATTTTATACTACCTAATCCAATTATTTAAAAATATCATTTTCTCATAGGAGCAGAATAGCTTTTATTTTAGAAGATAGACCACTTTTTATGTGGCGTTATGTGGTACCCCCCGAATTTGCATTTGAAAATAGTTTGCAGAATGGATATCGAGTAGTATTTTTACTCGATCATGAGTGAGCATTTTGCCTGGCATGTTATTTATACCAAGGCCCGCAACGAAAAGAAGGTCGCGCAACGGTTAGAAGATAGATTTGAAGTCTATTGTCCGCTAGTCACCACGGTGCGTCAGTGGAGCGATCGGAAGAAGAAGGTCAGTGAGCCCTTGTTTCGCTCGTATGTGTTTGTGAGATTAACAGAAGTGGAGCGGCAGGAGGTATTGCAGGTACCCGGCGTAGTCTGCTATGTGTTCTGGCTTGGAAAACCAGCGATCGTCCGTGAAGAGGAGATTGAGGCCATAAAGATGTTTACGGAAGAAACGGATAGTGCAGATGTACTTTCCATAACTTATAAAGATACGGTACAGATTGACTGGGGACTCTTTAAAGGGCAGGAGGGAAGTTTCCTCGCCCGGCAGGGAGACCATCTGATCTTACTGGTTGAGTCCCTCGGCCAGCTGATCAAGGCAGAAGTACCGGTTCGCTATGCGAAGTTAGGATGATTCAGATGTTCGGATAATCAGACTATACGACAAATCGGGCCACTATATGTCGGAATAGTCAGAACATCTGAAAGCCGGCTTGTCCGGCGGGTCTGAACCGTCCATAACACAGTTACTATCATGTGACTTACGAGGCGGAGCTCTGCCCAGCCGAAGGCTCCGGCAGACAAGTGTATCCGAGCGGAGCTCGGATAGAAGACAGAATACAAATAACCGTCATTACCTGGAGTCCCTCAGGACGAGCAGGCAGTAGTTTTCAGAGCATTAATTGTCCAATTGGATTTTGATAATCATCAAACTGAAAGTTTATCAAAGAAAATAACCGTCATTCTGAATGAAGTGAAACGAAATGAAGAATCTCGTAATTCATGAGTGCATTTAACCATACACATTCATTCTTCCACAACATCAATGAGATTCCCGACTTCCGCCTGCCATAGTACTAAGTACGTCGGATAGGCGCCTTCCCGGGCTCTCGGTGAGTTTCTCCACCGAAATTCTTGATAGCTTATGCTCTTTATCACTTGAATTAAATGAATGTAGGTGGATGACGAAACCAGGGTTGACTATGGAATTAAAAAAATGATTTTTAACCAACTCACCCCCAACCCCTGTCTTGCAAAAAGAGGGGAGTTTGGAATATATTAAACAAATACAACTGAAATTTAGCGAACTACTTACAGTGCGGCCGGCTAGGCCTAGATTTTTTGACGGTCCGCCGCCTCGGTCCTTTTCATCGATGGAAAAAGGAGGAACCTACGCTTTAATGCTGAAGCTTTAGCCAGGCAAGAACAAATTTCTGATGAGTTAGTCGAAAGCTATAAAAAACTATCTGCCCAAATCTATGCTTTTAAAAACCAGCTCAAAGTCTGAACCGTCCGAATGTCTGAACCGTCTGAACCATCCGAATGTCTGACTGTCAGATTATCTAATAGAATGCTAGATACATTAATAACATCTAAAACAAGAATCAAACTCCTGCTCAGGTTCTTCCTAAATCCTGAAAGCCGCTCCTATCTCCGCTCCCTGGCTAAAGAGTTTGACGAAAGCACCAATGCCATCCGGCTGGAGCTCAACCGCTTTGAGGAAGCCGGGATGCTGGAGACCAGCAGTGAGGGAAACCGAAGGATCTTCAAGGCCAATACCCGGCACCCGCTGTATCAGGAAATACGAAACATCCTGCTTAAATACGTGGGCGTGGACCAGGTGATCGAAAGAATTATCAGCAAGCTGGGAGACATCCGGGAGGTCTACCTCACCGGCGACTTCGCCAAAGGCAAAAACTCTGAGGTGATCGACATCGTGATCATCGGCAACGTAGACAAGACCTACCTCCTTCAGCTGATCGACCGCACCGAGCAGGTCATCAAAAAGAAAGTCCGCCACCTGGTGTACTCACCCGTCGAGTTCGAAGCCATGGAATTAGATAAGGAAGAGAATTTATTGATTTGGAATGGATAGCAAGTTATGCTTTTGGAGACTCTCCTGCGGAAAGGCTTCGGTGGGCAGGCAGTAGTTTTCAGAACGATAATTGTCCAATTGGATTTTGATAATCATTCAAACTGAAAGCTCAACAAACAAAATAACCGTCATTCTGAATGAAGTGAAACGAAATGAAGAATCTCGTAATACATGAGTGCATTTAACCTTACACATTCATTCCTCTACAATATCAATGAGATTCCCGACTCACCTGCCATAGTACTAAGTACGGCGAACAGGCGCCTTTCCGGGCTATCGGGAGTTTCTCCACCGAAATTCTTGATAGCTTATGCCCTTTATCACTTGATTTAAGTGAATGTAGGTGGATGACGATACTGGGTTTAATTATGAGATCAAGAAAGGAATGATTTTCAACCAACTCACCCCCGACCGAAACGTCGGACCGCCCTCTCTTAAAAAAGAGGGGAGAGTTCTTGCAACGATAGGTCAAGAGAGGTAATAAGAATACAAATGCTACCGAAATTATAGCTAGTAGGCCTGGCCATTAAAAATTTAACGATCAGAAAAAATGAGTAGACGAAAATTGATTTTCAAAATACTGTCTGAGTCCGGCGCGGCGGACGAGTTTGTTTTGATTATAGGAGACCATCTCATTTTTTCCGTTAAATTTTTGCAGGCCTTGATTTTTTGTTACCGGGCCGCGTAGGCTTTTTATCAAGAAAAAAGTATCTGCCTGCCCGGCATGAGGGCAAAACAATTGATGTTTTAACAAATAGAAAAGTCAATATATTAGTCACAGGAGGCACAGGTTTCACCCTGTGAAATACAAGCTCCTCTGGCGAATGCCAAAAGGATTTCACGAGGGATAACCCTGTAAAAAAAAGCAAATGGTAGGCATAAAAACCTATTGATGAAATTACCTATCAATGGTCGAATCTCAAATCACAGCAGAAATCATTAAATCGCTAAGGAAAAACATCCCTAACCTGGAAGCGATCTATCTTTTCGGAAGTCAGGCAGATAAATCAGCAAATCCCGATAGCGATTGGGACTTCTCTTATTTGTCAAGAACAAAAATAGCTGCTACGGAAAGGTGGAAGTTAAAATCTGCTTTGGAAACGAACCTCGATATCAATTTGGATTTAATTGACCTGTATCAGGCAGATACTGTCACCCAGTTTCAGGTGGTTAAGACAGGTAGATGTGTTTGGTACAAGGATCAACTGACCCTTGATGAATTTGAGGTAAGGACCATAAGTCTCTATCAAAAGCTGAATCTGGAACGCGCAGAAATCATTGAAGAGATAGCACATCGAGGCAGTGTCTATGGATGACATCATACTTAAAAAAGCTGCCGCCATAGAAAGATGTGTCAAAAGAGTTAATGAAGAATTTGAGACAGCTGGTGATCAATTTGATAAGGATTTTACACATCAGGATGCAGCAATTCTAAATATTCAGAGAGCCTGTGAATTATCCATTGTTCTCGCCAATTATTTAATTAAGAAGAATCAAAGGGGGCTACCGGATTCCAGCAGGGCGTCATTTGATATCCTGAATAAGCATGAATTGATATCTGAAAAGATCACGCATCAATTAAAGTCGATGGTTGGCTTCAGAAATCTGGCAGTTCATGAATATGAAAATTTAAATATCGAAATACTGATTGCCATTATCAATGATGAGTTATCAGTATTTAAAGCGTTTGTAGAGGCGGTCATTAGGAAATGAACTGTTGATTTGAAACGAAACATTTTACATATCCAGTCTTTCGAAGTGACACTTGTCGATCGAAGCTCAAAAAGAGCGTAGGTGGAACTTAACAGATAAACGAATCAACAAATCAACACCATGTCAGATTTGTCAGATAAAAAAATCGCAATCCTTGGCCTCGGCTACGTCGGCCTCCCCCTCGCCGTTGCCTTCAGCAAAAAGTACAGGGTCACCGGCTTTGATACCAAAGAATCCCGAATCAAAGAACTCTGTAAAGGCCACGACTACACCCTGGAAGTCTCAGACGTGGACCTTAAAGCATCTGTGGACGCTGGTAACCTGAGTTTCACGGCTGACCCGGCAGGCATTAAAGACTGCAATGTCTTCATCGTGACCGTCCCAACACCGACTGACAAAAACAACCGTCCCGTGTTAACCCCCTTGATCAGGGCCAGCGAGACCGTCAGCCAGGTACTGAAAAAGGGCGATATCGTGATTTATGAATCCACGGTTTATCCAGGTGTAACCGAAGAAGAATGCGTACCGATCCTGGAAGCAGGTGCTGGCTTAGTATTCAACCAGGATTTCTTTGCCGGCTATTCTCCGGAACGGATCAACCCTGGTGACAAGGAACATACGGTAACGAAAATATTGAAAGTCACCTCCGGCTCCACTCCGGAAACGGCCGATGAGGTCGATGCCCTGTATGGTAGCGTGATTGAGGCAGGTACGTACAAGGCCAGCTCCATCAAGGTAGCAGAGGCAGCGAAAGTCATTGAAAACAGTCAGCGGGATATCAACGTGGCCTTTGTGAATGAACTAGCCAAGATCTTTAACCTGATTGGTATCGATACCCGCGAAGTGCTGGAGGCGGCAGGCACCAAGTGGAACTTTTTGCCCTTCAAGCCCGGCCTGGTCGGTGGACACTGCATCGGCGTAGATCCTTATTACCTGGCACAGAAAGCGCAGGAGCTGGGCTATCATTCAGAGATCATCCTGGCAGGACGCCGACTCAATGACTCCATGGGATCCTACGTTGCCGAACAGACCGTCAAGTTGATGGTGAAGCAGGACCTGCGCGTAAAAGAAGCCAGGGTTTTGGTCCTCGGCATCACCTTCAAGGAAAACTGCCCCGACATCCGCAACACCCGCGTCATTGACATCATCCGCGAGCTGCAGGATTACTCTTTGGAGGTAGACATCTACGACCCCTGGGCCAGTGAAGCAGAGGTGCAGGCTGAATTTGGATTATCACTCATCAAAGAACCTGCAGGCCCATACGACGCTATTATATTAGCCGTAGCACACAAGAAATTCGAAGATTTAGATATTGTTTCTTTCAAGAAAGCTGAAGGAATCATCTATGATGTGAAAGGTGTATTAGATAAAAAAATCGTGAATGGTAGACTCTAATAAACTGTCAGAAAGTCTGATTCATCCACCGAAGCTCTTCGATCTCCAAAGCCTTCCGCGAGCGCAGAAGCTACTCTGCGGAGGCGCTGGCGAAGGAGATGAGCGTAGGTGGAGTGTCAGAACGTCGGAACATCCTGCATATGATGTGAAGGGGATGTTGGATAAATCATTAATAAATGGCCGACTCAAATCGACCCACGAACGTTATCCTTCCCGATATCAATCGGGAGGGATCTTCGTGTTTTTTTTGATAATTTCTCAATAAAAGTTTAATGATCCCTGATCCTACCTTCACCGATGGTTACGGTGGGCAGGCAAGTCAGGGATGACGTTTTTGAGATGTTGAGTAAACAATGAAAAAAGATTTTGCACCAACTCACCCCTGGCCGGGCGCCCCTAACCCTCTCTTCAAAGAGAGGGGGACGTTTTGATTCTCAATCATTGCTCAGAATTTGCTACGCAATTGGAGGGATTAGCTTAGAAATAGTTTGAAGAGAAATGAACGCTTATATCCAGATAAATTGAACTTCGATATCTTAACTACACAATCACGGCGGTGGGTGGAAAATTGGGGCGTGGATGGCGCGAAGGGGCCTGTGGGCTTTAAATTTTCCAAGATTTTTCCCGCATCGGCGGACCGTTTCTTTTTATCGATTGGAAAAGAAAGGGCCTGTCCGGCCTGAGGACATAGAAGGAATAAGGGATATTAGAAAATTAAAATTTCACTTAAGAAAACAACCATTTAGTTGACTTATAAATACTTCGGTAAGATTAATAGTAACCATGAATTTTAGTATATTAATCATTGACTAAAGCTGATAAATTTACACTCAAGTTGTTTTCAGGTAATTCTGATAGGAATATTCAATTTTCGAAGTTAACAGGATTGCTTAAACAATTGGAATTTCAAAGAAGAGTTAAAGGAAGAATGGCAAAACCATATCAAGTAAAACAAGTTCGAAATTTGTTGATTCAATATAAACTGATTGATCATGAATAAATACGAGATCATTATTTACTGGAGTGAGGAGGACGAATCTTTTGTAGGAGAGGTTCCTGAACTTCCGGGTTGTATGGCGGATGGGTTATCATATGAAGAGGTATTAACCAATGTTAAGATTGTCATGAATGAATGGATAGATACAGCCATAGAATTGGGTCGACCAATACCTACTCCCAAGGGTAGATTACGGTATGCTTAAAATCTCCAGAAACAAGGAAATGTCTTTTGATGGTGAAAGCATCTGCATTAGTTTGTCTGATGGGCGCACAATATCAGCTCCGCTGGTGTGGTATCCACGGTTATACCATGGTTCTGTCCAGGAAAGGAATAATTGGAAATTAATTGGTAAAGGTTCAGGCATCCATTGGCCTGAGTTGAATGAGGATTTAAGCATTGAGAGTATTATTATTGGTAGACCATCTATGGAAAATGCAGGTTCTCTTGAAAAATGGCTAAAAAGTAGAAAAGGCTAACACTGATTGCCAAACTCTCCCAACTCACCCTATTTTGAACCTGCTCACATGCTTATAACTACTCCCCCTCTCTTGCAAGAGAGGGAACCATTTTGATTATCAACCATAGCTCAGTATTTGCTGCTTTAATTATTAATGAACTCTTGAAAATAGAACTTTTTAAGGATAGCCTAATCTAAAGGGCAAGGCAGGTAAAGGTTACGCCAACGCTGACCCCTTATGCTTGCGCTGAAGCTTTCTCCGGCGGTCGAAGTCTAGCTCCTACACCGAAACCGACTTCGGTGCAGGCGCATGGGCGAAGGACTCAGCGTAATTGCAAAGGGAACTTCCTATCACCACTGTAAATCTGAATATGGCTGAAATATGTCGCTTTTATGGAATAATTATTTATATGTATGGGTTTGACCATAATCCTCCTCATTTTATCTATGGGGATTTTGAATGTATTATGTATTTAGATGGTTATATTGTAGAAGGAAAAGCACCCAGTAAAGTGATTAAAAGAGTAGAAAAGTGGACAAAGTTGCATAAAAAGGAAATTTTAAATGCTTGGGAACATGCTAAAAATGGAGAATCGATACCAAAAATTAATCCGTTATGATTAGAGTTACCGATGTTGATTATATTCAAGACTATTTGATGGAGCTGTCATTCAATAATGGCGAGGTATATCGTGTGGATTTGGAGATGCTGACAGAAAAGCCAGCTTATGCTAAATTGAAATCGATAGCGCTTTTCAAGCAATTTGGTCTGATCCGGGGAACGCTTGAATGGACTGATAACCTGGATGTAGCTCCGGAATTTCTATATGACATTGCTTTAAAACAATCATCAAATAGACAAATCAAGGCCTAGTCGTTTTAAGACTTACATACTGTTTTGATGCTTCAGATGTTCCGAAAATAAAGATTTCCTCCAACTCACCCTATTTTGAACCTGCTCACATGCTTATAACTACTCCCCCTCTCTTGCAAGAGAGGGAAACATTTTGATTCTCAACCATAGCTCAGTATTTGCTGCGCAATTGGAGGGATTAGCTAAGGAAAAAGTTGGTAGAGAAGTTTGAATAGCTCAGATTACAATGAGAAAGGGGTCTTGGATAGGCAAATTGTCGATGGACGGTTGTGAAGCCAGCGAACAAGAATCACACAACTTACCGTCATTCAGAACGGAATCCCGACGCAAGGAGGGATGCAGTGAAGCCATGCCTGCCGGACTCTTGCGCTAAAGCTTCAGCGTCAGCGTGCAGGCAGGAATCTCATGAAACGTGAGAGAGATTAGTCTTTCAAATTGTTCCTCTACAACAATAACGAGATTCTTCGCTTCTCCTGCCTATCGGACAGGCAGGCTCAGAATGACGATACTGGGTTTGATTAGAGGAATAAGGAAAAAGATTTGTCTCCAACTCACCCTATTTCGAGGCAGCCAGCAGGCTTATTTAATCTCCCCCTCTCTTCGAAAGAGAGGGAACTACCTTAATTATCAATCATAGCTCAGTATTTGCCACGCAATTGGAGGGGTTAGCTAAGAAAGTAGTTGGTAGAGAAGGGAATATCTTCCGCTTGAAAGAATTGAAATTTAATCACTTGAATAAACAATTAAGGCGGCTGGCAGGTGCGCAGGGCAATGAATGTATGAACTTAGAAAGGAACGTGGGGCTGACAGAATAGCGGCGGTCCGTCGACACGGCAGGCGTCCGGCCATTTGCGGGCGGAAGGATTATTTTGGATTGATTTTTTGCATACTTTTTTATCAAGAAAAAAGTATGAGAATAAACTTTTGAAGCAAAATTGAATACTAAAAAAGTTGATATACTAGTAACAGGAGGCGCAGGGTTCATTGGTTCCAATCTGGTAAATACACTCCTTGAAGATCCAAGAGTCAACCTCGTCAGAGTCCTCGACAACCTCTCCAACGGATACCTCTCCAACCTGGATCCATTCATGAACAACCCCAATTTTGAGTTTGTAGAAGGAGATATCTGTGATTACGATACCTGCATGAAATCCATGGAAGGCATCGACAAAGTAAGCCACCAGGCAGCCCTTGGCTCTGTGCCCAGATCTATCAAAGACCCGATGCTCACAGACAGTGTCAACGTCGGAGGAACCGTTAATATCCTCCACGCCGCAGTAGAAAAGAAAATAGAAAGGGTCGTGATGGCTTTCTCCTCCAGCACCTATGGCGACCATCCCGGCCTCCCCAAGGTGGAAGATAAGATTGGGAAACCTCTGTCACCCTATGCCGTGAGCAAGCTGGCCGACGAACTATATGCGGAAGTGTTTCAAAAGACGTATGGATTGAACTACATCGGCTTAAGGTATTTCAATGTCTTCGGACCCAATCAAAACCCGGACAACCCCTATGCTGCGGTGATCCCTTTGTTTTGCAAAGCTTTCATGGAAGGTCAACCCTGCCAGATCTTTGGAGATGGCCAGACCAGCCGGGACTTCACCTTTGTAGACAATGCCGTGCAGGCCAATATGAAAGGCCTGTTCACAGACAATGCCGACGCCCTCAACCAGGTCTACAACGTCGCCTGCGGTGAACAAACAACCTTGTTAGAGATGGTCAACTACCTGAAAGATATTAGTGGAAAGGACCTAGCACCTATTCATCAACCCGAGCGAAAAGGAGACGTCAAGCATTCGCTAGCCGATATTAGAAAGATTAAGAAATTGCTTAACTATGATCCGTTGGTAAATATGAGAAAGGGGTTGGAGAAGGTGTATGCTTGGTATGAAGAACAAATTTAGAACGTCATTCCCTGGAGGCTGAGCCGAGCAGGGAATCTATTTAAATTTATTGATTCATTTTATTTTACAGGATACCTCAAATATATCGACAGATTCCCGACTCGCCTTTCCGGGCTCTCGGGGAGTTTCTCCACCGAAATTCTTGATAGCTTATGCCCTTTATCACTTGATTTAAATGAATGTAGGTGGATGACGTACTGGGGTGAATTTCGAGTGTCCTTAAGAGCACGAGTTTATTCGTTGGACTGTTTATACGACATTATCAGGAGGGATCTTTAAAGATATTGAGATACTCGTTGAATCAGATCGATTGTTTTTAAATGGTACCGACTAAATAGATCAACAAATCAACGCATCAACACAAATAATGTCACCCGATCAAAACGCCATCCAACAATTCTCTAAGCATCTCTTCTGGGACGTAAAAAAAGAAAACCTGGACCTGGAGAAACACAAGGCCTATATCATCCAGCGGGCGCTGGAGTATGGACTAATAAAGGATTGGTTGCTGATCAAAAAAGTATATGGGCTGGAGGAGATTACCTTAGTATCCCAAAGACTACGGTCCCTGGAACCTAAAGCCTTGAATTTTATTGCTACTATCTCAGAAACGCCAAAAGAAAGCTTTCGTTGTTACACCTTGAGACAGTCGAACCAGCGACATTGGTTCTACTAAAAAATATACAAACAAACCCTGCTTTTGAGCATTTCCGCCTGGTTGGTGGAACAGCCTTAGCATTACAGTTTGGCCATAGAAAATCTATCGATCTCGATTTCTTTGGAGACATTGACTTTGATACCATCAACTTTGAAGCTGAGTTGATTAAGGCTGGAGAAGTTCAAAATCTAATGGCTAGAAGATCTATTCGCACCTATTCCATCAGTGGAGTAAAGGTTGATTTTGTCCAATATCCTTACCCTTGGATAGGCGAGAAAGTTATAGAGGATGGAGTTACAATGGCTGACTTGAAAGATATCTCTGCTATGAAAATGGCAGCTATTACCAACCGGGGGGCTAAGAAAGACTTTTTTGACCTTTATTTACTGCTGGATCACCTTTCACTAAAGGAAATGGTGAATAACTACGTGAAGAAATACCATAATGCCTCTGTGTTTCTGTTATACAAAAGTCTCAACTATTTCGAAGAAGCTGAAGATGATGATAATCCGGAGATACTGAATAATACATCCTGGGATCAGGTAAAAGACCGCATCACAGCCGATTACAAGACATATATGGACCAATTGGAATGATAGTAGATAATTGTCTGAGCGTCCGAATGTCTGAATTGTCTGACTTGTCTGAGTGTCCGAACCGTCTGAACCGTCTGAACTGTCCGACTATCCGAACATCCTTTTATATTTGCAATTCACTACTAACATCACCAGCTAATAATAATCCAGCTAATTGGAACCACTAACCAACACATTCGAAAAACAAGAAGACAACTTCCAGCTTAAGCGGTTTGCCAACCTCATCATCGGCAACTGGTACTGGGTCATTGGATGCCTCATGATTGCTCTGGGAGTAGCCTACCTCATCCTACGGTATGAAAGTCCGGTTTATGTGGTAAATGCCAGCTTTCTGACCAAAAAATTTGATGATCAAAATTCAAATCCACTGATGCAGCTATCTGAGGCCACGAATCCTTACATGAGTCGGATCGATGTTTCTCAGGAGATTCCATTACTCAAGTCACAGGACCGAATTCAAGCTACGCTGGATCAATTGGATTTTGAAGTAACTTATTATTTAGAGGGTAACCTTAAGGTTTCAGAAGTTTACCCCAATGATTTTTATCGTGTAATGCTTGATAGTACTTCACGTACCATGCCTTATGGTCTCGATATTTATGTCCGCAATGAAGACAGCAATCAATTCACCTTACAAACAGAAGACCCGGAATGGGGAAATCAATTCGAGGGGAAGGTTTTCAAATTCGGAGAGACCAACCTCATCAATGGATGGCGTTTTAAAATATTGGCCAACAAAGTAGACAGCCAAAACGGTGTAAATCAGCACTTTTTTAAAATCAACAGACCTGCTGACTTGCTGACTCAATATCGAGCTGCGTTGATGCTTAACTGGCAGGCCAAAGGATCATCGATCCTCAATGCGGCCATGGCGACCGAATTGCCGGAAAAGGAATACGATTTCCTCAATGCCTATTTTGATGTGATCGTGCAAAAAGGACTGGAAGAAAAAAGCCAGTCCATCACCAGTACGATCCGCTTCATCAATGAATACATCCCACAGATCTCTGATACCTTATCCGTATATCAGAAACGCTTAGACAGGTTTAAGCTGGAGAATCGGGAGCTGATCAATGGGTCTTCCTTTGTAATGGACAAGCTGGAGGAGTTTGAAAGTCAAAAAGTGGAACTCATTGTCACCAATAAATACTATGATTACCTGAAAGCATACGTTCGCGACCAAAAAAGAGGTGGAGTGTTTGCGCCGGCTTTGATGGAGTTGAATACACCACTGGCTGAATTGATGAGCGAATACATGCAGATCAAATGGGAAGATAAAATCAAACTCAATAAAGAAAATGAGCTAAATCCATTGGTCACCAGAGACAATGCGCAAATTATTCGGGTGGAGCAAAATATTTATGAGAGTATTGAGAACCTGAAAGCAGTAAACACCCGGCAGATAGGGGAGATCAATAGAAAAATAAATTTCTATTATGAGACCGTCAAAGACCTGCAGGTGGAGTCCAGAGAGTATTATGAACTGGAGCGTATGGTCTCACTTTATGAAGGAGTATTCAATAACCTGATCACTAGCCGAACGGAAGCCTTTCTTTCACTGGCATCTACAGTCACTGACTACCAGGTGGTTTCTAATCCCAGTTTCAATAAAAACAATCCCATTTCCCCGGACAAGAACAAGTTGATGATCATCGCAGTATTGATCGGATTGGGATTTCCCTTGGGTGTTTTGTACCTGGTGAGTATTTCCAACGACAAAGTAGTGAGCAAATATGACTTACTTACCAACACAAACATTCCCCTGTTGGGATATGTCGGGCATAGCGAAGAGCTGGACAACCTGGTAGTTCACAATACCCCAAAATCTCTGGTCTCAGAATCCTTTCGCAGGATCCGGGCCAACCTGCAATATTTCAGCAATGGAGATGCCAAGCATGTCATACTGGTTACTTCTTCAATCAGTTCCGAAGGAAAGACCTTCTGCTCCTCCAATCTGGCTTTTACCTACGCCCTTTCCGGGAAGAAAACCATCATCATTGGTGCAGACATGCGAAAGCCCACATTGGCTAAAAGCTTTGGTCGGGAACGTGATCTTGGATTAAGTAATTGTCTGGCCGGACAATGTAAGATGGATGAAGTGATTTACGATACCGGAAATGATAACCTGAAAATCATCCCCGGTGGTTCCATTCCTCCTAATCCGGCGGAGCTGATCCTCATGCCCAGGATGAAAGAAATGATGGATCAATTGAAGAAAGATTACGACCTGATCATCATTGATACCCCACCCATTGGTTTGGTGGCAGATGCCATTGAACTGATGGAATATTCAGACCTGAACATCCTCATCGTGCGTCAAAACACAACATTCAAAAAATCACTCCATGAAACCAGTGAGGCTTATGAAAAGAAACAGCTGAAAAACATGACGGTACTGTTCAACGATGTAGACTTTCAAAAGCTGGAATATGGCTACAAAGCCTATGTGGAAGGCTACCAGTCCTACGGTTATGGATATGACAGCGGCTATTTTGAAGAAGAAGGTGGTAAAGGAAAGAAAGGATCAAAAAAGCGAATGTTTGGCAATGATGAATCATGACCAGGAGGCATAAAAAGAGTAATCAGATGATTAAAAAATTGAATCAATTGGCCATGTCCAGAGGAAAGATAAATGCTTATTCCTTATTATGCTATATTGGAATCATAGCATTGATTGCCTCCTGTGTACCCGCTAAAAAGCTGGCGTACCTACAGCCCGCGGAAGGTTTGGAAGCTGAACATGCTTATGACTCAATCACTTCCACTTACAACAGGACTGCAGAAAAATACCGACTAAAACCGGAAGATGTGATTTCCCTGAGGGTAGCCAGCATCACCGAAGAGGAATACAACTTCATCAAAGGGTATGAAACGGACCTCGGGATCATCCGCGAACTCAACCAGTATGACAATGCCAATATGCAGGGTGGCGCAGGTGGAGGGAATCAAATGATGCAAGGCGGTGGCATGCAAAATCAGGGGGATCAACCCGGAGGATTGGCTACCATTATGCTGGACCGACTCAATACTGGTTTCAAGCTGGATGGACAAGGCGCATTGGAACTACCCAAGATTGGAAACGTTATCTTATCAGGACTGACAGTGACAGAGGCGGAAGCCAAAGTAAAGAAGGCGCTGGAGGGCTTTTATGAAACTCCGATGGTGCGCATCCAATTACTCAATTACCATTTTACCATCCTCGGTGAGGTAGAAAAAGAAGGCCGGTACATCAGCTACAACCCAGACCTGAACATCTTTGATGGCATCACCCTGGCCGGTAACCTGACTGAGTTTGCGGACCGTTCCAATATCAAAATCGTCCGCCAGGAAGGTGGAGACAGCAAAGTCTTTTACCTGAACCTACTGGATGAAAGAACATTAAGTGCAGAACATTTTCAACTGAAGCGTGGAGACCTGATCGTTGTGCCACCCCTCAATGCCAGAACAGCCACCATGTACACCTTGCCCAATGCTGCCAGAGCACTGGGAATCGTAAGTGCCGCGTTGTCACTGGCAGCGTTGATTATTACTTTAGGGAGGTAGATGAGTTTATTTGTTGAATCGTTTATTCGATTTTTGTCTCTAATAACATTAAGTATCAACAAATCAACAATTAAACACTCGTCGGACGAAGCATCTGCCCAAGCGGAATCAACAAATCAACAATTAAACAAATCAACAGTTCAACAAATCAACAAATCAACAAATCAACAATTAAACAATTAAACCATGTACCAGTATTCCTTCGAAAAACTTGAAGTTTGGAAATTATCTCGACTGTTAGTCAAGGAGGTATATAAGTTGACTGACGATTTTCCAACTGAAGAAAAGTATGGATTAATTTCTCAAATACGAAGGGCAGTCATTTCAATAAGTAACAATTTAGCAGAAGGAACCTCCAGAAATACCATGAAGGATCAAGCACATTTCACAGTGATGGCCTATGGAAGTTTGATGGAGGTATTAAACATGTTCATTCTATCCGTCGATTTAGATTTGATTAACGAAACTAAGTATTTCGAAATCAGACCAACAATAGAGGAACTTGGAAATAAACTGAATGCCTTTAGAAACTCACAACTTGGTAGAGTAAAATAGGATAGAAGTTGATGCGATGATGTGTTTATTTGTTTATTCGAACCATTCTAGGATAATTATCAATTAAAGTAACGACTCAACAAATAAGCGACTCAACACCTGCCCGCCGAAGCCCAAGCGAAGG
The DNA here is from genome assembly GCA_043554545.1 of Marinoscillum sp. GTDB lineage: Bacteria > Bacteroidota > Bacteroidia > Cytophagales > Cyclobacteriaceae > UBA7330. The sequence continues at coordinate 3,207,160 of CP121337.1, read as the reverse complement.
TGGGAATCAGCAAATCAACACGGTTCTCATCTACTGAATGATGCCACCTACGTTTAACGAGATATTGTGGTGGTTTGCTTATATATTTACATAATAAAAAATGAAGACAATTACATTAAATATACCTGATTCCCTGGATCTTGATTCTCAGGATTTAGCAATGATAATACCCTCAAGGCTGTATGAGCAAGGGAAATTATCTTTAGGACAGGCCGCCAAGGTGGCAAATTTGTCTAAAAGGGCCTTTTCAGAATTACTAGGAAAGTATAATGTATCTATCTTTAATTATCCTGCTTCAGATATTGCCAGCGATGTAGCCAATGCCTAAGGTAATTATCTCAGATACCAGTTGTTTTATCATTCTTTCAAAAATTGATGAATTGCGTTTATTGCAACAGGTCTACGGAGTAGTGATCACTACTGCGGAAATAGCAATGGAATATGGGGATAACCTCCCGGAGTGGGTTAAAGTTAAAAAAGTAGATGATAAACGTCGACAGACCCTTCTGGAAATGCAACCTTGATAAAGGAGAATGTCGGTATCGGAATGTCTGACTATCTTTAATTCCGATAATTACGTAACTTTAAATATGGATAATCAACTGATCAATAGAATCACCATTAATTCTGAAGTTTGTCATGGTAAACCAACTATTAGAAATAAAAGGTATACAGTTGATTTGATTCTTGACCTTCTCTCTGCGGGCTCAACCCATGCAGAAATATTAGAGGATTATCCCAATCTGGAAGAAGAAGATATTCTAGCCTGTTTGGCATACGCATCTAAAGTAACAAAATATTCCAGTTATACTAAAATAACCGGATGAAGCTGATTGTTGACGCTCAACTTCCAGCTCAACTTTGCGAAATATTAAATCAACTTGGTTTTGAATCTGTTCATGTTGATCAACTACCTAAAGGAGATGAAACGTCTGATACCGAGATTGCGGATTATGCAGATGTTGAAGAGCTCGTGGTATTAACCAAGGATTTGGATTTCTATCATTCATACATGACCTTAGGAAAACCTAAAAAGCTTTTTCTAATCACAACAGGAAACTTGAAGAACCGACAATTATTTGACCTTTTCAGGAAAAATCTATTGATTATTAAACAGGCCATGGAAAGGAGCAGCTTTATTGAACTGAGTAATGAGGGTATTACTGAGCATATTTGATACGGTGTCGAATCAACTTACCAACGCTAACCGTCCGGCTTGTCAACACCCAATAACCCAATAACCAGGATTAAAATGAGTAGCTATACAATAATTATCGAAAAAACAGATACTGGCTATAGTGGCTATGTGCCCGATTTACCCGGCTGTGTTTCGGTTGGCGATACTAAGGAAGAACTGGTAAAGGAAGCGATAAATATTTACCTTGAAGAAGTGAAATTGCAAGGCATGTCACTTCCCCGGCCATCAACTTCGGCTGAACTTGTAGAAGTTGATTAAGCAATGACTACTCTTAGGTACGGAGCCATAATTAAACACTCGTCCGACGAAGCATCTGCGCAGGCGGAAATCAACAAATCAACGATTCAACAAATCAACAAATAAGCAGATAAACAAATCAACATTAGCAGTGTCAAATCAACAAATCAGCAAATCAACAAATCAACAATCACCAGCTGAACCTGAACGATGGGATTTAGTAATCCAACCCCAATCCTCCCTCCTCAGCATCAACTTCAAAGAAATCTGGAGATATCGTGATTTGCTCGGCATGTTCGTACGTAGGGATGTAGTCACTGTATATAAGCAGACCATCCTGGGACCTCTCTGGTTTGTGGTACAGCCGATCATGACCACCCTGATCTTTATGCTGGTCTTTGGCCAGATTGCGAACATCTCCACCGACGGACGACCACAAGTACTTTTTTACCTGGCGGGGATCACCCTCTGGAACTATTTCGCAGAGTGCTTCAACAGCACCTCTAAGACTTTCAAAGACAATGAAGCCATCTTCGGGAAAGTGTATTTCCCACGGCTCATCATGCCCCTGAGCAAGGTGATTGGCGGTCTGATCAAATTTGGCATTCAGTTCCTGCTCTTTATGGGATTTTTTGTTACCCTTTATTTTATGGGTGCCACCGTAGAGCCCAACTGGACGATTGCGTTGTTTCCAGTATTGCTGATCATGATGGCGGGGTACGGTTTAGGAGCAGGGATTCTGTTTACTTCCCTTACATCCAAGTACAGGGACCTGACTTTCCTATTGCAGTTCATCGTGCAGCTATTGATGTATGCCTCCGCTGTGATCTTCCCGGTGAGCTCCATCGAAAACCCCGAGACCCGACAACTGATCCTGCTCAATCCCTTCGTTCACATTATAGAAGCCTTCAAGTACATGTTCCTCGGCGCCGGCTATTTCACCTGGGAAGGTTTGGGCTATGCCTTTGGATTGATGGTTGTATTGCTAATTACAGGTGTATTGGTCTTCAACAAGACCGAAAAGACTTTCATGGACACAGTATAACAAACTTAGAACGTCATTCCTGAGAGCGTAAGCGAGTCAGGAATCTTCGATAACTTCAGGAAATTTATGTTTATACGTTTATATGCTTATCCGTTTATTTGAATTAAACATTTATAGACAGCATATGAATTCAAAATACAGATCAACGTATCAACGCATCAACAAATAAACTCGTGGCTGAAAAAGATATCGTACTCAGGGTAGAGAATTTATCAAAAGTGTACAGACTAGGCGAAATAGGCACCTACCTACATTTATCAACTTCGCAGAGCTTCGTTGATCAAAGCATTTCGGCAGGCGAAGCCCGCGTCAGCGGCAAAGAAGACCCCTTTGCCAAAGTAGGCACCACCAATGACCGTACCCAGACCGCGCAAGAGAACGAATGTATCTTGGAGATAAGACTGGACAATGTTAACCAAATTGCAGCCAGGAAGATCTGGCCCTTAAATATTTTGCGATCAGAAAAATTGAGTAGACAAAAGATAAAATTCAAAATACTGTTTGAGCGAAGCGAGTTTATTTTGAGTGCAAGGGAACAGCTCAATTTTTCCGCAAAAGATTTACAGGTGGACGGCTAGTCGCCTAGATTTTTTGCTTCCTTTTTTATCAATGGAAAAAGGAAGAGCCTGGCCGGCTAGAGGCCAATAAATAAAATAACAAAGTGAGTTCTAATAACGACATCGTATTAAAAGTAGAAAACCTCTCCAAAATCTACCGCCTCGGCGAAATAGGCACAGGCACAATAAGCCACGACTTGAATCGCTGGTGGGCCCGCGTCCGTGGCAAAGAAGACCCATTTGCGAAGGTAGGCACCACCAATGACCGCACCCAGATAGCCACAAAAGGAGAATACGTCAAAGTCCTCGATGACATCAACTTTGAAGTGAAGGAAGGAGAAGTCCTGGGGATTATTGGTAAGAATGGAGCTGGGAAAAGCACCTTGTTGAAAGTTATTTCTCAAATCACCTCCCCAAGTAGTGGCAGCATCAAAAGCAAAGGCCGGATTGCCTCCTTATTGGAAGTGGGGACGGGCATGCACCCGGAGATGACAGGGAAGGAAAATGTGTATCTGAATGGCACCATCCTCGGGATGACCAAAAGGGAGATTGATGTGAAGTATGACGAGATCATGGACTTTGCAGGCTGTGCGAAGTATGCAGACACCCCGGTAAAAAGGTACAGCTCTGGCATGAAGGTGCGTTTAGGTTTTGCCGTGGCAGCCTTCCTGGAGCCGGAGATTCTGATTGTAGATGAAGTGCTGGCAGTGGGCGATGCAGAGTTTCAGAAAAAGGCCATTGGAAAGATGCAGGACATCAGTTCCGGGGGTGGAAGGACAGTACTGTTTGTGAGCCACAATATGGCTAGTGTGGAAAGTCTGTGTAGTAGATGTATTCTTCTTAAGGATGGAAAAAAGGTTGCAGATGATATTACAAATTTAGTTGTGGATTCATACTTAATGGACAAAGTTGATCTATTGCAATCTGCACCTTTAATTAATAGGTCGGATCGAAAGGGTAATGGAAAAGCAAAATTTCAAAATTTCAAAATCACAACAGAAAATCTAAAAGAAGTAATTAGAATGAAGTCAGGTGGAAGTTATATTCTAAATGTCACTTTAATAAACTCAGGTTTGGATGATGTCAAGAACATTAATATAGGTATCGGAATTGATAATGATAGAGGATATAGAGTTGGGTTTATTAGTAACCTTAATAGTGGGCAATCTGAAATTTGTAGTTTAGAAATGGATAAGATTAATACCAAAATTCAAATCAATGAGATGCCGTATGCATCAGGTACATATTCATTGACCTTATTTGCTGAACAAAATGGAGAGATTTTAGATTGGATTCAGGATGCTACTTTAGTTGAAGTTGAAGATGGTGACTTCTATGGAACTGGAAAAATTTTACCTTCAGGTCAAGGTGATTTTTTATTAAAATATAAATATTTGAATCCATGATTAATAGGTTTAAACTCGCATTTAGAATATTTGTAAATCCACACAACAGAGTCGATCAATCTGTAATTCCTCAGATGGAGATACTCAAAAAGCTTGGACAAGAAAGAAGTATTTCTGAAGGGAGTTCAGTAGATATTGATGGAAACCCACTTCCATGGTTTACATATCCCGCAATTGAGTATTTGTCACAAATAGATTTTTCTAATCATGACGTATTAGAGTGGGGTTCAGGTAATTCAACTAGATATTTTTCTTCAAGATGTAAAAATATTGTTTCTATCGAACACAATCATGAATGGTTTTTAAAATTAAAAGACAATTTGCCAGATAATGTAAACATTATTTTTAGTCCGGAATCAGCTTATTCAATTAATCCTCTTGAATTGAACAATAAGTATGATTTAATTATTGTCGACGGAGTAGATAGATTAAACTGTCTGAAGTCCTCATTGAAGCTAATTAAGGATTCAGGTATGATCATTTTTGATAACTCAGACCGAAACCCTGAATTTTGTGAATTCATGAGATCCAATAAACTAGTCCAGGTAGATTTTCATGGATTTGGCCCAATTAATAAATATACGTGGACTACTAGTATTTTCTTTTCAAAAGGAGTCAAATTTAAGGCATTAAGTATTCAACCTTCCCCACCAGTCGGTGGGGGTTTTTAATGAAAAATATAATTTACAGCATTATCATAGCCATCATTCCTAAAGGGTTGAAATTTCGAATTCAATATCCTTTGATCGAAAAAATAGAAGGACTTAATAAGTCCTATAGCCAGGAGGGTGAGGATATGGTTTTGGCTAGACTGCTGGGACAAAGAGTATCTATTTTTTTCATAGATGTTGGAGCACACCACCCCATTAGGTTTAGTAACACATATAAGTTTTATGAAAAAGGTATAGGGAGAGGGGTAAATATTGATGCATTGCCTGGGAGTATGGAACTTTTTGATAAGGAAAGACCCAACGATATAAATATTGAATGTGGTGTGGGTTTAGAAGATGGTATATTGGAATACTACAGTTTCAAAGAACCAGCTCTCAATACATTTGAAAAATCAGTAGCACAAAAAAAGATGGCTTTGGGTTGTGAATTCAGAGAGATTATTAAGTTGAACGTATTGCCTTTGAGTGCTATTCTTGATGGCTTTGAAATCCCTAATAAAATTGATTTTTTGTCAATTGATGTAGAGGGTAAGGATCTGGAAGTATTGAAATCGAATAACTGGAAAAAATACAGACCGGAAATTATTTTGGTTGAAGATCTAAATCGCTATTCCCTACATGAACTTTTTCAAAAAAGTGAAGTGAATCAATATTTAGAAGATCAAAACTATACCCTTATTTCAAAAACAGTTAACACACTTTTTTATAAGTCGACAATATAAGATGGATCTAGCTCCCATAGTCTTATTTGTATACAACCGCCCATGGCATACGCAACAAACCCTGGAAGCATTGGCTAAAAATGTACATGCCGACGAAAGTGAATTATTTGTCTTTGCAGATGGACCAAAAGAGGATGCAAGCTCTGATGATTTGAAAAATATTAAAGAAGTAAGGAAAATCGTAAAAAGCGCGAAAGGGTTTGAAGATATTAATATAGAGGAGCGAAATAAAAACTTAGGTTTAGCTGACAATGTAATAGATGGCGTAACCAGGATCGTAAATGAACATGGGAAAGTTATTGTTTTAGAAGATGACATACTCACGGGTATGTATTTTCTTAAATTTATGAATGAGGCTCTAAGTCTTTATCAAAACGATAATAAGGTATTCGGGATATCGGGATACAAATATTCCTCGGTTAAAGAAATAAAAAACATTTCGTATTTTCTTCCAATTGGTAGTTCGTGGAGTTATGCTACATGGGCTGATAGATGGGCGAAAATTAATTTTGATGGAAAGAAACTTTTAAGTGAGATGAAAGGTAATAACGCCAAAAAGAGCATGAATTTTGGAGGATATCCATTTTATGAAATGCTAGAAAACCAAGTACTTGGAAATAACGATTCTTGGGCAATTCGCTTTTATGCCTCTATGTTTTTAGAAAAGGGAATGTTTTTATATCCCAATAGGTCTTTAGTGGCTAATATTGGGTTTGACAATTCTGGAACACATTGTAGTCCCGATGAATATTTTTCAAAAGTTGAAATTTCAAATGATAAAATTCATCTGCAAAAAAACAAGTTAGACCTGAACAGTAAAATAGTATATTCTTTTGAAAAAAGTTTTAAATCAAGAATGAATGGAAATAAAAATAATTCAAGAAAAAGAACACTAATTCAATATACAAAAAAAAGCCTTAAAAAAGTTTTGAAAAAATTACAGTTTTAATATTCGTAATAATTCGTGAAAAAGAAATTAGACAGAGAGTGCAATATTTGTTCTGAAACAACCAGTAAGGTCTTTTCAAAGACTTTGTTGAATAAACACAATGTTGATTATTTCCAATGTAACAATTGTGATTTCCTTCAAACAGAGGAACCTTATTGGTTGAATGAGGCCTACAATGATGGAGCTATAGGAGCACTTGATGTAGGAATAATGTCAAGAAACCAATCCTTATCTAAATCTGTAAGCACCTTACTAAACAAAATGAGTCAAGACGTTCAGAATATTAAGGTGCTTGATTATGGAGGAGGTCATGGTATTTTTGTTAGGTTAATGAGAGATCTAGGCTATGATTTTTTTAGACAAGATTTATATGCACCAAATTTATACGCCCGATATTTTGATATAGAAAATGTCCAAAAAGATACAAAATTTGACTTCTTGACAGCATTTGAAGTTTTCGAGCACTTAGTGGATCCATTAAAGGAAATTGAATTAATGTTTAAACATTCAGATGTAATAATTTTTTCGACAGAGTTACAGCCATCTAGTAATATTGCCAGCCTTGATGAGTGGTGGTACATTGTTCCAGAAGGAGGGCAACACGTTTCTTTTTATAATCAAAAATCGTTGAAAATAATTGCGGAAAAGTTTAACGCTAAATTTTTCACTAATTCCAGAAACTTGCATGTACTATCTAAAAGAAACTTGCAAGATCCCTTTCAGGTTAAAAGTAATCAGCATCTTAAAGAAAAAAACCTTCTAATAAAAATTGCTAAAAGAATACTAAATCGAAAGTCACATCTAAGATTTGAGACCTCACCTGTAACTAGTAAAATTCAAAGTGATTTTAGTTATATCAAAGAAATTATAAAAGGAGATGAACAATGAAGTATCCTATTTACCGCCCCTCGTTAACAGGTAATGAAAAAAAATATGTAAATGAGTGCTTAGATTCTACATGGATTTCTAGCAAGGGAAAGTTTGTAAACGAATTTGAAAATAGTTTCGCAAAATTTGTTGGAACAAGCCATGCTACGGCTGTTTGTAATGGTACGGTGGCTTTACATCTGGCAATGGAAGCCTTAGGCTTAGGAGAAGGGGATGAAGTTATAGCGCCTACATTGACTTACATTGCCTCTGTTAATTCAATTAAATATACTGGCGCAACGCCCATTTTTGTAGATTCTTTAGTTGACACATGGCAAATGGACCCTGAAGATGTAATAAGTAAAATTACACCTTCTACAAAAGCAATTTTGTGTGTTCATTTATATGGGCACCCTTGTGATATGAAAGCCTTGGTTAATATAGCAAAGGACAATCAGATATTTTTAATTGAAGACTGTGCAGAAGCCTTAGGTTCAGAATATGATGGCAGACATGTAGGCACATTTGGAGACGTATCTACATTTAGTTTCTATGGAAACAAAACAATTACCACAGGAGAAGGAGGTATGGTGGTAACCAATGATGCTACATTGCATGATAGATTAGTTCATATGAAGGGACAAGGTCTTGCAATGTATAGAGAGTATTGGCACGATGTAGTAGGCTATAATTACAGAATGACTAATATATGCGCAGCTATTGGATTGGCCCAGCTAGAGCGTATCGAAGAAACCTTGAAAAAGAAAAAGCAAATATCAAATTGGTATAAAGAGGGTTTATGGAATTCAGGGTTTAACCTCCATATGGAATCTGCCAACGTTGTGCATTCTTATTGGATGTGTACCGTGCTAATTCCGGAAAGTATGGATCGTGATGCGTTAAAAGCTTATTTGGTTGATAATGGAATAGAAACACGTCCCATGTTTTACCCTATTCATACCATGCCCATTTATTCTAAAAGGTATGAAAAACATCCAGTTGCTGAGAGATTGAGCAGCAGAGGGATAAATCTTCCAAGTTATCCAGGATTAGAACATAATGATGTTAATATCATAATATCGTGTCTTAGAAATTTTTCAGTATGAAGATAATATTATGTGGATACAATTGGGTTATTTGCAAAGCTCTTTCTGTTCTGTCAAAAAACAATGCCAATGTATTCGCATCTCTATCAAAAACTAAAAACTGCTGAATATTTAGGATGGAGAGAAACCAACCCTTCAAGCTATCTATCAATATTACTACGGAATTTAGCTCATATCGCAAATGCTTTGAATGAATTTTATGGATAAGCTAGAACTATCATTCAGAAGAGTTAAAAGCGAAGAACAAATTGCTGAATTTCTCTCGAAACTCGAAGCAGGTTCGAACTCTTTTAGATATTTTCAATCGCGTCCTCTTTCAACTTTTAATGAGCACATACTTACTTATTTATTATATAACCAAACCGAACCAATGGCTTATGGACATTTGGATAAGGAGAATGAGGTAGTATGGTTAGGGATTGCGGTGGCTGACGAATTCACGGGACGAGGCATTGGTGAAAAAATGTTACAGAAACTGATTAATGGCGCTAGAAATCATAAAATCGAGTCTGTTGCATTGACCGTAGACGCAGACAACTTCAGAGCCATTTCTTTGTATGAAAAATTTGGGTTTAATTCCAAGGTTGCCGTCAACGATAAGACCATTAAATATGAACTAACACTCTGGTGAAAAAGAGAGTATTACTTTATCTGGGTAAGATTTCAAAATCACATGGAGGAGTATTTCAATATTCTTCCGCGTTAATAAAGACTCTAGGCAGAGTTTCAGGGGAGTCTATTGAGTTATTCTTGTATGCTGATAAGAATTCGCAACTACTGGAAGAAATAGATTTGAAATTATTCAAAATAATTCACCCGGATGAAGTTGTGGTTACTCTAGACCTTAAATTAAAGAATTTGTCAGCAAGGATTCTAAGAATTATAAGAAATAGAATATTAAAAATACGCACAGAGAAGCTCTATCTATATAATGAATTAGATGTTGTGATAAACGAAAATGGTATTGACATAATCCACTTTCCTAATCAAATATTGATTCAACGAAAGAATGTTAAGACCATTTCAACGATGCACGATGTTCAAGAACTCCACTTTCCGGAATTTTTTTCGTCACAACAGCGGGCATACAGAGCCACGAATTACAAAAGGATTATAGATCAATCAGACGCTATCGTAGTGAGCTATGACCACATTAAAGTTGACATCATTAAATATTTTCAAATTGAAGAAAAAAAAGTTCATATAGTTCTTTTAGAAATGCAAAATTTGTGGTTTGATAAGATGAATAAAAATCTCCTTTTGCCAAAGGAATATGAGAGTTTTATTCTTTTCCCAGCGGCAACTTGGCCTCACAAAAATCATATCAGACTTTTAAAAGCAATAAAACATCTGCGAGAGAGTGAATCGATTCGAGTTAACCTCATCTGTACTGGTCATTTAAACGAGCATTTCCAAAAAAACATCGCTCCCTATATAGTGGAAAACGATTTAAGTAATCAAGTATCTTTTTTAGGTATTGTGAATAATGATCACCTCTACTCCCTATATCAAAACTGTATTGGTATAGTGATTCCTACTTTGTACGAGGCAGGCAGTTTTCCTCTTGTAGAAAGCATCCTTATGGAGAGACCTGTAATTTGCTCGAACATCACATCACTACCGGAAACAATTGGCAATAAAGATTACAATTTTAATCCATATATAGTGGTTGAAATTGCTGAAAAAACCAAGCAACTATGGCTATCAGAAGAATTTAGAAAGGAAAATAAATTGCATTTAAAAAAAATGAAGAAGAGGTTGACCGAAACAATGGCTCATCAAAAGTTTGAACATCTCTACAACTCTTTAATTGATTAGACAAGATACCCACGTTTGTAAATGTGTTGCTAACCGCTTAATTGGTTGGACTGGTTGTAGCCTAAAACAGCAAACAATATTGTTGCAAGAATTATTTAAAATGAACGAGTTATCTCTAGAGGTGAAAGAATAATTTCATCAATTCAAAAAGCACTAATAATAGAAGGCTGGAGCACGGTGGTGGAAGATGCAAAAGCCATTGGGAAGCATGTGATTTTGTCTGATATTCCTGTACACAGGGAGCAAGCTACTGAAAATGTGACCTTTTTTAATCCAGAAAGTACATCAGCTTTAAAAAATATTTTAGAAGAAAAACGGATCACCCCAGCAGTGGATATCAGTTCTCCTAATTATCAAATTAGTAGTTGCAATTTGCAACGCATTTTATGAAAGTAATCAATGAATTAAATTGAGATTACCAAAAATTACCGTAGTTACCCCTTGTTTTAATTCAGAGCGATTCATTGTAGAGACCATTCGTTCTGTCATTGACCAGGGATACCCTGATCTTGAGTATTTTATTGTGGATGGTGGAAGTACTGACAATACGGTCAAAATTATCCAGAAGTATGAAAAATCAATTACCTGGTGGGTGAGCGAACCGGATCAGGGTATGTATGATGCCCTCAATAAGGGTTTTTCAAGGTCTACTGGAGAAATTATGTTATGGATTAATAGCGATGACTTTTTGTTTCCAAAAAGTCTGTTTTCCATCGCAAAAGTATTCAACGATTTACCTGAGATTAATTGGATACATGGATTAAAAGTGACGATAGATAAAGATGGAGTGGTGTTGAATGTAAGAAAGCCAAGAAATTTTAGCTATTTCAGCTTATTTATGAATGACTACAAATGGATCCAACAGGAATCAGTCGCCTGGAGAAGAAATCTTTTTTTGAAATCGGGTAACCAACTAAGTAGCCAATACAGATACGCAGGAGATTTTGAACTATGGACACGTTTCTTGAAAATTGAATCGCCTTGTAATGTTCCTATTCTGATTGGAGGCTTTAGGAATAGAAGTGGTCAGTTGTCGAAGGAGTTGGATTCTTTATCTAATTCTTACTATGACCAGGAAGTGAATAAAATCATAAGCCACCTTGAAAAACCAAAGAAACTCTCAAAAATTATCAACAGGAACAATATATACCTTAGGTTAATAAATAATTTACCATCTAAATGGAAATCAGTTCTGGCAAAAAAGCAATTTTCTCTCCTGGGATTTCAAAAAGAAGCAGAATTTAAAGATGGATTTTTCTGCGTCAAATAGAAGTCTTTTCTTTATAGTATATGGGAAATATTTTCATGGTAAACCTTATTTTGAATATAGTATGGGATATAATTTGGGTATTGGCTTGTTAGGAGGCGTCCCGGCCAAAATATTAAAAGAGCAGATTCATTGGGAAAGATGATACCCTATTTTGAATAGATGTCATTAAATCTGTTGATCATTGATCATTCCACTATAAAAGGTCACCATGCGATCTATTTGCAAGGTGTCATCCAATCACTTAAGGCAAAATCATTGCGATTGGTTGTTTGTACGGCAGATAACAAGCATTTTCAGGCAATTCATCCCAATGATTCCATCAGTCTGGTTGAGTTGCCTTATACGTTGGCCATTCGGATCATTTCATTTTGGTTGAAGTTATTTAGTGTAAAAGCAAAAAACCAGCTCATTCTTCTGATTCAGCTCAGAAACTTAATCAGGAATCATGGTTTAGATTTCATCTTTTTTCCACATTTGGATTCAGTGATTTCATCTGATGTCCCTGCCTGGGTTTATCACATGATTAATGTCAAATGGAGTGGCATATTTTTAAAACCTTATGCGAAAAATAAGGGACAGAAATGGGAACAATTTCAAAGGATCACAGCACTGAAAAGGGTAAAAAACATTTTAATGTTGGATGAAATATTATACGATCTGGCGCCTGGAAATCATAAAGTAATTCAACTTCCTGAGTTGTTGTTTGGGCCTGAGATTAATGAGCAATTTTTCCTTGAACTACAAAAGAGAATGGAAAATCGCATGGGTATTGCCATGGTAGGATCCATGGTAAGACGTAAACGGTTGATTGATTTTTTAAACCTGGTAGATCAATTAGACGATCAAAAGTATTTTGTCATGATAGCTGGCCACTTTCCTGAAGATCAATATTCAGAAAAAGAGCAGCAACTTATTGCAGAAAAAATCAATTCGCTGAAGCAAAAAGAGATGCTCTATCATGATCCCAAATACCTGGTGGATGAAGCCCATTTTAATACCTTTTATAAATTAGCGGGGATCATTTGGCTCAATTATGAGGATCATCCATTTACTTCAAATGCTATCATAAAAGCCATCAATTTTCATACAAGGGTAATTTCAAACCCCGATTGCCAATATATCCAAAGAATAGCTACGCGTTATAAACACCCCGTTTTAAATGGTCCTGAATATTCTCCCGATGATATTGAAAATTTGCTTAGCAAACCAATTGATGAAGTACAGCATGAATTGTTCTTGCAACATTTTTCCTTTGAACGATTTTCCAAAATAATTCAATCAGCGGTAATTCCACCTTTGTGATAGACGAGATTGTAACTCCACAGGAGCAGGCTGTTTTCAGTCTGTCCTATAAACTTCGGATGAGGATTAAGAAAACGCTCAAAAATCCTTTTCAGCAGCAGCATCAATTGATGATATGTACCCATCATAAAACAGGTACAAACTGGTTTAGAAAGATATTTGAGGAGATTTCCTTTGTATATGGGCTTACCTTTAGTGCAGCTTGGCAAGCTTCTTTTGATCCTAAGGCCGACATCATCTTTGACCATCATAGCTATCTTAAGCAGGCCAATACTAATCTAAGGGGAGTACATATTATTCGTGATCCTAGGGATATCATTGTTTCAGGATACTATTATCACTTATGGACAAAGGAGGTTTGGGCCCACCAGCCAATTGCGGAATTTAGTGGGAAGACTTATCAGGAAAAATTGAATTCAGTGTCTAAAGAAGAAGGTCTGACACTTGAAATAGAAAGGTGCAGGTTCTTATTTGATAGAATGCAAAGATGGAATTATGATAATCCTCAGTTTATGGAATTGAAATATGAAGATGTCATCTCCAATGACCTGGAGGTATTTCGAGAGGTCTTTACATTTTTTGATTGGAAATCTTCCTTTGTTGATCAGGCCTTGAAGATTGTTGAAAGGAATTCATTTAAGAATGCAACCAATAGGGAAGTGGGTCAAAAGAAAAAGGGTGACCACTTACGGTCAGGAAAGCCAGGGGAATGGAAAGGTGAGTTGAGTTCTAAGCATTTGCATGAAATAAATATAAGGTATCCTAATGTGATCAAAAAATTGGGATATAGCTAAGTCCATGATATTTTGTTAAAACTCCTTAATTATCAAGTTTTTGGTGAAAGTCATGAGAAAGTTCGGTTTAGAGCACTTGATGGTTTAAGGGGATTGGCTGTACTTATTGTGCTTCTTTCTCATACAAGCAATCAAAATCTATATTTTCATGAAGCACTAGATTTTAAAAGAATTGGACATATAGGTGTTTATTTGTTTTTTGTTTTATCAGCCTATTTACTAGATCGACAGATAATAAATGCATTTCTGAAAAATGATTCAATGGTTCCTTATTGGAAAAATTACTTCTTAAGAAGGTTCCTGAGAATCTATCCGTTATTTTTTATTGCTCTTTTAATTCATTTTCTATTTACTCATTTTGGTGTAATTACGGTAATTAAGGATCCAAAAGATATATTTGACCACCTGTTCTTGTTAAAAGGGGAAAGTGTTTTTTGGTCAATTCCCGTTGAGTTTAAGTATTATCTTGTTTCACCGTTTATTATCTGGGCTTGTCGTAATATTTTTCGATGGAATATGTATTTAATTGTAATGATGATATTGTTATTGATAATTGCATCAACTTTGCTAGAATTAAAGACCCACCAATCAGATATATCTACAATTAAATACTTACCGGTTTTTCTAGTTGGAACGCTGATTTCAATATTTGAAGTTCGGCGCGGAAATATCTTCAATAATATTTCATATATCAGGATTTTTGATTTCCTTGGATTAGTATCATTAACAGTTGTGATATTAACATTTCCAGTAATACTTGTAGAATATTTTCATTTCAGAAGTATTTCTCAGGATCCGCTTTTTTTTATCTTTTATGCTACAATGTGGGGGTTACTGTTAATTTCAGGAAAGCAAAGTCAAGGCATAATCAAGCAATTGCTAGAGTTGAAGTTTCTAAGATTCATAGGCAAAATAAGCTTTAGTATTTACTTATTACACATGCCATTGTTGTTGCTTGTAAAAGATAATTTCTATTCAGTGCCAACTGAATTTAAAATCTATCTCTTTTTTGGGTTAACACTATTTGTCTCACTCATTAGTTATTTAGTTATTGAAAAGCCCCTATCAAATATCAGAATTAATAGAGCCTATACTTGACATGATGAAAGCATGTATTCTACATTCCTAGCTCATTCAAAAAAAATATTGTGGTCTCTGATAAGTCCTTTTATCAGATTCACGACTAGTTTGAATCCTACTAATATAGATTCCGACGGTCAGTTATACTTTTACCATGCTCAGGCATATTTACGATCATACAGGCCTGCTGTACTGAGTAATTCAAGCAAGTGGATTTCAGAATTTGTTGAGCCGCTTAAACTAGATTTTCCAAAATTAAGTGGAGTACGAGAGTGGTTTTTCATCTTAAGTAAACCTAGAATTGATGAGACAATTAAGTATGGAATTCTAATAACATTTCTTTATCCTGAAAATTATTTTCATTGGTGGGTAGATATGTTAGCTAGACTTGGTATCGTGAAATCAAAGGTTAATCTCAACCAGTATACTTTCATCGTAAATACACCACTTAATTCATGGCAAGAACAATCACTGGAATTGATATTGGGATTTAAGCCTGATTTATTCGTCAGGGGAATAAAAAATGTGGAAGTGAAGCATTTGTTGACAATATCATCAATTAGAACAAAGGAAAGATTTTCAAAGATTGGACTAGAGGTTTTTAGGAAAAATTTATTGAGGTTCAAATCAGGGAATTCAGTTGGGCCAAAAAAAATATTCATCTCCCGAAAAAGGGAAGCTGGAAGAAATATTACCAATGAGAATGAATGTGAAGCAGTATTTGATAAATTCGGAATCAAGAAAGTCTTTTTCGAAGATCTACCGCTATTGGATCAGATAAAAATGATTAATGAAGCAGATCTGGTTATTGCAGTACATGGGGCAGCGCTAACCAATATACTTTTTGCTTCTCCTAATTTAAAGGTGATTGAAATAATGGGTGCAATTAATAATCCACTCTATAAAGACCTAGCTGAAGGCCTTTCTATACCCTATATTCAATTGAAAGGTACTCCTGTAGATAAGAGAGTAAAAAATTCCAATGTAAGCATAAACCTGGAGCAATTAATGGCTGCATTGTCATGATGATTTTGGTCTGTGAGGAATTTCCTTCCCATCCGGGAGGAGTGGGTTATTTTTCAGATGTACTGGCCAAAAAATTCTATAAACAGCATCAGTTAAAAGGAGTCATCAGTCTGAGCCCTTTTCAAGTGGAGACAAGAGATTTTGAGGTACTTCATATGAAACTACCCACTCGGAATTATGGAAAATGGCCTTTTGACGGTATTGTTCTATTTCGGAAAATCAATTCATTGTGCTTTAGAATATTGAGTCGGATTCAATTGGCATTCCGTCATCCCGTTATTAAGGCTTTAGATTCCCTGTATTATAAGCCCAACGAAGACATACTGTTTTTCACTTACCAGGTTCATCATCCGGAGTTGATCCCGGAACTATATAAGCATTACAATGGACCGTATCATATTTTATATCACGGGTTGGATTTCATGGGATTCAGAGACCATCCTAAGCAGATAAATCGCATTGCTGAAAAGGCCACGATTACCTACTTCAATTCAAAAGCGACACAACAGTATTTTGGAGAGCTGGGATTTAGATCAGGTAAGCAAGAGATCCTATATCCGGAGCTGGATACCGATTATATTGAATCGCATGAATTATACAATGTATCTGAGCTGGAAGATAAATTGAACATCAAATTGGCTGGTTACACATTGATAAGTTGTATTTGTCGATTAGTGAAACGGAAAGGGCTTCATTTTGCTATTGAAATTGTGGAGCAACTGGAAAAACAAGAACCAGGCAATTTTAAGTATATCGTCGGAGGAAATGGACCGGAAATGGGTGCACTACAACAGTTGGTGGCAGAAAAAGGTCTGGAAGAGGTTGTTTATTTCCCTGGTTTTGTAGACGACATGACAAAATACTCTTTGCTTAAAGCCAGTAAGGTATTTCTCATGCCAAATTATGATTATGGCGGCAATGATTTTGAAGGTTTTGGTATTTCATTTTTGGAAGCTGGCTATTTTGATAACCTGGTCATTGGAGGGAGTCATGGCGGGGCAGTTGAAGCATTAGAAATGGTATCTAATGGATTTCCCTTTTCTTTTCCACAAGAAAAAGAATTAGTAATTAAAAAATTAAAGACCATTCTATCATGAAGATAATTGGCATTGGCTTACAAAAAACAGGGACTACTTCTTTAACGAATGCACTAAATATTCTGGGGTTTAAGGCACTTCATTTTCACAAGGAGATGATTTCCAAAAAATGGTATAAGGGAGAAGCTGCTCCTCGTCATGAAATTATTGATTTTAGTTTGTCTAAAAAATATGATTTTTTCAAATCACACGATGCTATTACAGATAATCCCGTATGTCTTCCAGAGGTTTATGAAGAAATCGAACAAGGATTTAGTGATGCTAAATTTATTTTGACAACCCGCCCGATAGACAAATGGATCCGATCTGTCATTCGTCATAAAGATCAAGAATACTATAAAAATCAATTTCAGTATCGTATAGATAATTATAAGGATTATGATCCAAAGACAGAAAAGATATTCACTTGCAACAACCTGGGCCTTTTAGAATATGTTTACGGAGAGCCTTATTTAGCTATTAATGATGATATGCTGAGATCCTATTATAATAGGCATATAAAAATGGTTGAGGAATATTTTCAGCATAAACCTGAAAAACTTTTGGTGTTGGATATTGATTCCGTTTTGGGATGGGATGAATTATGTTCATTCACCAATCGTTCAATTCCGAAGGAACCATATCCGCACGCTCATAAGACCAAATCTAAAGCATACCTGAAATTTGTGAAGTATTATCATCCGGCAAGGGTATGGATGAAGAAAAATCTTGGGTTTTAAATGGGCGAGTTATCAGTTCTTTTGGATTTAAGTCCGATTACATCTGATCCAAAGCTTAGGTCTGGCCTTGCCCGCTATTCCTATGATCTGGTAAAAGGTATAACTAACAAGAAAATTGAAGTTGGGATAAATGCATCAGGTTCTGTATGGAGTACCCTTGAAGTAAAGCAGGTATCAATTGATGAAAACTGGGAGTATGTCGGGAAACTTCCTCCTGACTACCTGCAAAATTCTTTACTCCAAAGAATATACAATTTGGTTAGATCAACAGTCTCAAAAGAATCTGGCAAGAAATATGATCTATACCACTCCACTTATGCCCGTATCCGTAAGGATGTCAGGAAGCACTTTCACAATCGGCATATTTTAACAGTGCATGATCTTACCCCATTAAAGTTCACCAAAGACTATTTTCATCCCAATCAAAAAGCCATTACTTCCAGAATCATCAACAGTATCAAACCAGGAGATCACATCATTGCAGTATCTGAAAATACCCGTCAGGATTTGATTGATTATCGCAAGCTGGATCCATCTACCGTTCATACGGTGTACAATGGATACGATGAAATGCGGTTCTTTCCGTGGAAGGATCAGCAATCGGCAAAGGCTATTTTAGGTAAATACGGATTGGGTGATTATCCATACTTCTTGACAGTGAGTGCGATGGGACCACACAAAAACCTGAAGACATTTCTGGATGCCGGGCTGTTGCTGGTCAATGAAAACCCTCAGTTTGAATTTAAATTAGTCATTGGTGGGAAGCGAAACGCATGGGTGGAGGACCTTCTCAAAAAATATCCTCCGCATTTCATTAACCAAAGAGTAGTGATCACTGAATTCATTCCTGATGAAGATTTATCAGTTTGGTATTCCAATTGCCTGGGTTTTGTCTTTCCATCTATTTATGAAGGGTTTGGTTTGCCAATGCTGGAAGCCATGGCTTGTGGAGCACCTATTATTTATGCCAACAATTCATCACTTAAGGAAATTGGTCAAGGTGTTGGGTTTGCTTGTGAAACCATGGAGGCACCTGATTATGCCATGGCTATGAAAACTTTATTGGATGATGAGCAATTGGTAAAAGCTGAGCAGGTGAAATCATTGAAGCGGGCAGGAGATTTTAACATGGAAAATTGCATTCAAAACACGATCAACGTTTATCAAAAGGTAATTGATGGTTGATATTCCATCTGAAAATGATTGTCCAATTTGCCAGGGGAACACTGTGCTTTGGAGAATAAAGAACGAATATTCC
The DNA here is from genome assembly GCA_043554545.1 of Marinoscillum sp. Lineage (GTDB taxonomy): Bacteria > Bacteroidota > Bacteroidia > Cytophagales > Cyclobacteriaceae > UBA7330. Next base: position 3,188,038 of record CP121337.1, on the reverse strand, counting down.
ATTTATCAATGTACGGCATGTGGTTATGGTTTTGTCCATCCTTTTCTATCTCAGGATGAAATCAAGGGCATTTATGCCCAATCCGGACACGGTGCTAAGTTTACCGAAACCAGCATGGAGCAGGTACAGGAAGCCGAACGGACCTATCCCAATAGCACCATCGACAGCGTACGTCTCGTAGATAAGATTGATCAACATCAGCTTGCTGATCAAAAACTCGCTTTGGATATAGGGGCCGGGTATGGCTTTTATACCAAAGAATTGCAGGAGCGAGGGTATGAAGTGACTCCGCTGGAGCTGGCAGCGAATGAGAAGAAGATCTTACAGGAGTTGACCGGAACACTTCCAATAAGCACGACCTACGAAGACTTCGAAACGGATCGAGCATACGGAGTGGTCCTGATGAGTCAGATCCTGGAGCATGCAGCTGATCCGGTACAATGGACTCAGAAAACCCATGAGCTATTGGATGAAGGTGGGCTGTGGATGATTGCAGTTCCTCATTTTAATAGTCTGTTTCGCTTTATTCGACAAGAGAAAGATTTTTATATCATTCCACCGGAGCACCTGAATTATTTTACCAAAAAGAGCCTGAAGATTTTGCTGGAAAATCATGAATTCGAGCTCCTGGAAATGGAAACAACATCAAGATTGCCCTGGCATAAGATTCCCCTTCCCGGCATCAAATATTTAGGTAATCCATTCCTGAAATTAATAGACGCTTTAGGGCTCGGAATGATGTTGAATGTTATCGCCAGAAAGAAATAGGATTAGTAGTGTCGAATAAACACATCAACACATCAACGAATCAACAACTGAAGCCTCAGATTTCAGTAGTCATTCCCAACTACAACGGATCAAGGTTTCTAAAAGAGTCCATCGACAGCGCACTCAATCAGTCAGGAATCAAAGTAGAAGTCATTGTAGTAGACGACGGATCAACAGATGCCAGCAGGGAGATTCTTGAAAGTTATGGAAATAAAATCAAGGTATTCTACCAGGAGAATAAAGGAGCTCCTGCTGCCCGAAACCTGGGATGGAAAAATGCCAGGGCAGATTTCATCAAATTTTTGGATTCTGATGATGTGCTGCTTTTAGATACATTAAAAGCCCAATGGGGTCAAATAAATTCATTAGCTGAAAATGAAATACCCTATGGAGAGGTTCAATGGACCGATGAAAACCTGAATCCAATCACCGGTTATTCGCTAAAACCCATTCAGGAGCGACAAGATCCGGTTCACCACATGCTTACCCAAAATCCGCTGACCACTTCACCTCTACACCGCAGACTTTGGTTGGAGAAGGTTCAGGGATTTGATGAGCAATTGGTAAAAGGTCAGGAGTTTGACCTGCATCTCAGGTTGGTTTTGGCTGGTGTCCGGTTTATCTATTATAAGGAACCAGAAAAAGTGTATTTATTCAGGCAGGTAGCCCAGGCTCGAATAAGCAGTACTTCTCTAAGAAAGCATCATACGAAAATTTTTCAAATGTTTATAGGCCAGCAACGGCTAATTGAAGAAAAGGGGTTTTTATCTGATGATGTGAAGCTTGTCCTTGGTAATAGACTTTGGGCATACGGTAGGGGGATATTAAGGGAAGGTGGAAAAATAGAGGCGGAGAAGTACTTTGAAGAGGCAAAACATCTATCGAAAAAGACTCCTTCTGGAAATTTATTATATAGGAAAGTCAACAGTTTTCTTGGACCACACTATACAGAATATATTTTTTCTTTTTTAAGGTAATTAATATGACTATTTCTCTTTTTACAGAAAAAGACTTCATAAAATGGAAGGCTACTCAATTACATTCCAGAATCAAAAACAACTTGGCAAGGAAGGTCAGGCAGGTAGAATCAAAGGATCTGGCACTTGCGGGTGCCTACCATGGACTTAATGTGGGTGATAATGCTTTATATGACTCTGTGAAAAGTTATATGCGAGGTGAAGCCAAGAAAATAGATTTGTATCATTTGAATGAATATCCTAAATATAAAAAAATCATCATAGGAGGGGGAGCGGTAGGTGTATTAGATAATATCAGGACTTTAATGAGATATTATGCCCCATCTCAGGTATATATGATTGGAGTTGACTTTTCTGGTGATCTGCTTGGTTTTGATGATGACGTTTTATCGTACTTAAGTAATGTTTCTTTTATATCAACTAGAAGCAAATCTCAACATGAAAAATTTAGTACGGTTCTTAGCCAAATGAAATATGCTCCTGACAATGCGTTTGTATTGGATTCATTTCAAGAGGTGAATCCTATTGCTGAGCCAAAAAGACTGGGGGTCAACCTTATGAATTTATTTTTATATTGGGATGGCAGACGGTTTGTGCCTGGTTCTCCAATGATGGACTGGTATAAGGTAAATGATCCTTCATTGGCATCATATATAAACACTATTGGACCAGCATATCTGGAGAGCATGAAGGAGGTAGTGCATTGGTATGCAAAGCAAGGTTGGGAGGTTACTCATTTTCCTTTTACGCCTGTTGATGAATATCTTGCAGCAAAAGTGTTTAAGGGGGTTCCAATAATATTAAATCACTTTGATCCTTCTCCAGTCAGACTTATACAGGAGATCTCAAAAATGGATATGATGATCAGTACAAGATTTCATGCCATGGTTTTTTCTCTTTTAGCTGGGGTTCCATTACTGCCTGTTTATTATGCTAAAAAATGTGAAGACTTGATGACGGATTTAGGTCTTGATATCGAAGTGGGTGTTAGAAGAACTGAATTTGTCGAATCCCCAAAACAGGCTATTGAAAAGTTAACCGCAGAAAGTGCAATTTGCTTTTCTGGAGATGAATTGATGAAAGTACAAAAAGAGGTGAAGGATAATTTTAGTCTGTTTGTCAATGCCCTCTCCTAAGAAATATCTAGTGGTACTTGAAGACCTCGATGGCCGAGGGTCACAGCGTGCTGCTCAAAATTATGCATTGTTTTTTCATCAGCAAGGGTGGGAGGTCAAAGTGCTCGGACTCAAAACGGGTGGCGTACGAGCAGATCCCTTAATGCAGCAGGGCATTGAGGTGATGACCGGATTGAATGAGGCCAATATCAACTTTATACAGGATTGGACACCGGATGTGATACACCTCCATCGGCCTGGATTACAAAATGCGCTCTTCGATCAGTTTTTCGAATTCACCGAAAATCTAAAAGCCCAGGTACTGGAAACGAATGTCTTCAGCAGGGTAGATTATGCGCTAAGCGAAGGGGTTATTAATTGTCATCTTCACCTTTCAGACTGGTGTCTCTGGAAATGGCAACAATGGGCTAAGGCGTTGCCTTACCACCCTAAGGGCGTTGTCCTTCCTTATTCGGTAGATCCTGAATCCTTTAAGATTCCAGCTAAAATTGAAGTCGAAGCGTTTAAGAAACAAATCGGGATTAATGCTAAAGATTTTGTTTTTGGAAGAATTGGTGCTGCTGACAATGCAAAATGGCATCCGTTTTTGATTACGGCTTTTCAGAAAATCTATGAGTCCAATCAACAAGTATCTTTATTGTTGATCACACCCTCACCGCAGGTAAGGGCATCCATTGAATCACTACCAATCCCAATTCGCGATAAAATCATCACCTTACCGGCGACGCATGATGACCATGAGCTAAGCCTGAGATATGCATCCATTGATTGCATGATGCACTATTCCAGCATTGGTGAGAGCTTTGGAATGGTGCTGGTGGAATCTTTGTTGTGTGGTACCCCGGTGGTAACCTATAGCACTCCACTAAAGGATAACACCCAGGTTTTGATGGTTGAGCATGGCAAAAATGGCTACATCGCCAGATCTAAAGAACAGTTTATTCAATGTGGACTGCAGGTGATGGAAGATGAAAAAGTACAGAAATTCATGCCGGAGCAATTAAGGGAGCAAGCCATTCAATTATACAATACAGAAAGTGTAGGGCAGCGAATCATGAAGCTGATTGCCAATGAAACATCCAATCCGGAAGTTGATTTTAGTTTCATTAAAAAGGAACTTCATCAATTTCCGATGTTCAGTAAAGAGCGTCTGATTTTCAATGTGGTGCATCACCCAATGATCTATAAAATGTACAGCTCCCGGTGATTAATTTACTCACCTATTTTCAGCCTCAACGTACCTATTTGCCTTGTACAGGCGTAGGAAGACATATCAATGGGGTATTTGGAGAAATGCAAAAGGATGAAAGTATCAACCCTGTTTTATTAGCTTCCAATGAGTCCTTGGAGGATGGAAGATTAAATCTGCGTTCTCCGCTATCATACATGAAAACCCGATCATTCACTGGCAATGCATTGGCCAGAGAAAGGAGTTGGAAATTATTCAATCGTCCCCTAATGGACGCAGATACCGAAGGTATAGATGTTTTTTATTCCCCGGTAGATGGGTATGTTTCATTCAAAAGGGATATTCCAAAAATCATTACCATGCACGATATGCATCTCATGGAAACACAGCTTCCCTGGTCAAATACCTTACACCAACGATTTGCCAGACTGAAGGGAAGCTTATGGATGCAAAGAGTATTTAACAGCGTCGATCACCTGCTAACCATTTCAAATTTTTCAAAGGAAAGAATGGTGGAACTACTGGATATACATCCAGATAAAATTTCTGTGGTAGGGAATGGAATAGATCAGGCGATTTATGATTTTAGAGAAGTAGCAGGTCCGGCTAATATTGAAAGTCCTTACTGTGTAGTAGTGGGTGGATTGCGAGAGAAAAAAGGAGCAGATTTGATTGTGAAATTATCAAAATACCTGGATCAGCATAAAAAGGATTTTAAGATAGTGGTAATAGGAAATTCTGAGGAAAAGTACCTTCCCGCCTTTGAGGAAATCGATTCATTGACTAATAAAGGAATACTCAGTGACGAAGAAATGTATACCTATATTTTTCACGCCTCCTGCATGTTGTTTTTTTCCCATTATGAGGGGTTTGGACTTCCAGTCATTGAAGCCATGGCACTTGATTGTCCGGTGATTACCTACGACAAGGAACCTTTTCGGGAATTTAATCCAATAAGTAAATATCGTGTATCTGATCAAGCATCTGTTAAAGAGATTATAGAAAGGATAGCGTTTATAAACGAACTTAAGTCCGATACAAGAGACGATTTACGCTCGAATTTTCAATTCAGTAAAAAATTCACATGGGAAAGTGTCAGTAATAGTACAATTCAAATTCTAGAAAGATACATTTAAGAATGATATTCAAACTAAAGGTATTAATAGCGAATATTTTAAAAACAAAATATCCTAGAGTTTTTGACCTAATAAAAAGACTATCTCGTATTTATGATAGAAATGAGATATATGTGCTTTTGACAGAATATGCTAAAAACAGGAATGAAATACATCTATTGCAGATAGGAGCAAATGATGGGATCTCAAATGATCCGGTGAGAGAGTTTATTGTGCAGAGTCCAAAGTGGCATGCTTATCTGGTTGAGCCCATCGAAAATTGTTTAATTAGTTTGAGAAAAAATTATCGATGGTTGCTTAATTCCAGGGTGTTCATTCAGGAATGTGCTGTATCTGATAGAAATTATACAGGTGAGCTTTACAAGGTTAAAGAAGAGTTTAGAGATATCTTTCCTGATTATTCATCTCAGATTGCCTCCTTCAGTAAAAATCACATCATAAAGCACTTTCCAAAGATTCAGGACGATATGATAGGGTCTGAAAAAGTGGAATTTAGGAGTATTGCATCGATTCTAATGGATAATAATGTGAGCGATCTTGATATAGTATGTATTGATGTTGAGGGGGCAGAATCAGAGCTGATCCATGGATTTCCTTTTCATACGCATACCCCAAAAATATTCATATATGAAAGTATTCACCTGTCAGATGAAGCTTCTCAAAAACTTAAAGAGTACTTTATTGGTTTAGATTATTCCCATTTCACTTTTAAATTTGATTCAATGGCAATAGTTCAGGATCAATGTCTAAATTGGAAAAAACGTTATATCAAATTCAAATCTCAATAATTTGAAAATCCTTTTTTGCTGGTCAGATATCTCAGGATATATGAGTGCTTGCTGGAAGGCACTTTCCGCTCAGGCAGGAGTGGAGCTTCGGGTGTATGCTTTTGGAAACAATCAGGAAACGGCATTTGATTTGGGACTAACAAAAGGATTGGATATCCATTGGGTAAGCCGTACACCCAATAAGAAGGAATTGCTTCAGGAAGTCATTTCCTGGGAGCCGGAGGTGATTGTTTTGTGTGGGTGGTTCGTTCCGGCCTACAGAAACCTGGCATTTGCTAAAGAGTTTCGAACCAGACCATCTTTTATTCTGACAATGGACACCCCATGGCAGGGAACAGGGAGACAACAAATAGGGAGGTTGTTACTTAAGAATTTCATCAGCAAAATGGCTGCTGTGATGACAAGCGGAGAGCGAAGCTATCAGTATGCCAGAAGATTAGGCGCTCATCACATAGCTAAGGTCCAATACGGGGTGGATGCAGCTCAATTGAAGGTGAATTATGAAACTCGCAAGAGGAAACAGTGGCCTCGAAAATTCTTGTACATTGGCAGGTATGCAGCCGAAAAGGGCATTGACCTTTTAATACCGGCTTATCAAAACTATCGATTGAAGTCCGAAGACCCCTGGGAACTCCACACTTGTGGTAAAGGTCAGATAGAATCATTGATTCAGGGAGAGGGAATTGTAAACCATGGATTTGTGCAGCCAGGTAGCATGAATGAGGTATGGCAGGAGGCCGGCTGTCTGGTATTGCCAAGCACCTTTGATCCCTGGCCATTGATTGTGGTGGAAGCCTGCGCTGCAGGCTTACCGGTGATTTGCACCCATGCCTCTGGTAGTCAGGTGGAGGTGGTCAAAATGTACTGGAATGGTTTGGTGATCAACGAAAATAGCGTAAGGGCAATAGCTGAGGCACTGCATTGGATGCATGAAAATCATGATTCGTTACCTGAAATGGGTAGACGCTCTATTCATCAGGCAGCGCCTTATGAGGCTAAGGTCTGGTCTGAGAAATTTTTACATCTAATCTCCGGGATTCATGATCAATGAGTACCTGGATCTGTTTGGAGACCTGATTTTCAATCCCCTGGTTTTCCTGGGAATATTGGTTGGTTTCTTTTTTATCATTTCCCAAAAAGGAAGCATAAAGACCCGTTGGGTGATCTTAGCTCTTTTGGCATTGGTGGCCTCTTTTGCGGAATTCCGAAATGAATTTGTAGCTGATCCACCGGATTTAGCCTTTCCACTTGAATCGATAAGGGCTTATGGGCGTCCAATTGCCATTATATTCCTTTTAAGCTTACTCATTTTTGCGCTGTGGTTTAGGCTGGGCACTCAAAAACTCAGGGATCAGCTGGTCATCCAGCGCGCTTTGCTAGCCATTCAATTACTCATATTTGCTAAAAACATTTTTCAGGGAGATACCCTCCAGGCGCTGTTGGCTTTTTTAACTTTCTTTCTGGTTTATTATCTGTTTCACAGCGGAGTTACCCGCTGGGTATATTCTGATAAAGTATTTCGCTATGGGGTTGGGTGTTTTGTTGGTGTCATTGTATTATTTAACCTTATGGGGTTTTACCAATCATTGATTGATTTTTGGCCGATGACTTTTCAGCAAAACCGGTACATGGGGATGACTGGAAACCCACAACATGCCGCTGTATTATTGGCTACAGGAACACCTTTGTTTATGTTTTGGATCATCCAGGCGAAAATTCCCCATATTCGGCTGGGGCTGATTTTACTATTGCTGTGGTCATTTTATTACCTCATTTTAACAGGCTCCAGAACGGGTGTGTTATTGGCACTCATTTCTTTATCGGTCTATATAGCCGGTTACAGAGCATCCACACTGAAGTACTTGATACCAATTATGATCGTTTTATTTGTTGTATCCTATATCAATATTGACCTTTCAGGAAATGTAGATCAAAATACACTAAATAGATATACGGATCCCACCAATACAAGATCAAGGGTAATTTCGAGTCAGATCACTCAGTTTCTTAATTATCCTGTTTTCGGAGCACCCTTGAGGGGAGATCGATTGGCGTTTGGAGAGAATTCCTATGGAGCCATAGCAGCATCCTTAGGAGCCATGGGCTTAATTCCCTTATTCATCATGATAAGAGGATTGCTAGTATTAAGTCGAAAACTTTGGCGGATCAGTAAGCAAAGCAAAGAAGATAAGCATTACCACCTGATGGTAGTTGCTGGAATCATTGCGATGTTGGTTGGAGCATTTCTGGAAGCCTATTTAGTCGGAAACTTAACCTGGCCATTGATCATGTTGCTGACCTATGTAGCCTGGGGTTATTATTTATTGGAAAGGGCTAAAAAACGGGTGGTTGTGGGATCAACTTTTTCCAGGGAACCAGTAATGGAAAGCTTATGAATTTGTCGGAAATTACGATAATGGTTCTTTCCTTTAATGAAGAGGAGAATATATCCAGAACATTGACACAGCTGCAATGGGCTAAGGAAGTGATGCTGATTGATAGTTTTAGTACTGATAGTACACTGGATATAGCTTCTCAATTTTCAAATGTAAGAGTCGAGCAAAGGACTTTCGATTCTTTTGCAGCACAGTGCAATTATGGGCTTTCCATTGTTAAGACGCCTTTTGTATTGAGCATCGACGCGGATTACCTGGTCACCGAAAAGCTGTTTAGAGAAATCGAAAGACTGAACCCCGAAAGCGCTGATGGATACCTCATTCCTTTTAGATATTGCGTGGAAGGGGTGCCCCTATCAGGGACTATCTTACCACCAAGAATCTGTTTGTACCGAAAAGATGCTGCCCATTATGAAAATGACGGACATGCCCATCGAGTGAAGATTAATGGTAAAATTGGTCAGTTAAAGCATGCTATCTGGCATGATGACCGCAAGCCCATTTCCCGATGGTTAAATGCACAGGATGGTTATATGAAAAGTGAAGTGGAAAAACTATTTTCTGGTAAAATGTTGAGCTGGCCTGATCGCATTCGAAAGAAGATCTTCTTTGCTCCTGTACTCATCTTCTTTTTCTGTCTCATCCTGAAAAAGGGAATCCTCGATGGGAAAAGAGGGTGGTACTACGCTTATCAGCGGATGCTGGCAGAGTGCTTGTTGAGTCTGAGGATTATCGAGTATTATTTTGGTAAGAAGCAGGATTGAAATCACGAAGATCCCTGATCGAGTCAGGGATGACGTTCTAGGTTCGGTTCTTCTATTTACCGTCATTCCTGTGAAAGCTTACTAACGTCATTCCTGCGGACTGTCTGCCGAAGCTCTTCGATCCCCAAAGCCTTCCGCGAGCGCAGAAGCTATTCTGCGGAGGCGCTGGCGAAGGTAGAAGCAGGAATCATTAAAGTCCGTAAACGGTTTTGTTTTGTTGAGCAGGTTAAAAATCACAAAGATCCCCGATCAAGTCGGGGATGACGTTCTATTTTTATTTCATCTGATAGTCCGAGCATCCGAATGTCTGAATATCCGAATGTCTGATCGTCTGAAAGTCCTAGTGTCTGAATATCCGAATATCTGACCGTCTGAATATCCGAAAGTCTGAATATCTGAGCGTCGGAAAGTCCGAACATCCTTTATGAAAGTTACACATGTAATCCATTCCATCGACCGAAGCAAGGGTGGTCCGTCTACCTACATGCAACTGTTGACCGAGAAGTTGGTTGAACAGATGAAAATCGAAGTTGTTACTTTGGATACACCTGACCCAATTCCCCTCAACTCACTCATCACTCATCACTCATCACAAACCTCAAGCTTGGGTTTATTCGGCTATTCTCCCGATATGCGCAATTACCTCCAAAATACCAAGACCGACATCTTCCACGGCAATGGCCTCTGGCAATATCCGGTCTACGCCATGGCCAAAGCAGCAAGAAAAAGAAAAATCCCCTATATCTTATCCACCCATGGCATGCTGGAACCCTGGTCCATGACACAAGGAAAGTGGAAAAAATGGCTGGCTTTAAGCTTGTTTCAATCGAAGGATCTACACAAGGCCGATGTGATTCATTGCACGGCCGACATGGAAGCTGAATCATTACGAAAGAAGGGATATACCAATCCTATAGCCGTGATTCCCAATGGTATTGATATTGATCAGTTCAAACCTGCTGGTCAGAAAGAGAGTGAGGAGAAAAAAAATCTTTTGTTTATTTCACGGATCCATCCCAAAAAAGGATTGGAAATGCTGATCGATGCCTGGGCAGCAATGGGTGATGAACACAGGAAGAACTGGCAACTGCAAATTGCCGGAAATGGCGAGGAATACTACATCCAAACCCTCCGAAAAATGATTCACGCGCTTGGGTTGGAGGCATCCATTCAAATCCTTGGTCCGGTTTTTGGAAAAGAGAAATTGCAGCTGTATCAAAATGCTTCCTTGTTTATTTTGCCTACTTACAGTGAAAATTTTGGCATTGTAATCGCTGAAGCGCTGGCCTGTGGTGTTCCCGTGATTACCACGAAAGGCGCTCCCTGGGAGGACCTGGAAAAAGCGCAATGTGGCTGGTGGATACCCGCAACAACGGAGGCAATTGGAGAGGTGCTGATTACGGCACTGGCTAAAAACAGGGACGATTTGAATGCCATGGGACTAAGGGGCAGGAGACTGGTCGAGGAAAAATATAACATGCAAACAGTTGCAGGTCAGATGATCGCCTTGTATCAATGGCTGATCAATAAGCAGGAGAAACCTGCTTTTGTTAATTAAAACTTTTTTAATATTGAGTAAATACAAGAATCACCCCCTATTGTTTCATTCCGCCAAATGATCACTTTAGTCATATTAACCCACAATGAAGAGAAACACCTGAAAAGGTGTATCCAGTCGGCTTTGCCGGTTACCTCCAGGATCATTGTAATTGACTCTTTGTCCACAGACCGAACAGTTGAAATCGCTGAATCTCTGGGTGCAGAAGTTTATCAAAACAAATGGCCCGGCAGTCAGGCGCTCCAGTTCAACTGGGCCCTGGATCATGTGAAAATGCAAACGGAATGGATCCTGAGGCTGGATGCGGATGAATACTTATTGCCAGAGCTGGCTGCGGAGATCAAAGAAAGAATGCCATCAGTCCCAACAGAGATCAATGGAATCTACCTGAAGCGCAAGGTCTATTTTCTGGATCAATGGATCCGATTTGGGGGATATTACCCCACAGCCATCCTACGTATCTGGCGGGTAGGGCAGGGCCGTTTCGAAAAGCGCTGGATGGATGAGCACCTGATCATGGAGCCAGGACATACGATGAAGTTTAAAGAAGATTTTGTGGATGCCAACCTGAACGATCTCACCTGGTGGACTGAAAAGCACAATGGCTATGCCACCCGCGAGGCAGCCGAGATCCTGAATTACAAATACCATTTCCTGAAGGAGCCCAGTATCGGCAGTAAGCTGGTCACAGATCAGGACCACTATCGCCGATGGTTCAAGGAAGGTTTGTACCTGCGGTTGCCCATGTTTGTGCGGGCCATGTTGTATTTTATTTATCGGTATTTCATCAGGTTAGGCTTCCTCGACGGCACCAAAGGGCTCATTTGGCACTTTTTGCAAGGGTTCTGGTACCGCTTTCTCGTAGATGCCAAGATCTACCAAATCGAAAAGCGCGCCAAACGCTCCGGCAAACCCATCAAAGAAGAGCTGGAAATAGTCCTTGGCTTCACGATAGAGACGAAGGAAGAGAAAGTGGAGGGGTGAGTTTGAGTGAAATTGAGGTTTGAATGCAGAGTTCTTGCAATGAAAAGAAATAAAGACAGGAGATCTGATTTATGAGATTGGTATATTATAAAAATCTTGATGGAGTCCGAGGTATAGCTGCTCTTATGGTCATGTTTTACCATTTTTTTTTATTTGCACATTATGATGATGGTATATATCTGATCCTGGAAAAGTTATCGGTGTTTGGACAAACTGGAGTTACCCTGTTTTTTGTTCTTTCCGGGTTCTTAATTACCCGAATATTAATGGAGAGTAAAAACAGTGAAGGGTATTTCAAAAATTTTTATATCAGACGCTCACTAAGGATATTTCCACTATACTACCTATTTCTTATTTTGACATATTATGCCTTTCCGTTAATTTTTGATCTTAAATGGGTGCCGATTGACCGACAACTCTATTATTTCTTTTATCTCCAGAATTGGGCAATTACTTTTGATTGGAAAGCCATAGGCCCAATTCATTTCTGGTCCCTTGCTGTTGAGGAACATTTTTATCTTTTTTGGCCATTTTTGGTTTTTTATACGAATAGAAAGCGACTTTTTATTTCGATTATCGGAATTATTTCTATTGCAATGTTTCTCCGGTGGTTTATGCATAGTGAAGGAATTGGGATCCATTATTTTACCTTTACCAGATTTGATGCTTTGGCATTAGGTGCGTTACTTTCTCTGCTTGAAGTAAAAGAATACTTGGTGTCGAAAAATGCTAAATACTTTCTTTTTTCAGGTATTTTCTCCTTAATTCCAACGATAATACTTTGGTTATCTTTTTCAGGAGAGGCATTGGTAATAATTCAAGTAGTCAAGTATCTTTTGTTGTCTTTAACCTATTTTTCTTTTATTGGCTTTGTTATTTCATTAAGCCAGCAGAGTTTAATAAACCAAATACTAAATTCAAGATTATTAAATTATACTGGTAAGATTAGCTATGGTCTATATGTTTACCATCCCTTTATATTTCACTATGTGAACAAATCTATAGATAATAAATATTGGATTGTTACAATGATAGTATCGTTTGTAGTTTCTTATTTAATATCAAGTTTAAGCTTCAACTTTTTTGAATCTTATTTTTTAAAGTTGAAGGATCGGTTTACAACTAAAAAGCCTGATAATTCCTCTATTGAGTTGACTTAAGGGCTATGAATTCCACAAATCTTTTAGCTTATGACAACTCCTGGTACAAACCCGGCGGCTCTGGCTTAAAACGCTTGCTTTGGTATTTCACCAATGTGCTCTTCTTTAAGAGTGCCTGGAACCCCTCCAGCTTAATAAGTGGGTTTAATCTCTGTCATGTAAGTCGAGATTTTAGGACGGCCATTAAATATTTTGCGTTAAGAAAAATTGAGTTGACGAAAGATGAAATTCAAAATACTGTTTGACCCCGATCCCGATAGCTATCGGGACGGGGGAGTTTATTTTGATTTCCCGAGACCGACTCAATTTTCTAGCAAAAGATTTACAGGCCTAGATTTTTTGTTACCGGGCCGCGTAGGCTTTTCATCAATGGAAAAAGTAGGAGCCTCTCCGGCTTGAGGAGAGATAAAAATACAGTTTCCTATATTTTTTGAATGACTGATAAAACAGACCTTTCTACATACAACAACTCCTGGTACAAACCTCGAGGCTCTGGCTTAAAGAGATTACTTTGGTATTTTACCAACATCCTCTTCTTTAAAAACGCATGGAACCCCTCCAGCTTAATAAGTGGGTTTAATCTCTGTCATGTAAGTCGAGATTTTAGGACGGCCATTAAATATTTTGCGTTAAGAAAAATTGAGTTGACGAAAGATGAAATTCAAAATACTGTTTGACCCCGATGAATATCGGGGGAGTTTATTTTGATTTCCAGAGACCGACTCAATTTTCTAGCAAAAGATTTACAGGCCTAGATTTTTTACCTACTTTTTCATCAATGGAAAAAGTAGGAGCCTCTCCGGCTTGAGGAGAGATAAAAATACAGTTTCCTATATTTTTTGAATGACTGATAAAACAGACCTTTCTACATACAACAACTCCTGGTACAAACCCGGCGGCTCTGGCTTAAAACGCTTGCTTTGGTATTTCACCAACCTGCTATTCTTCAAAAGCGGCAACCCTTTGAGCGGATTAAAGGTATTCTTACTTCGTCTGTTCGGCGCCAAAATCGGCCACGGCGTCCGCATCAACCCATCTGTGAATATCAAATACCCCTGGTTCCTGGAGATCGGAGACCACAGCTGGATAGGGGAGAACGTCTGGATCGATAACCTCACCACGGTGAAGATCGGCTCCAATTGTTGCCTCTCCCAGGGAGCCATGCTCCTCACTGGCAACCACAACTACAAGAAACCTACCTTCGACCTCATCGTCAAGCCCATCACCCTCGAGGACGGCGCCTGGATCGGCGCACAAGCCAATGTTTGTCCTGGGGTGACAGTGCATAGCCATGCAGTACTTGCTGTAGGAAGTGTGGCTACAAAGGATTTGGAGGCATATGGGATATATCAGGGGAATCCAGCGGTGAAGGTGAACGAAAGAAAAATTGAAAAGTAAATACAAGCCAGCGAAGTAAGATCATAAATAATACCGTCATCCCTGACAGGATCAGGAAATCATCGAAGCTCGTAAACGTGTTTGTGTTGTTGAGTAAGGAAAATATTAAGAAGATACCCGCTTTCGCGGGGATGACGTTCTTATATTGTTTGGGATGTCTCTAGGTAAGCGCGAGGAAGATTGAGCCAGCGAAGAAGGAATAAAAATACTACCGCCTGCCTGCCGAAGCTCTTCGATCTCCAAAGCCTTCCGCGAGCGCAGAAGCTACTCTGCGGAGGCGCTGGCGAAGGAGATTAGCGAAGGCGGAAGCAGGAATATAAAAAAGAACGTCATTCCTGCGGAAGCAGGAATCATTGAAGCTCGCAAACGCCCCTGTTTTGTCAGACAAGGATAGATTCACAAAGATCCCCGATTCACTTCGTTCTCGAGGATGACGTTCTATGTTTGTTTAGGAGACGTTCTTGGGCGGTTGGGAGTTTCTCCACCGAAATCGTTGTCAAGTCGGATGCTACCATCCGACTGAGAGTTACCCTCTTTGATCATCCACGCTCACTAATTTTACCTTAGAAATTGAAAATCTCTATAATTACAGTAACCTACAACAGTGTCAACACACTCCAAAAAACAATTGACAGCGTCAACTCCCAAAACCATCCCAACATCGAACACATCCTCATCGATGGATCCTCCACCGACGGTACCCTCGACCTCATCAAAAAAGGGAAAATAGAGAAATGGGTTTCCGAACCCGACCAGGGTATGTACGACGCCCTCAACAAAGGCATCGCCATGGCGACCGGCGATATCGTCGGCATCCTCAATTCCGATGATTATTTCCATGATGTGACCATCCTGGCCCAGGTAGCCAAAGCCTTTGAAGATCCGGAAGTCGATGCGATCTATGGCGACATTCGATTCGTAAATCCAAACAATCCGAAAAAGACCCAACGCTACTACTCCTCAAAGCACTGGCATCCCGGGAAGTTCGCCTGGGGGTATATGCCGGCACACCCAAGTGTGTATATCCGAAAGAAATTTTATGATCAGCTGGGCACCTTCAAGACCGACTATAACATCGCCGCAGATTACGAGCTCCTGATCCGCTTCCTCCACACCAACAAACTAAGGACAAAATACCTGCCCCTCCTCATGGTCGACATGCTCCCCGGGGGCCTCAGCAACCAGTCCTGGAAAAGCCGCTGGCTCCTCAATAAAGAGATTGTTCGGGCCTGCCGCGAGAATGGGATTCGTACAAGTCTGCTGAAGGTGAGTTTGAAGTATTTTAAGAAGGTTTTTGAGTACTTGCCTTTTGGGAATTAATAGCGTAATTCATTAATGAGTGAAACCTTAAACCAACCCTGAATGAACAAGGGGGAGGGTTGATTTCTTCCAATAAATAAAATAGAACTGCATTTACAGAATTACGTATATTTATGGAATGGATTATCATAAGTTAATAGAAATAAAGTCTGACAAAAGATTTGGAAAGCCTTGTATAAAAGGAACAAGGATTACCGTCTACGATGTGCTTAATTGGTTGTCTAATGGGATGAGTCGGGAAGATATCAAGTCAGATTTTAATGAGATTACTGATCAAATGATAGACGCTTGCCTTGCATATGCTGCTGATAAGGAGCGTCGACTTATTTCAGTCTCGTGAAACTCCTGTTTGATCAGAATATTTCTCCTAAAATTTTAAAACTTCTTCCTAAGAAATTATCTAATTGTCAGCAGGTACGTTTTGTAGGACTTGAAAACGTATCAGATTTTGAAATTTTTCAGTATGCAAGAACCAATTCATATGCTATTGTCACATTTGATTCCGATTTTGTGGATTTGAATGCACTTTATGGTACTCCTCCTAAAATAATATGGCTTAATACCGGAAATCTGACGACACAAAATGTTTCCCAACTTGTTTTAAGAAGCATTGGAGCAATTAGTGAATATTTAGAGTCAAAAACAGATGATATTTTGGAAATTAATAAAGCCAAATAATTCCTCTTTCTCCTATCGGATGCTTTCCCGAAGAAGCACCACTTTGCTTGGGGGAAAACCACAAAAGTGTACCACTGACTCATGCAGTTACTTTTATAGTTTAAGTCGAAAAGACTTTGAGTAAGCTTCTAATTACCGGCACAAGTGGCTTCGTAGGCTCCCGCTTCATGGACCTCTATCCAAAGAAGAAAGAGATCCTGCCAGTCTCTTTACAGACGACAGCCGTCAAAGACATCGACTTTTCCGGAGTGGATACCGTACTGCATTGTGCAGGGATCGCCCACCGGATGGAAGGTGAGGACGAAGGCTTATATTTCTCAGTCAATCGGGATCTGACCCTCGAGCTGGCGAAGGCAGCGAAAGCCAATGGCGTCAAACAGTTTCTCTTCCTTTCCACCATCAAAGTCTATGGCCTCGACCAAAGCGAAAGTCCCATCACTGTTCACAGCTCACCGTTCACTCCAAATGATCCTTATGGTCAAAGCAAGCTGGAGGCGGAGGAAGGCCTCCGATCTCTCGAGGGACCAGACTTTATTGTGACGATTCTTCGTCCCCCGCTGATCTATGGTCCCGGAGCAAAAGGCAATCTATTGAAGCTGATGCAGGGCATCGCAGGCAGTTCACCGTTGCCACTGGGAGGAATAGACAATCGGCGCTCCATGGTATTTGTAGACAACCTGGTACACCTGCTCGACCAACTGATCCAGAAAGGAGAAGCCATAACAGTTGTTCCCGCCGATCAACCCGCGATCTCCACCACACAGCTCGTCAACCACCTCAAAAGCAATATCAATCCCAAAAAGAAGATCATTGCGATCCCCGTATTCATGCGAACCCTACTCAAATGGATAAAGCCTGGCTTCCATCAACGCCTCTTCGGCTCCCTGGAAGTGGCTGAATCAGCGTCCTACCAGTCCATGGGCCTTGAGCAGAAGTATTCGGTAGAGGAAGGGCTGAAGGCGATGGCGGAGGCATTTATTGCTCCAGTGAAGTGAGGTCAGTTAGAAGAGAAACCAACAATATTACCGTCATTCCATGGATCCGCCAGCAGGCGGAGAACAAGGAATCTTTAAAGTTCGTAAACGTATCTGTTTTATCGAGCAGGGATAATATTTACGAAGATCCCTGTTTGTACAGGGATGACGTCTGTGGTCGTTTTGGATGACGTTCTAGGTTTATTTTGTTAGGAAATGAGATCAAAAGGTGGCTATGTCTATATCATCTCAAACAAGTCAAGATCTGTCCTATACATCGGCGTCACATCAAATCTTGTAGCCAGAATGTATGATCATAAAAATATGAATGGATCTACTTTTGCCAGAAGATACAGTTGCACGGATCTGATCTATTATGAATTTCATGATCGGATTGAATCAGCGATTGAAAGAGAGAAGCAGATGAAAAAGTGGAAAAGGAAATGGAAGGATGAGTTGATTCAGGAGTTCAATCCAGAATTGAAGGATTTATCGGACAGTGTTGAAGATTTTACGTGAGGAGAAAAAATAAAAATATTACCGTCATTCCACGGAGCATAGCGAACAGGGAATCATCGCTCTCCTATGTCATCCCTGACTTGCCTGCCAGCCGTAGCGGGCGTAGGCAGGATCAGGGATCATCAAAGCTCGTAAACGTATCTGTAGGTTAGAAGAGAAACCAACAATATTACTGTCATTCCATGGAGCGTAGTGCCTGTCCGCCGTACATAGGTACTATGGAAGGCGGGAACAGGGAATCATCAAAGTCCGTAAAAGTATCTGTTTTATCGAGCAAGGATAATATTCATGAAGATCCCTGTTTACACAGGGATGACGTTCTAGTGTTGTTTGGGATGACGTTCTGGGTTGTTCCAAACTGGAAGACAATCTAGGTTGGTCATTCCAACTGCTCTGTCAAGCGAAGCATTAAAACAACAAAATATACGTCATTACATGGAGCGTAGCGAACAGGGAATCATCGCTCTCCTATGTCATCCCTGACTTGCCTGCCAGCCGTAGCGCGCGTAGGCAGGATCAGGGATCATCAAAGCTCGTAAGCTTATCTGTCTTATTGAGCAGGAATAAAATGCAAGAAGATCCCCGACCTGTCTGCCGACAGGCAGGTTCACTGCGTTCTCGAGGATGACGTTCTGGTGGGAGTCACCTCTTACTTCTCACGCCTAATTATATGTTCTACCTAATTGTATTCATAAATCTAATTCTTCTGATGCTCGCCTATCTGCATCTCGCAGACCACTACAACATCATAGACAAACCCAACGAGCGCAGCTCCCACACAAAAATCACCATCCGTGGTGGTGGCATCATCTTCGTACTGGCTATTATCGCCTGGTGGCTAACAAGCGGACTGCCCTTACCTTTATTCTTTGCAGGCTTCCTGATCATCAGTACGGTCAGCTTCATCGATGACCTCGGGCATGTGCCTAATCGGCTAAGGCTTACAGCCCATTTAGTAACGGTGATCTTATTACTGTTGGAAGTCCTGAATTCAGCTCCCATGGTTGGTGTCTCTACCATCCATCAAATCATGCTGGTTATGCTTATTTTACCCATTGTGATGGGCTTCATCAACGCCTACAACTTCATGGACGGGATCAACGGGATCACCGTGGTTTATAGCCTGGTAACCATCGGGACGATCGCCTTTCTCAATCATGAACTGGTTTTTATAGATCCTAAAATCCTAACCTATTCCATGATGGGTCTGCTCATCTTTGGTTTTTTCAATTTCAGAAGACGTGCCGTTTGTTTCGCCGGAGATGTGGGAGCGGTATCCATGGCTTTTATAATCACTTTATTATTGAGCCTGCTGATTGTTAAAGCTAGCAATTTTTATTACCTGGCTTTTGTGTTGGTTTACGGTGTTGATTCAGTGGGTACCATTATCCAACGCCTTATCCAGCGGGATAACATCTTCGACGCCCATCGCAAACACCTGTATCAATTGATGGCCAATGAAAGTCAGATGCCCCATGTGATTGTGAGTTTGGTGTATGGCATCGTACAATTGGGGATCAATGTTCTATTTATTTGGGCTATCCAGCGGGGAATGGATCCTGCATTGGTTTTCTTTTCACTTTTGATCGGGCTAGTCCTTATTTTTGCATTCGTTAAAATCAGGGTTTACAACGTATTTGCTAAAACAGGTTAACTAGAAATGCATTCATGTCATACGATTCAATCAAAAGGATGCTGGATATCGTTATCGCTTTAACATTGGGATTGCTCATATCACCTTTGATAGTTTTAGGAATTTTATTTATTCTGGTGATCGATCAACATACACCATTTTTTGCGCAGGAACGATTGGGAAAAAATCAACAAATATTCAAATGCTATAAACTCAGAACCATGCGTTCAGGCCATGAACCCGATCAGAAGCGGGTTACCCGGTTAGGCAGATTGATACGGAAGACAAGTTTGGATGAGCTTCCACAGTTGTGGAATGTGCTGAAAGGAGAGATGAGTCTGGTAGGTCCACGTCCTTTTTTGCCTGAATATGGTCCATTGTACTCTGAATATCAAAACCGGCGGCACGAAGTACGTCCTGGTATTACCGGCTGGGCCCAGGTGCATAGAAGAAGCACAGACAGCTGGAAAGCACGTTTCGACCTGGATGTTTATTACGTAGATCACTACTCCTTGAGGATGGATCTGATGATTATGTTACGAACCATTTGGGAAATAACCGTGGACCTTTTCTCCTCTAAAGCGATTCCTTTTTTTGAAAAATTTACGGGAAATGAAGCATAGCCCCCTTTATCTCTCACCTCCTGTATTTAACCAGGGGATCATTAATCCAGAACAGTTAGGTCCGCCTGAAGAGGTGATTGCCGGCTTTGAGCAAGAGATAACCCAACAGGTAAACCGACAGCATGGGGTGGCCTTGTATTCGGGTACTTCCGCTATTCACCTGGCCATGAAGTTGCTGGGCATCCAAAGCGGAGATGTGGTGCTTTGTCAAAGTTTTACTTATGCTGCTACTGCCTTTCCGATTCTCTATGAAGGGGGAACACCTGTTTTTATTGACAGTGAACCAGATAGCTGGAACATGGATCCGAAGCTATTGGAAAAAGCGCTCAAGGAGCTAACAGCCGAGGACAAAAAGCCCCTTGCGCACCGTAGCCTTTTGTCTGCCGAAGCTTCAGCGAAGGTAGATAGCGGAGGTGTGAAAGCCATCATGCTTGTTCACCTCTACGGCATGCCCGCAAAAATGGATGAGCTCTTGGCCATTGCGGCTAAATATGATGTTCCTGTCATTGAAGATGCTGCGGAAGCTTTAGGATCTACTTTTCAGGGGAAGCCGTGTGGTAGTTTTGGTGACACCAGCATTTTGAGTTTCAACAGCAATAAGATCATCACCAGCAGTGGAGGAGGGATGCTCCTCACAGATGATTTATCCCATGCCCAAAAAGCCCAATATTGGGCTGCCCAGGCTAAAGATGTAGGTGCGGAAATGACACATCAGGAGGTAGGTTACAATTACCGAATGAGCCATGTCAACGCCGCCATTGGACATAGTCAGTTTTCTTTACTCAATGAGCGAATAAAGAGTCGCCGGGCGAATTATGAATTTTATAAAAGCAGCTTGAAAGAACTCCCTGGCATTACCTTTCACCAGGAGCCCCCATCATGCCATTCCAACCGCTGGCTCACCACCATTCTGATCGACCCCAAAAAGACCGGTGGCATCACCCGCGAAGACCTGCGCCTCGCCCTCGAGGCAGACAACATCGAGGCACGTCCGCTATGGAAGCCTATGCACCTACAGCCTGTGTTTAAAGATGCCAAGGCCTATGTCAATGGCGTTTCAGAAAAGCTCTTCGAACAGGGCCTCTGTTTGCCTTCCGGCTCTAACCTCACCGCTCCGGATTTGGAGCGGATTTCCCGTGTCATCAGACGGGTGTTTTTCCCATAGTTTTTATTGATTATTTCTGTTAGAAATGTCCCCCTTCGGAGGGGGTGCAGGGGGAGGATGAAGAGTAACTTCTGCGATAAAGGAACCAATAACTTTCACGTCATTCTGAACGAAGTGAAGAATCTCGTATTTCGTGTGTACTTACCCTAATATTCCTCCACAACACACACAAGATTCTTCACTTCACACATAATCTTCATACCCTGTCTTTATACTTCTTTGGGGCTAATTCCTGCTCTTTAGCATGATCTCTGAAGTTCCGTTCAGAATGACGATACTTATTTTGATTGCACTAAATATCAATTTCCCTCTCTTGCTAAGAGAGGGGGAGAGTACTCAAACAATCATCCCGATCAATCGATAGGGTGAGTTGGTGTCTGAACTGTCCGAGTGTCGGACTTGTCA
This sequence comes from Marinoscillum sp., assembly GCA_043554545.1. Lineage (GTDB taxonomy): Bacteria > Bacteroidota > Bacteroidia > Cytophagales > Cyclobacteriaceae > UBA7330. Next base: position 3,166,467 of record CP121337.1, on the reverse strand, counting down.
ACCGAAGCTCATCTACCGACCTGTCATCCGAAACTTTTTTCAACTACCGAAGCTTTAGCGTAGGTAGTAGTGTAGGATGAAGCTTTAGCGTAGATAGAGCGTAGGTGGGAACCCTTTAACCCATCAACCCAAAAAAATTCCTCCACAACATACACAAGATTCCTTCTCCTCCTGCGCCCAATCGGAATGACGCTACGATTGTTGATTTTCACTTAAATATACTTTGCCCTCTCTTTCGAAGAGAGGGTAGGTGTTCATAGACAATTACCATGATCGATATCAGGGTGAGTTGGTGTCTGAACTGTCGGAAAATCCTTTTAAGGGTGAGTTGGTGTCCGAGTGTCTGATTGTCTGAATGTCCGAAAGTCCTTTCTCACATCTTCTTCACATACCTGTTCAGCAGAAATCCCCCTCCCCACATCACCAGCGCAGCCACGGTGTAATACATTTCATTTTCAATAGTTCGGATGGAGATCCAAAAGAGTACACAGGCCCCAATCAGCAGGACCCAAACAAGAATTTCAAGATATCTTTTCATTAAAGCGTTTTTAAGATTTTCTCCAGGTCTTTGGGCGTGTCTACGCTATGACTTTCAAATTCGGTGATCCCGATTTTGATTTTATATCCATTTTCAATCCAACGCAGCTGTTCCAGAGATTCTGCCATTTCCAGGTCTCCCGGAGGTAATTGGGTAATTTCAAACAGGATGTCTGACCGATAAGCATAGATGCAGATATGTTTGTAGTAGGTGTGGTGATCCAGCCATTGTTCCTGAGGGTAGTCCCTGACAAACGGAACACAGGTCCGGCTAAAGTAAATGGCCTCGTGAAACTTGTTGAGAATCACCTTCATGATCGAAGGGTTGTGCAACAGCTCCGGATCTTCGATCTTCCTGACCATCGAACCCAGCTGCACGGTGCCATCCAGCAATTCACAGAGTCCATCAATTTGCTCAGGTTGGATAAAAGGCTCATCACCCTGGATGTTAACGACATAGTCATATTCCGGGTACCTTTCCAATACCTCTGCGCAGCGCTCGGTTCCGTTGCGGTGTTTGGTGGCGGTCATTTCCACTTTACCACCAAATTGCCTGACCGCATCAGCGATGCGTTCGTCATCAGTAGCTACAACCACCTCGCCAAGCCCCTGGCTTTTTTTGGATTGCTCATACACCCTGTGGATCATGCTTTTTCCAGCAACATCGATCAGCGGTTTTCCCGGAAAACGGGTAGAAGCATACCGGGCAGGGATGATACCTAATACCTTCATTTACAAATCTTTCACTTTTAATGAGGTTCCTTCGTCGGAGATCACCTCGATCTCCACTTTTTCAGCGATGTAGTTGCCTCGGGTGTAGGCATCATAGACCTCTCCATCAATGAGCACTTTTCCACTGGGTCGTAGATTGGTGTAGGCCGTACCTTTTTTGCCCACCAGGGTCTTTTCTTTATAAAAGCTACTGGTATATCCTTCTGCTTTATCCTGCACGTCCACCAGCGCAATCTTTTTGAAGAATTGTGAATTGGTCAGACGTATCCCTCCGAAAAACATCAGCACGATGGCTCCCAGCAGACCCAATAACGTGGAGCTGATTGCATAAAATATATCTTCAGTATTCACGAAGGAAAAATCGAGGTTGTCATTGTTCAGCATCACCAATACCAGAGCGCCCAACGTGAGCGTCAGCCCGGCTATACCTGCGATGCCGAATCCCGGCAGGACAAATACTTCTACCGCAATCAGAACAATCCCTACGATGAATACGGCGATCTCCCAGTTTTCTGCCAGCCCATTGAGGTAATAAGGGATGAAATACAAGATCGTGGCAATGATGGACGCCAGGATGGGAAAACCTACGCCGGGTGTCTGCAGTTCAAAATAGATCCCCCCGATGATGATCAGGATCAGGATCCCACTGATAAACGGATTTAAAAACAGGGCGATGAGGTTTTCTGACCAGTCAAGCTCAAACTTCACCAGCTCGTAATTCTCCACATTGCTTCTGCTCATGATATCGTCGATGCCCGTCACTTCAGCCTCACAAAACCCCCATTTGATGGCTTCGGATACCGAAAAGGTGATCACCTTGCCTTCCGTGGCGATGCTGTCTACCTCGATGTCTTCATCTACCATCCCCTCGGCGATCTTTGGATTCCTTCCGGTGGCCTCCGCTGTCGAGCGCATGATGGAACGCATGTATGACTGGTATTTGTCAGGCGCTGCAACGCCGTCTTGGGTAACTACCGTAGCAGCCCCTATGCTGGACCCTCTCGCCATGTAGATGCTGTCACAGGCAATAGAGATCAAAGCACCTGCAGATGCAGCATCTTTGTTGATGTAGGCATATACAGGAATTTCAAATTCCAGCAGCCGGGTCCTGATTTCGTCTGCATCGTTGAGCGCTCCACCATAGGTGTCCAGCTCCAGAATGACGTAGTCTGCCTCTACCTCCAGGGCTTTTTCCAATGCCAACTCCGTATATCGGTTGGTTCGGGGATCGATATTAGCAGCCACCTGCATGTGAAATACAGTGATGCTGTCGTTGCCCTGGCTGAGCGCAGCACCTCCATAAAGTACAAGTATCAAAATCAATATTTTTCTGACCATCTCGATCTGTCTAACTTTGCGTTAATTATTTAGTAAAAATACATCAGAAGGCTTGAGGCAGCTATTGAATTTGGCATTTTCTTTTAACGTCAGTGGAGTCATCTGGAAGACGGCAATTGATCAGGAAGCGGGAAAACTGATGCTGGAGCTGAGAGATCAGGACCAGCTGATGACTTCATATGCGGTCCTGGATTTGGTGAATAAGCAGCTGAATGAGCCTTTTACAGTAGCTGGCGCAGACTGGTGGAGTTCGCTTCAGCTGTTTGACCAGGAGCATCTCTTCATAGAAAAATACCAGGATCCCCAAAACCCATTAGATAAAGCACTTATCGTTGCTAATAGCACGGGTGTGGTAATTAAGGATCTCCCGGGTCACCAGATGATAGATTTTAAAGCGGGAAAGCTAACCTACCAAAAGATAGAAGACCCGTCCAGTCATTTGGAGGAGTCAATACCCGTCACACCAAAGAGTAAGGCTGATAATCACTGTGTAACACCGGTGGTATTTGAGGAAGGCAGTTCTTCCTATGAGGTGGTGAAAGAATACTTCTCAGGCCAGGAGATCGGTCCTTTGGTGGACTATCTCGAAGTGAATAACTGCATCATTATCTGTTATTATTTAAGATCTGAAAAAGAATTGGCTAGAAAATTGGTGGTTATCCGGGAAGAGGAGGAAATTTACCATGAGATATTGGATCACAAGATGGAGGGTATGGCCCCGGAAGGATTTTTTGTATTCAATAATTACCTTGTATTCATCGTTGAAAGGAAACAGATCAATGCCATTGAACTATAGTTTAACATTTTTATTGCTGCTGCTCAGCCTATATGGGTTTTCGCTGGACTCCTTGCGGGTAGAAAGGTCAGACGGAAAGCTCATGGTCATCCATGAGGTAGAAAGGGGAGAAACTTTGTATTCGCTGAGTAAAAGGTACCAGGCAGAGATCAGTGAGATAACCACTTCCAACGAGATCATTGACAATACCATTTCCCTGGGACAATTGCTCAGGATCCCCGTCAAAGACGTCCCACAGGAAATAACCGCATCACAGAAGCCAAAGGAAACCATCCACACCGTGGCCACCGGAGAAACACTATTTAGCATCTCTCAGCAGTATGGGTTGAGGGTGTATGAGCTCAAGGAGATGAATAGCCTGTCGGGCAACGAGATCGCTATCGGACAGGAGTTGGCCATCAGGGAGGTAGGGCCACGTGAAGAATACGTGATACCAAATAGAAATGCGACTACTGTAACGGAAAATACAACGACGGAAGCGTCTACCTCAGATCCGCTAAGGCCTGCCAAAGAGGAAGAGGATGATTTTGTCTTGTACAGCGTCCAAAGTGGGGATGAGATTAAAACCATTGCAGACCGATACGGCGTACGTGTGGACAGTGTCATCTACTGGAACGCACTGACCAGTGACCATTTAGCTATCGGACAGGAGATCAGGCTAAAGCAGAAGGTAGATGTCGTAAGGGCAGCGCCAAAGATTGTGAAGACGCCCTATGGCATCAAAAAACGGATCGTGGATCAAAGTGGATTTGTCAGGATTGTGGAAGAAGGAATCGCGCTAAAAATTGAGGATGTTATTCCTACGGATAAGTACCTGTGTTTGCACCGTGAACAGCCCATCGGATCGCTGGTCGAGGTGAGGAACCTCATGAACAATCAAAAAGTCTTTGTAAAAGTGGTGGCCAAGCTGCCCAACACGGGCCTGAATGAGAATGTTCTGATCAGGATTACCCCGGTAGCCTTCAAACGGTTAGGGATCATCGATCCACGTGCCAGGGTCGAAATTTCCTACTACGAGGAATAGGTGGAGGAGCTCAAGGCATACCTGGAAGAGCTGGTGGTGAAGTATAACCAACCGGATTTCATCCCAAACGATCCAATCAGCATACCCAGAAGATTCACCAAAAAGCAGGACATCGAGATCAGTGGCTTTGTTGCGGCTATGCTGGCCTGGGGCCAGCGTAAAACGATCATCAATAAATGTCTGGAGTTTTTTGCCTTGATGGACGATGCGCCGCATGATTTTGTGCTCCACCATACGGAGCAGGACCTCAAACGATTTTTACAATTCAAACACAGAACCTTCAATCCGACAGATGCCCTGTATTTCATTTCTTTTTTCAAATGGCATTATCGTCAGCATGAGTCTTTGGAGTCTGCTTTTATCCCTGTCGAAGATCATCCGTCCATGGAGTCCCGGCTTACGCACTTTTTTTATCATTTTTTCTCCTTGCCGGATCACCCGAAACGCACCTATAAGCACATCCCTTCACCCATACGCAATTCTGCATGTAAGCGCATGAACATGTTCCTAAGATGGATGGTCAGAAAAGACGATGCGGGCGTCGATTTTGGACTATGGCCAAAAATTTCCCCTGCTGACCTGATCTGCCCCTGTGACTTGCATGTGGACCGGGTAGCACGTCGGCTGGGCCTGATCTCCAGAAAACAGACCGACTGGAAGACGGCCCTTGAATTGACAGATAACCTGAAATTGATGGACCCCTCAGATCCCGTAAAATACGATTTTGCCCTGTTCGGACTCGGCATCGAGGAGCGCTACCCGTTACAGTAGGTTCTCTGAATGACAAGGTGAGTTGGTATGGGACCTTGACGGGTGCAGGGGAAGCCAGCGAAAAGAAACCATAGAAATTCACGTCATTCCGAGCGGAGTGTAACGAAGCGCGGGAATCTCCTGCACGTGACCGTGTATAAGGTTATCCCCGTTCCTCTACACCAGTCATGAGATTCCTTCACTCGACAAAATATTCCTTTCCCATTTTCAAACATCCAGACTCTAAAATCCTGCATCTATGGAACAATAAGACACTCGTTCGGAATGACGATACTTTTTTTTATTTTTCCTAAATAAGGATCTCCCTCTCTTTGGAGAGTCGGACGGCTCGTCAGGGTGGTCGTAAAGCAATAACCGCTATTTGACTTCAGGGTGAGTTGGTATCAAAGCATCCAAATGTCGGAACATCTGAACATCTAACCCCACTCCCCCGGATCCTCCCTCCATTTCCTCAGCGTCTCCAGCGATTCCGATTCGATCGTATTGTTTTCCTCCGCAATGTCGATCAGCGTATTGTAGTCGCTGAGGCACCACAGATCGATACCATGTTGGGCAAAGTTATCTACCGATACCTGAAAACCATAAGTAAAGATCGATACCATTCCCAATACTTCCATTTCAGCAGCCTTGACAGCATCAGCAGCCATCAGGGAACTTCCTCCAGTTGATACCAGGTCTTCCACAAGGACTACTTTTTGGCCTTTGGTAACCAATCCTTCGATCTGATTGCCCATCCCATGGCCTTTTGATTTGGATCGAACATAGATGAAAGGGAGGTCCATCTCGTCAGCGACCAGCGCACCCTGGGGAATCCCTGCCGTAGCTACTCCGGCGATGGCTTCCACCTCCGGAAACTTTGATCGTACCAGGTCTGCTAAGGCAGATTTTACATAGGTACGTACTTCAGGAAAAGACAAGCTCAGTCGATTGTCACAATAAATGGGGGACTTCCATCCAGAGGCCCAGGTAAAGGGAGCTTCCGGTCTTAGTTTGATGGCCTGGATACGTAAGAGTTCGGCAGCAACTTTTTTGGCTACCTGATTATCAAAGAGTTGAATAGACATGATGAAAATTTAATGAAAATTTATTGGACGAATTCTGAAATAGTTATGGTCACCCGATATATTTAAGTTTTTAAACCACCACAAAGCTAAAGCTACTTGTGAAAATATTCATCAACGATATACCTGTAAGGATCATTGATAAAGCTGAAGCAAAGGACGCTGCCGAATATGACCTCATTATTGATGGCGCCAGCCAGAAGATCAAGCCAAAAAAGTTGATCGATGACGTGCTTATTCACGATGCGCAGCCTGAGAAAGTAGAAGAGTTGCTTCAGCTCATGACGGACAACAAGTTTAAAGAGGTTGATTCCATCACCTTTACCTCCAAAGACAGCAAAGGACTAATCAGGTTTATCAAAACGAAGTTTAAAGTAGTTGAAGCAGCAGGAGGAGTGGTAGATAAGGACGGCAAAACATTACTGATTTACCGCCAGGGCAGGTGGGACCTTCCAAAAGGAAAACTGGATAAGCACGAGAAAAAGAAAGACTGCGCGGTCAGAGAGGTAGAAGAAGAGACAGGGGTAAAGGTCATATTGGGTAAAAAGATCGCGACCTCCTGGCATACCTACATCAGAAACAAGAAATACGTCCTCAAAAAAACCTATTGGTACACGATGCAGTGTGTTGATGATACCAACATGAAGCCACAGACGGAGGAAAACATCAAAGAGGTCACTTGGGTCACCCTGACCGAATTACGGTCCGCGCTTTATGATTCCTATCGTTCCATCAGAAGCGTCATCCAGGAGTACCACCGCCTCCTCAAAAATCAAAAACACTAAAGGGTATACCGTTTTTATTAATATCCTGATTGATGCTTGCTCTTAATCACCCTGGTTGGTGTCCCCACCAACCGGAATTGCCAGGAACGCAGAGTCCCTTCGGAGACTCCGCTCGGAATGAACCCGTCAACCCATTTCAACCGCCGAAGCTCATCTACCGACCTGTCATCCGAAGCTTTTTTCAACTACCGAAGCTTTAGCGTAGGTAGTAGTGTAGGATGAAGCTTTCTTTGATCTACGAAGCCCTAGCGTAGTAGATGGCGTAGGTGGTAACCTCTAACCATTATTTAGAAATGAGTTGCGATAGTTACCAGGTGCCTTGCCTACCGAAGTGAAACGCAGGTAGGAAGAATCTCCTCCTACGGGAGTTGAATTGACCCTTTTCGTTTCTCCACAACAATCACAAGATTCCTTCTCCTCCTGTCGTCGGATCGGAATGACGATGCTATTGTTGATTTTCCCTTAAATCTTCATTTCCCTCTCTTTGGAAGAGAGGGGTAGAGTACTTAAACAATCATTCCTATCAATCAATAGGGTGAGTTGGTGAAAGTATCTAAATGAGTCATCGGATGACTTCGCCGGTCCGAGTGACGATACTAATTTATTTGTCTGAACTGTCCGAAAGTCCGAGTGTCGGGCTTGTCAACCGAAGCTCATCTACCGACCTGTCATCCAAGACTTTTTTCAACTACCGAAGCTTTAGCGTAGGTAGTAGTGTAGGATGAAGCTTTAGCGTAGGTTGGACAGACGTCCTACTCACCAAAAACAAACAGGACCGATAAGTTTCCCTAACTGTAGGTTAGTTTCCATAATACCGATCCTGTAAAAAAGTTGGTTCTTAAACTTAAAGACTTAAAGCTAACAAATAACGTGTTAAATATTAAAGCGTTTTGTGAAATAATTTTAAATTGGGTTGGGACACTCACCCTGGTAGGGTCTCCACCAAATAGCAATAGACCTCATGTACTGGCGGACATTACGATCTGGTACATAAGGAAGTAATTATTTTAGTCAGTCAAAGGCTAACCAAAAAGCAAGTTACAAGGACCATGGTATTGCTATGACACAAAGCTGACTACGAGTAAATCAAACATTATGTCGCTTTTCTGCAATACCGGTCCAAGTAAACAAGCTGGTCCTTAATCATTATTAATTTAAATATAAAGAACAACGGATTAAAGTTCAAAACGTTTTGTGAAAAATATTTAAAAATTATCATGATATGGATATTTTGTGCGGTAAAACCCGGTGGTGATTTGTGTTACCGGATGCTACCATCCGACACGTCATTTCCCGGTTGGTGTCCTTACCAAACTACAACAGTTATCTGAGTCTGAACATTCGAATGTCCTTTCTCATGGCACCAGAGCCAAGGCTAAGTCGTCGTATGACTTCACCCCATCGACGAATTTTTTAAAAAGCTAAAACGTTTTAGAAAGTCCGATTTTCAATATCAGTCATACGATGACTGCGCCAGATCGGAATGACGATACTATTGTTGATTTTCCTTTAAATATCCATTTCCCTCTCTTTTGAAGAGAGGGGTAGCGTACTTAAACAATCATTCCTATCAATCAATAGGGTGAGTTGGTGGAAAGGCGCGATGGTCTGTGAAGACCAATCACCCTGGTTGGTGTCCTCACCAAACTGCAACAGTTATCTGAGTCTGAACATTCGAATGTCCTTTCTCATGGCACCAGAGCCAAGGCTAAGTCGTCGTATGACTTCACCCCATCGACGAATTTTTTAAAAAGCTAAAACGTTTTAGAAAGTCCGATTTTCAATATCAGTCATACGATGACTGCGCCAGATCGGAATGACCCTACTATTGTTGATTTTCCCTTAAATATCCATTTCCCTCTCTTTTGAAGAGAGGGGTAGAGTACTTAAACAATTATTCCGATCAATCAATAGGGTGAGTTGGTGTCTGAACGTCCGAAAGTCCGACTTGTCGACCGGAGCTTCTTCGACTACCGAAGCCTCTGGCGGAGGTGGTAAGCGTAGGTTGAATGTCAGAAAATCCTTTTAAGGGTGAGTTGCTGAAGGATTGTAATGGTTCGTGGGGACACGAACCATGGGCCAGGCGTTTTCGTAGTTAGTGAATCATACAAGGCGTAGACAGTCCAAACCCTCGTTCGTCATTCAGAATGTAGCGTAGCGGAATGAAGAATCTCCTACTTTGGAAATTAAATCGGACTCATTTATTCCTCCACAACACGCGCAAGATTCCTTCTCCTCCTGTTGTCGGATCGGAATGACCCTACTATTGTTGATTTTAACTTAAATATCCATTTCCCTCTCTTTTGAAGAGAGGGGTAGCGTACTTAAACAATTATTCCGATCAATCAATAGGGTGAGTTGGTGTCTGAACGTCCGAAAGTCCGACTTGTCGACCGGAGCTTCTTCGACTACCGAAGCCTCTGGCGGAGGTGGTAAGCGAAGGTTGGACATCCAAAGTCTACAATAGGGTGAGTTGGTGAAGGAATATAATGGATTATCCTACGATTCAAAGCCAAAGTCAAGGTCAGAGTCAGAGTCAGCGTCAGCGTCAAGGTCAGCGTCAAGGCCAAAGTCAGCGTCAAAGCGGAATTACTCAACCTCAGAGCTTATAAGGCAAAAAAGGAGTAACATCCCCTCCATACTTATGGACTTCCCTGATGATACTGGAGCTGATCGGAGCAAGCTCAGGAGAGGTAATCAGAAAAACGGTCTCTAACTCAGCATTCAGGTATTTATTAATCTGAGCGATGCTGTTCTCATACTCAAAATCGGTGGTGTTTCTTAAGCCCCTCACCATATAGTTGGCCTCGTACCTGGAAGCAAGCTTGGCGGTGAGCTCATCATAGACAATCACCGAGACACCTTCCGTATCCTTAAAAGCAAGATTGATCTTCTCGACCATCAGTTCCACTTCAAAGTACCGCTTCTTTTGCGTGTTATGTCCAATACCGATGATCACCTCATCGAAAATCCGGAGGCTTCTCAGTACAACATCTTCATGTCCTTTGGTAAAAGGATCAAATGAACCAGGGAAAATGGCTACTTTTTTCATTGCTGTATTTTGGTGGGAAGGTTATAAATACCTTCAATAGGCTTATTCACAAAGAAAGATACTATAAGCATCGAAATATTGGTGATCAGGCAACTCGTCCAGCTTGTCCTCAAATTTCAAAAACTTTGGCTTGGTCCCCAGTGAGATGTTGCGAATGTACTTCTTCAGGGTACTGATCACCGGGCTGTCTGCTCTGATGCCGCCCCACATCACCACATTGCTGGTTTTTGGATTTAGCCGCGTCTCCTGCATCACCAGCATGATATATTTTAGATAGTCCTGAGGCTTTCTGACTGCAAACTGATTGTAAAAAATCAATTTTTGATTCTGTGAGACGATGAGATGAAGGATGCCGCTGTCAACATAGCAGAACATCGTTTTACCAACCGTATGATCATCATATTGAAGAATACCCTCAATCAATGCACAGGACTGACTGACGACTTCTATTTGCTTTTTAGGATGATACGATTTCACCGCGTCAATAAGTTTTTTGTCTACCGCAAATAAATTGATCGCATTGCAGGAGATGTGTCGGTAATACCTGATCTCTTCAATTTTCGAATTGACTTCTGCATTTACCGCTAAATACTCACTGCTGTTTTCGGATAGAAAGACAGCGGCGGGAACAAGGGTATATTTATGTGTTTTCAGTGATAATTTGATGGTCCCCCAATCCTTACGCTTCAAAAAAGGGTGACGCTCAAAAAGTTGCTTGACAATCTCCAGCCGGTTGTTGATGGTCCGGACATTTTCAAACCGGTAATCTTCCAGGGCCAGACATTTGCTGGTTTGACGATTGGTGACACAAAGCTGCATATCGGTTATGCCGATTTGTATCGAAAGCGTATAAATCCCGAGCTTATCTATATCGAATCGCTCACTGGCTGCTTTCTTTACAATCGCATAACTTAATGTGCCCGTGGTACTCAAAATTATTCCCAGTTACCTGCAGTTGTTACACTGGTCCTTGATCCGAATCGTAGCGGTTTCTTGGTGTTGTATTCACTCTCCTCGTCTCGTTCAGGATTTACTGGGTTTGGATTGTAAACCTCGATTACATCTACTTTTACACCTGACTTTTCAATTTTATCAGCCCAGATTTCAAATTTAACCGGGGGCTTGATGCCTGGTACGTAGGGTAAGGTGGCCAAATTAAATTTTGGATAAATAGCAGGGTTGTAGATAGAGTCTTTAACAGCTACCGTACCTAAAGTATCTATTTCGATATATGTACTGTCCGCGCCATAATCAAGCGTGATGATGGTTTCTGTTCTTTCTGTGATGAAAAACCTACCGCTGTCAATAAAAGCCATTAGCTTATCCCAGTCACTGGTGTAGCGACCATTGACGGATTGAAAAGCTAATTCAGCTTCTCGTATCATCTTTAATTGCTCAATAATCCTTGCCTCATGTCTGGCGATTTTCTGAGTGGCCTCGATGCTTGAGTTTATGGAAAAATAAAGATAATAAGCTAGCCCTGCAGCGATAATTCCGAAGGCGATCGTAAGGATTTTTGTACTACTCATACGTTAGGTTTTTTGCAATAATAATTATTCTTATTTAACTACTGAAACACACTCCCCTAAATGTTCAGAAAATTGATGTGTCCTTTGATATTAAAAACTTCTTTTGGATGCCGAAAATGCGTAAAGGCATTGTGTAGACTTTTTTTATCCATTTGAATCATATCAGGGTATGCAATAAATTTAAGTTCCTGCATAATTTGTTCGTTATCAGCCAATTCAGGGTCATTTCCTAGTTTCATCGTTCCTCCCAGTCGCTTAACCGAAAAGAACAACTCTATTGCATGAAACCTTTCATCAATGAACTCATTAAGGAAAAGAAAATTATTTATCTCAATTTCCAGTCCCGTTTCCTCTCTGAATTCCCTAATCAAAGTTTCCTGCGCACTTTCACCAAATTCTACACCTCCACCTGGAGGAGACCATAAAAAACCGAGCTCACCAACGTTTTCATGTTTGATAAGCAGGACTTTATCATCTTCTTCCAGCAGACCACATGCCCTTACCCTGACTTTATGGCTAAATTTATGCATATCATTCACAAGAGTCTATCATTTTTGTAAATAAAACATTAAATAAGATTAGAACGTTAACTTTACTTGCAGTTATAATCATAATTCAAAAGATTACCTTGGCTTAATATTTGATAAGTCATTGACATCAATTTCTTGATTAAAAAATTAAAAACGATGAAATATTTATTGAGCATTTTCTCTTTTCTACTTGTAACCACTTTGATGGCTCAGGGTCCTGATGCCGACTCCGAAACAAGAAACGGTCCAATGATTAGCTTTGAAACGAGTAAATATAATTTTGGAGAGGTCAATCAGGGAGAAAAGGTAAACTATGACTTTTTATATATCAACACAGGAAGTGAGCCTTTGGTTATCTCAGATGTGAAAACAACATGTGGATGTACCGCTCCCAACTGGTCCAAAGAAGCATTAGCCGTTGGTGATACCGCCAGACTAAAAGTTGTTTTTAGCAGTGTCGGTAAACGGGGGATGCAAAACAAGGTCATCACGGTATACTCCAATGCGGGCAATAATCCGGCAAGGGTAACGCTCACCGGAAGTGTGTTGTTACCGACACCTCCCAAAGAGCAATAATCAGGGATAGTTTCGTTCTCCGAAGATCGAAGACCCCACACGGATCATTGTACTGCCACAACTTAAAGCGATGTCATAATCTCCACTCATGCCCATGGAAAGTTCTTTCATCACGGCATTGGGTGGTAGGGTATCAGTCTTTAATTGGTCAAAGAGCGCTTTAAGCGTGTTAAATTCCCTCACAATCTGATCTTTATCTTCTGTAAAGGTGGCCATGCCCATCAGACCGATAACCCGGATGTGGCTAAGGGACTGAAAATCTTCAGAATTAATCAACGCTGGTATTTCATCCAGGTCAAAACCAAACTTCGTAGACTCCTCGGCAATGTGTACCTGTAGCAGGCAATTAATGATTCTTCCGGATTTTTCAGCTTGTTTATTTACTTCCTTAAGCAGCTTAAGGGAGTCGATGCTGTGAATGAGGTGAATGAAATCCGCAATGTATTTCACCTTGTTACGCTGTAAATGACCTACCATGTGCCATTCAATGTCTTTGGGTAGGCTTTCATGCTTGGAGGCAAGCTCCTGAACTTTATTCTCACCAAATGCCCGTTGACCGCCCTCATAGGCATCTATGATGTCTGTTTCAGGTTTTGTTTTGCTGATGGCGATCAGCGTACAGGGTGTTTCGTGAATGGCAGCTTTTAGCTTGGTAATATTTTCTTGAATCTTAGACATTTATCTAACTTAAACAGTAGAAACTTACATTAGGTTTACAAAAGTATCAACCCAGAATGGAAATCAGCTAGCACATGGCAATAATTGGCACCTTACTCAAAAAAGGAATCACCTTACGGGAAAGCCTTGAGCAACAATATACCTCTCCGCCAAGCCTTCAAAAACAGGAATTAAGTAAGTTGATGATACATTGTCGGCATACAGCCTTTGGGAAGGCGTATCGCTTTGATGCGGTTCTGAAATCTTTTAAGCAACAGCCAGAAGGAAACTATTACCAGGCTTTTAAAGCAGCCATCCCTATATTCGACTACGATAAGATGGATAGCGAATGGTGGCACAGGACCAGAGCAGGGGAGATGAACGTTTGCTGGCCGGGTCGGATTAAATACTATGCCTTGAGTAGTGGTACTTCCGGAGCTTCCAGCAAATACATTCCCATTACCAAAGAGATGCTCAAGTCGATCCGAAAGACAAGCATGCGACAGATCCTCTCCCTCTCCAAATACAACTTGCCTGATAACTTTTTTACCAAGGGGATTCTGATGTTGGGAGGTAGTACAAACCTGAGGAAGCATGGGGACTATTTTGAGGGAGACTTAAGCGGGATCACAGCTTCTCAGATACCCTTTTGGTTTCAACATTTTTATAAGCCGGGTAAAAAGATTGCCAGGACTGTAGATTGGGGAGAGAAGCTGGAGGAGATTGTAGCGCAAGCCAAAGATTGGGATATTGGTATCATTGTGGGTGTTCCTGCCTGGCTGCAGATTCTCATGGATAAAATCCTGAATCACTACCAGGTTTCCAGTATTCATGATATCTGGCCAAACCTTTCCATATTCGTTCACGGTGGGGTGCCTTTTGAGCCATACCGAAAAGGCTTTGAAAGACTGGTCAGCAGACCACTTATCTACATGGAGACGTACCTGGCCAGTGAAGGGTTTATTGCTTTTCAAGCTATTCCGGATAAAAAGTCCATGAGACTGGTGCTGAATAATGGAATCTTTTACGAATTCATCCCTTTCACGGCGGAGAATTTCACTGAAGATGGAGACCTCAGGGAGGAGGTGGAAACGCTCAATATTCAGCAGGTACAGAAAAATGTGGAATATGGGTTGTTGATTACCACCAATGCCGGAACCTGGCGATACCTGATTGGCGATGTAATCAAATTTGTCTCTTTAGAGGATTCAGAAATCGTCATCACAGGCAGGACGAAGCTTTTTCTAAGCCTTTGTGGAGAACACCTGTCGATGGATAACATGAACAAAGCCATTGAATGGGTCAGCAAGGACCTCAACCTGGATATTCGGGAATTCACGGTAATTGGAGAAGCGTTGGAAACTTTCTTTACCCATACCTGGTACATTGGAACGGATGATATCGTAGATATTCCGCTTTTTCGGGAAAAACTGGATGATTATCTCAAAAAACTGAATGATGATTATAAAGTGGAACGTACACATGCGCTAAAAGAGCTGAAAGTCAATAGCTTAAAGTGTAAATATTTTTATGAATGGATGAAGGAACAGGGCAGAGAAGGAGGACAAAATAAATTTCCTAGGGTATTAAAGAAAGAAAAAGCCCATCTTTGGAGAGAATTTCTACAAAAAAATCAGCTTCAATGACACCATTCCTGAATGGCTTATTGTTTGGATTAATATTTGTTTTTTCTATCGGGCCTGCCTTTTTCTCCCTGATACAGACCAGTGTTCAAAAAGGTCTCACAAGAGCGATTTTGTTGGCCGTAGGGATCTCGCTAAGTGATTTGACTTTTGTGGCCTTGTCATTGATGGGGGTCACCAGTTGGATGCAGAGTGATCGTTTCAAGATCTGGGTGTCTGTTGTTGGGGCCATCATGCTGATCTCCTATGGAGTCTATTCCTGGTTCAAAAAACCACGGGTTTATGAAAACAGTGTAGAAGAGAAAAAGGATGTTAAGAATGTAAAATATGTAATCAAAGGATTTCTTTTGAATGGCTTCAACCCATTTATTTTGGTATTCTGGATGGGAATTATTGGAGTTGTCACCGTGAATTTTGCCTATGATACCACGCAGCAGCCTTATTTTTTCCTGGGGGTGTTGATCACCATCTTCACCACTGATTTGATCAAAGCATTTGTAGCCAATAGGCTGAGATCGATTGTTACTACCAACGCTATTCTCATCATGAACAGGTCCGTCGGCGTGATCCTGATTCTTTTTGGCCTACAGATGTGCTATTTTCTGTTTTCAAACTTCGCCAACCTGTAATTTACTTTTGTGGAACTAATCGAAGAGAAGGAAAGAAAAACCTTCAACTTATAGGTTAGAATAAATACCAAATTAACTATTACGACTCAGCTCCTACGGCTCAATCTGTCAGGGCGCTGGTCATAAATGTGGATTTTAACAGGATCCATACCATTAAGAAGGAGATCGCCCATTTGAGATAGACCTTGTAGTAATCCGTGGTGTCCTTGTATCGACTTTCCTTGATCTCGGCCTTTTCCAGTCGATCGATCTCATTAAATACCTGTTTTAAGGCTTCTTTATCAGATACCCGGTAAAACTTACCATTCCCAATTTTAGCGATTTCCCGAAGATTAGTCTCATCCAGGGTGTTCTCCACAAACCTGGGCCGCCCGAAGAAGTCCGTACCAAAAGGCACTTTTCCTTCCTTACCAATGGCAATGGTGTAAATTTTGATGTCATAAGCATGCGCCAGCTTGGCGGCAGTTACAGGATCGATGTTTCCAGCGGTGTTGTCCCCGTCACTCAAAAGAATCATCACCTTCGATTTAGATTCGGACTCTCGCAGCCTGTTGGTCGCCACAGCGATAGAGCTGCCTATGGCCGTTCCCCGGCTTTCGATGAGGTCAAAGGAGATTTCGTCAATGTAGGTGTTCAAAAGGTCATAATCCGTGGTCAGTGGTGCCCTGGAAAAGGCATCGCCGGAAAACACGACCAACCCAATCCTGTCCTGAAACCGACCGGCAACAAAGTCCCTGGCTACTTCCTTGGCGGCTTCCAGCCGGTTGGGCTTGAAGTCTTCAATGTTCATGGACTCTGAAATGTCAATGACCATCATGATGTCGATTCCTTCGCTCCATTGTTCTACCTGCTCATTGGTAGACTGAGGCCTTGCCAGGGCTACGATTATCAGTATCATGGTTATTAAAAACAAAACCGGGGGAAAATGTCTGAGTAAAGCAATTGGATCACTTTTGAGGTCTTTCTGGGTAAGTGCAATGGGTAATTTCTGAATCAGACGGGTCATGACCAGCCAACGGATAATCATGATCAAAGGCACCGCCGGGATCAGATACAGCCACAAAGGGTTTTCCCAATCAAAAGAAGTGAGTTGAGCGCTAGTAAACCATTTGAGTGAAAACCAGGAGTCCATACTAATTATTTTTAATGCTTTCTACCACTATTCCGTAACGGTGCTGCGTAAAGTCCTCTATGGATTGAAAATCCTTAAACAGGGTTTCGTTTGTAACCCCTCCATAGATGCTTCTATCAATGTTTCTAAGCACATCTTTTAGCTCTTTTGCCTCGCTTAAACTCAGGATTTCTTTCGAGGTTAAACTGGTATATGGTTTCTTCTCTAACCTTTCCATAAAGACCTTCCAGATACTTAACGCGTTCGCTGCCTTTTGTTTGTCCTGACCGGTTTTCAGGTCTTTGATGGCCTGAGAGATTTTGTCTGAAAAAGTGCTGTAGTCACGATGTAACTGTCTAAGTATGAAATATTTTTTGATCCGTGCACCAAAGAACAAATAGGTGAAAAAGCCAAGGACTACCAGGAGACCAGTAAGGATCCAGATAAGGGGATAGTTTACATTGCTGGCTACCTCACGAAACTCGGTATTTTCTTTCAAAGAAAGGGTGTCGCTCGCCATGACCACCTGGTGAATGGTGTAGATAGAATCTGTAGGAGCATTGATCAGGTTGCTGTCCTGCTGGCTGATGAAAATGGCAGGAAGGTTTAGGAACTGAACGGAATCAATCTCAAAAGAGGTCAAAGAATAGACTGCACTGTCAAAATATTGCGGCTTCCTTATCTGTGTTGGCGTGTACGATTTACTGACCAACTCAAAAGGTTGAAAGTTGAAGTTGCTATCCGGTAAAACGACCTGGAGCTGAGGTGGATACGAAACGGTGAGCCAATATTGGATGGGCTGACCAAGGCCGATGCTGTCTTGCATGAAGCCGCCTTTCACCTGAATTTCCTGTCCAAAAGAAACCCAGGGCAATACAAATATCCATATGACAGTCAGTAGTTTACCTGGCACGTTGCGAAGTTTTAATATTTCTGTGCCTGAATAGCCTTACAAGCTTGGGCACATAATCTTCTCCCGCTTCAATGGCGAGGTAATTCACATCATTCCTCCTACAAAAAAGCGCTAACTCAGTGCTGTTTTGTTTATGTGTTTTGTTCATCGTGTCCCGAAAATTTCCCGAGGAGGTATTTACCCACAGCGTTTTTCCGGACTCTTTTTCCAGAAGGGGAATGATTCCAAGACCTGGCATTTCTGATTCTCTCTTGTCAAACAGCTGGATGATGACAAGGTCATGCTTGCGGGCCATGCCCTTCAGGCTATGCATATAATCCTCGTCGATAAAATCTGAAATAAGAAAGATGACGGAACGTCGTTTCAATAGCCCTAAGCTGTATTTTATCCCGTAGTCTATGTTGGTCTTTTTGGATTTTGGCTGAAGCTTAAAAATGCTGGATACCATTTCATAGGAATGCTTGAGTCCTTTGCCGGGTTTGATATATCGTTCTTTACCATCCGAGAAACAAAAGAGCCCCACCTGGCTGTTTTCCTTGATCGCAGAAATGGATAATAAGGCAGTGATCTCTTTACCCAAATCTATCTTCTGCTTTCCTTCCTGACCAATCTCCTGCGAGGCAGATACGTCTAGCATGAAAAAGACGGTCTGCTCTTTTTCCTCAATAAAGGTTTTTACAAAGGTGCCGTGCCCTTTTGCCGTCACATTCCAGTCGATGGTGCGAATATCATCTCCATATTGGTAAGTCCTTACATCGTCGAATTCGAGGCCACTACCCTTAAATATGGAATGAAAGTCACCTTGCATCTGGGAATTGATGGCTTTCCTCACCTTAATCTCGTATTTTCGCAGTCTTTTGAGGATTTCCTTCATCCAAAGTAATTTTGTGACCCAAAATTAATAATACCCGTTAGACATATAAGTGTTATTCTTTGTGAAAAAGTCATTTTTAATAATTAGTCTTCTTTTTGCACTTTCCTGTTCAACGGAAAAAGTGCCTGAAAATGTACTGGATAAGGACAAAATGGCCAAGGCCATGTTAGAAATCCATATCCTTGAAGCTAAGGTCCAAAAACTTTACCTGCCTAGAGACAGCTCCAAGTTAGTTTATTATCATTACGAAAAATTGTTATTTGAAGATTTAGGCATCGAAGAAGATGTTTACAATGAAAGTCTTATCTACTACATAGACCACAGCACAGAGTTAAGTGAAATCTATGAGCGAGTGGTAGACAGTCTGCTTCTAAAGCAAAACACAATCAAATGAGATGAGAATATACCCCCGTGACTATACGGAGAAATTAAGCCTGAATCAATTGTTTGACCTGGTGCTCGGCAGGTGCAAAACAGATTTTGGACGGAAAATGGTCGCGGATTGTGCACCTTCCTCGTCACACGATGAGGTGACCAGGTGGATCAATCAGACCCATGAACTGGTTAGGATTCTGGATTCTGGTGATCAATTACCATCCCGGGACTTCATGGATATCTATCCATTCCTCGTCAATATCAGGGCGGCAGGTAGCTTTCTTGCGGCGGAAGACTTTCTACAGCTAAGGATCACACTGGATGTACTATATGACTGGACACAATATCTCAAAAAGCGAAAGGACGAATATCCTGAGCTCTGCAAGCTTACCATAGGCTTTATTGCGGATAAAGAACTTTCCAGGATCATCAGTTCCATCATCGACGAGCGAGGGCAGGTAAAAGACAACGCCAGTGAACGACTCCGGGAGATCCGATCAGAACTGGTCAGCAAAGGGAACGCGGTAAGAAAAGTGATCAACTCAGTGCTTCGGCAGGCGAAGACTCAGGGGTTTACAGAAGAAAACAGTGAAGTGACCATCCGCGAAGGACGACTGGTGATCCCACTTAAAGCAGAGAATAAAAGAAGGATCAATGGCTTTGTGCATGATGAGTCATCCTCCGGGCAAACGGTGTTTCTCGAACCCGCAGAAGCACTTCAGCTCAATAATGAAGTTCGAGAGCTGCTCTATGAGGAAAAGCGGGAAATAGCAAAGATATTGACCAGGCTATCCGATGCCGTGAGGGAAAGGATGGATGACCTGATACAGGGGGGTGAATTTCTGGGGATATTTGATTTTATTCATGCCAAGGCTAACTTCTGTAGAAGCATAGACGCGGTAAAGCCAACCATTTCCAGGTACCCGATCATCAAGATCTATCAGGCCTATCATCCACTGCTGAGGATCAGTCATGAGCAGTCGGATAAGCCGACCATTCCGCTTTCACTCGAGTTGACCAGACAGGGGAACAGGGTTTTAGTAATATCTGGCCCTAACGCAGGAGGTAAATCCGTCGCATTAAAGACAATAGGAATTATTCAATACCTTTTTCAATGTGGTTTTTTGGTTCCGGTAAGTGAGGCTTCAGAGCTAGGGGTTTTCAAAAACCTGTTTCTCGATATAGGTGATTCACAATCCCTGGAGAATGACCTATCTACCTACAGCTCTCACCTGACTGCGATGAAATATTTTGTTCAGGTGGCTGATGAGCAGACCCTTTTCCTCATCGATGAATTTGGAACGGGTACCGAACCCCAATTTGGGGGTGCGATTGCTGAATCTATACTGTCTGAGTTGATGGGTAGGAAGTCCTTCGGCGTAATTACCACCCACTATGCCAACCTGAAGGAGTTTGCTGAAAAAAATGATTCCATCATCAATGGAGCCATGAAATATGATGTCTCCGCCTTATCTCCATTGTTTGAACTCGAGCTGGGCAAGCCGGGGAGCTCATTCGCCTTTGAGATTGCAAGGAATATAGGCCTGAGTAAAAAAGTGATTGCTGATGCCCGGTCCCTGGTAGGGAAGGATCATGTAGACTATGAAAAGCTGCTCAACCAGCTGGAACGGGAAAGAAGGGATTATGAAAAACTTACGAAGCAGCTGGAAAAGGAACAATCAGCTATTACCGAAATAAGAGGGGACTATGAGTCACTAAAGGCCATGCTGGCAGAAGACAGACAAAAAATTATCAGGGAGGCGAAAGAGCAGGCCAGACAGATTGTGGGAGATGCCAACAGGAAGATTGAGCAGACCATCAGGGCCATCAAAGAGAGCAAAGCGGATAAGGAACGTACGAAGGAGTTGAGGAATTCGGTAACGAACTTTAAGGATTCCTTAAAAGAGCAGCCATTGAGGAAACCTGAAAAAGCGAAAACTTTCGAGGTAGGTGATTGGGTAAGCATGGAAGGTCAGCAGATGTCAGGAGAGATCATAAATCTTAAGGGTAAGCAGGCGCAGGTTCGTTTTGGCAACCTGATCTCTTTTGTAGATCTTAAAAAACTGGTGAAGGGAAATCGTAGTCAGGAACCTGAGAAGTCCACCAGGAGGAAGACGGGTGGATTTAGCATGATTGACAAGCGTGCCCACTTTCAGGGTGAACTAAACGTAATTGGTCAAAGAGCAGAACAAGCCATGGTCAATGTGGATCAATACATTGATGAGGCGATTATGTTGGGCACGGACATGGTGAGGATTACCCACGGAAAAGGACAAGGCGTACTGCGCGAAATGATAAGGAATCATTTAAAAAAGCATCCGATGGTAGATCGGGCGGTAGACGAGCACATTGAAATGGGAGGTAGCGGAGTAACAGTTGTGGTATTTAAGTGATGGTAAAAATGACAAAATCACAGTTGGCGCTTTACAATGGTCAGGACCGGGAAGAAATATGGGTCGCCTATCAGGGGAATATCTATGACGTAACTGCATCACGCCTGTGGCGGGATGGAATGCATTATGAGCATTGGGCCGGGCAGGATTTGACAGCGGAGTTTTCAGATGCTCCACATACAGATAGTGTATTTGAAAAGTTTAAAAAAGTAGGAGAACTGTCATGATACTGATTGGAGAAACAGGAGCTACCAAGACGGATTGGCGATTGATAGATGAGAGCGGAATCAGACAATTTTCTCAGCCAGGGTTCAATGTAGCTACGCACGACCCACAAGTCTTTATTGACAATACCAAAGCACAATTTCAGACTATAGCTCCAGACATTGATCGGGTCTACCTGTACCTATCCGGAATAGGTGAGGCTGGAAATGAGTTACTCGACAACTTGCTTCAGGAGACTTTTTCGAAGGCAACCATTCACCTGGCATCTGACCTGCTTGGGGCGGCAAGGGCCCTCTTCGGAAGCGGACCTGGGGTGGTGGGAATTCTGGGTACAGGGGCGAATGCCTGTAAATATGATGGAGAGCAGCTGGTAGAACGGATTCCGCCTTTGGGATATATCCTTGGAGATGAGGGCAGTGGAAATTACCTGGGGAAGAAGTTTCTTGCGATGTATTTACGCGGACGATTCAGTGCCGACCTGACAAAGAAAATAGCAGCTCAATTTGAAGGCCTGGATGAGCCGGCTGTTTTACGACAGGTCTACGGCCAGACTTCAAACACCTACCTGGGTACTTTTGCAAAGTTTTTGATTGATCACCAAAATGAGCCTGAGCTATATCCACTGATTCATCAGTCTTTTCATGCATATTTTGATGCTTTTCATTTTTCCGATTCAGACAAACAATTGACTCATCGCTTTACGGGGTCAGTAGCCCATTTTCTGGGAAATATATTGCGTAAGGTAGCGGCAGAAAGAGGGATAGCGTTAGATTTGATTGTGCAGTCTCCTATCGCAGGGCTGACCCTTTACCACCAAAAAAATGGATAAAAAACCAATCACAGAGAAGGACTCCTTATACGAAAGTATTGAGACGATGACGACGTCAGAAATCCTTCAAAACATCAACAGGGAAGACCACAAAGTGGCTGAAGCTGTAAAGGTTGTCCTTCCGGAGATCGCAGCATTTATAGATGAGCTGGAGCAAAAAATGCAACTAGGTGGTAGGCTGTTTTATATTGGCTCTGGAACAAGCGGAAGATTGGGTGTTGTAGATGCATCTGAGTGCCCACCTACCTTTGGGGTTTCTCCCGACCTCGTCGTAGGAATCATCGCAGGTGGGGATTCAGCCATCAGAAAGTCAGTAGAAAAGGCAGAAGATGATGAGATACAGGCCTGGAAAGACCTTCAGAAAATGGGTGTTTCTGCATTGGACACCGTGGTAGGCATTGCGGCTTCTGGCACTACACCTTATGTTATCGGGGGTATTCGCAAGGCTGCTGATGAGGGATTGCTTACCGGTTGTATCACCTGCAATCCGGGTTCTCCTTTATCGGAAGTGGCGCAATACCCCATGGAAGTAAATGTAGGCCCGGAGTTTATTACTGGGAGTACAAGAATGAAATCAGGATCTGCACAAAAAATGATCTTAAATATGCTCTCTACGGCTGTGATGATCAGGCTCAACAGGGTGAAAGGGAATAAGATGGTAGACATGCAATTGAGCAATAAGAAGTTGGTAAAAAGAGGCATTCGCATCATCTGCGAGCAGTTAGGCATTGACGAGGGAGAAGCAGCATCCCGGTTGGAAAGATTAGGTTCTGTCAGGGCGGTACTAGAACAATCCTGAATCAGCTTCAGAGGCAAAGGATGATCGGCTGCTAGAACCTGAGCTGATACTGCAACACCACCATTGATTTTCTGTCTTCGACTTGTGCGTTGCCTGCCCTTTCTACAAACACTGGACGGCTTTGGTACGCCAGAGATAGCTTAGATCGATGTTCGTCTAACAGGTAGTTTATTCCTGCAGAATAAAGAATCATATAGTCGTCTAGCGCCTCGAAATCTGCTATTTCAATTAGAAAGTTTGGTTGTAACCCAAAAGTTTCAAATTTCTTATGGTATCCCAGGTTGATGAATAAGATCTCACCAGTACCTGCTTCAGGGAAGCTATTGCCACGACCATTCAGAGTGAGTGGGTTCACCACCCCACTTGCCGGATTATTTGCTCCGATATATCGAACAAACCCCGGTCCCAAATGGTGGTGCAGGAAGGCGGCATAGACCGTCCAGGAACCTTTGCCAACAGGTTTTTCATAGAAAAAATCAAGGCCGAGTGATCGCAAGGCGTGATCCAGGGTGTCTCCGTCCACATTGATGGACTGTGTAGCATCTGGCTGATAAGTAAAGCCAATTCCCAGATTGAGGATCTCTTTGGACCCCAGATACGTCCAGGGGCTAAAAGCAGAATTCAGCGATTCTTTTTCCTTTAGCTGATATTTGAAGTATCCTCCGATATTGATTGCGGTAGGATTGTCTACGAACGTTGCCTGATCGGAGAGGGGCTGTGATACAAATACATATGGCTTGGCAAAAACGATGCGATAATCAAGCTTGCTGATTTGGCCCCTTATGGCAATTGCTAATTTTCTGAGGAGTTCATCATGAACATTAAGTGCTGGAGTAGCTGAAAAATTAATGTCCGCACCTAATGCGCTTAAAGTAGATGGAGCCGCATACCTGGAGGTTCCTGTCCACGCATGTTTACCACCCGTAATGATCAGTTTGTCAGAAAAATGGTAACTCACATAAGCATCGAGGACCTTAGGTATTGGATTGGCTTGATACCTGCTCAGGTTATTATTCCCCATACTAAAATTGAAGGATATGTTTTGATAAGGTCTCCCCTGTATACCTAACCGATATCGTCTGATGCTGAGATCAAAAGCATCATTAAATTCCTGAGTGCCAATAGCTGATCCTGGGTTGAGCGCTGTGTATCTCATCCACAATTGTAGGGCACCACTAAATTTGATGGACTCTTTGTCCTGGGCAACCAGGCCATGAGCGAAAAGTACAGCAACAATAAATAAACGAATCCAACGCATACTATGCTACTTATTAGGTTGTTTTTCTCAGATTGGAATAGAGCGTTTGCTGGTCTAGTATCGATAGATAGGGTTCATAAGCTATTCCCCTATCCATCAAATAATGGGTCAACATCACCCGTATGGCTTCGTGGAGGTCCTCTTTACTCCAGGGTTTTTCTATGTATCGGTCCAGCGCTGTTTTGTTGATGGCTTCTATGGTATCCTGATGGGTGGCCTGACCAGTCAATAAGATCTTTCGGGTGAAATTGTACCTGCCATCATCGATCATGTTTTTTAGCATTTCAACTCCTGATTGTTCAGGCATGACCTGATCGGTAATGACCAGTGCTACGTGGTCGCCAGCCTTATCAATTTCCTCCATGACTTCCCATGCCTCCTTGGCAGACTCACACTCTTCAATGTTTATCAGTTCCTCAAAAGGACTTAGGTCAGCCATGAGTGAATTCAATACTTCTCTTTGATCGTCTACGCAGATGATATATAGGTTATCCATGGGCTTTTATTAGTGGTAGTTTAACTACAAACAGGGTATTCTCAGGGACACTGGAAACAGCAATCTGTCCATCATGTTCCGTAATAATCCGTTGAACAATGGAAAGTCCCAGACCGAGTCCAAAGGACAACCCACCTACTTTAGTGGTGAAACTGGGCTCGAAGATTCTTTCCATAATCTTTTTAGGTATGCCGGGTCCATTGTCTGATACACTTACAGTAATAAAGTTATCATCATGCACTGATTTAACCATAAGTAAAGGTTTTGGGATTTTTGCAGACAGCATACTTTCGATCCCATTTTTTATAATGTTGATCCACACCTGAATTAATTGTCCATAAAATCCAGCTGTAGCAGGTTGATGCTCATCAAGTGACAGCCGGAGTTCCACTCTTTTAGTAAGGTTTTTGAGGATAACCAGTGCTTCATGAATGGAGTCATTTACGCTGATATTTTCAGACCAGGTATGTTCACTGACGCCAAGTTGTTTGACAGAGCGTACCACTTGTGTGGCATGTCTTGAGGCAATTTTCATGTCATATAGGGTGCATCCATTTTCCCAGGATTGGTAAATCTTATCTGCTGCGTCCGCCGATTTACTGATGATTTCCTTGATCAGGTCAGGTGCTATACCCGTTCTGGCCAAACGTTTGATTTGTGTCCTTGAAAGCCCTTTAATCTTATCGTAATCTTCCCGGCGTTTTCTGGCTTCTTCACTGGAAAGTCTTTGTCCTTGTTCAGCACCTATTCTAAAAAACGCTGCGTACGCATTTTGCTGGTAGGTGATCTGATCATCAAGGAAAGTGCTTAGGTGGTCTGTGCCCTTGTCCAGTACGCCAATGGCGTTATTTAATTCATGCGCAATCCCAGCAGCCATCTGACCCAGGGTTGCCATCTTCTCCGCCTTCAGCAATTTTTGCACGTCATTGTACTTCTCAATGGTCATCATTCTGGCAAAGTGTTGCCGGGAGTAAAGCTCATTCACAACAACTGAGATCAGGAAGGGCGCTAACTTGATCCATTCTTCGTCTGTGTGGTCCAACAATGGCTTATCATAGTAGGAAACTACAGAATCTTCTGTCGCGACAACTCGACTGTAGCTGTTGTTATCAGCAGAAAAATAACTGTAGACACCAATGAATTTATTTTTCGTTGCTTCAAAGATTGGATAAGGTAGAAGATCAGAGGCGGTAAAATAGCCATTGAACTTACCTTCTAATACCAGGTAAAGCTTTCTATTGGTTTGATTCTGATCAAATAGCATGTCACCCTTTTTGATCTTCAATTGCTTTTTCTCATCTGAGAAAAAGTGTTTCTTCACCCAATTAAAACTTACTTTCTCTTTCATCTGAATCCTGAATTAGAAGAACTTAACCAAATTAAGAAGATACATCAAGAGATAATTTAGTAAAATACCAATTAACGCGATGATCACCCCGGGTTTGGCGATGTGTTTTGTCTTAATAAGACCTGTGGCAAAGGCCAATGCATTTGGAGGGGTGCTTATCGGCAGTGCCATGCCCATAGAGCAGGAAATGGTCACTGCAATGATGATCATCTTGTTACCGCCAAAACCCTCCAGACTGGTCATTGCCACCCCAATGGCTGCTACAAGAGGTAATAGCAAATTAGCTGTGGCAGTATTGGACATGAAGTTAGCCATCAGCATAGCCACCAGTGTAATGAGTAGAATGATCACAATGGGGTGCATCATCTCAAAGGGGATGATATCAACCATTCTTTGTGCTAAACCAGAGGATTCAAGTGCTAAACCAAGCGCAATCCCTCCGGAAACTAACCACAGGACATCCCAGCTGATATTCTTGAGATCACTTTTATTGATGATGTTAAAGGAAGAAAACACTACCACCGGCAGCATGGCCACAATATAGGCATTCATGCCATGCAGAAAATCTGTCAACCAAAGAAAGATGGTTACAGCAAAAGTGAAATAGACAAGGTAAGCTTTCGGGTTTTTTATCCAGCTACCCTTTATATCCATAGCAATTTTTTCCGTTTTGATAGGATACAGTGCGAGCAAGAGACCCCAGCAAAATATCAACAGTACGATCACGAAGGGTACAGCCATGACCATCCATTCGCCAAAAGAAATGTAATCGCCCCCTGTGAGGTATTTCAAGGCTACAACATTGGGTGGGGTACCTATAGGTGTCCCAATTCCACCGGTATTTGCTGCAAATGGGATGGCCAGAATAAAGGCAAATTTTCCTTTATCGCCCGGAAGGAAAACGGTAAGGACAGGCGCAAGGATGGAGAGCATCATAGCAGTGGTTGCTGTGTTACTCATAAACATGGAGAATATTGCAGTTATGATCATCAGGCCCAGCAATACCCACTTAGGCTTTTGTCCAAAAGGCCTTAAAAGCACAGCCGCCAGATTCTGATCTAACCGATATTTTGTGGCTGCCATGGCGAGGAAAAAGCCTCCTAAAAATAAAATAATAATGGGGGAGGCAAAGGTGTAAAGAATCTCTCGGTAATCTATCAGCGTACCGAAAGACTGGACATCATCAGCATCTATCAAAAAATTAAGCCCTTTGCTGGAAATCATCACGAGTTCCAAAAAGATGATCATCAAAGAAGTAGCATAAATAGGAATCGGTTCAAGTATCCAAAAAATGGCAGCAAAGAAGAAAATGGCAATGACCCGCTGTTCAATAATGGTAATCCCTGGTATCCCCAATAATTCAGTCGGCACCATGAGAATGAGTAGCGGGATTAAAATGGATATGAATAGTTTGAGTTTACTGGACAGGTTCATTGACAATCAAATTCTGACCGCAATTTATAAAGAGAATTTCCCAATGGTTATTATGCTAACATAAATCATGTGGATAGCCAACGTTTGATTGGAAGTGCTCTGAATGATCTTAGTGATAATCATTTTTTGCCAGATATGTCACCAAAATATTTAATGGGTTTTAATTGCTTCATTAGCTTTGCAGCGTGCATGAAATAGAACCATATCACAATTGGTTAAACTTCTATGATTCCAGTCAGGATCCGGAGTCTCCCTTTTTCGGGAAGGAATACAACTATGACCTGTATTCAGAAAATATTTACGGGTATTTTATTGATCCGGCATGGGACTATATGGGATCAGAGACCTTATACATCAAAATACTATTTACCAATTACGAGGAGGGTTTCACCATCATCGAGATGATGGGTGAGTGGAATGATGCATTGAACAATGACATCATGCATTTCAAGCGCAATGTGATTGAGTACCTCAACATGAAGGGGATTGATAAGTTTATCCTGATAGGAGAGAATATCCTGAATTTTCATGGCAGCGATGATTGCTATTATGAGGAATGGCTGGATGAGCTGGACGACGGATGGATTGTAGCGATCAATTTCAGGGATTTTGTGATTGAAGAAATGTCAAGATTCAATATTGATGCAGCCATCAATTTTGGGGGTCCTTTCGATGCGGCTAATTGGAGAACACAGCACCCTTTGAAACTTTGCTACGAAATCAGAGGGATTATCAACAGGAGGCTATCCATTCAATAGTTAAATAATCAAGCTGAAACTTTTTATAGAGCGGAGTAAATTTGACTTAGTCGAATTCATTTATCTTTAGGTCTTAAAAATTCAAACATGAAGAAAATATTTGTATTGGTGTTCATAGGCGCTTTCCTGTTCAATTGTGGTGGTGGCCAAACTGAATCAAAAGAAAAAGTTGAAGAATCCTCAAAGCAGTGGCTCACATTCAAAGGAGAGGCCAATGCACCGAGCATTGTGTTGGTTTCTGGTGATGAAGAATACCGCTCGGAGGCAGCCCTTCCACAATTGGCAAAAATACTTTCCACACGACATGGTTTTAATTGCACGGTTTTATTTGCTCAGGATCCTGAAATGCCGGGGGTAATTAATCCAAATTACCTCAATAACATACCAGGCCTGGAGCAACTGGACAACGCAGATCTCATGGTTATTTTCACAAGGTTTCGTGCCTTGCCGGATGACCAGATGAGTCACATTGACCAATTCCTGAAGGATGGGAAACCTGTCATTGGGATCAGAACTTCTACGCATGCATTTGACTACAGAAAGGTAGATTTTGAAAGTGCTTATACCCATTACAGCACGTTCTATGATGGAGACGACGAATGGAAGGGTGGATTTGGGCGACTGATACTAGGCGAAAAGTGGATTGCTCATCATGGACATCACAAGCATCAAAGTACCAGAGGTATTCCAGCACCAGGTGCAGAGAACCACCCCATCCTGAATGGCATTGAGCCAGGAACCATTTGGGGCCCCTCTGACGTATATACTGTCCGATTACCACTACCGGGAGATTCTCAGCCCATTGTCATGGGAGAAGCCATAAACAGGGCAGGGGAGTTTGACGAAAATGACCCCCTTTTTGGCATGAGACCTACTGACGATGAAGTGGCAGGGACAGTAGAAAAGAAAAAAAGAGATGGTACAGTCATAGACTTCAACCCTAATGATCCGATGATGCCAATTGCATGGATTAAGTCCTACCAGATTCCGGGAGGTAAAGAAGGCAAAGCCTTTACTTCTACCATTGGTGCAGCAACTGACCTGATATCAGAAGGGACCCGCAGGATGATGGTAAATGCTGTTTACTGGTCTTTGGATAAGGAAGTTCCGGAAAAAGCAGATGTCGAGACGGTGGGTGACTATCAGCCGAGGTCTTATGCCTTCCTGGAGGCACAATATTGGATAGATAATAAAGTTGAAGTCTCGAGTCTAGAGTAGTAATCAAAGACGTAGCCTTCGAATAAATAAATGCGTAGGAACGATCTTAATTAAGCTGGGATAGCTGCCAATCAGCTTTATCCCCTGATGCATCTATATAATAAAAAACACCTCTCCTTTTTTCAAGATGGAGAGGTGTTTTTTATATACCCCAATGAAGGGTGTTTATTAGCCTTTCTAAGCCAACAATATTTGTTGACTACTTAGCAAATGGATGCATTTTAAGAAGTTCGTCCGACGTATAGAAACCCTCTTTGGACTGTGATGCGTATCTCGTATCAAATACTTCTATCTTGGTAACCGGCTCTGCTTCATTGCCAAAAGCATTCCTTACATAGGTAAGTACGGCAGCTAGTTCCTCATCATTCAGCATTTTTTCAAATCCTGTCATAGGAACCTGTCCGGGATAATCTTTACCCATAACAGTCATAGGTCCATAAACGCCTTTCAGGGCTATCTTGATGAGCCTTTGGGTATCTCCCAATACCCATTCAGATCCGGCAAGTGGAGGAAACCCAGAGGCTGTTAAGCCTTTTCCATCTGGTTGATGACAAGTGCCACAGTAACCTTCTCGCTCATAAATAGCCCTGCCTAATTCAAATTGTTTTAATGCTTCGCTGTTTAGGTTTGTTGGTGCTTTGATCTCCACCTCTTTTTTGATTGCTTTTCCAGAAAGATGTGCTTCTATACCTTCATAGACTGGAAGTGACCATTCGTCCAGTTTTTCTTTGTCGATACTCGCAAGGATAGGTGCCGCCTGGTCTTCATCTAACCAAGAGCTAGCCACCATGGCTTCAAGTTGAACCCTGCCATCAGGATCAGCTACGGCGCTACTTAGCAGTTCTGCCTGGTCCTGAACCTGGTGTCCGGTATATCGCAGTACCCGAACTGCAGCTGTTCTTACATGGAAGTCCTTTGCGTTTAATAAATCTCTTAGCAGTGCCTGGTCTACCTCATCCATGCCCCAGCTTACCCAAAGTGCCTCTAATTTATAGCGCTCATAATTGGGATCGCTTGCATCCAGATTGCTCACCCAGGTCTTTAGTTTATCAGTAACTTCCTGTGCAGATCTTCCACGCAATTCTCTTCGTGTGCGATACCTGGCACGGGCTTCTTGCAGCTTTAGGTTGTCAAGAAGCACGTCAATACTCGCTCCGTCAATATCAGGAGGCGTAAGGAGTGGCCTGGAAGGATAGGTGATTCGATAAATTCGACCATGTACATGATCTCTTAGTGGATCACGGGCATTGTGTTGCATATGACCAATGAGGATGTTGTGCCAATCTACTACATACAGAGATCCATCAGGCGCAAACTCCATGTCTACTGGTCTGAAGTTTCCGTCATCACTTGTCAACAGGTCTTGTCGATGAGCGGTCTTGAAACCTGTGCCATCATCAGTTATGCTGTGTTGCTTAATACCAAGAAAACCAATGGCGTTCCCAAGTAAAAGGTCACCCTGAACTTCATCGGGGAAATGCCGACTGGAAACAAACTCTAATCCACTGGTTGGTCTTACCTTATGTTCATCCTGAATCAGATCAAATGGTTTGGGGTTTGCTTTACCATATACAGATTTAATAGTTCCAGGCATCATCCATCTCATGGCAGGTCCTGAAGTATCCAGGAAGAAATTTTGTCCGTAAATATCAAATGCGATACCCCATGGGTTGGGGATCGAAAGTTGAGCAGTTCGTTCAAGTTTTCTTAGCTGGGGTTGATATCGATAAAAACCACCGTTTGTGCCTCTGACAGGACCATAACTGGTCTCGACATTGGTATGGAGAAATACCCCTTCACCCATATAAATGGCTCCGGAAGGATCTGCGCAAAAGGCACTGATTACATGGTGTGTATCGTGGTCATCGAAACCACTCATGATAATCTCTACTTTATCTGCCTGATCATCGCCGTCGGTATCTGTATAAAGCTTAAGGTTGGTGCCCTGCGAGATATAAACACCTTCAGGTGCGATTTCAAAACCTACTGGTACATGAAGACCAGTAGCGAAGTTGATGAGCTTGTCTGCTTTACCATCTTTATCGGTATCCTCAAGAATGATAATCTTATCATCAGGCCGTTTATCTCCGGGTCTGTAGTGAGGGTAGCTGGGCATGGTAGACACCCAAAGCCTGCCCTGGTTGTCAAATGTCAACTGGGAAGGATTAGCCAATTCGGGAAATTCTTTTTCTGAGGCGAAGAGCTCAATTTTATATCCCTGAGGCACCTGAAGTTTATCCAAAGCATCTTGACCGTATAAGTATTCCAGCTGGCCATGTTTACGGCTGTCGGGATTGTAATTGGTTTCTACTTCAGGAAGTTCCCGGGTATTTTGATCAGAGACTTTAATGTCTTTTTCCTGACCCGCTGTGGCCATCCAGATGGCAGTATCACGTACAGACGTCATTTGTCTGATTTTTTCGATCTCGTAAGGATAGTTGGCAGGCCCAAAGGGATCATATCTACGGCCGTAGGCATGAACGCCATTAGGGATTTTATAATCGTTGTGCCAGAACCAGTTTTTATCCAGCACCGTTTTAAGCACAAGGTCTCTGTTTGTATCATTGGGCGAAGATTCTCCTGACAATTTACTGGCTAGCATGGAGGCAAAGCGCTGATACCCCTCATCATTAAGCTGAGATCCATCTGTGGTTAGCTGGCTTTCTTTAAACCACATGTAACTTGTGTTGAAAGCATCAATGAATGGGATATTGCTTTGGCTGGCAATTTCCTTCATCGCTGCTGTGTAGGCTTTTAGATTTGCATTGATCTCCGTTCCGTTTGGTAAATCGTAAGTATCTGACAAATCCTGAAAAGCAATCGGTGAGACCAGTACGAGTTGGGGGGGTGTGGCGCCATTGTAATTCTGAGCCAGTGTATGTGCGATGAAAGCCTGAAGTTCTGCTTTGTAGTTAGCGAGTCCTTCTTCACCTTCGAATGATTCATTGTACCCAAAAAAAGCAATAATAATGTCTGCTTCTAAATTATGTAGCCATTCATCCGGAGCGGGGAAGTGGCCAATACTTCGGGAATCATTGGCTAGCTCTGTCTGAAAGGTCTCAGCGCCGGGGAAGGCCCAGGGAGAATTTCTGGCTGACCGAGGCCTGAAACCTGGTGTATCTCCAGGATCGCACATGTTACGGATTAGCACATTTTGTGTGGGATACCGCAGATACATTTCAGTTTCGAAGTGTCCGAAATTCATCATCCGGGATCCAAGATTGTTACCTAATAAAACTATGTGATCGCCATCCTTAACCTCGATCATTTTAGGTTCATTGCTACAGCCATAACCAACGAGGAGGATTAAGAGGATAATGCTAAAAAATGAGGGAAATTTTATCATCGTTATAATTTAAGGAATAATGTACCTGTTAATTTATCGACTTCTTGGAAAACTAGCAGCCCTTCACCCCATAAATGTTCATTCACTTGCGGATGTGGGTTCGTCGAGGAGTGATTTTTTTCGCAAGAGGGATAACTATTTTTGCCCACCAAGGATTCCGCTTTCCAGCAACTCTTTATCTAAAAACCTGCTGTTGAATTTAGCCATTAACTCATCACTTAGGTGGATAAAATCCTTGGCCACCGTATTGCTGGGGTCTATCCGGTTGATTGATTTTCCAATGTCAGAGGCTTCTGATACTTTAATGCTGTTTCTGACCTGACTGCTTAATATCAGGTCATGGAACTCATCTATTGATTCACGATATTTTTCCTGGTGAAGGAGTAAGTTTCGGCGATACATATTAAAAAACACACCCAGGATATTCAAAGGCTTTAAACGCTCGACGTCATACAAATAAGTAAGCAATTTTCTGATTCCCGATATAGAGAAGGAATCCGGAATGGCTGGAATCAGTATGCTGTCAACGTTAGCTAAAAATGACTTTACCAATACACCAAAATGTGTGGGCAGGTCAAAAAGTACCAGGTCAAAATCTTTTTTGGCGAGATAGACCAGCTTCTGCACGATGCTTGTTCCGAATGAAATGAATTGATTATTGGTTTCAATATCTACCATTTCAAAATCTCCTGGCAACAAGTGGAGGTAAGGCGTTATAGGAACGGTTTCAAGGTTATCGGGTGCATTGTCGTGAAGCATTTTCTTTAAATGTGTGAAAATGGTGTTTGTTGCGTCGCCGTAACCAAATGAAGTGCTGAGGTTGCACTGAGGATCACAGTCTACAATGAGCACTTTAAAAGACCTCGACCAGGCATAGCCGAGGTTCAAAGTAGACGTAGTCTTACCTACGCCCCCCTTAAAATTGTATATAGCAATCGTGTTGGCCATGGTTTGCTGGTTGACCTACAATTTAACCAAAAATGGTCATTCACGAAATATTTTGAATATTTCGCAATAAAATAATAACAATATTAGTTGAATCGATACCTGACGGCGATTCCCCAGTTACTACTGCGAAATGCACCTCCATTGGTCAGGACCAAAGCAGGTCTCCAATCAAAGCCTACAGTCATGGGGAAGTCAAAGAGATATTCAACACCGAAGTTCCCAGCCACTCCCAGATCAGCCTCGTTGTATATGTATAATTCCGGACCAACTCCAGGGTATACCTTAAGTCCAGGAACATCATTTACATCAAACATCCAGTCGAAATAGGTGCCGATGGTTACTCCGTTGTTGTTGAGATAGAGCGCTGGGTGTAAACGAGGTTTGGCCGCAATGGGAATTGTAGCATCAAACGCAATGTTGTCATTAAAACCTCCACCGAAACGTAAGCCTGCTTCCAGGTGATTTTGAGCCTGAGTAAAATAACTGACTGTAAAAATGAAGCCAACAGTGAA
This sequence comes from Marinoscillum sp., assembly GCA_043554545.1. Taxonomy (GTDB): domain Bacteria; phylum Bacteroidota; class Bacteroidia; order Cytophagales; family Cyclobacteriaceae; genus UBA7330. The sequence goes on along the minus strand of CP121337.1, from coordinate 3,131,970 downwards.
TATTAACTTTTTCATAAAATTTTAATGTTTGAGATGTTATTTGGTAATTAAAAAAATCAAAAAGTTCAGGCTTCTATTCTTAAATGTAAACGCGCAAAAAATGTTTCATTTATTCAATGATTTTTACGGAGGCGATTTCACTGATGAGGTATTTTCTTCCGGTCTTGACCTCCTTACACACGGACCTTGTCCTTTTTACTTCCAGTTTTTGAAATATTCTTCCGTTAAAATCAAAAGTTGTTCCAACCTGTAGACTCTTCAGTGAAACTTCGTCAGAGGGGGGATCAAATTTTCTGAGTACATTGAATAAAACCGGGTCTGAGCAACTGGAAGCCTTTGGGTTTCTGAAATAACTCTGGATGGCTTTTAGTACCATCGGCGGAAAAATTTCTTCAGTCAAAATCGGTTGGCTTATTTTCTTAAAGGAGTCTTTCCATTCCTGCCCATGAGGACTGGCTTTATGCTTATGTTCATTGAAAGTTACCAGATGAGCTACTTCATGCAGGTAGGTAAGTAGAAAGGCATACGGGTTGAGATCGTTGTTGATCGTGATGATATGCTTTTTTTCCTGATAGGAAAACCGGTAATCACCTAATTTGGTTTGTCTGCTTTTCTTGATCTTAAATTCAAACCCGAAATGTTCGTACAACTTATAGCAGTAAGCTGCTGAAGGTTCCGGGACAAATCGTTTAAATATTTCTAGATACTTACTCAACCTTACTTCTTCCTGAAAATAACTTTTACAGGGACACCTTCAAACTCAAAATGTTCTCTCAGTTTATGTACCAGGAACCTTTCATATGCATCTTTGATGTCCTTTGGATGGTTACAAAAAAAGGCAAATGTTGGACTTGGTGTAGGTAATTGCGTGATATACTTGACTTTAATGTACTTTCCCCGAACGGCAGGCGGTGGCTTGGCTTCTATCTCAGGAAGGAGCTTTTCATTCAGCTTGGAAGTTGATACTTTCCTTCGCCTGTTCTCATACACTTTGATCCCGATTTCGACTGCCTGAAAGATCCGTTGTTTCTCCAAAACGCTGGTGAAAATAATGGGTAGGTAGGTATACTCACCTAGCTTTTCAAGCATTTGCTTCTTGTATTGATCAGCCGTTTTGGTGTCTTTTTGAAGGAGGTCCCATTTATTCACCATAATGATAAGTCCTTTCTTGTATCGTTGGGAAAGGCTGATGATGTTTAGGTCCTGAGCCTCAAGACCAAATTGGGCATCGATGATAACAATACAGACATCTGAGTCCTGCAAAGCCTGTATGGCACGTAGTACAGAATAAAATTCTACATTTTCCCGTACACTTGATTTTTTTCTGATCCCTGCCGTATCTGTCAGTATAAAGTCCTTGCCAAAGAGGTTATACCTGGAGTCTAAAGCATCTCTGGTAGTTCCGGCTGCGTCATGAACAATGGATCGCTCCTTACCAAGCAATGCGTTGAGGAACGAGGATTTCCCTACATTAGGTCTACCAACAATAGCAATTCTGGGGAGTGAATCTTCTGCTCTTTCTGATTCTTCCTCCTCCAGGTGCTTGACTACTTCATCAAGCAAGTCCCCTGTACCCGATCCGCTGGTAGAGGAAATGGGAAACAGCTGATCTGAGATGCCCAGTGCATAAAATTCGCTGGAAGTGTAAGTCTTTTCCTGGTTATCTGCTTTGTTGGCAACGAGGAAGGTTGGCTTTTTGAGTTCTCGAACCACATTGGCGAAATCCTGATCCAGTGGGTGCAAGCCTTCGTGGCAATCCGTCATAAAAAGAATGACATTGGCCTCTTTTAAGGCTTCTTTCACTTGCGTTCTGATGGCAACTTCGAAAGAGTCATCTGATCCTTCAACATATCCACCCGTGTCAATAACAGTAAATGATTTACCATTCCATTCTGAATATCCGTAATGCCGGTCCCGGGTAACACCTGAGCTGTTATCCATGATGGCCTGACGCCTTTCAACCATTCGATTGAAAAAAGTGGATTTGCCCACATTGGGTCTACCTACGATTGCAACAATATTTGCCAAGAGATTTTTTGATTAAAAAACACCGCAAAATTAGTGAATAACAATGGCTAAAGAGCAGCCTATCGAATATATCCGAATCGTTTAAGCTTCAAGTCTTTGGACCGCCAGTCTTTTTCGACCTTTACATAGGTCTCCAGGTGTATCTGTTTATGGAAAAATTCCTCAAGGCTTTTGCGCGCTTCTATACCCAGCTTCTTAATGGCTTCTGCTTTTTTTCCGATGATAATGCCCTTTTGTGTCTCTCGTTCCACAAAAATCTCGGCACGTATTCGTATGATTGTCTCATCCTCTTTGAAATCCGTGACCACAACTTCTGCGCTATATGGAACTTCCTGCTTGTAGTTAAGGAAAATCTTTTCACGGATCATCTCGCTGGTGAAGAATCTTTCGGAACGATCTGTGATGGTATCTTCAGGGAAGTAAGCCGGGTGCTCAGGCAGCAACTCAATGATTTTAGTTTTTAACGAATCCAGGTTTGATCCGGTAACTGCGGAAACGGGAAAGGGTATTTGCCCTGGTAGTTCTTCCTTCCAGTAATGTTCCTTATCCACGACCTGACTTCCTTTGGCCTGGTCGATCTTGTTGATGATGAAAAGTACGGGTGCATTGCTTTTAAGCGCCATTTGGATCCACTCATCTTCATCATTCTTATTGCCCAGCTCCACGACATACAAGATGATGTCGGCATCATCCAGCGATGCGTGTACATACTTCATCATCTGAGCCTGCAATTTGTAATGTGGGTCGATGGTCCCAGGTGTATCTGAATAAACCAGCTGATAGGCGTCTGTGGTGTCAATGCCAAATATCCGATGACGGGTAGTTTGCGCTTTCGGAGTGGTAATAGACAGGGACTCCCCAATAAGTGCATTCATTAGGGTAGATTTTCCTACATTGGGTTTTCCCATGATGGTTACAAAACCCGCTTTAAATGGTAATTTTTCCTCCACACGGAAAAATACACACTCCTGAAGAATTATTCTCTAGGTTTTTGTGTTCTTTCTTTAAGATAAAAGAGAGGGATGCTTTGCGAATCACCAAGAGAATGTTAGTTTTGCATTCCCAATTCAGACATCGGAGATGTTTTAAACTCGTTGGAGTAATGAATTAACGAGATTTTTGACAGTTTGGAATTTATATCGCGGGGTGGAGCAGTTGGTAGCTCGTCGGGCTCATAACCCGAAGGTCACAAGTTCGAGTCTTGTCCCCGCTACAGAGTAAAGCCTGGTCATTATGATCAGGCTTTTTTTATTTCCTAGAATTAAAGTGCTTAAGAGACAAGACGAGAAGCCTGTCCCGATGAATATCGGGAAGTCTTGTTTGCCTGCCGTAATAAAATGGAGGTAGGTCCCCGCTACTAGAAACAGTTTGAGTTTCGAGCAACAGTTTGAAACTTCAAACTGTTTTTCTATTTTAGACCTGTTTCTCCCTGTTGCTGTTACTCAAACTCACACTCCATGTTTGATTTTGAAAATCTTGAAGTTTACCGTAAGTCAAAAGTATTTACTTCTACAATTAGGAAGGAACTCATCAAAACCAACTTACTAGACTCATCAACCAAGAGTCAATTAAATCGGGCGGCAGTAAGCATCATGTTAAATATCGCTGAAGGTGCAGGTCGGTTTACCAATCCAGATAAAAGAAACTTCTATGTAATTGCAAGAGGTTCAGTATTTGAGTGTGTTGCGATTTTAGATTTATTAGTTGAAGAAGGAATAATCAAGAAAGAACAGTTCTCTCTTTTGTACAACAACGCTGAGGAGCTTTCAAAAATGCTATTCAGTATGATTAAGAAATTAAGTAATTGATTTGAACGCTACTAGAAACAGTTTGAAACTTCAAACTGTTTTTCTATTTTAGACCTGTTTCTCCCTGTTGCTGTTACTCAAACTCACACCTATGTTTAATTTTGAAAAACTTGAATTTACAGTAAATCGAAATTGTTTACTTCTACCATCCGGAAGGAACTCATAAAAACAAACCGTTTAGATTCATAGACATGAAGTCAACTAAACCGAACAGGTGAAGTAAGATACCGCAAAGACTATTGATGTCTCATTGGTAGATACGGCCCCAGCCAGGAGGATTTACCAATTAAGTGAATTAAAAGATATTTATTAGCTTTAATTTACGAGATATCCAATTTCGACTGACAAGTAAGAATTAATATCAATAAAAGCCCCATAATGTTTGCTTCAAAAACCAAAATAAAGTCATCGCTTCTTTTCGCACTGATCCTAATAAGTTTTTTCTCCTTCTCCTACACCCAAAAAGGGAAGCCAAATATCATGTGGATCCTGGTGGAAGATGCCTCTTGTCATATCAGTTGCTATGGTGAAGAAGCCATTAATACGCCCAACATTGATCAACTCGCAACAGAAGGTGTACGTTTTGAGAATGCTTTCGTGACAGCTCCTGTTTGTTCACCGGCGAGGTCAGCTTTTGTGATGGGAATGTACCAAAACACAATAGGGGCACATAACCACCGAAGCCAGGTGATGAATGGAAAAGGCGGTGGTAATACCGATTATTATGAAACTTACACGCTCCCCACGGCTATTCCCATCGCCAGTAAATTATTTGAAATGGCAGGTTATTACACGACTAATGAAATGGCAGGTAATTACATGACTTACGGTAAAAAGGGTAAAGAGGATTACAATTTCTTAGATAAAGATACCTATGTTGGCACCAGTTGGAAGGACTCACCAGAAGGAACTCCTTTTTTTAGTCAAATTCAATTAATGGGCGGGAAAAACAGGTCACGTCAAGCTGAAACCGAGGCATTTAATTTACCCCCCTACTATTATGAAGATGAGTTCATGCGAGATGATTGGAAAGAGTACCTTGGTTCATGGCTGGATACAGATGAAGAAATAAGGCAAATCGTCCTGGATTTGAAAGCTGAAGGAGTTTATGATAATACATTGATTTTCTTTCTTACTGATCATGGAATTTCTCATCTGCGTGGGAAGCAGTTTTTATACGACGAAGGCACAAAAGTCCCACTAATAGTAAAGCTACCTGATAGCAAACGCAAAGGGACTGTCAGAAAGGATCTGGTGACTCATATTGATGTGCTGCCTACGTCTTTGGCATTTGCCGGACTGACAATTCCGGAAAATATGCAGGGGGAAGATTTCTTTTCTCAGAACTACGAACAGCAGCAATATGTATTTTCCTTTCGTGACCGCTGTGATGAGACCACGGAGATCATCCGCTCAGTCAGATCTGATAAGTTCAAATACATTCGAAATTTCTTAAGCTATCGTCCGCATGCTCAGCGTAATCAATACAAGGATGGTAAAGGGATCAGCCAACACATGCGTGAACTTTATGAAAACAATAAATTAAGTGAATTACAAAGTTCTTTTTACCAGACTACCCGACCACCGGAGGAATTGTACGACCTTGAAAGTGATCCATATGAAATTAACAACCTGGCAAATGATCCGAAATATCAATCGCAATTGGAAAACATGCGATCTGTTTTATTCCAAAAACTGGCTGAAATAAATGATCCCGGATTAATCCCTGAGCCAATACTTGAAGACCTTGGTAGACAGTACGACAATAAATATACTGCGATGAAGCAACCTGAATTCGAGGATATCCAGGAACGACTGATAAAAATTATTGAAGCTGGTGAAAAAGGAGATATTGATTACTTGGTCAGGAAAGCAAATTCTTCTGATCCAAGTGAGCGTTACTGGGCTGCTTCATGGCTGGGAGTAAATAAACCTCAATCAGCAAAGCCTCTGTTAAGTCAGCTGACAGCCGATAATAATCCTACAGTCCGTATTGGAGCACAGCTTGCACTATATAAAATTGATCCCACTTATAATCCGATTCCGGATCTTGCAAAGGAACTTCAAGATGATAATTTGATCGTTGGTATGTATGCGATGAATGCCATTGAACAAACAGGTATCAGAAATGAAGAAGTTAAATCAGTTGCCGAAAAGGCATCAGGAAGTGAGTATGAATATACAGTGCGTTTTGGAAAGTATTTAGAAGATGTCTGCCAGTGAAAGTCAATGGGGCATTATGTTAGTTAATAATATTTTAAGCTATTAACCCTGTCAATTTTCCTGATTTTTTTGAAATCACTGATAAACAAAAATGATCACGATGGATCAGATTCTCTGGAATTGAGATTTAGTTTCTGATGTCTAAAATTTTTTTTTACCCCTTTACGTGTAGTTTTCTCATATCAGATTGATCAGGCTTTTTTTATTTCCCAGAATCAAAGTGCTGAAGAGACAAGACGAGAAGCCTGTCCCGATGAATATCGGGAAGTCTTGCTTGCCTGCCCTTATGAAATGGAGGTAGGTCCCCGCTCCAAAATAAGGTCAGCCTATGTGCTGGCGTTTTCTTTTTTAATTTGATAATCTTCATTATTGTTCATCCGATACAAACTACATGGAACAGGTCTATCAAATAATATTTGAGATTGGATAAGTAAGCGCGTAAATAAAAAAGCTGGAAGTCAGAAACCCCCAGCTTTTAAAGCTGCCTAACTATCACCATAAAAAAGCCTCAGGTTTATTAACCTGAAATATCCTTTTAATACACTAAGCAAATGGTAAGACATGTGTCAGTCTCAATGCATATTGATAGCATACACACCCTTCCTGTACCTCTTTATCACTCAATTCAGCGTGTGACTTCAAGAAGAATAACTTTCATTGTTAGACAAATCTATGAGCAATAGTTGATCGATGTATCGGCGTTTCACTGCTTTTGAAGATTAAGTGAAATACCTATTGGGTGCTTATGAACCGTAGCTATTTGAAGCACCAAAATACTGGTCAGGGTAATCCATGAATTTTAGGGAACAATAAGATCAAAAAGTTGATCTGTGGATATTTTAGCGTTTCTTCATCGCCTTATTTATCGCTGCCTGAACCAATGGTTCCATGACTTGATACCCTTTCATGTTAGGATGTACAGAATCACTGCCTAGTTCTTCTTTTAATCCCCTTGTATCATTTACCATGGGGCTATAGTAATCCACGTAAACAAGCTTATGCTTTTTGGCATAATCCTTTATCATAGAATTAAGTTCAATGACTTTATCCGCAGGGTCAGTAACCGGACTCCATGAGAAGCTGGTGGCAGGCAGTACAGAAGATAAAACCACCTTTATTCCATTTGCTTTTGCCAGCTCGGCCATAGAAAACAGGTTACCCGCAATCAATTCAAGCGTAGTAGGACCTGTGTTTTCAGCAATGTCATTTATGCCAGCCAATATTACCACCACTTTAGGCTTTAGGTTAATGACATCAGGTCTGAACCTGATCAGCATTTGAGGAGTTGTCTGACCCGAAATCCCACGACAAACATATGGGTTGGAAGTGAAGAACTCCGGGTGAATACGCTCCCAGGCTTCCGTAATAGAATTACCCATAAAAACTACTCTGTCCTTTTGAACTGTCTGTTTTCGAACTTCGTTGTCTGCCGCATATCTCTTTATGCCTGGCCAATCTTTTTGAGCGCTGGTTTGGAACATGATCATTAAATAGGTTGTCAGGAACAGTAATATTTTCATGTGATGGCTGATTAGGGTTAAATTATTTCTTTGAATGATCGGAAGTATCAATCAGTTGTAAAACTATAGTTTAGGGATGAATATCTAATGATTTGTCATTAAATTGAAATTTCCACCTATTGAAAAACTATGCGCTTAATCTCTTTAACATGCTTATCCCTGATGCTATTATCAGGATGTGATTCGAATCAAAAATCCCAGCAGGATCTGGCAGGGAAGATTATTACGGTTTCGGGCCCTATGGCTCCGGATAGTCTCGGTACAACCCTCATCCATGAGCATGTATTTCTCGATTGGTCAAAGGTAGCAGACCAAAACCCAGGCAACTGGGACAATGAGGAGGCTTACCGTTTTTTATTGCCATATCTGAAGGAGATGAAGGCAGCTGGTGTCAAAACCTTTTTTGAATGCACACCGAAATATTTGGGCAGAAATCCATTGTTGCTTAAGCGGCTCGCTGATGAAACTGGGTTGAACATCATCACCAATACGGGGTTTTATGCAGCAAGAAACTATCAGCATATACCGGGGTTTGCCTATGAGATTTCGGCAGACAGCATCGCAAAGATCTGGATTCAGGAATTCGAGGAGGGTATCGAGGGGACTGGAATCAAACCGGGTTTTATCAAAATTGGTCTTAATTACAACAAAGACTCCCTGTCAGGTATCGAACAGAAAATCGTCAAAGCCGCAGCAATCACCCACGCCAACACAGGTTTGTCTATCGTAGCCCATAGTGGCAAAGCACATATTGCCAGGTTATGTTTTGAGATACTTGAAGAAGTTGGAGTTCATCCATCAGCATTTGTCTGGACACATGCCCAGAATGATACAAAGGATGCTCACATCAGTATTGCCCGGCACGGCGCATGGGTTTCCCTTGACGGTATGGGAGGTATTCGGTTAGATACGGCTACAGGAGACACCTTGCAGCTAAAAAGATATGTTGATTACCTGGTAAACCTAAAAAATGCCAATTTACTGGATCGTGTATTGATATCCCATGACAGTGGTTGGTATACGGTAGGGGAAGAAAACACGGAAATGAGCAGACCTTATACAGCGATATTTCAATATGTAGTTCCTGCATTGAGAAAAAAGGGTTTTACTTCACCTGAAATTGATCAGTTGCTAACAGAGAACCCAGCAAAGGCATATGCACTCCACATTCGGAAGTAACCCGGCTAAACTTGTAATTGTCCGAAGGAAATTTCACCTTTATCACATATTCAGAAATTATAACACCCAGACATGAGATTATTTATCCCCTTTTTGAGCTTGCTATTTGGACTCACGATGTGCAGTCCCACACAAGAAACACAGGAATTGCCCAATATTCTTTGGCTGGTTTCTGAAGATAATAGTCCTTTCCTCGGGTGTTATGGAGATGAATTTGCAACAACGCCCAACCTGGACAAATTAGCTAGTGAAGGTTTTCTCTATACGCATGCCTACGCCAATGCTCCGGTTTGCGCACCCGCCAGGAATACCATTATTACGGGTATTTATGCAATTTCAGGTGGTAACCAACACATGCGTAGCAAATACCTGAAAAGCGAACAAGTCAAAACTTATCCTACCTTTCTGAGGGAGAAAGGCTACTACTGCACCAACAATAGCAAAACGGATTATAACATCAACGTAGACCAGGTAGATGATCTTTGGGACGAGTCTTCCAGAGATGCCCATTATAAGAATAGGGCAGAAGGCCAACCTTTCTTTGCCATTTTCAACGTAGGTATTTCACATGAAAGCTCTATCCATAAATCAATTCCTACTGAGGAGTTAAGGCATGATCCTAAAAAAGTACCGATCCCTCCTTATCACCCCAGAACTGAGGAGATGGAGCATGATTGGGCCCAGTATTATGACAAAGTGGAAGACATGGATACTGCAATGGGTAAACTTTTGCAGGAGCTGGAGGAAAGTGGGCTAGCAGAAAATACCATTGTGTTTTATTATGGGGACCATGGTGGGGTACTAGCCAGGAGTAAACGATATGTTTACGAATCAGGCACACACGTTCCTTTTATTGTGAGGATTCCTGAGAAGTTTAAGCATTTGTTCCCTGAAGACCAACCGGGGTCTCAGGTAGATCGGATGATCAGCTTTGTGGATTTAGCACCAACACTCCTGAGTATTACAGGTATTCCTATCCCGGATTTTATGCAGGGAAATGCATTCCTCGGACAGCAAAAGACCGCAGATCCTGAATTTGCCTACATGTTTCGGGGCAGGATGGATGAACGCTACGATATGTCCAGAGCCGTCAGAGGACAAAAGTTTCGTTACATTAAGAATTTCATGCCGCACCGGGTTTATGGTCAACACCTTAACTACCTCTGGAGAGCTCCATCCATCAGGTCCTGGGAGGAGGCTTATTTATCGGGTGAATGCAACCCTACACAAAGCATATTCTGGAATCCTAAACCGAGTGAAGAATTGTATGACACAGAAAATGATCCGTGGGAAGTGAATAACCTTGCAGGTGATCCTGCTTACCTGGAAACCCTCAAGAAAATGAGGAAAGCCAACAAGGATTGGATGCTGAGGATCAGAGATACAGGGCTGGTTCCCGAACCCTCCTGGGCTGCTCGTAGGGGTGATCAGGCATTTTATGACTTAATGAGAGGCGATGAGGGATTTGACCTGGAACGATTGATGGAAGTAGCGGAAGCTTCATCGTCGAGGAACTTTGAGGATATTAACGTACTGATCTACTACCTGGAGTCTGAAGATCCTGCGATCCGGTATTGGGGCGCGACTGGTTTATTGATACAGGGTGAGAAGGCTAAGCCAGCGATTGAAGAATTGACACTTGCTTTGAAAGATGAATCAGACCCGGTCGCGATTGTAGCTGCTGAAGCCCTCTATAGGTTAGGCAAGAAGGAGATTGCAGAGACTACCTTAGCTGATAAAGTATCTGGCAGTGAGTTTGTATCCACTTTTGCTATGAATGCCATTGACATCAATGATATTGCTACTCAGCAGGTGAAACAGGCAGTGGCCAATCATAAAAATGAGCTAAACCAATATGATCAACGGATGGTGCTATGGTTGATGGAGAAGTGGGGAATGGCTCAGTAAAGTAATCACACAAACCAAATAGACCAAGAATGACATCCTCGCGAACGCGGGGATCTTCTAGCATTGCTAAATAATTCTAATTCCGAAAAGGCAAATGTTAGGTTCACGACTATGGTGTCCTCACAAACCATACAGACAGCATTAATTTAGCGTACGTATAGTCTCTTGCGAGACTCTGCTATAAATTTAACTTCCACACAGCGTCTCCTGAAAGGGACTCTGAGGGATCAACTAGTGAAGAGCTATTTTATCTCCAGCATAACTACCGACTTGGCTGGCAATTCAACAATCAGGCCTTCCTTTGTCTTTTTGGCTCCATTAAATTCTGCGGTTTTGACAGTTGCTGACTTGTCAAATTCATTGATGTCGGTAACGTTTTCTGAAGTTAGTATCTTTCCTGAAACCTGTTTCCAGTTAAACCCATTCAAAGAGCTGCTGACAGTAATTGAGTTATTTGGATCGATATTAACCATAGTGACGTGCACTTTACCTGAATCGTCCATTGAAGCCGAAACATTGATGGCTGGTAGTTTATTCCCCTCGTTTACGAAGTCAGGAGTTTTAATGGCAAATGGGATAAGTTTGGCGTCCTGATGCACCTGAAATAAATCAAAAACATGATAGGTAGGTGTAACAATCATTTTTTCATCTTCTGTCAGGATCAATGCCTGGAGCACATTTACCGTTTGTGCCAGATTTGCCATCCGGATCCTGTCTGCTCGGTTGTTGAAACTGTTTAATTGTGTGGCTGCAATAAGTGCATCTCTTAAACTATTCTGTTGATAGAGGAAGGAAGGGTTGGTTCCAGGCTCAGCATCTGTCCAGATTCCCCATTCGTCCACGGCAAGGGCAACTCTTTTTTCAGGGTCATAGCGATCCATAATGGCGATGTGCCTATCGAGCAGCTCGTTGATAAAAAGACATCGTTCCATGGTATTGAAGTATTCTTTTTCAGTGAAATTTATTGCTGAACCTTTATCGTTCCAGTTGCCTGTAGGAATGGTATAATAATGGACGGAAATACCCCACATATGTCTTCTGGCCTCCCGCATCATCACTTCGGTCCAGTGATAATCTGCAGAATTGGCGCCGGAAGCAATTCGTTTAATTGGGGCTCCCGGATAACTTTTCGCATATGTTGCATATTGCTTGTATATGTCAGCAAAATACTCAGGTGTCATGTTTCCTCCGCAGCCCCAGCTTTCATTTCCAATGCCCCAAAAGCCCACATTCCAGGGTTCCGGGTGACCATTTTCTGCCCTTATTTTAGTTAAGGTTGTCTCACCTTTAAAATTGACATATTCGATCCAGTCATTCATTTCTTTCACGGTCCCACTACCCACATTGGCTGCGATGTAGGGCTCGGTACCTAGCAGTTCACAGAGTTCAAGAAATTCGTGTGTGCCAAAACTGTTGTCCTCAACGCCCATTCCCCAGTGGGTATTGACCATGCTTTCACGATCTGCTCTCGGCCCGATACCATCCCTCCAATGATACTCATCTGCAAAACATCCGCCAGGCCACCTCAGGTTGGGTATCTTGATCTTCTTTAAGGCCTCTACTACATCCAATCTTATGCGGTCTTTTTTAGGAACATCCATTTCTTCACTCACCCAGTAACCATCATATACGCATCTACCCAAATGCTCAGAGAAATGACCATATATATGTTTGCTTATAATCGGTTGATCTGATTCTACGTTAAGTGTTAGAGATGCATTTTGCGCATAGCTTAAGGAGATAAATGCTATCAGAGATGTGATGAATGTGAGGCTTCGTTTCATGTGGGGTAATAGTTGATTTTCAAATAGGACAGTTTAAAGGTAATCAATACACTTTAAATGTGATAAGTACACTTATAAGAATCCGTAAAATATTTTCATATTTGTAGCCGTGAGCACAAATCATCATGTACTGTGTATTGATTGGGGAACTACCTCTTTCAGAGCCTCTTTGGTTGACACAGAGAATGAAAAGGTGCTGATTTCCTGGCGTACAGATGAAGGTTGTAAATCTATCTATCAGGCGTGTACAGGGGTTCAATCAAGCCCTCTAGCATTTTTTCAGGAAAAGCTGCTCCAAATCCTCATTCAAAAAGGCATAAAAATTACCGATTACCGGGAAATAATCATTTCAGGAATGGCTAGTTCTAATATAGGCATGCAATCACTTCCCTACGCAGCGCTTCCTTTTCCTCTGGATGGCGCAGGCCTTATCAGTCAATCCTTTGAGTCAACAGCACTTGGGAGGTTAACGCTCCTCTCAGGCGTTGCAGCCAGCGAAGATATTATGCGAGGTGAAGAAACACAGCTAATAGGGCTTGTACAATCCATAGATATAGCCAATGGTATGGTAATAATTCCGGGCACACATTCCAAACACCTGGAAATACAAAACGGTCAGTTGATAGACTTCAAGACCTATATGACGGGAGAACTCTTTCAACTTATAGGGGAACACAGTGTATTGAGCAATTCCATAAAAAAAAGTCAATGGTCTGAAGCATTTGAATCATCATTTCTCAATGGTGTGAACGCTGCAGCGGATGCTACATTACTTCATGAATTGTTTAAGATTCGTTCCAGAGATATTTTAGGTAAAAGTAAGGGGCCTGAGGTAGCGTATTTCTACCTGAGTGGTTTGATCATCGGGCTTGAGTTACAGGCGCTGCAGGATGTGAAGAGCAGGAAAATTTTTGCCTGTGAGGATCAAATGAAAATACTTTATGGCACTGCTTTGTCATGTCTATCACTTTCTGACGTAGATTTTATTGATTCCACCATGCTGACTAATTCGTATATTGATGGACAATTAACCTTTCTAAAAAATAGATGAAAAAAGTGCTGGACGAAATAAAAAGGATGCCTGTAATCGGTATCCTAAGGGGTTTTACAGAGGAACAGACATTTCGTATTTTGGAAGTATATCAGGAATGTGGGTACTCACTTGCAGAAATAACCTGGAACACACCCAATGCCGGTGCAATAATCAGGAAGGCAAATAAGGAGTTTGAGTCACTGGTAATTGGTGCAGGTACAATCTGCTCTATTGAAGATTATCTGGAGGCGAAAAAAGCAGGAGCAGCTTTCATCGTTACTCCGATACTCAATGAAGAGGTAATCTCAAGTTGTGTTCATGAGGATATTCCTGTTTTTCCGGGAAGTTATTCTCCAACAGAAATTTATCGGGCGTGGAGACTTGGAGCCACCATGGTCAAGGTGTTTCCGAGCGGAACCCTTGGATCCGGGTATATCCGGGAGCTGCAGGGACCATTGCCACAAATTCCGCTCGTTCCTACGGGAGGTATTAATTTAGATAATGTAGAAGCGTTTCTAAAGGCGGGGGCAAAGGGTTTAGGGATGGGAGGAGGACTATTCATGAATTCCCTAATACAAGAAGGAAAGTGGGCTGACCTAAAAGATCATTTCATGGCATTTCGTGAAAAAGTGGTAAAATATATCAGTGTTTAGAAGCTCCCATCAGATTTTGAACCGGTCATATTTTTCTGCGTCAAATTGATACAGAAAAGAACCTTTTCTGCTAGATGTCCGGTCTTTTTCATCCAGTTTGATCAGTACATCCAGGCTTAGGATTTTCTTATTGAAGTTTCGCTTATCTAATTCTTGCCCAAGAATCGCCTCATACAATTTCTGTAGCTGGCGCATCGTGAATTTTGCAGGTAATAATTCAAACCCAATGGGTTCTGTCGACGTCCTGTAGCGAAGTCTTCTGATGGCATGAGTCACCATCTCATTATGATCAAAAATCAATCCAGGGTAATCAGCAATGCTAAACCACTCCGCGGAATGTTTCCGGGAAAGTTTTTCATTGTGTTTTTGAATGTTGATCAATGCATAGTAGGAAGTAGATACGGTTCGTTCTACCGGATCTCTGTCCAGACTACTGAAACTTTTAAGCTGTTCCAGGTATATATCACGCAGTCCGGTGAGGTCATAAAGAATTCTGCTAGCTGCCTCATCAAGCGTTTCTTCGAGATCTAAAAAACCTCCCATCAACGACCATTTTCCCTTTTCAGGTTCAAAATCTCTTTTAATTAGTAAAATTTTTAGTTGGTCTTCATCAAATCCAAAAATGATGCAATCAAGCGCCAATAATACTTTACTGTTTTTTTTGTAGGGGTTTTTCATAAAATAGCATACAGGATATTTGTATCATATATAAATGTAATAAATACACTTATATATTATTTGATTATCTTGCAATTTATATTGCTAATGTTAAAATTGTAGACGTTATAAGTAGCCTGTACTAACCTGAACTAAGATGTCAATCTATAAGCAGCTCAAAGAAGAATGTTATGAAGCCAATATGCAACTTGATAGACTTAAGTTGGTTGTATATACCTTCGGAAATGTCAGCGCCTTTGACAAGGACAAAGGAGTTTTTGCCATCAAGCCAAGCGGTGTGCCTTATTTGGAGCTAAAGGCAGAGGACATCGTTATCATGGATCTCAATAACGAGGTGGTAGAAGGTAAGTTAAGACCCTCTTCAGACACCAAAACACATGCTTATTTATACAATCACTGGGAAGGAATTGGCGGAATAGCGCATACCCATGCAACGTATTCTGTAGCCTGGGCCCAGGCTCAAAGAGATATACCCATATTCGGCACTACGCATGCGGATCATTTAGTTGAGGAAATTCCTTGTGCCCCTCCCATGCAAGATGAGCACATAGAAGGAGACTATGAACACATGACAGGTCAGCAAATCGTGACTTGTTTTCAGGACATAGGCTTGGATTACAAAGAAGTTGAAATGGTTCTGATAAGTAATCACGGTCCTTTTACGTGGGGTAGCAGTGCTGCGAAGGCAGTGTACAACAGCAGCATACTGGAGGAAGTAGCTAAAATGGCCTACCTCACCTTGCAAATAAATCCTGATGCACCCTTTCTTAAGGAAGCTTTAATCAAAAAACATTATGATCGTAAGCATGGAAAGGATGCCTATTACGGTCAAAATTAACCCCCTATGAGAGCACTTGACAGTTATGAAATTTGGTTTATCACAGGAAGTCAACACCTATATGGTGATGAAATACTGGAGCATGTAGCAAGTCACTCAGGGCAAATGGTTAAAGAACTGGACCAAAGTAGTCACATACCAGTTCAGGTTAAATTTAAAGGGGTAGTTAAATCTTCTGAAGAAGTTTATGGGCTGATGGAATCTGCCAATACAGCAGCTAATTGTATTGGTGTGGTTACCTGGATGCATACTTTTTCACCAGCGAAGATGTGGATAAGGGGCTTACAAATCCTTAAAAAGCCATTGGTACATTTTCATACACAATTCAATCAGGAAATTCCCTGGGAGAAGATTGATATGGATTTTATGAATGAAAATCAATCTGCCCATGGTGGAAGAGAGTACGGTTTCATGGTAAGCAGATTGCGCAAGAACAGAAAGGTGATTGTAGGGCATTGGTCAGACGAAAAGGCTCAAAAGGCGCTGGGCAACTGGTCCAGGGTAGCGGCTGGCTGGCATGCCATGCAACAGATGAAAGTGGCCAGGATAGGGGATAACATGCGGGAGGTTGCCGTCACAGAAGGAGATAAGGTTGAAGCACAACTTAAATTTGGCTTTAGTGTCAATGGCTATGGCGTAGGCGATTTAGTAAAGTTTATTGATGGCATATCAGCGCAGGAGGTAGACCAGTTGATAGCGATCTACCAGGATGAATACGTAATTACAGATGCGGTCTCGAAAAGTCATTCATTGAAGGATGCGGCCAGAATTGAGCTGGGTTTGAAGTATTTCCTGGAGGATGGAGGGTTTAGCGCGTACACCAACACTTTTGAAAACCTTCATGGGATGAAACAACTGCCTGGAATAGCCTCTCAGAGATTAATGGCTCAGGGATACGGTTTTGGAGCTGAGGGAGATTGGAAGACGGCGGCACTTTTACATGCTGTCAAAGTAATGGATCAGGGATTGTCGGGAGGATCTTCTTTTATGGAAGACTATACCTATGATTTTAGTGGACCAAGATCTCGGGTATTAGGCTCTCACATGTTGGAAATTTGTCCAAGTATAGCAGATGGCAAGCCAAGGTGCGAAGTTTATCCGCTGGGTATAGGAGGCAAGGAAGATCCTGCTAGATTGATCTTCGACGTGGCTGGTGGTGAAGCGATCAATGTTTCACTGGTAGATATGGGAAACCGTTTTCGCATGATTTTGAATGAGGTGAAGGCAGTAACTCCAAATCAGAAACTGCCCAAATTACCCGTTGCCAGAGTGCTATGGGATTGCTATCCAGATATGGAGACTGCCGCTCATGCCTGGATTTTGGCTGGAGGAGCTCACCATACGGTATTTAGTAAAGCCATATCAACGGAATTTATTGAGGACCTGGCTGAAATGATGGACATTGAATTGTTAATCATCGATAAGGATACATCCATCAGAAATTTTAAAGATCAGCTTCGCTGGAATGAAATCTATTATCACCATTTTTAATGCTTAATAATTACGCTTTTTTTAGATAAACCCCAAACAACTACCCTAATATGAAGAGTCTTGACACCCTTGATTGGATATTTATTGCTGGCTATTTTATCATCCTTTTTGGTATAGCACTTTGGGTCATTCTTAAGAAAAATGAAAATACAGAGGATTATTTCCTGGCGGGTAGAAACGTTGGCTGGTTTGTAGTCGGAGCTTCCATCTTTGCTTCAAATATTGGCTCGGAGCATGTAGTGGGCTTGGCAGGAGCTGGAGCCGGAGATAAAATCCCTATGCTGATTTATGAGTTGCATGCCTGGATCGTTCTGATATTGGGCTGGGTCTTTTTGCCTTTTTATGCCAGAAGCGGAGTGTTTACCATGCCGGAATTCCTGGAAAGACGGTTTAGCGCTAAATCCAGATGGTTTTTATCGCTGGTATCACTGGTGGCTTATGTGCTTACAAAAGTTTCTGTAACAATCTACGCAGGAGGGGTAGTCGTATCGGCTTTGCTGGGAATTAACTTCTGGGTTGGCGCCCTTGCAACAGTGATATTGACCGGAGTATATACGGTATTTGGAGGCATGAGAGCAGTTGTATATACGGAGGCTTTGCAGGCAGTCGTATTGGTTTTAGGAGCAGGTGTTTTGACTTTTATAGGTTTAGAGGCTGTTGGTGGATGGGCGGAGATGAAGGCTACGCTGGGTCCGGAATATTTCAACATGTGGCGACCGCCTTCAGATCCTGATTTCCCCTGGCCTTCTCTGGTGATTACAAGTACAATCGTGGGGATTTGGTATTGGTGTACAGATCAATATATCGTCCAAAGAACTTTAACTGCCAGAAACCTGAAAGAGGGCAGAAGAGGTGCTATCTGGGGGTCTTTACTTAAGTTAATGCCCGTGTTTTTATTCCTTATCCCGGGGGTAATCGCGCTTACATTGAAAATGAAAGGTGAGCTACAGTGGGATACACCGGATCAGGCGTTTCCAGTTTTGATGAGTAACCTCTTGCCTTCAGGCCTACGGGGGTTAGTAGCTGCTGGTCTGTTGGCAGCATTGATGAGCTCATTGGCTTCTGTCTTCAACTCATGTAGCACACTCTTTACAGTAGATATTTATAAAAAATTAAGGCCTGAAACTTCCGAAAAGAAACTGGTCAATGTTGGAAGAATAGCAACAGGTATTGTCGTTATCCTGGGAATATTATGGATTCCGATCATGCAAAATATTTCCGGAGTATTGTATGAATACCTGCAGAAGGTACAGGCCTACATTTCTCCGCCTATTGCTGCTGTATTCCTTTTCGGTATTTTCTATAAACGGATCAATCAACATGGTGCTTACGCCACCCTCGTAGTTGGCTCTATAGTGGGCGCTTTACGCATTATTTTGGAATTAATGGCTCCGAACTTAACTCCTGGCAGCTTTCTCCATACCATCGGAACGGTGAACTTCCTGACATTTGGTGCCTGGTTTTTCTTGTTTTGTGTAGTACTTATCCTGGGAGTAAGCTTCGCCACCAAACCTCAAACCAGTGAACAACTGGCTGGTTTGACTTATGGTACAATTTCAGATTCCGACAAAGCGGAAAATAAAAACAGTTATTCATGGAAAGACATCGTGATATCAATCATCGTTGTAGCGATTGTTGCCTGGGTAATGATCAGTTTTAATGGGCAGTAAAAATTATAATGAGTCGATTCAGGTGGGAATTCCAACAGACAAAGGACTATTGAATTAGCATGATGACTATGAGTATTTTAAAACTGTTTCCTATTATAATATCAATGTTGTTAGGTTTTGTAAGTCTGTCCCAACCTTTTAACAACCCCATTGCAGAACAACGGGCAGATCCATGGGTGCATAAAACAGACAAGGGCGTATACTACTTCATTGCTACCACACCGGCTTATGACCGAATAATTTTGCGACAATCCAAAACCATAAATGGTATTAACGAGGCACGGGAAAAAGTAATTTGGCGTAAGCATGAAAAGGGGGTGATGAGTTATCATATTTGGGCTCCGGAGCTACACCATATTGATGGTAAATGGTACATCTATTTTGCAGCCAGTGAAGCAGATGATATCTGGAAGATCAGGATGTGGGCCTTATCTAATTCGTCTCATGACCCAATGATGGGTACGTGGGAGGAAGAAGGACAAATCATTACAGAGACAAGCTCTTTTTCATTAGATGCAACTTCATTCGAACACAAGGGCAAAAGATATTTGATCTGGGCACAGGATGTGCTTGATAATGAGAGTGGTACCGGGCTGGTCATGTCAGAAATGAAAAACGCAACTACATTAACTGGTCCTGAAATTGTATTGACAAAGCCAGAATATAGTTGGGAAAGAGTAAAGTACAATGTCAATGAAGGACCAGCCGTAATAAAAAGGAATGGGAAGATTTTTGTGACCTATTCTGCCAGTGCGACTAATCATAACTATTGTGTGGGCCTACTTTGGATTGATGAGGAAGCGAACCTACTAAATCCTGAAAATTGGAATAAATCACCCGGTCCGGTGTTTTACTCAAATGAAGAAGTAAATAGGTACGGTCCGGGACACAATTCATTTACCATTGCTGAAGATGGAGAAACGATTTTGATGATTTACCATGCACGAGATTACAAAGAAATTGAGGGCTTTGAATTAGAGGATCCAAATCGGGCAACAAGAGTAAGGGAAGTAAAATGGACAAGCCAGGGATTCCCGGATTTTATGCAAAAAGTGGGGGATTGAGTAATAGCGCCTTTTTTCAGCATTATATTGGGTTTTAGATATCTGTTAATCTAGTTTAAAGTACTTAATTTTAACTTTGTTACTTAGTTCCTCAACTTAAGAATCATGTTCATACAAAAAATACTTCCGATAATTTTCATACTGATAATAAGCGCATGTCAACAACCTGTTAAAGAGAATAATATGATGGTTTCAGAAAGAGAATTTGGCACCATGCCAGATGGTCAGAAAATAACAGAATACACAGTTACTAATCAGCATAACATTGCATTTAAACTCATAAACTATGGAGGTATCATCACTAGCCTAACGGTACCAGATCGTAATGGAAACGTAGCTGATATCGTCTTAGGTTATGATAACTTAGAAGGATATCTCGAAAAGACACCATACTTCGGCGCGACCATTGGGAGATATGGGAACAGGATTGCAAAAGGGCAGTTCGCTCTGGACGGTGTAACCTATGATTTGGCGATCAACAATGGACCCAATGGGCTCCATGGAGGTATCAAAGGCTTTGACAAAGTGGTCTGGGAAGCTGAAGTGATTGAGTCTGATTCAGCTTCAGGAATTAAGTTGTCCTATACAAGCCCTGATATGGAGGAAGGATATCCTGGAACGCTAACAGCCACGGTTACTTATTCTTTGGACGATGAGAATCAACTGACCTTTGAGTATGCTGCGGTTACAGATAAAAAGACCGTCGTTAATCTAACGAACCATTCCTACTATAATTTGTCGGCCATGAAAGAAAACATACTCGATCATGAAGTGATGATTAATGCCGATCAGTATTTGCCAGTGGACAGTACTTTGATACCCATTGAAGTTGCCCCTGTCGCTGATACTCCGTTTGATTTTAATCAATTTAAAAAGGTGGGACAGGATATCGGGAAAGAAAATGTGCAGTTAGCCAATGGTGGAGGCTATGATCATTGCTGGGTACTAAATGGAGAGGGTTTGAGGTTAGCTGCAAAAGTATACGAACCAAAGAGTGGTCGGATGATGGAGCTTTTCACCACAGAACCAGGCATGCAATTTTACACTGGAAATTTTCTGGATGGCACCATTACAGGTAAAAATGGAGTGGTTTATGAACGAAGAATGGGGCTATGTCTGGAGACGCAGCATTTCCCTGATTCTCCAAATAGGCCGGACTTTCCTTCCGTCGTACTCAATCCAGGAGAACAGTATTACACCAAAACCATCACGAGGTTTTCAAAGAAATAAGGCGATGATCAGGGTAAGGGGATATAGCCAGATTCTCCGGGAACCATTTTAAATGTCTGGTCCTGCCATTTTCTTTTTGCTGTATTGATTTTCTCTTTATCTGAGGAGACAAAATTCCATTCGATGTAACGTTCTTCTTCAAAAGGATGCCCACCGAACAGGAGTAGTTTGCTGTTGCCCTCCACTTGTAGTTTACATGCATCCTCCTGTTTGGATACCAGGAGGTTTCCTTTTTTTACAATTTGTCCACAGGCATTGACAGCACCTTCCACTACACAAATACCTATTTCTCCTTTAAGGTTGCTTCCAATGTCAAATAGGCTCTCAGACTTCACGTCAATTTCCAATAAAAAAAGATCCGAGTAGACGGGCACGGGAGATTTTTTACCAAATCCTTCCCCGGCCAATAACCGGAAGCTTGCGCTACCTTCTTCCCAACTGGGTAATTGCTCAGATGGAGTATAGGAAAACTGAGGATCTATCTCTTCTTTATCTTTTGGAAGTGCCACCCAAATCTGGAATCCGTGCATATTATATGATCTTCCATCGCGGAGGTCTTCTGGGGTGCGCTCAGTATGAACAATTCCACTTCCTGCTGTCATCCATCCGACGGATCCTGCGGTCACTCGTTGTTGGGTTCCCAGGGTGTCACGATGCATAACTTCACCTTTAAACAAATAGGTGAGTGTAGATAAACCGATATGCGGATGTTGGCCGATGTCCATGTAGGATCCGGGTTTAATAATCGCAGGACCCATATGATCTACAAATATGAATGGTCCTACCATGCGCTTTTTCCGAAATGGAAGCAATCTTCCCACCAGGAAATCACCAATATCTCTGGATCTTTCTTCTATGATTATATCTGTGTTTGACATACCTGAAAATTAATGCCAAATGAATAATTAAAAATGAAGGTTGCTATTCAGTTTTCAGAAATATAATATAAGGAGGATTTTCTCTGTTATGGGAAATGATGGATTCTCCCTAAATTTATCAGATGAAACAACTAGCCCTACTGCCCTTTTTCTTTATTTTACTTAGTCAGTGCACCCCGCCAGCTGATCAGGAATCCATTAGACCAAGACCTAACATTGTTCTGATTATGGCTGATGACATGGGGTATGAATGCTTAGGTGTAAATGGCAGCACCGAATATCAGACACCCAACCTCGATAGATTGGCCGCCAATGGACTGAGATTCACTAATTGCTATTCACAACCTTTGTGTACGCCCTCCAGGGTAAAGATCATGACCGGGAAGCATAATTTTAGAAATTATGAAGATTTTGGATATCTCAATCCAAACCAAATCACATTTGGAAATCTATTGAAAGCGGCCGGTTATAAAACCATGGTAGCTGGTAAATGGCAGTTGAATGGATTAAACAGAGAGAATCCCTACAATCAGGATTTAGAAAGACCGTACAAGTTTGGGTTTGATGAGTATGCATTGTGGCAACTGAATCGAAAAAAGAGTGAGGGCGAACGATTTGCTAATCCCCTAATTACCCAAAACGGAAAAGATTTACCTAGAGATCCTGACGCTTACGGACCTCAGGTCGTAACAGACTATATCAAAGGCTTTATTGATAGAAATGCAACCGAACCTTTTTTCATCTACTATCCGATGCTTTTGGTTCATGACCCATTTGTACCTACTCCTGATTCACCTGAATGGGCAGATCCGGAGCGGAGATATGAAAAGGATACTGCTTACTATGCTGATATGATGGCCTATACGGATAATATCATTGGTCAAATTGAGTCAAAACTAAAGGAAAAGGGAGTCTGGGATAACACACTATTTATTTTCACAGCTGATAACGGAACCCATGTAAGCGTTAAAAGTGAAACAACTACTGGTACCGTATGGGGAGCCAAAGGAAAATCTATAAACACAGGAAACCACGTGCCATTTATTGCTTCCTGGCCGGTGATGATTGATCAGGCTGGTGTTTTTGACGGATTAATTGATTTTTCAGACATGTTACCCACCTTGGCTGAAACAGCAGGAGTAGACCCGGCCAAATATTCAAGTGATGGACAAAGTTTTTATCCACTTCTCGCAGGACTTTTAGATCAAACAAAAGAGCAAGTCTTTATCCATTATACACCACGATGGGGAGGAAGGGACCATAGCAGATGGGTGATGGATGACAATTATAAACTTTACAGAGATGGTAGCTTCTACAATACCCTGACAGACCCGCTGGAAAAAGAACCTTTAAGCACACTCAGTGATGAAGAAAAAGCCCTAAAAACCAAATATCAGGAAATTCTTCAGGCCAAAGAGCAAGAGGTGCCTTTCGCAAAGACTGATGAGGAATTTAAAATAGCCAATTGAAATGAAGTTAATTTCACTGGTCTTGTGGTCAAAATGCTGTGGGTATTTATTGATAGTAATGTTTCTGTGCTTTCATTCCAGCACTGCAATAGCACAAAAGAAAAGTCCTAACATTATTATTTTTTTATCTGATGACCATGGAGTCTCAGATGCCGCCTCTTATGGAAACCCAGATCTAAAGACTCCTGTATTGAGCCGTTTTGCTAAAGAAGGCATGCAGTTTTCAAATGCCTTCACGCCGGTATCAGTGTGCGCACCATCCAGGTCTGCGATGATGACCGGGCTTTATCCACATAAGAATGGTTGTCACCAGAACCACGGAGCGATCAATGATGGGGTTAAGACCTTGCCAGCCTATTTAAAACCTTATGGCTATCGGGTAGCGCTTGCAGGTAAAAGACATATCAAACCAGAATCTGCTTTTGATTTCGAGTATCTGGAGATGCATGAGATACCTGAATTTTATGAAAATGTAGAGGATAAACCCTTCTGTCTGATCATTGCCTTTAGTACGCCTCATCAGCCCTACTTCAATTTAAAAAATGGATATACAAAAGTTCAGCCTAAAGAATGGCTGCCTTCAACACCGGAAACGCAACAATTGATTGAAGCTTACTATGACCATGTAGCGTTGTTGGATCAGGAAATGGGAACGCAATTATACTGGGTGGAGAAATATGGCCTTGAAGATGCTTTCCAGGTGTATACGAGTGACCACGGACCTGCTTTTCCATTCGCAAAATGGACTTTATACAATCAAGGCATACAGGTTCCATTTATGGTCAAATGGAATGGACATGTTGAGGCAGGAGCAATTCAGAATAATATGATTTCTTTGGTTGATTTGCTGCCTACGATCATGGCTGTTTCCGGGGATCAAGAAGTACAAAAGCAACTGGATGGTAAAAATTTACTTCCACTAATTACAGGAAAATCTAATGAATCCATCCATGACTATATCTATGCAGCCTATACCAATATCGGCGTGAATGGAGCCAATCAATATCCTGTTCGGGCCATCCAGGACGAGTCCTTCAAGTTGATTGTTAACCTGAATCATGAAAATGAGTTTCAGGTAGCAAGAATGGATGAGCCGGATTCAAGGGCATTGATAGATAGTTATCAGGTCATTCAGGCCTGGCTTAAAGAAGAATCTGCTAATCCGCTCACTTATGAAAGAGCCCTGAATTTTGTTAAGAGACCTAAGCTTGAATTTTACAACCTGGACCTAGATCCTTACGAGTTAAACAATCTAGGGAATGATCCGGCACACCAACAGGTGATTGACAAGATGATAAAGGAGTTGAAAGGTTGGATGAAAGATCAGCAGGATCCGATGCTGGATGGATTAAAAAAGTTGCTGTAAGATGAAGAATAAGAACCTTTTAAAGGCCATCCAATTGAGGACCGCATATACACTTGTGATAATCCTCATGCTTTGCGAGATAAGTGCATGCGCTCAGGACACACCTTTTAGTAAAGGGGAACTGATCTATAAAAACAACTTTGAGAAGGTAGCTGATGTCAAAGATTGGGTCATGGAAGGTGCGGCTGAAGTATACTTTGAAGAAAGCTGGATGCACATGTACTCACCGAATGAGGAAAGCCACCATGTTTTTTGGTGCCCGCAAGATTTCCCAGACAGTATTATCGTCGAGATGGAGGTGCAAAATATCGAACCCGATGCAGGTCTGTGTATACTCTTTTTTGCTGCTAAAGGAGTAAATGGTGAGGATGTATTAGATCCTTCTTTGCCTGAAAGAACCGGTGTATTCAGGCAATACACGAAGTCTCAACTTAATAGTTATCATATCTCTTACTATGCCAATACGCCGGAAAAGCCAGACCGGGGGGAATCACATCTTAGGAAAAACAATGAATTTGCATTGGTTCAGACAGGGGCTGATGGAATTCCGGCAGCGTCAACCAAGGTTCATCAGCTACAATTGATCAAAGCAGGCGCTACCATCATCATGTACGTGGATGGACGTAAGATTATTGATTGGGTAGACACCCTGGAAAATGATCCCAGACCTTATTATTCTGATGGGAAGATTGCACTCAGACAAATGAAGTGGACCCATTTTAAGTACAGGGACTTCAGGGTTTACAAAATCAGCTCGGCTAATTGATATGAGGCTAAAGTATAATTCAATGAGCCAGATTCTGGTTTTACAACCTTTGATTCTATGGGTAATAGCGTTGCTACTTAATGGATGTGCCAGTATGCAAAAAATTGACTTGAGCGCTGTTTCTTCGCCAATTATATTCAAAGGAGATGCAAATACAGCTTATCGTGATCCTGCAGTAATCTATGATGATCAGGTGTTTCATTTATTTTTCACGCTTGTAGAGATAGAATCAGATGGCAAGGTCTTTTCCTACACGGCTTATTCAAAAAGCATGGATCTTAAGGAATGGGACCAACCGATCAAAATCACGCCCAGAGATCAGAGTTTGAATTTTAGCAGTCCAGGGAATGTGATCAAATTCAATGATGAATGGATACTTTGTTTGCAGACCTATCCAAGACCCGATCACAATATCAGTCAGGAAACCAGGTATGGCAATAAGGATGCCCGGATTTTCATCATGCGAAGTGATGATTTAAAAGAATGGTCCAAACCAGCGTTGTTAAAAGTGAAGGGTCCAGAATTGGTCGAGGAGGAAATGGGTCGGATGATCGATCCCTATTTAGTAGAAGATAAGGAGGAGCCTGGAAAATGGTGGTGTTTTTATAAGCAAAATGGCGCAAGCATGTCATACTCCTATGATCTGGTTAACTGGACTTATGTTGGAAGGACAGAGGCAGGAGAAAATGTAACTGTCTGGGTTGAAGATGATCATTATTGGATGCTCCATTCTCCAAAAAATGGATTTGGGATAAAGAAATCAGCAGATTTAATACACTGGGAAGACTGGGGATCCATTATTACGTTGAACCAACAGGAATGGAATTGGGCAAAAGGGCGAATTTCGGCTGCTACCCTCACTGACTTAAGAGACCTAGCAGGGTTAAATAAGTATCTTTTATTTTTTCATGGCTCAGGCCCTGAAACGGAAGCAAATGGAGATTTTGATAGGAATGCATCCCTGGGGTTAGCCTGGAGTGATGACTTGATTGAATGGGAATGGCCGCAAATGAATAATCATAGAAAATAATACTGAGACAGGATCAATGTATGAAAAACATTAAATATTACTTAAGCTTTATTTTAATTATTTTCTTCGCCTTCGGGTATGCTCAGACTACCCGGTGGGAAGAGGTGGCTCCTGGTGTTTGGAAAGGAATAATCGGTCAGCCGGAAGACTATGATTTACTAAAAGCTTCCGGAGCTGAGCCCAAGTTAGCGGCCCTGGCAAATATGCAATCCGCTGCTTTTCCTTTGGATGAGCAAGAGATAGCAACTGAAATCATTGACGGAAAGACTGCCATCCGGTTCCCGCTGGAACGCAAGGAGCAGATCTTTGGGTTTGGTTTAAATTTTAAAACGGTACATCAAAGAGGTCGCATTCTTAGGCTGCATGTTGACCATTATGGAGGTGAGGACAATGGACGAACACATGCGCCTACACCATTCTATGTATCTTCAAAAGGATATGGCGTTTTTATCAATTCCGCCAGATACCTGGACGTTTACGCCGGCACAGCTGTAAGAAAAGACAGTGACGATCCACCTCAGGTGAGAGATCGCAATACGGATAACAGTTGGACATCAAGACCTTATTCAGATGGCGTTGAAGTACTTGTCCCTGCAAAAGGTGTTGAAGTATATGTCTTTGCAGGGCCCACCTCTTTGGATGCAGTAAGAAGATTTAACCTGTTTAATGGAGGAGGGCCTTTGCCACCACGATGGGGCCTGGGATTTACGCAACGCGTTCACCGACTATATACAGCCGAAGAGGTGATTGAAGAGGCCAATGCTTTTGAGGAAAAAGGGTTTCCATTAGATTTTATAGGCTTAGAACCCGGCTGGCAGAGTAAATCCTATCCCAACAGCTTTGTATGGGATAAGGAAAGGTTTCCAGATCCGGAGCAGTTTATTGGAGATCTAAAGCAAATGGGAGTAAAGGTGAATTTATGGGTAAACCCATACGTCTCACCGGAATCGCCGATGTATAAAAGCATCACTCCCTATACCGCTTCCCATACGGTCTGGACGGGACTTGTACCTGACCTGACCATGGATGAAGCACAGGCCATATTCTGGGGGCATTTCAATAAAGAACATGTGGATATTGGGGTAAGTGGATATAAAATTGATGAGGTGGATGGTTATGACCGATGGTTGTGGCCTGATGTGGCCAAATTCCCATCTGGTACCAATGCAGAACAAATGAGACAGACTTATGGATTGCTCGTGCAAAAGCAAAGTGAAGAAATTTTCAAGGAGAAAAATCAAAGAACTTATGGACTGATAAGGGCCTCTAATGGAGGAGGAGTCAGGTTTCCTTATGTTATCTATAACGACTACTACAAACATGAAGATTTTATCACAGCCCTGATCAATAGTGGTTTTTCGGGTGTCTTGTGGACGCCGGAAGCACGCGCCTCAAAGACAGCTGAAGAATGGCTCAGAAGAATGCAATCTGTTGTTTTCTCACCCATGGCCATGATCAATGCCTGGTCCAGTGGTACGAAGCCATGGTCTTTTGAGGAAGTGGCAGAGGAGGTTAAAGCGATGGCTTTGCTAAGGATGCAAATGATGCCCTACTGGTATACAGAATTTGCCAAGTATCATTACTATGGGACCCCTCCATTTAGAGCGATGAATCTTGAGGAAGGGTTTCAGGCAGAAGATCAGCCATTGACGGTGGGAGATGAAAACGCTGATTTACAGGAGAATCCTTATGCAGAAGCATTAAAGAAAGAGGTGAAAGATCAGTATATGGCAGGGGAGTATCTACTGGTGGCTCCTTTGTTTGCAGGCCAGGCTTCCAGAAAAGTGATTTTACCAAAAGGTAAATGGTATGACTTCTATACCGGGGAGTATGTAGGTGATGGAGAAATTATCACCGTAACTCCTGGGTTAGATAAAATACCTGTTTTTGTCAAAAATGGTGGGATGATTCCTATGATGCCTGCCCGATTACATGCACCAAAATCAGGGGAGCAGGTTGAGTTGGAGATCAGGTATTATGGGGATGAGTCAGCGACAGCAGTATTGTATGATGATGATGGGGAAACTTTTAATTATGAAAAAGGGGAGTATAGCTGGCGGGAGTTGAAGGTAATAAGATCAAAAAACGGTAAAATGAAAGGATCTATTTCAAGCGATAAAAAGGATTTTAAGGGCAACTATGAAGGTATTGTCTGGAGATTTATGACCCTTGAGAAAAAATAATAGCCAAGCGATAATAACAGAATAATGCTTAAATTGGTGTTTATGTCCTTTAATCCAAAAATGAATAATTCAGTTTCAGCGTTACTTTTTTACTTATGGATTGTTTTATTATCATTCTCCTGTGGACAGGATAAAAAAGAGGAGGTAATTCAACGGCCCAACATACTCTTTATCGCCATTGATGATCTTAATGACTGGTTGGGCTGTATGGATGGGCATCCCAATGCGTTTACTCCCAACATAGATAAGCTGGCTGCAAATGGTGTGTTATTCACCAATGCTCATTGTCAGGCTCCATTGTGTGGTCCATCCAGGGCTTCGATTATGACAGGCCTTCGTCCTTCATCAACTGGAATCTATGGAATGATTGATGACAATGACATCAAACAGGTTTTGCCTGATATTACCTTATTACCTGAATATTTTAAAAACAGTGGTTATTACACGATGGGGATAGGAAAACTTTTTCATCAACATGCTCCGGATGGGGTTTTTGATGAATCGGGAGGAAGAAAAGGAGGGTTCGGCCCAAAGCCAAAGGAACGATTTGTGTGGGATGGCTATGGCACTTCCGATCGTGAAATTTATGGCCGTACAAGTACGGACTGGGGCGCATATCCTGAAGTTGATTCGTTAATGATCGACCACAAATCTGCAGATTGGGTCATTGAAAGACTTAATAGAACTTATGATCAACCCTTTCTGATGGCAGTAGGATTTATTAGGCCTCATGTGCCACTCTATGCTCCACAGAAGTGGTTTGACATGCATCCACTCGAGCGGATGGAAATGACTCCTTATAAGTCAGATGATTTAGATGATGTTCCGCAGGTAGCACTTAAAATCAATGATCTGCCCATGATGCCTTCCACGGACTGGGCCATCGATAGTGGAAATTGGGATGATATCATTCAGGCTTATCTGGCCTGTGTCAGTTTTGTAGATCGCCAGGTTGGCAGGGTATTGGGGGAATTGGAAAAAAGTGAATATGCAGACAATACCATCATCGTTCTCTGGTCTGATCATGGGTACCGACTAGGCGAAAAAGGAACTTTTGCGAAACATGCCCTTTGGGAGGAGGCAACGAATGCCCCATTGATGTTTGCAGCGCCAAACCTACCAAAAGGAAAGGTAATTGATCAACCGGTAGAAATGTTATCTATTTACCCTACCCTGGTTGAATTAACTGGTTTAGATCCCTATAAGCAGAATGAAGGCAATAGCCTGGTAAGTCTGATGAACTCAAATGAAGCAACCACTGACAACTTAACTGCGGTAACTACCTATGGATTAAATAATCATTCGGTCAGGACCGATACCTATCGTTATACCAGATATGAAGATGGGACGGAAGAATTGTATGATCACCAGACTGATCCAAATGAATGGAGCAACGCTGCTGACAATAAGGAAATGAATAGCATAAAACAAAACCTGAGGGAATACCTGCCAAAAACTAATGTGAAATGGGCAGAACCATCTGAATATACCTTCCAACCTTATTTCGTTGAACAAAAAAGCAGGACATCACGGGATAACTAAAGTGAATAATCTCAATAGTTTTGTTTATTATCAAGACAATATCTAACAATAAATGACATACTTCTCCTATTTTATGAACACTTATATTAAGCTTCTTTTCTTTGTTTTTTTCCTTTCGATAAAGCCTTCATTTGTTCATGCACAGTCATCGAAAGACCAACCAAACATCATCTTCATCCTTACTGATGATCAGCGTTGGGATGCACTGGGTTATGCAGGGAATCCATTATCAAATACTCCTCAGATGGACAAGCTGGCTACTCAGGGAGTTTTTTTTAAGAATGCCTTAGTTACCACCCCTATCTGTGCAGCCAGTAGGGCTTCGATCATTACCGGAACATACGAAAGAGCGCATGGTTATAATTTTCAGACCAGCGCAGTAAAAGATGAGTTTATGCAATCTGCCTATCCTTATGTACTTAAGGAAGCTGGGTATTACACCGGTTTTTACGGAAAGTTGGGTATTCGATATGAGCAGCAAGAGCAGTTATTTGATGTCATAGAGTCTTATGATCGAAATGGAGCCTACAAAGACCGTCGTGGATACTTCTACAAAACTTTAGGAAATGACACCGTTCACCTCACCCGATATACGGGCCAGAAGGCGCTCGATTTCATTGATCAAGCGCCAAAAGATCAGCCTTTCAGCCTAAGTCTGAGTTTCAGCGCTCCTCATGCCCATGACCCGGCAGAGGACCAGTATTTCTGGGGTAAGGAATCTGATCAATGGCTGGCTGATCAACAGGTACCTGATCCTAACCTGGGAAAGGATAAATATTTTAATGCATTGCCTGAGATTGTGAGAGAAGGGTTCAACAGAACCCGTTGGTATTGGAGATATGATACGCCTGAAAAGTACCAACATAGCGTAAAGGGTTATCACCGAATGATCGCCGACATAGATCGTGAAATTGGGGCCATTAGAGAAAAACTTAAAGACACTGGAAAAGATCAGAATACCGTGATTATACTGATGGGTGATAATGGTCATTTCTTGGGTGAACGTCAGCTGGCTGGAAAATGGCTGATGTATGATAACTCGATCAGAGTGCCGTTGGTGATCTATGACCCCAGACAAAATAACCATCTTGACATTGATCAGATGGCTTTGAATGTTGATGTGCCAGCAACTATGGTAGACTTGGCCGGAGCAGATCAACCTGCAGGTTGGCAAGGAAAAAGTCTCGTTCCCTTCCTGGATGGACAGAGACATAACTTAGATCGAGACACGGTCCTCATAGAGCACCTTTGGGAATTTGCAAATATTCCACCAAGTGAGGGAGTGAGAACAAATGAATGGAAATACCTTAGATATGTCAATGATCAATCGATAGAGGAATTGTATGATCTTGTAAAAGATCCGCGGGAAACAAAGAACCTGGCTTTCAATAAGAAATATCATTCAGTGCTTACGAATCTTCGCAACAAGACTGATGAGTTAAGCCGAAGGCTCAAAGATCCGTATGTTGGTGCTCCTGATGGGTTGATGGTTGAATATATAAGGCAATCAGCTGCTGCTAAGGTTAAAGATGAAACTCCGGAGTTTTCCTGGGTGGTGCCCGATGGCGCAAAAATCCAGCAAGGATATCAGCTTCTGGTTGCATCTTCCATCGATAAGATCAACAAAAATATTGGCGATGTGTGGGACAGTGGGCAGCTAAGATCAGGGCAGAATAGCAACATTCAGTATAAGGGTAGTCCATTACAAAACAACAGTTCCTATTATTGGAAAGTGAGGATTTGGGATGTACTCAATAGAGTTACCCAATATGCTGATCCACAATCATTTCAATTTAAAAGTGCAACAGATCAGGAGATTACTACCCCTAATATTTTTCAGGTGGAACGGATCAAACCTGTTGCCTTCAAGGAAAAAGGCGGGGGCAGTTACTTCATTGATTTTGGCAAAGATGCTTTTAGTACCCTGGAATTCAACTATCAGACAAATAGTCCGGATACGGTAATCGTCAGGCTGGGAGAGCAACTGTTTAACGGCAAGATTAATCAGGACCCACAAGGCAATATCAGGTATCAGGAGGTCAAAGTGGCTGTAACTCCAAAAAACAATACCTATCAACTTAACCTGCCTCCTGACCAAAGAAACACTAAGCCTCAGGCAGTACAACTACCGGATACTATCCCCGTTATTTTTCCTTTTCGGTACGCTGAGATCGACAATGCAAATGGTTTGAAAAAAGGAGATGTCACTCAAGTTGCGTATTTCACATACTTTGAAGAAGATAACAGTAGCTTTAGCAGTTCTGATACTGTACTCAATCAGGTTTGGGATCTATGTAAATACTCCATAAAAGCAACCTCTTTTGCAGGGCTTTATGTAGACGGAGACCGGGAAAGAATCCCATACGAGGCGGATGCTTACCTGAACCAACTGACACATTACGCGGTAGATCAGGAATACCCCATCGCCCGTAGAACCATTGAGTATTTTATGGAATATCCGACCTGGCCTACAGAGTGGCAACAGCATGTGGCACTCATGTTTCATGCAGATTATATGTATACTGGGAATACCGAGCTAATCGAAAAGTATTATGAACCATTGAAGTACAAAACATTGATGCAGCTGGCAGATTCAGACGGTTTGATCAGCACCACCAGGGTTACTCCCGAGATTATGAAGCAATTGGGTTTTAAAGACCCTAGTGTCAAACTAAGAGACATTACTGATTGGCCACCAGCTCAAAAAGATACAGGCTGGAAGTTGGCAACTGCAGAAGGAGAACGTGATGGCTTTGTTTTTTCACCAATCAATACCTTGGTTAACTGTTTTTACTATCGAAACATGGTGATCATGGCGGAGTTTGCAGAGATACTTGGTAAATATGAAGAAGCAGAAATGTTCAGGTTTCAAGCCTTTAAGGCCAAAAAGGCCATTAACGAAACTTTGCTAAGTAAAGAGACCGGGGTCTATGTAGATGGAGATACTACAGATCATTCATCACTTCATTCCAATATGGTAGCTTTGGCTTTTGACGTGGTGCCAAAAGCAAATATTGATAAGGTGGTAGATTTTATCAAGACCAGAGGCATGGCTTGCAGTGTGTATGGGTCGCAATACTTGATGGATGGACTCTATAAGGCGGGTGCCGCAGACTATGCATTGGAATTGATGACAGCAACTCATGATCGCAGCTGGTGGAATATGATTGCCATTGGTTCTACTGTTTCGCTTGAAGCCTGGGACATGAAATACAAGCCCAATTCGGACTGGAACCATGCCTGGGGAGCCGTACCGGGAAATATTGTCGCTCGAAGGATGTGGGGAATAAGACCCAAGACGCCAGGAGGAAGCATTGTTACCATAGAGCCTCAGCTAAGCAAATTAAAAGATACCGAGATCAAAGTTCCCTTCTTAAAAGGAGTTGTAGCGGCATCTTATCAGCGGGTAAACAACAGGTTGCAAAAATATGAATTTGATCTGCCGGCAAACGTGTCTGCAGAATTGATACTTAAAGCTGCTCCGGAAGACGCGATTACCTTAAATGGTGAACCTGTAAATATGGCTTTTGGAACGATCAGGTTATCCCCCGGTCACAATGAGGTTGTGCTTAAGATCAATTCATTTTGATGATTAAGAACAATTATATTTAACCAAATGATTTGAGATGAAGGTTTTAGATAATAAAGGAACCTTAAATGAGGTTTTCATCGCTCTATTTTTATTGAGCCTGTTGTCATGTAATCAATTGGGCCAACCAGAAATTGAGGGTGATTTGAAAAAATGGCACAAGGTTTCACTGTTATTTGAGGGACCAGAGACAAGCGAATTGGCCGAAAATAATCCATTCCTAAATTATCGGTTGGATGTAACCTTTACCAATGGCGATGAAAAATTTGTCGTCCCGGGGTATTATGCTGCAGATGGGCAATCTGCAGAAACAAGTGCGGAAGCTGGCAATAAGTGGAGGGTTCATTTTACCCCTAATGAGACAGGAACATGGTCTTATGAAGTTTCATTTAAGCAGGGCGAGGATGTAGCTGTGACTAACGATATAGTAGGGTTTGAGCGTGCAGGGTTTATGGATGGTACAGTTGGAGTTTTTGATGTGGGAGATAGTGATAAGTCAGGTAATGATAACCGGGCCAAAGGTCGACTCCAATATGTTGGTGAACCCTATCTGAAATATGCTGAAACTGGTGAATACTTTATCAAACTAGGTGTTGATGCTCCAGAAAACTTATTGGCTTACGAAGATTTTGATGCGACGACTAATGCGTTGGGTTTTCTCAAGTCCTGGGGGCCACATGCCAAAGATTTTACTTCCGATGCTGATCCATATTTATGGAAGGTTGATAAAGGAAGAAACCTTATAGGTGCGATTCAATACCTGGCTGAAGAAAAGCTCAATGTCTTTTCATTTCTTACTTTCAATGTAGATGGAGATGATCGGAATGTGTTCCCCTACTTACTGAAGGTTGACCAAACGGTATACGAGGAGTATGCCAGGAATAAAAAGAATGTTGAAGCATGGGAAACGATGTTTCATAAAACACGGATCGACGTGTCTAAGCTGGCTCAATGGGAAAGGATATTTGCGTTTGCAGAGACTCAGGGAATGTTCCTTCATTTCAAAACGCATGAGACGGAGACTGATCACCTGATGGACGGAGGCACTTTTGGTGTAGAAGGAAGGCTGTATTACAGGGAATTGATCGCTCGTTTTGGACACCACCTGGCGTTGAACTGGAATCTGGGCGAAGAAAACAACCAACCCATCGAAGAAGTAATTAAAGTTGCGAATTATGTTCACAAACTAGATCCTTACAAGCATCACCTGGTGATGCATACCTTCCCGAATAAGGATGACCGTTATGGAGATTTGATAGGGGATCAATCACCTTTAACAGGAGCTTCCCTACAGCTGCGAGAATCTGATTTTAAAGATGTTCATGCTCGTGTGCTTAAATGGAGAGACAAATCTGACTCAACAGGTAAGATTTGGGCTTTATCGGTAGATGAGCCTGGAAATGCAAGATTTGCTTTACTTCCTGATGATGAAGACCCTGAACACAATGATGCGAGAGGAAAGGCCATGTATGGGACTTTATTCGCTAGCGGTTTTGGTGTGGAGTGGTATTTTGGATATGCCAGTCCAAACTCGGATTTGACATGTGAGGATTTCAGAAGCAGAGACCTGTTTTGGGATCAAAACCGATATGCCATGGAGTTTTTCAGAAACCACCTTCCATACTGGAAAATGAAGCCTGCTGATGCACTAACTTCAGATACCCTTTCTTATTGTATGGCAGCTGAAGGAGAGATCTACGCCATATACCTCCCGATGGGGACTAAGACCACAAGTCTGGATCTTGGTAACTCAACAAAGACCTTTGCAGTGAGCTGGTTTGACCCACGTAATGGAGGGGAACTGGAGGCGGGATCAAATCAAAAGATAAGTGCCAATGGGGTTAGTGCTTCATTAGGGTTGCCTCCTGATGATGTAGCGCTGGATTGGATAGTTATTTTAAAGGCGATTTAATAATCTTAATGAATGAAAAAGGACTTATGGAAAAGAATATCTACACAATAGCTATTTTGATTGGTTTGATGTCTTGCCAGCCTCAAACAAAAAATATCACACTTGAAGGACAAGAACTTCAGGCTACCTTGATTTACGAGGAGGATTTTTCCGGTGATCTGGAAGATTGGAAGGTCGAGCAGATGCCAGGAGGAAAAGTATTTGTTGAAGAGGGACAAATGGAAATCATTGATTCCATGGGATGTACCATCTGGAATCGTCAAGTGTTTGATCAACCATTATTGATCGAATATACAGCGACTGTTATAGATGAAGGCGGCTCATTGGATCGGGTATCTGACTTTAATTGTTTCTGGCTGGCTACCAATCCCAGGTCCGAGGACTTTTTAATTTCATCTAGAGGGGGTAAATTTAGTCAGTACAACTCATTACAACTTTATTATGTTGGGTTGGGTGGCCACAACAATACCAAGACACGGTTCAGGAAATATCAGGGAAATGGGCAAAAGCCATTGTTGCCTGAGCATGATCTTTCTGATCCTGAATTTCTCATCACTCCAAATGAAGCTGTTCAAATTCAGATAATCGTTTTTGAAAATACCATTAAATACATTCGTAATGGTGTGACCATTTTTCATTTCGAAGACAGTGAACCCTATAAGTCGGGACACTTTGGATTTCGGACTGTCAAAAATCACATGGTAGTTGATGATTTCAAAGTTTACGTTTTGACAGAGTAGTTAGGAGTTAATCTTAATGGGTACATTTTGCTTTTGTTGGGATGTTGGATTGACTCATTCCTTTTTATATCTTTCTTAACAAACTATTAAGATGACCACTAATAAAAATGATCCAAAGAAATAATTCTTTCATCTGGTTGCTCGGGATTTTTATCTCTTTCGGATGCAGTAAAAAAGAGCAACCCCCAAACATCCTTTATATCATGTCTGATGACCATACGTCTCAGGCTTGGGGAATTTATGGTTCTGTCCTTGATGAGGTAGCCCATACCCCAAACATCAAAAGATTGAGGAGTGAAGGAGCTCAGTTGATGAATGTATTTGCAACCAATTCGATTTGTGTTCCAAGTCGAGGCACCATATTGACAGGTGAATACAGCCACCGAAATGGGGTGTATACCCTGGCTGATGCAATTGATACGGAGCGTGAGACTGTTGCCAGGATTTTACAGCGAAATGGATATCAGACAGCCATTTTTGGTAAATGGCACCTGAAAAGTCAGCCGCAGGGTTTTGATGCTTTCAATGTTTTGCCCGGTCAGGGCAGATACCAGGATCCTGTTTTAAGAAATGCGGAGAACTGGCCTGAAGGTACGCAATATGAAGGGTTCTCATCAGATGTAATTACGGATCAATCACTCGAATGGCTAAAACAAAGAGATTCGGATAAACCTTTCTTCCTGATGCATCACTTCAAAGCAACCCATGAGCCATTCAACTATCCTGAACGTTTTAAAGACTTGTATAAAGATGTTGAAATGCCGGAGCCTGAAAGCCTGCTGAATTTCTATCCGGATCAAACAGAGAGAACTTTTGAAGGTCAGGTGCTGGAGATTTTGGAGGGAAGGTTTACCCAAAGACCTGTCAACTATTTGATTGATTCTTTCTCCACAGCTGGATATTCAAAGGAAGAAGCTAGAAAGAAAGTTTATCAACAATTCGTCAAGAACTTTTTAAGATCAGGCGCTGCGATTGATGAAAACATCGGTCGAATACTGGATTATTTAGACAAGGAAGGACTGCGTGAAAATACCATCGTCATCTATACTGCCGATCAGGGTTACTTTATGGGTGAGCACGGTTTATTTGACAAACGCATGATGTATGAGGAATCTATACGTATGCCATTTGTGATTTGTTACCCTCCTGAAATTGAGCCTGGATCGGTAAATCAGGACATCATCCTAAATACCGACTTTGCACCTTTGATGCTAGACTATGCAAATTTGGAAGTTCCGGAATTTATGCAAGGCGCTAGTTTCCGAAGAAACCTACAAGGCGAAACATCTGCAGGTTGGAGAGACGCTTTTTATTATCGGTATTGGATGCATGAGACCCATCGTCCGGCCCATTTTGGGATTCGTACCCAACAGTATAAACTGATATACTTTTATGGGCAACCTTTGAGGGGGGATAATAAGGAGCCAACAGATCCAACCTGGGAATTTTACGACCTTCAGGCAGACCCGAAAGAATTGAACAACCTGTACAATGATCAGGAATATCAGGAGGAGATAGCCAGATTAAAGCAGGAAATGATGCAGCTTAAGCAACAGGTTGGAGACAGTGATCAGGCTTATCCGGTCATGGATTCCTTATTAAGAGCAATTAAAGAGTAATCCTCCTGCGATGATTAAACATAAAAATTACCGTCATTCCTGAGAGCTTTCAAGCGGGTCAGGAATCTATAAAGATCGTATGTGTATTTGATTTACTAGTGAGGAATATTGCAAGAAGATCCCCGACCTGTCTGCCACCAAGGCAGGCTCGCCCTTGTTGGCTCTCGGGGATGACGTTCTTTTGTGGTTTAGCTTTGGTGTCGATTCAATTACAGACTTCAATGAATCCCCCCTAACGAGGTAGTTACTTCCTGGTTATCATACACACCTAAGAAGTCAACCCCTGTTTGTTTTCAAATTGTCAATGTTTTATTATAGTCGGGACTCACATATCAATAAAGCAAGCCACTAATTCACTAATAAATTGTAATTCAAAGAAGGATTTTTATGTTCACGAAGCATCTTCGACAAGTCGAAGCTCTTACAAACCTATTGTTTAGATATCATTCGTGAGAATTCGTGGCTAACTCAATGTCATAATAGTCGGAACTTAAATGTAATAATAAAGCAAGCCACTAATTCACTAATAAAAATTGTTTTAACTTTTACTACTCTACCGTTAGATGTATATATTAGTGTTATACTTCTTTAAAAATGTCTCAGCTAGTTTATAAAAAGGAAAGCTATCAGATCATTGGAATTTGCATGGAAGTCCACAATCAATTGGGTCCTGGGTTTCTCGAAATCGTTTATAAAGATGCCCTGGAATACGAGTTCTCACAAGCAGGGATACCATTTGAAAGAGAAAAGGAATACATTGTATGTTATAAGGATATCTTGCTAAGGCACAGGTTTTTTGCTGATTTTGTTGTGTTTGATAAGATCATACTGGAAGTAAAAGCCGTTTCAGAGATAACTGATGTGTTCATGGCGATGGGCATAAACTACCTGAAGGTTTCCTCAAATAAACTAGCATTGATTGTCAATTTCGGTGAACCGGGATTAAGTTATAAAAGGCTAGTATTATGATTTATTAGAGCTATAATTAATTCTATTAAGGATTTTAATGTTCACGAATTATCTTCAACAAGTGGAAGCCCTTACAAGCCTATTGTTTAGATATCATTCGTGAATTCGTGGCTGGACTCCAGAGTGTTTAAGTACGTTTGCCTTGCACCCCCACTTCCGTGTTATCTTACACACCTAAGAAGTCAACTCCTGTTTGTTTTCAAAGTGACTTTGTAAATAGTATATTAGAAGAAAATTTACCTATTAAATGAATCAGAAATTGACCAACCTAACCTCGATTTCCCTCTTATTAATATCCGTCCTGATTTTCACCTCTTGTCAACCGACAAAACAAGAAGTAAAAAAAGGCCCACCCAATGTGGTCCTTATGTTTATCGATGATGGAGCCTATGGTGATTATTCACCTTTTGGCCAACCACTTTATCCAACACCTAACGTGGAACAGTTAGCCGCTGAGGGTACCAGCTTCTTGAATTTTTATGTGCCTCAGGCTGTATGTTCCGCATCTAGGTCGGCGCTGCTCTCTGGCTGTTATCCTGGGAGAACGGGCATGTTTGGTGCACATGGTCCTAACGCATTGGGACTTGATACAACATATGCAACCTTAGGAGAGGTAATGAAAGGAGCTGGTTATACCACAGCAAGCTTTGGAAAATGGCATATCGGTGATCAGCCACACACGAGGCCTCCGGCACGGGGGTTTGATGAATCAGCTGGGTTGATGTATTCTAATGACATGTGGCTACACCATCCTGAAAGTGGTGATTATTGGGGTCAGCACCCGTTGAGATATTGGGAGAACGGTCAAATAAAAATTGATACGGTTCAAAAGGAAGATCAGACACAGTTAACCACCTGGTATACGGAAAGTGCCGTGGACTTTATTAATCGACAAAAAGAAAAACCTTTCTTTTTGTATGTAGCACACTCCATGCCACATGTACCATTATTTGTAAGCGATAAGTTTAAGGGAAAATCAGGAACAGGTCTCCTGGGAGATGTAATGATGGAAATAGACTGGTCAGTAGGGCAGATCAATCAAGCTTTGAAAGACAACGGACTGGAAGAGAATACCCTGTTTATTTTTATAGGTTCCGACAATGGTCCCTGGCTGAGCTACAGTGATCACGCAGGGATTACACCTTTTAGAGAGGGGAAAGGAACCATTTTTGATGGCGGTGTTCGGAATCCATGCATTATCAAATATCCAAAATCAGTAGAGGGAGGAGTATTCTCACACAGTACATTCAGCACATTAGATATGCTGCCAACCATTGCTAACTTGACAGGTGCAGCCTTGCCAAAGAATCCCGTTGATGGTAGGAATGTGTGGCCGCTGGTAACCAATGAACCTGGAGCAATAAATCAAAGTACTTACTATCCTTTTTCCAATGGCAGAGACTTCCAGGGGGTGATAACAAGTGATGGAAAGTGGAAGCTTCATCTTAACCATAGTTATCGGACCATGGACTTTGGTGGGAAAGATGGTATACCTGGAAAATATAGACAAGAGGTGATCGATACCTCTTTGTTTGATATGGTCCATGACCCATATGAAAAAGGAAATGTTAGAGATGTTTATCCGGAAATAGCGAATCAGTTAATTGAACTAGCAGACCAACACTATGAGAAATTCTATGCTTCCCCGGAATAGATTGAATCAACATTGGTTACCAATTATCCCGGTAATCCTTCTGCTGTTTGCATGTAATAGTAAACCGGAGAATAAGCAGACTATCACAAGTCCTAATGGAGCACTTCAATTTGATCTTCAATTGAATGAGCAGTCAGGTTTATCGTACTCATTGAAATATCAATCCGTTCAGGTAATCGGTGAATCGCCACTGGGGTTTATTCTGGAAGGTGAAAGTCAACTTCAAGCTTCTATTACGAATGTTTCGAGGAAATCAGTGCAATCAAGCTGGACCCCGGTTTACGGTGAGAGAAATGAATATCCGGATATTTATAACGAGTTGTTGGTTGAGATGGAAGGAACAGGATTTGATGTGCGCATACGAGCCTACGATGAAGGAGTTGCCTTTCGATATGAATTTTCCGGAATGGATTCAACAAAAATCAAAGATGAACTCACCTCTTTTTCATTCTCCAATGATGCAATGGTTTGGACATCAGCTAGGGCACAAAGTGAGATCATCAAAAGCAGCGTTACAGCAATTACCGAGGCAGTGGATCGGCCACTGCTCGCTCAACTTAGTGATTCCTTATTCATGGCCATTGGGGAAGCTTCCCTGGTGGATTTTGCCCGAATGAAATTTGTTAAGCATGACAGTACTTCAGGAACACTGGTAGCAGACCTTGAAGGTCCCGTTATTAAATCAGGTATTTTTAACACACCGTGGCGTTTTATCATGGCAGGTAGTACTCCAGGGGAATTACTTGAGCATAATTACCTGTTATTAAACCTGAATACACCTAATAAGATTGAGGATACTTCATGGATCAAGCCCGGAAAAGTGATCAGGGAAACGACCTTAACAACCAGGGGTGGTCTGGCATGTGTGGATTTTGCTGTCAAACACAACCTTCAGTTTGTTGAGTTTGATGCTGGTTGGTATGGCCCCGAAGGTGATGATAACTCTGACGCTACTACAGTGACTGTAGACCCCAATAGATCAAGAGGTCCGCTCGACTTACCCAGAGTGATCAAATACGCAAAGGAGCATAATATTGGAGTGATCCTTTATGTCAACAGAAGAGCGCTGGAAAAGCAACTGGACGAGGTGCTTCCTCTTTTGAGTTCATGGGGTGTAAGTGGGATTAAATACGGTTTTGTCAATGTGGGTCCTCAGGAATGGACTTCCTGGTTGCATGAGGCAGTACGAAAGGCAGCGGACCATCAGTTGATGATTGATATTCATGATGAGTACCGACCGACTGGCTACGCTAGAACCTATCCGAATTTGATGACACAGGAAGGCATCCGGGGAGATGAAGAATCTCCAACCAATGAAATGGTATTGAAGACACTCTTTACACGAATGATTGCTGGGGCTGGTGATCATACCAATTGCTACTTTGCTTCCAGGGTTGAAGAGACCATGGGTTCTCATGGGTCTCAGCTGGCCAAGTCTGTTTGCATTTACAGTCCCTGGCAATTCCTCTATTGGTATGACCGACCGGAAGGTTCCAACCCTAATGAAGCAGGCGCCGGACAGACAAAGCGGTTTATTGAAGAGGTGCCTGAGCTAGCCTTTTATGACGCACTCCCTACGGTTTGGGATGACACCAGGGTATTGGCCGGATATCCGGGGGAGTATGCGATTGTTGCAAGAGGAAGTGGCGATGAATGGTTTATTGGAGCTTTGAACGGAAGTTTGCCAAGAACGATTGAAATACCACTTCAATTTCTGGACGATGGGTATCAGGCAACGATATATTCGGATGATGAAAGTGTGGAGACTCCTACAAAAGTTGCAATATCTACAAGGAATGTCACCAGTGAAGACATACTTAAGTTTGAATTAAATAGTAGCAATGGGCTGGCCATTCATCTGACTCCAATTCAATAGCATGTGAAGCGATCAGTATCAAAAGCCCTATCATTGCGAAGAATTTATACTACTTATCCCAACCTGGAAATGATTAATAGAAACCACCTCATTTTAGCAATCGTCTTCTTTTCGCTCACATTCATTGGGTGTGAAGAGCAAAAACAATCACAGGATAATTCGTTGTGGTACGACATGCCAGCCAATACCTGGCAGGAAGCTTTGCCACTTGGTAATGGCAGAATTGGAGCCATGGTATATGGGAATGTTAAAAACGAACAACTTCAGTTGAATGAGGAAAGCCTTTGGGCAGGAATGCCTGAAGATCCTTATCCTCCGGATGTAAAAGAACATTATGCAAATTTTCAGCAATTAAATATGGAAGGCAGGATTGAAGAAGCCCTTCAGTATGCCATGAAATATTTAGCGGTATCACCAACTTCTATTAGGTCGTATGAGCCATTAGGGGATTTATTATTGGATTTTAATCACGAAGAAACATCTACCACATTTAAAAGAAGCCTTGACCTGGAAAGTGGAGTTGCTAAAGTGGAATATGAAATTGATGGGAAGCGGTTTTTACGGGAATCATTTGTTTCATCAGCCTATGATGTGCTGGTTTACCACTTTACTAGTTTGGATGATCAGCCGGTTTCTTGTGCTATCCGATATGATAGAGAAAAAGATATTAGAGTTTTCACTGAGGGAGGAAGGCTGAATGTAGAAGGACAAATATTTGATGATACGACGGCCTATGATGATAATCGCGGAGGGTCTGGTCAGGGAGGCATGCACATGAAGTTTTTCACACAAATAGCCATTTCAAATACAGAAGGGGAAAGTGGTCAGCAACAGACAAGTCTTGACATTAATAATAGCAAGGACTTCACCTTACTAGTCAGTACGGCCACTGATTATAATCCTGCTTTGATGAACTTTGATCGCAGTATCGATGCGAGAGGGCAGGCTCAAAAATTAATCAATCAAGCGATTGATATTCCCTACGAGGAAATTAGAGATAAGCACATTGAAACTCATTCAAAAATGTTCAACAGGGTCTATCTAGAGATCAAGGGTGACGAGATGGATACCATTCCGACCAATAAACGAATTGAACGAGTCAAAAATGGCAATATAGATAATCACTTGAGTAGGTTATTTTTTCAGTATGGTAGATACCTGCTGATCTCAAGTGGAACGCACCGAGCTGTGCTACCTGCTAACCTTCAGGGTATATGGAATAATGAAATGTGGGCAGCATGGGAAGCGGATTTTCATCTAAATATCAACCTTCAGATGAACTACTGGCCGGCTGATGTTTGCAATATCTCGGAGTCATTCGGACCATTAACTGAATATATTAAAAGACTGGCCACCAAAGGAGAAACAACAGCCAATCAATTTATCGGATCTGATGGATGGATGGCTCATCATGTATCCAATCCATTTGGGCGGACAACACCGTCAGGGTCCAACAAAAACTCACAGGTCACGAATGGATATAGTTACCCGCTGGCAGGTGCCTGGATGAGTATATCTCTTTGGAGACATTTTGAGTTTACTCAGGATCAAAATTATCTTGAAAATGATGCATATCCTGTGATCAGAGGAGCAGCCTTATTTATTTTGGATTTTTTGAGAGAAAATGAAAAAGGTGAGTTGGTAACCTCTCCGTCTTATTCTCCTGAGAACGCTTATATCGATCCACTATCCGGAAAAGTTCATAAAAACACGGTAGCAGCTACCATGGATATTCAAATCATTAAGGATGTATTTGATGCATGTCTGAAGTCAGAAGAACTATTAGGGAAAACCGAATTGTCTGATCAGATAAATGCAGCTAAAGCTAAGCTTCCAGATGTGAAAATCGGTGCTGACGGGACAATCCAGGAGTGGTACCTTGATTATGAAGAAGCAGAGCCTGGGCATAGGCATATCTCTCACCTCTATGGCCTTTATCCCTCTAACCAAATCACGCCGGAATCATCGGAATTATTTAAGGCGGCAGAGAAAACAATCGAAAAAAGATTAGCCAGTGGAGGAGGTCAGACCGGGTGGAGCAGGGCCTGGATATTAAATTTTTATGCGCGTCTTTTTAACGGAAACAAATCCCTGGAGCATTTGAATGGCTTGATTGGACAGCAACTAGCTCCAAACCTTTTTGATTTACACCCACCTGATATTTTCCAGATTGATG
This sequence comes from Marinoscillum sp., assembly GCA_043554545.1. Lineage (GTDB taxonomy): Bacteria > Bacteroidota > Bacteroidia > Cytophagales > Cyclobacteriaceae > UBA7330. Next base: position 3,087,094 of record CP121337.1, on the reverse strand, counting down.
GGAACCTCGGGGCAACAGCTGGTGTAGCAGAAATGCTCATACAAAGTCACGCAGGATATATTCAACTTTTGCCTGCTTTGCCTGATGAATGGGCAAATGGGGAGTTAAAAGGCTTAAAAGCCAGGGGTGGATTTGTGGTTGATACGAAATGGAGTAAAGGCCAGGTATTATCTGCTAAAATCACATCTCTGAATGGGGGGACATGCCAACTATTAGGACCTGAAGGATTGACCGGAAATGGTTTTGACTGGAGCAAAAAAACCAAAAAAGGAGCAGGCTATCTCTATGAATGGGAGACGAGTGTCGGGGGGCAATATCAAATAGAAACAGTAAATTGACATGATACATTCACTTGAGCATATTCTCAGCTATTTGGTGATTACGTGCGTGGTAACAGCTTTTACTTTTGGTTGCGCGCAGGAACCTTCAATGAAAAAACCCAACATCCTGCTCATAATGGTTGATGATATGGGTTATTCTGACATTAGGGCTTATGGTGGTGAGATTCAAACACCAAACCTGGATAAATTAGCGAATGAGGGCCTAAGGTTCACCCGTTATTATAATACTGCGAAGTGTTTCCCTTCACGTGCTTGTCTTTTAACAGGACAATATGCGCAACACAATGGGATGTCTAAAAAGCCAGAAAAATTTACTCATGCGGTAACTATTGCGGAAGTCTTGCGTGAGGCAGGCTACCGTACTTTGATGACGGGTAAGCATCATGGAGAAGAGAACCCATTTTATTTTGGGTTTGATCGTTACTTCGGATTGAAGGATGGAAGTAGCAACCACTTTAACCCGGGAATCCAGAGAAAAGGTGAAATAGAACCTGCGCATAAAAAGGGTAAGTTTCAACCCAGGGAATGGGGAATTGACAGTATTGTTCACGCACCATATACTCCACCTGAGGAGGATTTCTACACGACCGATTATTTTACCAACTATGCCCTTGAGTACCTGGAGAAATATCAAGATGAAGGCAAACCATTTTTCATGTACGTGGCTTATACAGCTCCACATGATCCACTGATGGCTTGGCCGGAAGACCAACAAAAATACCTTGGGAAATATATGGTTGGGTATAAAAAGATTAGAGAAACCAGGTTCAATAAACAAAAAGAGTTGGGGCTGATTGATGAAAATTATCCTTTGTCAATGCCCACCTATGAAGACTGGGAATCTTTGTCATTGGAAGATAAACTGATTCGGGACTCTATTATGTCCACCCATGCAGCCATGGTTGATCGTGTCGATCAAAATATTGGACGCCTGATCAAGAAACTTGAAGAATTAAAGGAATTAGACAATACACTCATCTTATTCATGTCGGATAATGGGGCTCAAGATCAAAATAACCCTGAAAGTTGGTTGTGGGCCAAAGGCAAGGTTTCGGATTACAGCCAGCCAATTGGTAGCATGGGTAGATATACTTCTCTTTCGCTTTCGTGGGCCAATGTGAGTAATACCCCATTTCGTTTGTATAAGTCAGATAGTCATGAAGGTGGTATATCAACGCCACTGATTGTCTATTGGAAGGGAAGAGTGGTAAATCCGAGAACCTTTAATGATTTCCCCTCACACTTGGTTGATATCATGCCTACCATATTGGAAATTACCGGAGCAGGTTATCCTCGAGAGTATCAAGGTGAACCAATTAATCCAGGTGATGGTGTCAGTCTGTTGCCCTTAATCAATGGAAATAATACCTCACGAGCGAAACCGATATTTTGGCAGTGGCAAAATGGTAAAGCGATCAGAAAAGGCAAATGGAAATTGGTTTCAGACAACAAAGGGCCATGGGAACTCTATGATATGGAGGTAGATCAAACTGAAACCCATAATTTGATAGATGAATACCCAAAAGTGGCAAATGACCTGGAAAAAGCCTGGGAGCATTGGATAAATCAATCAGGTGTGAATCAGAACTAATAGTAAGTAGTAGCGATGAACAATTACCATTTTTTATGCATGTTGGTTTTCCTCCCTTTTACCTTTTGTATGGAAGTATCGACTCATAAAACCAGACCCAACATTGTCATCATCATCGCAGATGACATTGGTTTCTCTGACTTTGGCTGCTACGGCGGCGAACTCCCTACCCCAAACATTGACAAAATAGCTGCCAATGGTATTCGCTTCACACACTATTATACGGAGAACATGTGTGCACCTTCGCGTGCTGCCCTGCTCACAGGGCGTTATGCCATGCGGGGCTACAATAGGACTAATAATATCACGATTGCTGAAGCACTTTCGACAGCAGGCTATAACAGTTATGCAGTTGGAAAATGGCACAATGCTGGGGAACCAATACTGGACCGAAGTGCGCCACTGAAAAGAGGGTTTGATCATTTCTACGGCACTCCCCAGGGTACGAGCAACTATTTTGCCCCTGAGACGCTTTCCAGAGACGGGGAACCTGCAGAAGATGAGTGGCGGGAAAATGATTTCTATTATACCGATGCCATCACGAAAAATGCTGTGCAGTATATCAAAAACACACCAGAAGAAAAGCCACTTTTCCTGTACACCGCATACAATGCAGCCCATTGGCCTCTACACGCACCTGAGGAAGCGATTAGGAAGCAAAAAGGACGTTATGCTATGGGCTGGGATGAGCTGCGTGAACAACGATTGACGCGCATGAAAAAACTAGGGATGATTCCTAAGGATGTTTCACTTTCTGAGCGGGATGAACTGGTTCCTGCCTGGGAGGACGAATCGGATAAAGCCTGGCAAGAGCGAAGAATGGAAGTGTATGCTGCCCAAATTACAGTCATGGATGATGGAATTGGGAAGATTCTGGAGGAACTGGAGCGATCAGGAAGACTAGAAAATACCTTATTGATGGTACTGGTTGACAATGGAGGATGTCATGTAGAATATGAAACAGAAAGAAGAGGTCCGTTTCTGAACAAAGAAGCAACCACAAAGGATGGCAGGCCGATGAAAATTGGGAATAATCCGGAGGTGATGCCCGGATCGGCAGATACCTGGCAGAGCTATGGCAGGGGATGGGCCAACCTGAGTAATACCCCCTTTCGGCTTTTTAAGAAATATGACCATGAGGGGGGTATCAGGGTTCCTTTGATCATTCAATGGCCAGACAAGATTACCGAGCGAGGCCAGATTACAGACCAGTTAGGACATGTAACAGATATTTTACCTACTATTTTGGATGCAGCATCTATAGCTTATCCTGTTTCATTTGATAACAGGAAAATTGATGCCACTGATGGGATAAGTCTGCTTCCCGCAATTCAAGGTAGTGTACAATTAAATCGAGAGGCACTTTATTGGGAGTGGGCCAATGGTGCGGCGGCAAGGAAGGATGAATGGAAGGTTGTTCGTGTTGATGAAAATCCCTGGGAGTTGTATGATTTATCAAAAGACCCTACTGAAATAGATGATCTGGCAATGAAATATCCTGAAAAAGTGATAGAATTGAATAAATTATGGGAAAAATGGAAGGCCTCTGGAAAATGAAGTCAATTGCTTTAATTGGTATATTTCTTCTGCTATTGCCTGGTGCAATGCTAGGACAGCGGAGTGCTGATTCACGACCCAATATTATCCTCATGATGGCAGACGATATGGGGTTTGAGTGTCTAAGCAGTTATGGATCCTTATCATATCAAACACCAATAATTGACCAGATGGCAAGAGAAGGAATGCGCTTTACCAATTGCTATTCTCAGCCTTTGTGTACTCCTTCACGGGTAAAAATTATGACAGGAAGGTACAATTCAAATAACTATGTAGATTTTGCATATCTGGATAAAAACGAAAAGACTTTTGGGAACGTCATGAAAGCTGCTGGCTATAAAACCATGATTGCCGGTAAGTGGCAATTGAATGGAGTTCAAAGTAAAGAGCCTGGATTTAAGGACAGTGATCGTCCACACCAGTTTGGATTTGATGAATACTGCCTCTGGTGGTTTTTAGAAAAAGGCCCGAGATATGTAAACCCATCTATTGTACAGAATGGGAAGGAGTTAGAAACGACGATTGACGATTATGGGCCTGATATCGTGTCTGATTATGTGGTTGATTTCATTGAGCGAAATAAGGATGAGCCTTTTTTTGTTTACTACCCAATGATTCTTGTTCATTCACCGTTTCAACCCACACCTGATTCACCGGAATGGAAGAATCCGGGTAGAAGGAACGATAGGAACAATAAGTATTTCAAGGACATGGTGGAATACACAGATAAGATCGTAGGTAAAGTAAAAGCCAAGCTTGAAGCACTTGGACTGGCAGAAAATACCATACTCATATTTACTGGCGATAATGGTACAAACAAGGATATCGTAACAGAAACAACTGGAGGACCTTATCCTGGAGGAAAGGGCCACCTAGAAGACAATGGGAATCACGTTCCACTGGTCATGCAGTGGCCTGCAGGTGGAAAACAGGGCAGTAACCTGACTGATCTGGTAGAGTTTAGCGACTTCCTGCCCACCTTTGCTCAAGCGGCAAAAACAGGTATTTCGGACAATGTGGATGGGGAAAGTTTTTTTAACTTGATTGCTAACCAACCGTATGAGCCCAGGGAATCTGTCTTTGTTCATTATTATCCCAATACGACGGAGGTGAGCAAGAGGGCCGGATGTTTTGTGAGGACCAAGGCATTTAAACTTTATAGTGATGGGAGATTTTTCGACATGGTAAAAGATAAATGGGAGAAAACGCCATTAAATACAGCCTCATTGGCTGGCAAGGAACAAATAGTATATACCATGCTGAAAGAAGAATTGTCGACTAAGAATATTTGGGATTTTACTGTTCCTCATCGGAAAAACACTTCGAATTAGCTTTGAATCGTTGGCTCCAATTAACAATGCAAATAAATGTAAAGCCAGTAATCCTATTTCTTGAATTCGATGTAACAAAAACAAAAAACTCGTCTACGCGACCCGGTCATTCAGAGGCGTGAGGGTAGATTTGTGTGTTGGGAGCCGTGGAATCTCCTACTAAAAAAAGACTCCACGCCCTTACCGACCCGAATCCCTACCCTTTAAAGGGCTCTGAGTGACGTTAGAGGGTTTTTTGTTAAGTTTAATGTCGAACTCAAGTTAAATAAATAAGGAACAGTAATATGATTCAACAGCTACCTACCCGATACTTAAATTTTCTATTGGTTCTAATAATATTTTCATTTTCAACATGTCAGCCGGCTCAGGAGAAACCTCAAAAACCTAATGTAGTCTTTATTTTCGCCGATGACATGGGCTACGGTGATGTCAGTGCCCTTAATCCAAACGGCAAGATTCAAACGCCAGCCATTGATAAACTAGTTGCTAATGGACTCACTTTTACAGAAGCTCATGCAAGTGCTTCTGTTTGTACTCCCTCCCGATATGGATTACTTACAGGTAGATATGCCTTTCGCAATCCACCAGCTGCCGGAGGTGTTTCTGGCTTCGAAGGACCGGTCATTGAAAAGGGAAGAGCGACCATTGCTACTGTTCTTAAAAAAGCAGGGTATTCAACTGCGGTTATAGGGAAATGGCACCTGGGTGTGGGGTGGCAAACGAAAGATGGTCAGGGAACTCCGGAGCAGGATAAAAGCACTGGCTACTCCAATGTAGATTATACAAAGAAACTGACCGGTGGTCCCAATGACTACGGATTCGATTATTCTTTCATCCATCCTGCCTCATTGGATATTCCTCCATATTTTTTTATCAGAAATCACCAGGTAGTTGATCCGGAAGTGATACTTACCACAGATGTTTATCCCCGCAAGCTTGTGGACACAGAATATGCCTGGGATCGCAAACACAGTAATGAGCGTGCAGTTTATTGGGAAAAAGGAGTTTGGTGGAGAGAAGGTGAGATGTCGAAGTCATTTAAGGTAGAAGAGTGTCTGAATGAAATTGTGAAGGAAGGTGTAAGCTTCATCGATCGCAGTGCTGCAGAAAATCCTGAAAAACCTTTTCTACTTTATCTCCCGTTAACAGGGCCACATACTCCATGGGTACCATCTGAGCAATTCAAAGACAAATCACCTATCGGATTATATGGTGATTTTGTGATGAATGTAGATCATATGGTAAAGCAGATCGCTGAGTCATTAGAAAGAAATGGATTGCTGGAAAATACCATCCTGATATTTAGCAGTGACAATGGCGCTTACTGGCCACAAGAGGAGATCGAACTACATGGGCATGATTCGAACAGTGGCAGAAGGGGCCAAAAAGGAGATGTATGGGATGGTGGTCATCATGTTCCATTGATCGTGTCCTGGCCAGCTAAAATTAAAGAGTCATCTGAGTATCCTTACCTGGTTAGCCTTACAGACTTATTTGCTACAATGTGCGAAATGACTGGACAGGGAAAAGGTGAAAACCAGGGAGAGGATAGCTTCAGCTTTTGGTCGGTTTTAAAAGGGAATCTGGATAAACCTACTCGTCCATCCATGGTTCATAACTCTTCAAGAAGAGCTTACGGGATACGCAGTAATGGTTGGAAATTTATCGATGGTTTGGGGTCAGGAGGGTTTACGGCCCCATCAACTATTGAACCAGAACCGAATGGACCAAAGGGTCAGCTGTACAACGTGAAGGAAGATCCTAATGAAGAAAACAACCTGTATTTAGATCAGCCTGAAAAGGTTGAGGAGCTCAAAGCTGAATTGTTACAAATAATAAATTAATCATATCCTGAATAAGTCATTCATACTTGAAGAAATGAATATGTATTCTATAAGAAGCTATGCTGCATTAATCATGCTTTGCGGGTTTTCTTTTACTTCCTGTAATCAACAAGACCTACAAGATAGGGATGTTGAGCATGTAAAAGTATTTTATGAATCGGGTAAGTATGGTGGCTGGCCTGCGAATTGGGGAATTTGGTCATGGGAGGATGAGGTACTTGTAGGTTTCACGAAGGCTGATCACCTGGAGAGAAAGAGTCATACCTTTGACCAAAAGACTTCCAGAACCATGTTTGCCAGGAGTTTAGATGGTGGAGCAACCTGGTCAGTAGAAGATGGGTTTAAGCATGGGATTACGGAGCAGACAGTAGAACATCAAATTGGAGATTTGTCACAACCGGCTACAGTACTTCAGGAAAGCATCAATTTTCTTGATCCAGACTTTGCCTTCACTGTTCGCATGATCCACATGCTGGAAGGTCCTTCCTCCTTCTATTATTCCACTGACCGTGGGAAGAATTGGAAAGGAGCTTACCAGTTGAATATTGACTTTGAGTCGAAGAAACCTGCTGGAATCGTTTCTAGAACAGATTATCTGATTGATGGAAAGCATTCAATGACCGCTTTTCTTACCGTAGGATTTATGGAGGGCGATACAAATTGGCGTGAAGTAGCCTGTGTGAGAACTGAAGATGGAGGTAAATCATGGAAGCTTCTTTCGTGGATAGGACCTGAAAGGATCAATGCTATCATGCCTTCCTCCGTTCGTCTGGAATCGGGGGATATCCTGACCATGATCCGAAGGACTAAACCACCAGCAATGGTAAGCTTCCTTTCTGAAGACAATGGATATACCTGGCAGCAACTACCGGACCCAGTGAAGATGGATGGAAGCGGAAACCCACCGGCATTGACAAAACTGAAAGACGGACGACTTTGTCTGGTTTATGGAATTAGGGAAAGTGAAACGATGGAAGATGGTATCGGGATTTACGTTACCTATAGTGCAGACAATGGACAAACTTGGACAGCTCCTGACCTTCTTCGTGGAAAAGATGGAGCGGTCTGGGACATTGGTTACCCACGGGCAGTTCAGCTGCCTAATGGAAACATGGTTGCAGTGTACTATTACAACAATGCAGATACAGGTGATCCGTATAGATATATCGCCGGGACTATCTTTGACCCTGCCATCTATGACTGATTAATCGGTAATTCTGCTCTCCCAGGTAAATCCTTCAATCTCTTTCCGGTTTGGTTTGAACATGCTAATTACAAGCCCTAACAGGACACTAGAAACCAGTCCGATAAGTCCGTAAAGGAGAAAGGAAAGGTCTGTCTGATTTTTTACAATGGTAAGAACTGCCAGGCTGCCTAGTGTTCCAAAGAAAGCCGCTGGCCCAGAAATTCTAGGGAAGAAAATCCCCATGATGAATAGTGCGCCCAGACCACCGGTCAGCAAACCAACAAACGTATTGAACTGATCCCAAAGTGAGGCGATGTCCCAGGTGGCCAGGACGAGTGCCATGCCTATGCCGAAAATTCCGGCGATAACACCTGACCACCTGGCCACAACCATTTGATCCTTGATGGTATTATTTTTTACTAATTTCTTATAAAAGTCTGAGGTGATCACAGCAGCCACTGAGTTGATATTAGAGGAAAGGGTAGACATGGCTGCAGCAAAGACCGAGGCAATGAGCAGTCCTGATATTCCTACAGGCATTTCACTCACGATGAATTGAGGAAATACAGAATCAATGTTTGGGTTGACAATAGCCAATTGCTCAGGGTTGGAGGTATAAAAGGCAAACAATGCGGTTCCTAGCAGGAAGAAAATGATGGTGACTGGGATACTTAGGATCCCGTTCAACCAGATGCTGCGGCTGGTAGCTTTTTCATCTTTTGTCGACATGTAGCGCTGCACGATGCTCTGATCACTGGTAAATGTAATGAGTGAGTTAGCTAACCCCCCGATCAGTACCACCCATAGCACAGGTTCAGTCAGGGATAGCCTGAAATCTAGCAGGTTAAACTTGTGTTGTTGACGGGTGATTTCCACTAAAGTGTTTAGTCCACCATCAATTCCTGAAATCATATAAACTAAAGCGATGATTGCGCCTGACATGAGAATGATGCCCTGAATTACATCTCCCCATACCACCGCTTCCATACCGCCGCTCGTACAGTAAATGATCGTGACAACGCCCATGATAACGATGGCCCAGTAGATACTGAATCCGGTAACTGCATTTAGGGCCAGAGAAGGGAGGAAAAGTACGATCGCAATCCGGCTCACCATAAAAAAGACAAATAATGAGGAGGCCATCCACCTCACAGGCCGGTTGAAACGAATTTCCAGGTACTCATAGGCCGTGTCCAGCTTGAATCTTCTGAAAAACGGTAAAAAGAAGGTGATCACAACTGGTGCCACCAGGATGATGGACATGTTATACATAAACATACGCCAGTCAGAAGCATAGGCTTTTGCAGGAATGGAAATGAAGGTGATGGCACTTAAAGTTGTGGCGAGAATGCTGATGCCAGCTGCCCACCAGGGGATTCTTCCTCCGGCTTTGAAGAATTCATCCGTGGTGCTTTCTCTTTTCATGAAGTAAAAGCCAAGCCACAGCATACCACCAAAATAAAGAATGAGTACGAGGTAATTAAACCACCCAAAAGTTGGTATCGTTGAAAAATCAAGCCGTGTAATCTTAGGGTTTCTAACACCTGGACTTTTCTCACCACCTGGGAGGATCAAAGACGTTCCCCAGGTAACTGCCGGAGCAACAGCAATCGGCGTACCTTGATAAGTTCCGGCATCAAACCAGGTATCTGTGACGGTGTTGTAAACCAGTACCTTATCGTTAAACCCTGTATGGTTTACCCATAGCGAATCTCTTCGTTTCTGAGCAGTGCTGTCCCCCACATGGATGTCATGGATGGCCTGTTCTACCTGATTGAACACTTGTCCGTTGTCTCCTCCCAGCAATGCGATATGTGAGGCGCCTATCGGGACAGCAGAAGTTGTGGCAAGCTTCATGGGAGTGCCATTTAGCCTGATGTCTTGTTTTTTCTCCCACAGACCCTGCGAGGGGTGATACTGATACACCGAAGAATAAAAGGTATTGAGTTGGTCGTTTGACTGTTTCCCCCGGCCACCTATTACATGAATACTAATTTCTGTCCCATCCATTTGTGACACGACTGCTGCTGCAGTCAGGGGTTTGGGAAATGAAGGGAGTTGTTTCCACCCTGCTTCCTGATTGTCTAAGTTAAGGGATAAAAAGTGGGTGGTCGCACCTCCATTACCCTCGCCACCTACAACATAAATGGTTGAGCCAACGGCAGCCGCAGCAACGTTTTTAAGTGGTTCAGGGAGTACAGGCATCAGGTCAATGGTTAGGCTACCATCATAGGAGATTCTCAGTACTTGGTCACTGAGTCCGTCAGCAGTGAGCCCACCGATACAGTAGAGTTGATCATTTACGGTAACAGAGGCACCTTCGCCGATTCCTTTTGACAATTTCTGTGAGAAATCAACTTCTCTGAGTGATCCGTCCATTTCAAAGATTAGGACAGCATCCGAAAAGTATTTTGTACCATTTTCCCAGGGTTTACCCTCAGGAAAAGCGGTGCCTCCTGATACGATTAAGTAATTTCCAATCCTTCCGGCAAAGGTTCCCGCGAGACCTTCCTGACCAGGAATTGTTTCAATCTGCTCCAGACTCCCGATAGTATTTTGAGATAACAGGTTGATCTTATAGTCATTGCCTGCTCGTGAAATAATGGGCGACGAAATAATAATTAGGATGATGAAGTATGCGCTTTTCAAATTGTTGAGTTTCTAATGAATTATTTCCAGATGCTAAAACCCCCATCAACAACCAGGTTTTGGCCGGTGATATAGTCAGATGATGGGGAAGCCAGAAACAGCACAATACCTTTGATGTCCTGACCCATTTTGCCCATTCTTCCCAAGGCCGTTGCTTTACTATATGCTTTCACAAAATCTTCAGGCAAATTACCACTCTTAAAGCCACCAGGAGAGATACAATTAGCACAAACCCCATAGGGAGCCATGTAGGCCGCCAGGTCTCTGGTCATTCCTATGACGCCTGCTTTGGATGCAGCATAATCAATGGGTTGCTCTGATTTATTATTGTCTCGGTACATGCTTCGATCTCTTCCTACCATGCCCGCTACTGACCCTATGTTGATGATTTTGCCACTTTTTTGTGCTGCCATCACACGACCAACTTCCTGACAGCAATATAATGACCCAATTAAATTGGTAGTAATTAGATTAACCATATCTCCTGGGTCTCTTCTGAACAGGTCACCTTCGCTGGCTCCTGATCCACCACCGGCGTTGTTGATTAGTATATCGATTTGTCCTTTCCACTGCATTACCTGCTCAGTCATACGCTTGACCTGCTCATGGAAGCATTGATCCAGCGTAATTGACAGCACATCTACGCCAAATTTATTTCTTATTTTATCAGCTGGTTCTTTAAGCTTATCCTCGAAACGAGAAGTTATCACTACATGACATCCCGCCGATGCCAACTCGCAGGCCATGTCATAACCAAGTCCGCTACTTCCACCCGTAATGATGGCAACTTTATCTTTCAAACTGTAGGAATCTGGTATCTGTGCTCGCATAATTGTTCAATTTATACATTTTTGATATTGGTAAGATCGGACAGATTCTTTTGAGCGGCTTCAATGACCCTCAACGACCTGCTGCCTTCTTCGATATTACAAAATATGGGTTGATCATCTACAATTGCCTTCAGGAAATCGAGATCTTCGTCGCTGAACATATCATCTCTTGCTGTTTCTCCAGTTTGATGCTCCCAGGCATTTGTATCCTTCGTGAAGATGGAGATGGTGTAGGCATCCCATGAAGTGAAGTCAATAATCAATGTTCCGAGTGTGCCAATCAACTCCATGTTTCTACGCCTGGGGATTTGGAAGAAATCAAGGTGGATGGTGGCTGTGCATCGATCTTTGAATTTCAATAAAAACTCAACAGTATCTGGTGCTTCGATGTCAATATCACTGAAACTTCCATAGGTAGAAAAAACCTGCTCCACCTGTTGACCGGCAAGCCAAAGCGCAAGATCAAGGTCATGCATAAGTTCAAAGGCCCCTGAGTATTTTGCATAATACATGGATTTATAATCAGGGTGTACGGAAGGAAAATGCTCCCCAACAAGGGATCGAATGCTGACCAGTCGACCGATCCGTCCTGATTCAAGGATGTCTTTTGCTTTCCTGATGCCTTCATGGTACCTCATACAGAGCCCTACCATCACTTTCAGATTCTTGGCTAATGCAAGTGCTTTCAGTTCAGCAACACCCTCCATGGAAAGAGCAATAGGCTTTTCAATAAATACATGACAACCTGCGTCAATCGCCTGAATAGCCATTGGGACATGAAGTTTAGTGGGGGTCATGATGAATACTGCGTCCGCGGTAGGCAACCCCTCTTCATAGGAGTTGACCTGTACCAGGTTAGGTAGCTCATTGATCAATTGTTCAGCATTATGCTGATCTTTATCAAAAACCATGATTTCCTTAACACCAAGAGCTGTGAGAATTCGGGCATGCCTTTTACCGATGGATCCACAGCCAGCTAGTAATATTTTAAGGTTCTTCCAATTGTTACTCATGTAGGTTATTAATTAAATTAACTGTACAAATAGATTCGCTAATGATTGAAGATGCTATTTGTTGATTTCTGGCTCATTAGAAATAATTCTTAGAAACACCTACGGTTATGCCTCAAAAATATCATGCGCCATCTCAATTTCTATTATAAATTACCAATTGAAGTTAACTTGGTATTTTGAATAGGTCATATTTTATGAAGAAAATCAGTAACAGATATATAAGTCTTATTGGTATTTTGATCATCTGGGGTTGCGTCCAGCGTTCTGATAACAATGCATCAAATGATTCTGGAATAGACTTGATGCAAACGGTCACGATACCTTCTATTGATCTGAGCGGTGATTTGGATCGTCAGGTGATTGTTGATCGGGAACCAGGTCAATACCTGGGACACGTTTCAACAACTTTACTTGAGGATGGGAAAACCATATACGCGGTTTATCCAAAAGGTCATGGAAGGGGTCCGATCATTATGAAACGGAGCGATGATGGGGGTTTGAGCTGGAGCGATCGATTACCTGTTCCTGATAGTTGGGCCACCAGCAAAGAAACACCCACGTTAAAGCGGGTGGTCGATGCTGAAGGAAATAAACGCATCATCTTATGGTCCGGCTTATACCCGATCAGGTTATCAGTAAGTGAAGATGATGGTAAATCCTGGAGTGAATTAAAACCTGTCGGTGATTGGGGTGGGATTACTGTCATGGGATTTACCGAATCCCTTAATTCAGGAGTGGGTCAATATATGGCCATGTTTCATGATGATGGTCGATTCATTCAAGGGGGAGACGAGGAATTTTGGGGCTCTCCAGCTGGTAAATCAACAGGCTTTATGACCTTATATACAACTTTCAGCGAGGATGGTGGACTCACGTGGTCCTATCCCAATACCATATTTAAAGACAGCACAATTTTATTATGTGAGCCTGGGGCGATAAGGTCGCCAGATGGCAAACAACTTGCCGTATTGCTACGAGAGAATAAGCGGGTGAATAATTCCTATGTGATATTCTCCGAAGATGAGGGTAAAACCTGGTCTGCACCTCGTGAGCTTCCACTGTCTTTAACTGGTGACCGTCACAAAGCGGTTTATGCTCCCGATGGTCGACTCTTCATTAGTTTTAGAATTATCTCACCTAAAGATAAAGTGGAGAATAGACCATTTGAAACCGATTGGGGTGGATGGGTTGGAACCTACGAAGATATTTCACAAGGTAATGAAGGTCAGTATGTGGTTCGCCTCAAAGAGAATTACAATTCCAAGGGTGATTGGGAGTACGATACGGCTTATCCAGGTGTTGAAGTGTTGCCTGACGGAACAATTGTTGCCACTACCTATGGACACTGGGAAGCAGGTGCAGATCCTTACATCCTGAGTGTTAGGTTCACCCTGGAAGAAATTGATCAAATACATAAATCTAATTAATATAAACGCGCATGAATCAAAATCACCTGAAAGGTCTAATTGCAGCTCCATTTACACCGATGTCGTCAGATGGTTCCGTAAACCTTCAGCTTATTCCAGCATACTACCAGATGTTAAAGAAAAACGGAGTGGGAGCTGCTTTTATTTGTGGTTCAACAGGTGAGGGTGCTTCACTTTCACAAAGTGAAAAAATCAAAATTGCGGATGCCTGGAGAAGCTGTACTGAAAAGGATAAGGACTTTAAGGTCATGATGTTTCTGGGGGGTACCTGTCTTGCTGACTGCAAGGAGTTAGCAATCTATGCTCAGGAGTGTGATTTTTATGCTGTGTCATTTGCTGCTCCTTACTATTTCAAACCTTCCAGTATCGAAATACTTGCAGAGGCTTGTGGAGAAATTGCTGGTTCAGTACCTGATATGCCTTTTTACTATTACCACATACCTGTCCTGACGGGTGTGAACTTTTCCATGATCAAATTACTGGAAGCAATAGATCAGCAGGTCTTGAATTTTGCCGGGATCAAGTATACGCATGAAGACTTCATGGATTATCTGTCATGCATACATTTTAAAGAAGGTAAATATGACATGCTTTGGGGACGAGATGAAAATATGCTTGCTGCCTTAGCAGTTGGAGCAGAATGTGCAGTTGGAAGTACCTATAATTATGCAGCACCTTTATACCATGACCTCATCAAAGCCTTTCGGGAAAACGACCTGGTCAAAGCACGTCAATTACAACAAAAGTCTATTGATATGATTGCCCTACTTGGAAAATATGGAGGTATGGCTACTGGTAAAGCTTATATGAAATTGATTGGATTGCCTTGTGGAGATTTCAGACTTCCTGTAAAGAATATGTCTGAAGAACAATTTGAACAATTTAAGGAGGACACTGAAAAAATTAACTTCAGACAATTTGCCTCTAAAGTTGACTAAAACCATCAATCATTCGTGAGCTATACTAAACAGGATCTGCATCAACTTGGTCAATTTTATCGGAACCAACTTTTAGGTGAAACGATACCCTTTTGGTTTCCACGAAGCTATGATCATGAACACGGCGGGTTTCTCCTGATGCGTGATGCTGATGGAACGTTGATTGATGATGATAAATCAGTTTGGTTTCACGGAAGAGCTACCTGGATGTTAGCAACGTTATATAACACAGTTGAAAAAAAACAGGAATGGCTCGAAGGTGCCCAATTAGGGTACCAATTTTTAGTTGGAAAATGTTTTGATAAGGATGGCCGCATGTTCTTTCACATGACCCGGGAGGGACAACCCATTCGAAAGCGCAGGTACTTCTTTTCTGAGACTTTTGCTGTGATTGCCTTTGCTGCCTATGCTAGAGCAACTGGTGATGAAGAGATTGCTGACAAAGCACGTGAATTATTTGGGAAGTGTATCAAATATGCGAAAAATCCAGAGATATTCACACCTAAGTTTACAAATATCCGTCCGGCCAAAGGCATTGGAATCCCCATGATTATGCTCAATACGGCCAGGCAGGTAATGGATACGATCGGAGACCCAAGATGTCAGGAAGTTATTGATAACTGCATCCGAGAGATTAGTGCCTATTTTGTAAAGGATGATATTCGCTGTGTCATGGAGCAGGTTTCACCGGATGGCAAAATCATTGATCACATAGATGGACGAACATTAAATCCTGGTCATGCCATCGAAGGCGCCTGGTTTATTTTGCACGAGGCAAAGCAAAGAGGAAATGATCCCGAACTCATTTCACTTGGCTGCCGCATGCTGGACTACATGTGGGAGCGAGGATGGGACAAAGAGCATGGTGGCATCCTTTATTTTAGGGATGTCTATGATAAACCCGTTCAGGAGTACTGGCAGGATATGAAATTCTGGTGGCCCCACAATGAGACCATCATTGCGACTTTGCTGGCTTTCAGTCTAACTGGAAATGAAAAGTATGCTCAATGGCATCAGATGGTTCATGAATATAGTTATGGTCATTTTCATGATCAAAAGCATGGCGAGTGGTTTGGCTATTTGCACCGGGATGGCACCCCTGCTCAAAGTGCCAAGGGAAACCTTTATAAAGGCCCTTTTCATTTGCCCAGGCAGGAATGGTATTGTATGAAATTAGGTGAAAAATTATAACGCAAACAGTATTGCGTCAGTCTTTCACCTTATTGCAACATAATATTGAATCAAAAATAATTATATATTTTCAGGTGTTATTTAATCTCACAACCGGGATTTTTCTAGCTAAATAAGTAAGGATTGGGTAAAATGCATATTGAAATCTAGAAACTCGTAACTTTAGGATCAATTTTTATTTACGACCGGTGTTGATTTATCATAAAAACATAAACCACAATAAGCAATGAATTCAAATAGACGCGACTTTTTAAGAAGGACTTCCCTGGCAGGGGCAGGACTCGGACTTATTCCAGCCTTTTCCAGTGCAGCACACAGCACCCCACCTCCAGTAGCGGGCGCAGCCTACATGGGTGATTTTACTGCACCGAAGCTGGAAACAGTAAAATGTGCATTTATTGGTGTAGGAGCCAGGGGTTCCGGACATGCCGCTCAGATAGCCCAAATTGAAGGTACTGAAGTAGTTGCTATTTGTGACCTGTATGAAGATTTGGCAAAAAAATCAGCGGATAGATGTAAAGAAAACGGGGGAGGCAGACATAAAAAATTAAAAATCTATACAGGTGGTGATACCGAATGGAAGAAGATGCTAAAAGAGGAAAAGCCTGATGCGGTATTCATCGCTACTCCATGGAAAGAACATGCCCCGATGGCCATAGAAGCCATGAAGCAAGGGGCTCATGCTTTTGTGGAAGTTCCTTTAGCACTCACGATTCAGGAAATGTGGGACATTGTAGATACATCTGAAAAGACCGGGAAACATTGCATGATGATGGAAAATGTAAACTACGGTCGTGAGGAATTGATTTATCTCAATATGTGTCGTCAGGGAGTAATTGGAGATTTATTGCATGGTGAAGCTGCCTATATTCATGAGTTGAGAGGTCAAATGAATGAAGTGGAGCGTGGCACCGGTTCCTGGAGAACTTACC
This sequence comes from Marinoscillum sp., assembly GCA_043554545.1. Taxonomy (GTDB): domain Bacteria; phylum Bacteroidota; class Bacteroidia; order Cytophagales; family Cyclobacteriaceae; genus UBA7330. The sequence continues at coordinate 3,070,264 of CP121337.1, read as the reverse complement.
ATTATGCCAAACGCAATGGTAACCTTTATCCTACTCATGGACTGGGCCCGGTTGCTCAGTATATGAACCTGGCAAGGGGTGAGGATAATTTCCGATTTGTCAACTCATTTTCTTCTCCGGGAATGGGCCGTAACCTGTATGCAAAAAAGAATTTCCCTGAAGGTCATCAATGGAATGATCTGGATTTCAAGGGAGGCGATATGAATACCTCCATCATTAAGACCACCATGGGACGCACCATTATGGTTCAATGGGATGAAACAAGCCCCCGGCCTTATTCCCGTCTAAACCTGATTCAAGGAACCAAAGGAACTTTGGCTGGATTTCCTAATCGTGTAGCACTTGAAGGAGGAGTTGAGGGAGCAACGGATAGTCATCATAGTTGGGCAGAAGGAGATCAGCTGGAAGCCATCTTTGAGAAATATGAACACCCATTATACAAACGTCTTGGCGCATTGGCTAAGAAAATGGGTGGTCATGGTGGAATGGATTTTATCATGCGTTACCGCATTATCGAATGCTTGCGAAAAGGAGAGCCAATCGATCAAAATGTCTACGAAGGATGTTTCTGGAGTGCTGTTGGTCCATTGAGCGAAAAGTCGGTTGCTCAAAATGGTGCACCACAAGAGTTTCCGGATTTCACCAGAAATAAATGGGAAAGCACTAAGCCGTTGGATATTATTGGCTAAGGGATATCAACCCATTAATTTTTGGATGATCGCCTAATGTATGTAGCAGTGTAGCCATGAGAAAGACTTTCAAATGATTCATAAACGATGTAGATTCTATGTTCTGGCCTTCATTATTATAGCCGGTTTCACAGCTTGTGAGAACAAGGAGAATTACCCGGACGCAACAACAAATCCCGAATCACCACTGATGCTTTCCGGTGACTGGTTTGAACATCCGCATAAAATTGATTTTGATCAATTACCCAAAATACCGTCACAACATGTGGTGATAAGTGATGTTCAGGAAGCAGATGGAGTGAACCAGCACAACTACTTAATTCATCATAATGGTCGGTTTTGGATCATGTGGAGTGATGGTCCGGGCGTAGAAGATCGGGTTGGTCAGGTAGTTAAATATGCAACAAGTGAGGATGGCCTGAATTGGACCAAACCACAATTGTTAACTCCTTACCCTGATGGTTCGGGACCGGGATCGCCAAACTACAATACCAGAACGGAAGATGGACTGAGGTGGATAGCCAGAGGCTTTTGGGTTTATCAGGGAGATATACTGGCCCTGACCTCCTTGGATGAGGCAGATGGTTTTTTTGGTAAAAGTTTGGAGTTAAGGGCTTTTCGATGGGATCGTAAATCAGAGAAATGGCTAGATCATGGACTTATTCTTGACAACGCAATCAATAATTTTCCGCCAAAAAGATTACCCACAGGCGAGTGGTTGATGTCGCGTAGAACCTACAACTACAAAGAAAAGGGAGTAGATTTTGTAGTGGGTGGAGTGGATTCATTTGATGATTGGGAATCCTTTCCTGTTCTAGGCACCAATGCGGAATTATCAGCAGAAGAACCTTATTGGTGGATCCTGCCGAATGGGAAAGAGCTCATGGCGCTGTTTAGGGATAACCGAAGAAGTGGTTACCTCTATCGATCCTTTTCAATTGACAATGGGCGCACCTGGAGTCGACCTGTTCAAACCAATTTTCCTGATGCACGGTCCAAGTTTCATGGCATCCGCTTGAGTGATGGTAGATACGTCCTGATATCGAACCCAAACCCAGCGAAGCGCGATCCTCTTGCCTTATCCATTAGCAAAGATGGGATGGTATTTGAGCAAATGGGATATTTGGTTGGAGGCCGGCACATTGATTATCCCCATGTAATGGAGCATGAAGGTTATTTATATGTTGCTTTTGCTGGCGATAAAAAGCAGAAAATCGAGGTGCTTAGAATATTAATTTCAGATCTGGATCATGTAAATAATATGTGATTATATGATTAATGTAGCCATAAAAACTCCTATACCTTATTAAGTAACCTTCAGCAATCCACATCTTTATTAAGGATTGTCTTGTTATTCCCAACCTCCCGGATTCCTGATCAAGTGATTTGACCATCCACTTTGGAAAATCCACATTGACTCTTTTTTGCTCATGATTGATCCTTGATCCACTTTTAAGATTAAAAGCATCCAATATATCTTCTTTACCAAGGTCAAATTTCTTATCTAAATCAATAGCCTTCATATAGTGTTATATCTTTCGGCTTTTTCATGAATCATTCAAGCAAGATAGAATTGCTGGTTTACAAGTAACATATATATCTTTCTTCTGATTTGAATAATTCCAGTGTTAATCTCATTTTACATTCCTCAGAAATTTTAGTCATCTATGATGTAACAGTGTTATTAGACTAATGCAGGGATCTTCTTCAGTAATTCTTCAGCTCCTTTGCTCAGTATGCCACAGGTCATAGTTCTTTTACCACATTTCCGAATCAGTTTTTACAGTATAGAGCATACTATAACTTTCCTCAAACTTATATTACGCAATTTTCGTAAATTGTCATTATGAAGTTGGATAACCAGAAATTAGAATCCATAAAAGCATATTTTGCGACAAGACCTGTTTTAAAAGCTTATTTATTTGGTTCATATATAGGAGATAAGGCAGACGATCAGAGCGATATAGATATTTTAGTTGATCTTGACTATTCTCAAAGAATAGGACTTCAGTTCATACAAATGAAAATTGACCTGGAGAACCTGCTGAATGCAAAGGTTGATTTAGTTTCTTCCAATGGCTTATCACAATATATAAAACCATCTATCGACCATGAAAAAAAGTTGATTTATGCGAGGTAGATTGGGGGACAAAGCCAGATTGCAACATATCTATGACGCAATTCTTGAAATAGAATCCTATCTTGAAAATAGTAGTTTTTCAGACTTTATGGACAATTCAATGATGAGGTTTGCGTGTATCAAACAAATGGAAATTATTGGAGAAGCCAGCAATCATGTATCTGAGGAAACCCAAAGTCGTTTCTCAACCATTGAATGGAAACAGGTTATTGGTATGAGAAATGTTTTTGTACATGAATATTTTGGAATTGATGTTCAATTAGTTTGGGAAATTATCGAAAGAGATATTCCTGACTTAAAGAAAAAGGTAAAGGAGATCATAGATTCATTTGAATAAATACTACATACAAATGGCGACTGTCTACCTGAAAGGTTAAGTTAAAAGAATTTCTTACAGAAGTGTATTTTCAGTAAGCTGCTAAAATGTTTTGATTACCTCTTTGAAGCGCTGGTGCAACCATTTAGGGGCAGGGGGGTGTTTTAGGAACTTTTCAAAATCTTTTCTTACTAAGTTCAAGGGTACATTCTTTTTAAAGTCTAAATTTAGTAGATCGACAGCTTAATCTTAAAATAGAAAATGTAGCTGATTTTAGTAACGAATGATACCATCAACAAGAAAATTACCCAAAGGAATCGTACCCATTATTCAAACACCTTTTGACGAACCAGGGGAATTGGATTTTGAAAGTCTGAAAAAACTGATTGATGATACCATCGAGGCCGGGTGTGATGGGTTTATTAGCACCGGTGTAGCGGGTGAGATCAGCTACCTATCTGAGCAGGAACGTCTTGAAATTTTAAAGTTTGTTTTCAAAACTGTTGATTCAAGAGTTCCCATCATTGTGGGTGCTTCGAGTGACCAGGCATCAACGACCCGAAAGCTCATTCATTGGTCTCAGGACCATGGTGGTACTGCCTGCCTGGTTCAGGTTCCCGCTGATTTATATCAGCATCAGGAGTCCATTTCTTCTTATTTCAAAGAAATATCTGCTGGTTTTTCCACTCAAATTATCGTTCAGGATTTTCAAATTGGTGGCCCAGGTATGGCTATTGATACCATTCGAAACCTTGTGGCAGAAATACCAATGATCACTGGTATCAAAATTGAGACACTACCTTCTGGTCCAAAATATACGGCTGTTAAAGCGGCCTTGGGCAACGAATTTTATGTCTCTGGAGGATGGGCGGTGACGCAATTTATCGAAGCACTTGAAAGAGGTGTCGATGCCATGATACCAGAATGTGCCATGGTGCGCCTTTATAAACGTATATATCAACTATATCACAATAGAAGGCAAGAGGAAGCTATAGCGCTGTTTCATCAAATGTTGCCGATCTTATCCTTTACCAATCAGGAAGTTGGAAACTCAATTAAATTTTTCAAATGCCTGTTAGTGGAGAAGAAAATCCTGAATTCTGATCAGATGAGATGGCCCGAACCCAATTGGGATGCGTATAGTTTGCAGACGGCACAGCGCCTTATTCAACAATATCTTTCACTGGAAAGGGATATTAGTTGATCGGTGAGGTGATATTAAATATTTAAATTGGGCGGTATGATGCATAGCAGATACAGTAAAACGATCATTTTATTCGTGTTGTCCTGGCTACTGGTCGGCTGTAGTAAGGAAAAAAAGGAAATTGAAACGCTTACTGAAAGCGAAAAACCTAACATTATTTTTATCCTGGCAGATGACTTAGGATATGGTGACCTTGGTGGATACTTTGGAGGGGAAGCCCACACACCTCATATCAATCAACTGGCCAGGGAAGGCATGCTCTTTACAGATTTTCATAGCAATGGCCCCATGTGTTCGCCCACGCGGGCCGCATTGATGACAGGAAGATATCCGCATAGGTTGGGTATTGAGGAAGCGCTCCCAACAGATTGGTCGGATGAGGGCATAGGTAGTGAGGAGAATAAGCAAGAAAAGACCATTGCTCAATATTTGAGTGAAGTAGGGTATGACACCGGTATTTATGGAAAATGGCATTTAGGGAAAGCACCTTCGGCAAATCCTGCTTTGCATGGGTTCAATGAATTCAGGGGACTTACTTGCGGTAGTGGGGACTATTTTTCCAAGATGGATAGAAATGGTTACCGGGATTGGTGGCACAATGACCAGCTGGATTTTCAGGAAGGTTACGCGACCCATGTGATTACTGACAATGCAACTCAATTTATTGAAACACACAAAAAAGAGCCATTTTTCTTGTATGTAGCTTATTCAGCCATTCATTTCCCCTGGCAGACAGCTGAGGATGGTGACAAGGAGGTTGTAAGGGAAGGGGAGGATTATACAAGTATCCAACCTGGCCCTCAAAGTAAGCTTGGACCATATCAACCCGATCAGGTACCGGATGTCGTAGTGAATATGGTGGAGGAACTGGATCAGGGAGTGGGTCAGATTATGCATACAATTAAAAATGCTGGCTTGTCTAAAAATACGTTTGTTTTCTTTACCTCTGATAATGGTGGATATTTACAGTATGCCGGAGAGACCTGGCCGGAGGTAGGGTCAAATGGTCCACTCAGAGGTCAGAAAACTGACTTGTATGAAGGCGGCCATCGGGTACCTGCCATCGCCTGGTGGCCTGGAAAAATCCCTGCCCTCTCGGTAACTGATGAGACTGCAATGACATTTGATTTATTGCCCACCGCCTTGGATTTGCTGGATATTCCTATGCCAGCCAAAGAAGGACCAAACACCCTGGACGGCATGAGTATTTTGCCTGTGTTGAATCGTGCTGAATCCCTGGATGAAAGAACACTCTTTTGGGGGATGGATCAGGACAGGGCAGTCAGGCACCAGGACTGGAAACTGGTCATAGTAGAGGGGAAAGCTCCCGAGTTATACAATTTAAAGGTGGATATCGGAGAACATAATGACTTATCACGAGAATTTCCAGAGCTGGTTGATAAACTTGGTAATCGATTATTGAACTGGGAGAAAGAGGTGAGATAAGCGAATGATTAAGAAAAACCAACCCAACTTACCCTGCCCAAAATGAAACACAGATTAGTGAACACCCGACTGCTTTTGAAATGTACACCGCTATTTATTTTAGTTGTGCTTTTCAGTTGCTCGTTACCTGAAAGTCAAAATACTGAAAGTAAGCCTAACATCATTTTCATCATGGCAGATGATTTGGGTTATGGTGATTTGGGGTGTTATGGACAGGAAATGATCAAAACTCCGAACATTGATCGTTTAGCAGTAGAAGGATTAAGGTTTACTCAGGCCTATGCAGGAGGTCCTGTATGTACACCGTCCAGAAGTGTGTTGATGACAGGTTTTCACAATGGTCATACTCCCGCAAGAGATAACATTCCACACTATAATACCTACCTGCAGGAGGAAGATGTGACTGTTGCCGAAGTATTAAAAGCAGCCGGGTACAGAACTGGTGGAATTGGGAAATGGTCATTAGGTGATGCAGGAACAGTGGGTAGAGCGACAAATCAGGGTTTTGATAGGTGGTATGGTTATCTCAACCAGGATCATGCACATTATTATTTTACCGAATACCTGGATGACAGCGAAGCGGTTGACAACAATTTTAGATACGAACTACCTGGTAATACCAAATCGCAAGCTCAGTACAGTCATGACCTGATGACCGAAAGGGCGCTTGATTTTATCAGCGATTCGCATGAGGAACCTTTCTTTTTCTATGCTGCCTATACCATACCTCATTATTCTGCCAAATCAGAGGATCCGGATGGTCTGGCGGTTCCATCGTTAGCGCCGTATGAAGACAAAGACTGGCCACAAAGTGCGAAAAAATATGCAGCAATGGTCTTCAGACTCGATCGTGATGTAGGGAGAATTGTAGATCTGGTCAATGAATTGGGGCTTAGGGAAAATACCCTGATCATATTTACCAGCGATAATGGAGGACATGATACAGTCTGGAAAGCCTTCGATACGAATGGTCCTTTACGTGGTTATAAAAGAGATCTGACCGAAGGTGGAATAAGGGTTCCATTGCTTGCCAGCTGGCCAGGAACTATTCCATCAGGTGGAACCAGCGATGAAGTTGTTGCCTTTCAGGACATGTTGCCAACTTTCGCAGAATTGGCGGGGACTAAACCACCTGAAAATATCGATGGTATTTCAGTAGTCAATGCGCTGAAAGGGAAGGAGCAAGAGAAAAAACATGAATACCTGTATTGGGATTATGGCCACAACAGAGGATCCTATGGTCAGGCAGTCCACATGGGAAAATGGAAAGGCATCAGGTCTGAAAGTGGCGATTTCCAACTTTACAACCTGGCAAAGGATATTGCAGAAGAAACAGATCTTTCTGAGGATTACCCGGAAATTGTCAGACAGATAGAGAAAAACATGAAGGAGGCATATACACCTGATGAGCGATATGAGATAGGGAAAATTTACCAGGGTGGACCTATATGGAAAAAAGAGACTACGGAAAGATGAGAATTATTATATACCTATTATTATTTTTATCAACTGCTTTATCAGCGGTTTCCAACCCCAATGAATCACCACCTAACATTATTCTCATCGTAACAGATGACCTGGGTTGGTCTGATCTGGGAAGCTATGGGAATGAGTTTCATGAAACCCCCAATCTGGACGCATTCGCTAAAGAATCACTTCGGTTTACCAATGCCTATGCAGCCGCACCTGTATGTACCCCGACACGTGCATCATTGATGACCGGTAAGTATCCTGCTCGTCTACAAATGACCGTATGGAGTGAGAATGCCAGAGGCGAACATGGAATCACCAAAGATCAGAAACTAGTGCCTGCTTCTTCAGTTCCTGATCTTCCGCTTTCTGAAATCACCATTGCTGAAGCCTTGAAGGAGAGGGGATATAACACCGCACACATTGGAAAGTGGCACCTCGGAGAGTCTATGTTTTACCCCGAGAACCAGGGTTATGATATCAATATTGCTGGAGGTTCCTGGGGTTGTCCTGCCACTTTCTTTTATCCGTATCGTGGCCCCTTTGGCGGTTCAATCAGGTATATCCCAGATCTTGAACGATCAGGAGTAGGTAATCGGTTTTTAACTACAAGAGAAAAAGATGAGTATCTGACCGACCGGTTAACAGATGAAACGATTCAGATTATTTCCGATGGGGTAGCAGCCGGGTCTCCCTTTTTTATAAGTCTTAACTATTACAGCGTTCACACGCCAATAGAAGCACCTGAAAACATCGTAAACTATTACAAAGAGAAAGCAGCTCAAACAGGTTCTAAGCGGAATCCAGCCTATGCCGCTATGGTACATGTGGTTGATCAGAATGTGGGTAAGATTTTGCGAAAACTTAAGGAGTTAAAAATTGAAGATAATACGCTGGTGGTTTTTACTTCAGATCATGGGGCATTCATCAATAAGCACAGGGGAGTAAAAGTTGCAGATAATACCCCTCTTAGATCAGGAAAGGGATCATTGTATGAAGGTGGCCTCCGAGTGCCTTTGATTGTCAGGTATCCTGGATTTACCCCAGAAGGCGAGACCTGTGATACGCCTGTGATTACCAATGATTTTTATGCCACATTTTGTGAGGCAGCAGGGATTGAAGAAATTCAGTTAAATGATGGACTTAGTTTATTCCCGCTTTTGAGAGATCCTAATATCGATTTAGGGCGTGATGATTTATTCTGGCATTATCCTCATTACTATCCTACGACCTCACCAGTGTCTGCGGTAAGATATAAGCAATGGAAACTTTTGAAGTACTACGAAGACGATAGGATAGAATTATACGACTTGGAAAAAGACCTCAGTGAAAAGCAGGACCTTGCTTCTAAAAAGCCTCAATTAGCTCTGGAGTTATTGGCCAAACTGGAAGATTGGCTTGATGAGACAAAAGCTGAAATGCCATCCCTAAACTCACATTATAAGGCAAAATAGAAGATTATCCACCAGGTTTAAGACAATATCCCTCATTATTAATTTCTCTAAATACCCCTAATAAAAGGGCTATATTTAACTATTTCTTAATATTTTCAATTATCATTAAGAAAATAATAATCTGATTCTGGTTTTTTTGACCAGTCAGTTGTTCACTTTAAACTAATTTTTTATGAGAGAAAAAATACGAAAATGTATATTTCATATGTCCAGGATAGGGATATACGGAATGGTTTTTACGTTTTCTGTTTCGATGCTAATGGCAGCCGAAACAGATACGGAGCGCAAAGTATCCGTTGCGATTGACGATGAAAGTGTGACTGCTCAACAAACAGTAACAGGAAAAATTACAGATGAAAATGGTGAAGGACTTCCCGGAGCAACTATTCAGGAGAAAGGGACTTCAAATGGTACCATTACTGATGTTAATGGTTCATATTCACTAACCGTGCCTCAAAATGCAGTATTAACCATATCTTTTGTGGGATATGAAATGCAGGAAGTAGCCCTAAATGGCCGATCTGTTATCGACTCCCAATTGGATCCGGACGTATCAGCATTGGACGAAGTAGTTGTGATCGGATATGGATCCATGAAGAAAAGTGATCTTACAGGGGCCATTTCTTCTGTATCAGCTGAAGAACTGCAGGAAACCAGGGTAGGTAATGTGCTTGATCAGGCTCAGGGAAGACTGGCAGGTGTGGATATTGTAAGAAATAATGGTTCTCCTGGATCTCCGTTACAAATCAGAATTCGTGGTAACAGATCCATTTCGGCAGGAAATGAACCCCTCTATGTCATTGATGGAATTCCTACTACTCAGGACATCAATGATTTCAGTCCCAGTGACATTGAATCTTTAGAGGTACTGAAGGATGCTAGTGCAGTTGCCATCTATGGTTCAAGAGGTGCAAATGGTGTAATACTTATTACAACCAAAAGAGGTAAATCTGGTAAAGGCCAAATTGAGTACAATGGCTATTACGGAGTGAAGAGTGCAATAGAGAACATGGACATCATGAATGCAGATCAGTTTGTAGAGTACGTTCGCGTTGCGAATGGATTATCGAAGACCGATAACAGTAATGATGCAGCTATCTTAGGAGGTCAGGCACTACTCGATAGCTATTCGGCCGGTGTGGATACTGATTGGTTGGATCTTGTGCTTGGTCAGGGAACTCAGCAGGAACATCAGGTTTCATTTTCAGGTGGAAATTCAGGAATGAAGTACTACCTCTCGGGAAGCTATTTCAACGAAGAAGGAGTAGTAAAACAAACAGCCTATGAAAGGTTTTCACTGAAAGCCAACGTAGATGGTAAAGTAAATGATAAAATAAACATTGGTTTTAGTATTACCGGTACTACTGATGGTAGGGATCAAATGAGTAATGGCCCAATTTCCAGGTCCATGAGATATGTACCTATTGTAGAACCTTACGATGCGGAAGGAAATATCATTGCTTTTCCCAATCCGAATGAAGGTCTTCAGACCACCCCAATATTAGAATATGTGCCCAACCAATATGTAGATGGAACTAAAGGGTACAGGTTTTTTTCAAATATTTACGGAGAATATAAATTTTTCGAGGGGTTAACCTATCGATTAAATCTGGGTTCAGATTACAAATATTCCCGAAGAGGCCGGTATAATGGGGATTACGATGGAAGTGCCTCAACTGCCTCCATTGACAATACACGAACTTTTGCCTATACGATTGAAAATCTACTTACATACAATAAGCAAATCGATAATCACTCAATTAATTTAGTTGGACTTTTCAGTACACAGAGTCAGAACACTGAATCATCAGGTTTGGATGGCAGAGGAATTCCAATTAGCAGATTCACATACAATAACATGGGTTCTGCAGCTGAGATCACAGGGATCAATAGTGATTATTCAGAATGGGGTTTAGTATCCTATATGGCACGAATAAACTATTCCTATAACGACAGATACCTGTTTACTTTGACAGGTAGAGCTGATGGGTCTTCCAGACTCGCCGAAGGAAATAAATGGTCTTTCTTTCCTGCTGTTTCAGCTGGATGGATTGTTTCTGAGGAAGCATTCTTGAGCTCATCTGTCCTTTCATTCCTGAAGTTTAGAGCGGGATATGGGGAAGTAGGAAACACAGCGGTTTCTCCTTTTAGAACCTGGGGGGGGCTTGCCAGAACAACTTATGCTTTTGGGGATGCAGGTGCATTTGGCTTTGGCCAATCAGAAATATCTAATCCGAATTTAGGATGGGAAGTTTCTAAAACGGTAAATATAGGACTTGATTTTGGACTTTGGGATGACAGGTTCTCTGGAACTTTTGAGTTCTATAATACCAAAACAGAAAATCTACTCTTGGAAAGGTTCTTACCTTCTACCTCGGGTTTTTCTTCCGTATTGGAAAATGTAGGGGCAACTCAAAATCGTGGTTGGGAACTTACACTTAACTATGCCATACTTAAGAGTACCTCGGGCCTTAATTGGGATGTCAGCCTGAATATTTTCTCTAATAAAGAAGAAATTGTTGAACTATTCAATGGAGAGGATGATGACATCGGGAACCAGTGGTTTATTGGACACCCAATCAATGTTTTCTATAATTTTCAGTTTGACGGAATCTATCAAACGGAAGATGCAGCAGAAGCAGCAGCAGCAGGATTGGCTCCTGGAGATATTAGAATTGCTGATGTGAATGGAAGGGATTCGGACGGTTTTTTAACTGATCAACCTGATGGTGCCATCAACAATGACGACAGGACCATCCTGGGTTCCACAGTGCCTGACTGGAGTGGAGGACTTTCCAGTAGACTATCATACAAGGGTATCAATTTTTCAGTACTTGTTTATACACGCCAGGGGCAAATGTTAAATAGTTCGTTACATGATGTTGGAGGTAATAGCTGGGAAGGCAGGTATAACAATCGGAACTTTAACTACTGGACACCTCAAAATCCAAGTGATGAGATCCCAATACCAAGACAGGGAAATCAGCCATTGTATTCCGCAGCACTCCGGTTCAGAGATGGATCTTTTGTAAAGGTAAAGAACATAACCCTTGGTTATGACCTGACAAATAGCATCATTAAATCAGATAAGATATCTGGTCTTGAGGTCTATTTTTCAGCATTGAATCCTTTCATATTCGCAGATTATGACTTAGTGGATCCAGAGACAGCAAATGGAAACGTTGGTGTTAACAATCCACTTTCTACCAAGACATATATGGTTGGAATTAAAGCCAGATTTTAAATTAGAAGACAATGAAAAATATTAAAATAAATAAATCAATCGGCAGGATTATTATAAGCTATTTTTCCATGCTTATCCTGTTTGTGGGGTTTTCCTGTAGTGAAGTCATTATTGAAGACCCCATCAGTATTGCAACAGCCAATGGGCATTATACAGACGAACGGGGTATTTTAGATGGTTTAAATGCTGTTTATACTCCTTTAAGAAGTTATTATGGTCAGGAAAGATCCTTTTTCCTAACGGTCGTTGGGACTGACATGTATACCAATGGTTTTGGAGGAAACAGAAACAATCCTTCCTGGAATAATTATGATGTTAACATGACCGGTGCACATGGCTTTTTAACAGGCCTTTGGGATAACTTCTATGCCGGTATCAATCAGGCCAATACGATTATTGGTAGGGTACCGACTATTGATGAAATACCAGAGGCACGAAAGGTCATAATAGAAGGAGAGGCCAGGTTTCTAAGAGCGCTCTATTATTTTATTCTTGTTCAGCAGTTTGGGGACCTCCATTTCACACTGGAAGAGACAATTGGCGTTCAAACTGAAGCTGTTAGGACTCCTGTAGCTACCGTATATCAGGATGGGATCGTTCCTGACCTACAGTTTGCAATTGATAATTTGCCGACACCGGATAATGTTAGTGATTATGGACGCATTCATAAAGCAGCTGCAGAAGCACTTTTAGCTCGGGTGCAGCTTACCTTGGGTAATTACGCTGAAGCTGAAACATTGGCTAATAATGTGATTGAAGATTATAGCTACCAGCTGGTACCAGATTATAAAGAACTATGGGATTTCGACAACCAGATCAACAGTGAGTTTATCTGGACGGTGCAGTATACCATGGATCCGTTGACAAATCAGGGAGGAAATCCTTCATTCCTATATTGGGTTTGGGATTATACAAGAAATCCTGCTATGATCCGTGATCAGGAAAACGGTCGCCCATTTCAAAGATTTATGCCAACGAACTACTTTCTTGAGAGTTGGAACAGGGAAGGTGATGCCAGGTGGGCCGCTACCTATAAAACAGTCTTTATTGCCAATTCCACTGGGACGATTAATGGACAAACTGTAATGCCTGGAGATACAGCCATCAAGATATCGATGGAGCCAGTTGACGATGCGCTTCAGGCCGCCGCCCCTTACCAATGGATTGACTATAATGGTGAAGATGTTAACGGGCAATCTGATGATACGCAGATCGGAGGACAAGCCGGTAGAAATTTCCCCGTGTTGAATAAATATTATGATTCACAAAGATCTGCTGTGAATGCTACAGACGGTAGTCGGGACTACCCAGTGTTCAGGCTGGCTGAGATGTATTTGATTTCTGCAGAAGCAGCTCATATGCAAACCAGAAATGGTGATGCGGCAACTAAACTTAATGAGTTGAGGGCAAGAGCCGTAGTTCCAGGATATGAAGCCGAAATGAATGTTGCTGCAGGAGATGTTGACATCGATTTTATTTTGGATGAAAGAGCCAGAGAGTTGTGTGGTGAAGGATTCAGGTGGTATGATTTGAAACGAACCAATAAGCTCTTGGAAAGAGTCAGGTTGTATAATACACTGGGAGCACCTAATATTCAGGAGTTCCATAGGGTTAGACCAATTCCTCAGACACAAATTGACAGGGTGACTAATCCCGGAGATTTTCCTCAGAATGATGAATACTAATTCCTTGCTCTAAATCAATTTTAAATTTGAAAAGCCCCCGAATTTCGGGGGCTTTTCTCTATATATCTTTTGAGAATTTTTATGTATAATTCGAATATCTCTAAGTCTATTTTAGTGAAGCTATTAGGGTTGTCACTGATACTGTGTAGTTGCCAGTCGCGGACTAATTCAACACCTGAACGGCCAAATGTATTATTTATATGTGTTGATGATTTACGCCCTGAGTTAGGTTGTTACGGCAAAAGCCATATTAAATCTCCCTATATAGATCAGTTGGCGTCAAATGGCAGTGTATTCACCAGCCACTTTGTAACGGTACCAACGTGTGGTGCCTCCCGACATAGCCTTATCACCGGGTTGTTACCGAGAACCCAACAACATTTATCTAACAATGTAAGTGAAAAATTGCTATCTGATTTGCCGGAGCGTGAAATGCCGGAAACATTTATTCATCATCTTCGACGAAATGGTTACTATACCGTGGGAATAGGTAAAATCAGCCATTTTCCAGAGGGAAGGCCATATGGTTATATGGATTCAGTAAGTAGTGAATTGGAGCTACCATATAGTTGGGATGAAATGTTACTGGATTATGGAAAGTGGGGAACAGGATGGAATGCTTTTTTTGGCTATGCTGATGGAACTAATCGCAACGGGATGGACAAAAATGTTAAACCCTATGAAAGTGCGGATGTTCCTGACGAAGGATATCCAGATGGCTTAACAGCTAACCTGGCTATTAAGAAATTGAAAGAGTTGAAACAAAAAGACCAACCTTTTTTTCTGGGTGTTGGTTTCTTTAAACCCCATTTACCCTTTAATGCTCCTAAAAAATACTGGGATTTATATGAGGAAGCAGAAATTCCCTTGACGCCATCTCCGGATATACCTGACAATGTGAATCTAGCCAGCCTGCACAACAGTGGAGAGTTTAATCAATATAAATTAGGTGATGAGAAGGCGTCATTGGAAAAACCTGTTTCTGAAGCCTATGAAAGGAAATTGAGACATGCTTACTTTGCTAGTGTAAGTTATATCGATGCACAAATAGGCAAACTTGTAAATGAACTGAAACAACTTGAACTAGACCAGAATACAATCATCGTGCTATGGGGTGACCACGGGTGGCATTTGGGAGATGATCGGGTTTGGGGAAAGCACACCATTTTTGACTGGTCATTGAATAGTCCCCTTATTATAGTGGATCCTCGAAAGGCCAAAGGTCAATCCGTAAATAATGTGGTAAGTACGGTAGATATTTATCCTACGTTAATGGAGTTGTGCGATGTAGCAATGCCTTTTGAAACTGATGGAAAAAGCCTGGTGCCATTGATCAAAGATGCAAGAACTAAATGGGATGGGATATCTTATAGTTATTATCTAAGTGGAGTTTCACTTCGCACAGATAGATACAGGCTAACAAAATATTTAAGAGACGAGAAACCGGATATAGAGCTATATGATCACGAAACGGATCCTTATGAGCGTAAGAATATTGCTAATGAACGCTCCGGCACAGTGGAAAGTTTAATGCCGCTCTGGAGAAATGGAGATACTGGATTGTATAAGAAATAATTTTCATGATTATAGGTTTACTCATAGAGATTATATTCAATATTTGGCTCTCACCCGAACAGGTTTCTGAGCGCATTCCAGACAAGCCTAATGTACTTTTTATTGCAATTGATGATATTAATGACTGGGTTGAATTTATGGGTGAAAATTCAGCGTCGATAACCCCAAACTTAAATAGCCTTGCCAATGAGTCTACTGCATTTTTAAATGCCTACTGTTCAGCTCCGGTATGCGGCCCATCAAGAACTTCCTTACTTTACGGCATCTTTCCTCATAAATCTGGTTCCTATGGACATCATGCGATATATGACCCTGAGAATATTCCTGAGCTTGCTGAAAGGGAAACATTGCCTGCACTATTTAGACGGGAAGGTTATTATACAGCAGGTGCCGGGAAAATCTTTCATTACAATAGCAAGGATGGTTTTGAAACCTATTTTGATGCGGATGACCCAAAACCAGATCCTGATCATTCAGACACATTCACTCCTACTGAAAGTGCATTAAGATTTGGTCCTGTTAAGCCTGAAGATGAAACGGCCATGTGTGACTACCAGATTACTGAATGGGCTATAGAGCAATTGAATACTGATTTTAAAAAACCATTTTTTATTGGTGTAGGCTATAAAAAGCCACATCTCCCCTGGATTGCAAAACAAGCTAACTTTGAAAAGTTCAACCTTGATTCCATAAAACTTTCTCATATTCTCGAGAATGAACTGGAAGATATTCCAAATGGGATGGGACAGGAATTTGCTCATTCATTGTTTGGTTTCTATAAAATGGAAGATGAAAGTGATCATGAGTTTGTACAAAAGCACCCCATGCTATGGAAAAAGCTGATAAGAGCTTATATGGCTTCAATCAATCATACGGATGAGATGATTGGTAAACTGATTAAGGGGTTTCAGGAGAGCCCTTATCATGAAAATACGATCATCGTACTTTGGGGAGACCATGGGTGGCATCTGGGCGAAAAAGAACACTGGCGTAAAATGACGCTCTGGAGGAAGGGAACCCGAACACCATTTATGATTTATGACCCAAGAATCACTAAAAAAGGAAGTCGTGTTAAGCATCCGGTTTCATTGCAAGATATCTATCCGACACTGGTTGAATTGTGTGAATTAAATACCGAACAGGAACTTGATGGAAGAAGCCTGGTTCCTTTGCTTCGTGATAAACAGCACAGTTGGGATTACCCCGTGTTAATATCCCATGGACCAGGCAACTTTGCTGTATGCTCTGGCAATTGGAGGTATATTCAGTATTACGATGGTGGAAAAGAATTATATGACATTGAAGTTGACCCCAGGGAGCATATAAATCGAGCCAATAATCCCGACAGCTATCGTATTATTCAAAAATTACAAGCTCACATACCTAAAGAATACAAGCATACTTTAGGACCTAGATTTAATGTGTTCTATGAATAAAGTAATTACTGTACTGGCAATCTCCATAATTTTTATGGGTTGTAGAGGTGAAGAGAACACTCTGAAGAAGCTTAATATCCTGGTAGCTGTCATGGGTTACTCAGGCATTAGCTGTTATTTTCCGGAATATTGATTGACTGGCGAAGAATGATTTGACGACCTCAAATACTCATAGATAGTATTATCCAATCAAAGTATATTATCATTGTTACACCAATGCAGTTAATAATTGCATGAATGTTTACTGGTTTATTAGAAAAGCCATAACAACATGAACAATCCTTAATATGAAAAGTATCCAAAAACTAATCCCCTTCATGCTCCTACTAGGCGCTACGTTCGTTTATGCTCAGGAAGAGCAAACAGCACCAAAAGCTATTACCCCTGGGGAGAATAATGTACCACCATCTGATGCAATTGTACTATTTGATGGTTCTTCTCTTGATCAATTCGAGAAACTTAATGGAGAAGCAGCTGATTGGAAAGTAAGCAATGGCATACTGACTGTCAACCCTGGTAAAGGCAGCATTCATACCAAGAAAGAATTCGGAGATATACAATTACACATTGAGTGGAGGACTCCACCTGAGGCTGCTGATTTAGAAGGTCAAAAGGCCGGAAACTCAGGGATCTACCTCATGGGAAAGTATGAGGTACAGGTATTAAATTCATATCATAAAGAGACTTATGCTGATGGCCAGGCAGGAGCCATTTACGAGCAATATCCACCGCTGGTCAATGCTTCCAAAAGAGCCGGAGAATGGCAGGTATATGATATCGTATTCAGAACTCCTCGTTTTGGGCAAGACGGATCAGAATCGACCGCAGGTAAAGTCACTGTTTTCCACAATGGGATCTTGATTCAGGATCATTCGGCCTTACAGGGTCCAACACGAGCATACAATAAAGACTTACCACCTAAAGCAGAAAAAGGACCACTCATGTTGCAGGATCACAGCAATGCGGTGAGTTATCGGAATATCTGGATCAGAGAATTATAGAAGTTTTTTAAACCGTTCACTTTGAAAACTCATCAGTATATTTTCTTTCTCGCTTTTCCATTTCTTTTTGGATGCCAATTCAGCGCGGAAGACAAGCGCACCAATGAGCCCATACAAATAAGTGGTATTTACCCACACCTGGCTTATTACAACAATGAAGGAGAATGTGGTACAGGGGCAGTTGTGCCCTGGGCTGACAGACTGTGGGTAGTCACTTACGGACCTCACTTTCCTATGGGATCGTCGGATAAGTTGTATGAAATCACAAATGATCTAACCCAGATCGTTCACGAAGAAAGTATTGGCGGTACCCCGGCAAACCGGATGATCCATGAAGAAAGCAATCAATTGTTTATTGGTCCGCACGTTATTAATGCAGATGGAATTGTGCGAACCATTCCTTATTCAGTCATGCCGGGCAGGCATACAGGCAATGCCCGTCATTTGACGAGTCCAATGGAAAAGATCTATTATGGAACCATGGAGGAAGGTTTCTATGAGGTGGATGTAAAGTCTTTGGAGGTAGATACCTTATATCTGGATGCAAATGTGATTAAGAAGGAAAGGGAGATGGCCCAGTCTGGTGACTTGCTCTTAGGAGCTCATGGCAAGGGACTCTATTCTGGTCAGGGTGTATTGGTCTATTCAAATAACGGAGAGGCGAATCAGCTGGCAAAAAAGGAATTTGATATTGAGTCGGGAGCTTTATACGAATGGGACGGAAAGAACTGGAATTTGGTTCGAAGAAATCAGTTTGTAGAAGTTACGGGACCCGGAGGAATTTATGGAAATCCCAATCCGGAAACGGATCCGATCTGGACTACCGGATGGGACCACAAGTCAGTCTTGCTTGGAACCAGAGATCCTGATAGTGGTTGGAGCTTCTACCGTCTGCCTAAAGCCAGTCATAGCTATGACGGAGCGCATGGATGGAATACGGAGTGGCCTCGAATTAGAAATGTTGGAGCGACTGATAATCCTGATTATCTAATGACCATGCATGGCATGTTCTGGCGATTTCCGGGAACATTCAGTCTGGAAAATACCGCTGGTATTCGTCCAAAATCTGCTTACCTCAAAGTCATTGGAGATTTTACCCGATGGAATGATCAGCTGGTTTTTGGTTGTGATGATTCAGCCAAGAGAGAGTTTTTAAATAAGCGAAAAGTGAAAGGGGGCATCAGCGGACCCGGACAATCAAACTCCAATCTATGGTTTACTGATTTCAACACGCCGGATAATCTGGGTCCAAATACTGCTGAGGGAGCGGTCTGGTTGAGTGAAAAGATAAAGGCAAACCAATATTCAGAACCTTTCCTATTTGCCGGCTGGCCTCATCGTTCCGCATGGATCAAAAATGAAGGAAGCAAAAGGGTCGAATTTACATTAGAGGTTGACCGTGATGGAAAAGGCAGCTGGGAAATATTACAACCTGTTTCAATTGTTGGCAATACTAGTGAAAGAATAACTTTTACTCCGGGGGAAGTAGGTGAATGGATACGAATTAGAAGTAATAAACCTACTACTGCCACTGTGCATTTTTATTATGCAGATGAAGACCTGAGAAATGATGATTCAGCGCCCATGTTTGAAGGCCTGGCCAAAGTAAACGAATCTACATCCATTGGTGGATTGCTTTATGGTTTGGGAGAAAACAGAAGAGCTCTGGGAATTGCAGCTACAGTTTTTAGTAATTCTAAACCTGCTACCTATAGTTACTACGAATTGGATGAGAAGCTCAACCTGGTCCCTAAAACAGATGAGAAAACCC
Source organism: Marinoscillum sp. (assembly GCA_043554545.1). Taxonomy (GTDB): domain Bacteria; phylum Bacteroidota; class Bacteroidia; order Cytophagales; family Cyclobacteriaceae; genus UBA7330. The sequence goes on along the minus strand of CP121337.1, from coordinate 3,050,833 downwards.
TGAGTCACATCAAAGAGAAATTTGCTATTCCGGAGCAGGTCATAACCATTGAGAAATCCTCAATCCTGATTGTTGATGATTCAGGGAGAAGATGGAGATTACCATTGAGCAGTGAAAAAGACTTTACGAATTTGACCAATGATACAGCCTTAAGAGTTGATCGGGAAGTGGCTACTGAACGTGATTTGCTGAATTGTCACGGAACCTTCTATGAGTTACCAGCTGAAAATGCAGATGGATTTGCCAAGATCAGACCCATTTCATCCCATCATTTCAGGATACACGACTATGCTAGCTACAGAGGGCTGCTCGTGATGACTGGGATCAACCCTGAAACCGGGCTGGACAACGAGCATATCATTGTTTCTAAAGATGGAAAGGCTGCAGTTTGGGCAGGAGTTATCGATGATCTTTGGAAAATGGGGAAGCCCATGGGGCAGGGTGGTCCGTGGAAGGATACACCGGTCGTTGCGCAGGTTCCTTCAGATCCGTATCTCATTGGATTTTATGATGACCGAGCTCTGCAAATTTCTCATAATAGCAAAAAATCCGTTACCTTCAGGATCGAAGTGGGACCCATAGGTCACGGTCCTTGGATGTTGTATGATCAGGTAACTGTTGACTCGGGAGAAACCTATTCACATCAATTTCCAAAAGATTTCCAATCCAGGTGGATACGGTTTGTATCCGATCAGGATGTAGTCGCTACTGCCTGGTTAGTATACAAGTAGGTGTACAAAGGTCGGCTGAGGGCCGCCGCCTTGTGAGTCTTTGAAGGATTTACTATTTTACCTGAATGGCCTTTATTAAGACAAGTGAGATAGGTCAGCATAGCGCATAAACTTAAAAGGATTCGAAAATGAAAAAATTATCTGGGGTTATCTTATTTATTGGCCTAATATTGGCTTCCTGCTCAAAATATGGAGACCCGATAATTTTTGATGCTTCAACAGCGTCATTAAGAATAACGATTAATGATAAAGGGTCGATCGTAAACCTAATCGATGTGAAGACGGGCAAAGATTACCTTTTGAAGGATACACTATCTTCTTTAATGTCTGTAAGAATTGACAACCAGATCAAACATCCGGAATCAGCCACAGCGAAAGATGGTCAGCTGACATTAGCATTCGAAAATGACATCCTTGCGGATATCAAAGTAGATGAAAAAGAAACGCATGTAACTTTTGAATTAATTGCTATCACAAACAAAGAAGCGGTTGAATTAATCATATGGGGTCCTTATGCCAATATGATCGACGAGATAATTGGTGAAACAATTGGTGTGGTGCGTGGCGAGGGGTTTACGCTGGGTATTCAGGCTTTAAATATTAAAACCATGGGTGGTTACCCCTGGAATGAGAGTGACCGCATGCCTGCATTTGATTTTGTTAGAAACGAAGATCCTGATGATATGCATCCTGATTCTGATGGAAGTGTTTTATACAGGGTTGAAGCAGCCAAACCGCTTGTGTCTGGTAGTAGTTTGCAGGCCTATTGTAGAAATAGAGATAAAGAAAGAATATATCAGGATGTCAATCATGAAAATATAGTAGCTCCACCTTATGAGGACGGGGGCGTAATCGGTTCTAAAATCGCCCTTTTTGGATGTGATTTGGAAAGCACTTTAGAAACCATAGGTAAAATTGAACTTGCTGAAGGCTTACCACATCCAATGATCGACGGAGAATGGGTAAAGACACATAAAGAAGCAGCTGCAGCATACCTTATTACCTCTTACACCGAAGCAAACGTCGATCAGGCTATTGCGCTGACAAAAAAAGCCGGCTTGAAATATCTATACCATTATGGAAAGACTTTTGAGAGTTGGGGGCATTTTGACTTATATGATAAAGAATTCCCAAATGGAATTCAGGGATTAAAAGCATGTGTTGAAAAAGCAGAAGCACAAGGCATAAAAATGGGTACCCATTGTTTATCGAACTTTATTACCACCAATGATCCATATGTTTCACCTGTCCCGGATAAAAGGCTTGCAAAAGTGGGTAGCTCTGTAATTACAGAAAACATGGACGCTTCAATAACTGAAGTCACCATCCAATCACCAGATTTCTTCAACCAAATGAAAAACAACAACTTGAAAACGGTGATGATTGGAGAAGAGCTTATCAGGTATGGAAGCGTTTCTGAGAAGTCTCCATGGAAGTTATTGGACTGTCAGCGAGGTGCTTTTAATACCGTGGCAGCTTCTCATGAATCAGGGGCAGAAATATCAAAACTGCTAGATCATGGTTACAAAGTTTTCTTAACCAATGCAGATTTAACCATTGAAATGTCTGAAACATTAGCTTCATTATACAATGAAACCGGTCTCAGACAGATCTCATTTGATGGACTTGAAGGAAACCGTTCAACGGGCCTGGGTACATATGGTGAAACATTAATGCCCTACACCTGGTACAATTCATTGTCAGAGGAACTAAAAAAGCACCTGATCATTGATGCAAGCCGAACCACTCACTTTTTTTGGCATATATACACCAGGATGAATTGGGGAGAACCATGGTACGCAGGATTTCGCGAAAGCCAAACAGAATATCGCTTCAATAACCAGGCTTACTTCAAAAGAAATTTTATGCCTGGTATGTTGGGATGGTTTAGAATGGATTCGATAACAAGCATAGAAGATATAGAATGGTTACTGGCAAGATCTGCAGGTTATGATGCGGGTTACGCATTGGTTGCTGACTTGGGAACTGTTGAAAAAAACGGTAATTCAAATGAAATATTGGAGCTAATTGGAGACTGGGAAAAATTAAGGATTTCAAACTCATTCACTGAAGAACAAAAAGAAGCGATGCGAGACAATTCCATGGAATTTTCGATTGAAAGGGTAGCAGATGATGTGTGGAATTTGCAGGAAATCAATGCTGAAATTTTTACCCATGAGAAAAAAGTAAGGCAGCCAGGTGAGCCCTTATTTTCAACCTTTGAGTTCGTGAATATGGGGAATGAACAAGTCCTAAATTTTGTGTTCACAGCAAAGAATTGTGATGTGAATGACATCGTATTGGAAATAAATAATTACAAAAAGATACAGATTCCCCTTTCCATGAAAGAAGATCAAATACTTAAGTACGAAGGAGGCGACCAGGTGATCTTATACAATTCAAGTTGGCAGGTGATTAGCAAGTATAAAATTGACCCGACTGATTTCAGCGTAAAAAATGGGGATAATACAATTTCCATCGATTGTGATTTTCTCCGCGCAGCTAAAGAAGCCAATCTTAAAGTAGAGGTAAGGACAAGTGGGAAAAAGGAAGAAGTGAATTTGAGAAGCTAGGATTCCGAGGTCTGCTAAAATGCTATTTCATTGAACTGGGCACTACTATCTCAAAAATTAGTACCATAATAATTCCTTTTCAAATCAATATCTACTTGCTATGCTCAGGAAATAGACATTGATTTTTGATATATTTGATAAATCCAATAATTAAATAATTGTAGTTATCATATGAAGAATCCCATACCATCAAATCAATCAAGACGAAAATTTCTGGGTAATGCGGCGGCAGCGGCTGCCGTTTCTGTTGTTCCTTTCAATATAATCTCCTGCTCCAATAGCAGTTCCTCGAAAATGCCTAATTCAAAAGTGAATGGGGTTCAATTGGGGTTAACAACTTATTCGTACCGATCTGTTCCACACGGAATTGATGAGGTGCTGGAATATGTTTTACAGGCAGGTGTGAATGCATTGGAAATGAGAAGAGTGCTGGAAGAAGGCCTTGGATTACCTGAGGGGCCAGGCAGAATAAGTAGGGACGCAACAGAAGAAGAAAAAGCCGAACATCAGAAAGCGGTGGAAGCTGCCACAGAAGCACAAATGCAATGGAGACTTTCCTTGCCGATGTCAAAGTATGAGGAAGTTCGCAAGAAATACAACAGTTCCGGGGTGGATATGCACATCGCCAAGTTTGCACCATCTAGTTGGTCTGATGAAGAGTTGGACTATGCTTTCAAATCGGCCAACACACTGGGTGCCTATGGTATTACGGATGAGGCCCGGGAATCTGCATGGAATCGCATGGGAGCATATGCACAGAAACACAACAGCTTAGCTATATATCATAACCATGCCCAATTTGCCGATCCGGAATTTGATTTGGATGCCATGTTGGCCGCTAATCCAGCAAACAGGCTCAACCTGGATATTGGTCATTATGTAGGTACTACAGGAAAGCATCCAAACGAACTTATCGAAAAGTATCACAATCAGATTCCGATGTTACATATCAAGGATAAAACCAATGCTAGTAATCCTGATCCCAATGCAAACAGAGAATTTGGTAAGGGAGAAACACCTATAGCAGATGTATTAAATTTGATTAAAGAAGAACAATGGCCTATAGATTGTTTCCTTGAGCTGGAATACAAAATTCCTGAGGGGTCAGATGCGGTTAAAGAGGTTGTAAAATGTATCGAATATATGCGGAATATATTGGAATGATATTTTGAACGGGTTTCTGGATTTTACAGAAACCTCCTGATACAAAAAAAAACTGATTGCCAGTTTCCATCACTTGTTTTCGCCAAAGACTGCGGACCATCATTGGTTTGCTAATATTTCGTTGTGTTAAACCTCACTGTTAAGAAACTATATACTTAAGTCAATAAAGTGAATTGATTAGGGAGGTATTCATAATAAGTTTATGCTTTAGTTGTGAGATTGTTAACAAAATGCGATTAATTCTAAAACAGTCGCATTAATAGTCCGCACTTAAAAGAAAGAGAAATTTATTTTTTATCTAAAGCAAATTCTATGAATGTAAAATTACGAAAATCTATTATGCGCATTTCGAAAGTCGCGATATGTGCGTTTATAGTCAGTTATTCGCCATTATTGGCCTTAGCCACTGAAGGTGTGGTGCTGGAGCAGGTTGATGATCAGCAAACCGTATCGGGTAAAATTACCGATGAAAGCGGAGAGGTATTACCGGGAGCAACCATTCAGGAAAAGGGTACAACAAATGGAACTATTACTGGCATAGATGGAACTTATTCAATTAGTGTTCCTGAAAACGCTACAATAACTGTATCATTTGTAGGATTTGAAACTCAGGAAGTACTGGTTAATAGCAGAAGTACCATTGATTTGGAAATGCAGCAAGACGAACAGGCTCTTCAGGAGGTTGTGGTAACGGCTCTGGGTATTTCAAGGGAAAGAAGGGAATTGGGATATTCCGTCCAATCACTGGATACTGATGATTTGAATGCAACCAACGACTTTAACGTCGTGAATTCATTAAGTGGAAAGGTTGCTGGGATTCAGGTAACAAACAGTGGATCTCAAATAGGAGCTTCCTCCAGGATCGTTGTCCGGGGAAATGCGTCTTTTGCAGGTAATCAACCTCTATTTGTGGTAGATGGAATACCCATTGATAACCGTAGTACAAATTTAGGTGGTGCCGGTGGAATAGACTACGGAAATGCAGCTGCGGATATTGATCCTCAAAACATAGAGTCTTTAACAGTATTAAAGGGTGCAAGCGCAACGGCACTTTATGGAAGTAGAGCAGCCCATGGTGTAATAATGATTGAGACCAAAAAGGGATCAAGAGCCAAAACTGGAGTTGGTGTTAATTTTACCACGTCTGCTATTTTTGATGATCCAAGCTATTTCATGAATTTTCAAAATCAATATGGCATTGGAAACAGGGGAGGTGAGTATGACTGGCAGGAATATCTTGCTAATAATCCTGGAGAAAACTTATCTTATAATGAGTATGCCCAACAGATTTCTTACAACTATGTAGATGGAACTGGAGGCGGAATCAATGAAAATTCTAACCCCTGGGGACCAAGATTTGATGCGGGTCTAATGCTGGATCAGTGGGCATCAGGTCCGAATAGTCCTTATTTGTCTAATCCTGATAACCTGAGAGATAATTATTTTCAGACTGGTAAGAATATATTGAATCAGGTGGCTGTAACCGCTAGAGGTGAGAATGCTTTTGGTAGGCTATCCTTTTCAAACAGGAATATGGATGGAATATTTTTCAATACTGATCAAAGAATAAACACTTTAAATGGTAGCATGACACTTAATCCAAGTGAACGGCTTACTATTGGTTCGAGCTTTAATTATATCAATAGATACAGTGACAATCTTCCTGTAGTTTCCTACGGTACCATGACAGCCCTGGCCTGGGGTCCTTTTAGAAATATTCCGTTAGATAAAGTTAAGGAAGTTTATGATGAACATGGCAATGAGATGGGCAGTGGATACAACCCTAATGCTGATAATTATTTTTATAATCTGGAAAATGAAAATGGACTTCAAAGAGACAGGTTCTTCGGAAATGTAAACATCAATTATGATATTCTGGACTGGTTATCTGTAAGCTCACTTATAGGAATGGATCACTATAGTGAGAAGAGAGAAAGCTTTACGAAGTCACGTACCAGAAGGAATATTAATAGAGACCAAGGTGGTCAGTTTAGTCTTTCGAATGATAATGTACAGGAATTTAATGCCGATGTCAGAATTAACGTCAAAAAGGATCTTTCGGAATCTTTTGCTATCGATGCTTTGGTAGGTGGAAATTTCCGGCAAAATAAATTAAGCTCAGTTTCTGTAGGAGCGAATGATCTTACTGTACCCGATTTGTTCACGGTATCTAATGCCAAAGGGGTACCAACTACAGGTATGTTTGAAAGCCAAAGGGAATCCATGAGTTTATATTCTTCGGCAACATTGAGTTACCAAGATTATTTATTCCTCGGGCTTACTGCAAGAAATGACTGGAGTTCTACGCTTCCCGCAGAAAACTGGTCCTATTTCTATCCTTCGGCAAGTTTGTCAGTACTTCTAACTGAAGCCTTGGATTTAGAATCAAGCATTCTCAGCTACGCACAAATTAGAGGAAATGTTGCTAAAGTAGGTTCAGATACCGACCCATATCGATTGGATGGTACGTACGGATTAGGTTCCTTCAATAACATCACATTATTCAATCCAACAGGGGTTAAGCCTCCTGCCAACCTAAGGCCAGAGGAGACTACTTCATTCGAAGTAGGGTTGGAAGTTGGATTTATAGATGATCGCTTTTCTTTAGATGCAACTTATTATAACCAAACAACTAATGACATGATTCTGCAAGTTCCTGTAGCAAGGTCTACCGGATACTCTTCGCAGCTTATTAATGCGGCCGAGATTGAGAATACAGGTATTGAGTTGATATTGAATGCAAGGATCGTTCAGGGATTTGGAGAGGAATTCTCCTGGCATGCCAGCCTAAACTGGGCTCAAAACCGAAGTACTGTGGTTTCCCTTTCTGACGGATTGGAAAACCTTACCATTAGCAGTGGTTTTGGTGGGGCAAGATTAGTAGGTACACCGGGCAGTCCATGGGGTGATATTAGTGGGCTTCCTTTTGTAAGAAATGACCAGGGACAGATAATCGTCAATGATGGAGGTCTGCCTGTAACTACAAGTGAGCAAGAGATTTTAGGTAATGTAACACCCGATTGGATAGGGGGTTTCTCCAACACTTTTAAGTACAAAAACTTCCAGTTAGGAGCATTATTAGATGTACGCATGGGTGGGGATTTTTTCAGCACGACCATGTGGCATTCATATCCGACAGGTGCATTTATGAATACTGTTGAAAATAATGTACGTGAAGAAGGAATCATTTTCGACGGAGTAACGGAAGACGGTACTCCGAATGAAGTCCGGCTATCTGCTCAGACATTCTTTACTAATGGTTGGTTGTGGAATAATCACGAATACTCCATTATAGATGGTTCTTATGTTAAACTTCGTGAATTGACATTAGCTTATAATTTTGGAGATATAGGGTTTTTGCGTAATGTTAACCTGTCCATTTTTGGAAGAAACCTTGCCATACTTCATAGAAGTGAAGCAGCTAAAGACCTGGGACTCGATCCGGAAGCTGCCTCACAAATGGGTGGAGGGGAACTTGGTACTGGGTTTGAAAACTTCATGCCCCCTACAAGCAGATCATATGGTTTTAATCTGAATGTATCCTTCTAATTAAGATTAGTAACTGTATAACAGTCGGAAAATATTAAAATATTAATTTTCTTAAAGAAAGTTTAAAATGAAAAAAATATATAATTCACGTATTATACTCCTTTTAACGATATCGTTATTATGGACCAGTTCTTGTGATGACTGGACAGAATTAAATGTAAATCCAAATCAGCCTACTGAAGTACCCACGAGCAATGTTCTTGGATCTGGATTAATGGTAGTTTCAGGTCAGCTCTTTGGTGAAAGAATAGGCATGTATTATACCGGGTCATGGGCCGGGCAAACTGCTGCCATTGGATTAGGTGATTATGAGTTCAGAGTAGACATAAACAATGGGCAGTGGGATAATCTCTACCGGGGAATGGCCTATTTTGTGGATGCCCAAAAAAATGCAATGGAGGAAGGGAATGAAAATCTTGCCGCTGTTGCTTTGACCATGAAGGCATTTACCGGTCAGCAGGTATCTGATATGTGGGGAGACGTTCCGTATACCGAGGCTTTCTCTCTAGATGATGGTGTTGTCAGTCCTGCTTTTGATAGCCAGGATGTGGTATATAATGCTATCCTGGATGATTTGGAAACAGCCAATGGAATGTTGCAGGATGGAAATGGAGAGATAGGTGTCGGTGACTTTATCTATGAAGGAAACATTGACAATTGGAAAAAATTTGTCAACTCCATTCGATTGAGAGTAGCCATGCGTATGTCTTTGGTAGCTGAGGATGATGCATCGCAAGTGATCACTGAAATATTGGATAACCCAGGTCAAAATCCGATTTTTGAAGATAACAGTGACAATGCCTACCTCATGTGGCCTGGAGCAGCCCCTGACATTGAGCTTTGGAATAGAAGACTTGGAACACCTACCAATAAGACTGATCAGTACAGGACGAACTATGAAATGATCAGCATTCTGCAGGATCATAATGATCCGCGGCTATCAGTATATGCAGATTTAAATGAGAACGGAGTCTACAATGGATATAGAATGGGACCTGATCAATTAAGTGATCCTATGAATACCCAGCCTAACGTTTCACATATAGGTAACAGGCACGGATATGACCCCGATGGTTTTTCACCTTTTATGAATGCTGCTCAGGTCTGGTTTATAAAAGCGGAAGCTTATGAACGTGGTTTGGCTACTGGAAATGCACAAGACGCTTATGAAACTGGTGTGACACTGTCCCTGGAAGAAAACGGAATTACACCTGGAGAAATCACTGATTATTTGGCAGAAACAGGTGTGGCTTGGGACAGTGGAGCTACCACTAATCTTGAAAAGATACGGCTACAAAACTGGTTAAGTCTTTTTAAGCAGAGTGTCGAAGCATGGGCTGAGGTAAGACGTACGGATGTTCCCTTGATTGCTAATGTAGCAGTAGATTATGACATACTTGGTCACAACAGACCTCCTTTTAGAATGTCCTATCCTGCAAATGAAAGTGCTCATAATACCTCATTTCCTTTTGAAATTGTCATAGAGGATATTTTCTATGGCACACAACTTTGGTGGGACACCAGAACTGGGGTTCAATAATTATCTGTCTTAATTAATTATCTGCTTTGCCCTAATGGGCAAGGCAGATATTTTTTTATAACTTTTGCTTATTGCTATTCCGAATCGAAAAACCATTAACTGCCTTAATAACAGTTTTTACAGCATATATAAAGCTATTTCAGTCTTTATAAATAAATATGATAAATAAAAAAGTCTTTAGTATCTCTTTTGTCATCACGCTGCTTATCTCTGGTCTTACTGCACTACTCATGCAGGAATGTTCAAAAATTTCTCCAGCAGAATCAATTTCCGGAGAGGTTGAAAATGGTAGCCGCGGATTGCATGGTTATGTCGGATACAGTACACCCCCGAGACCGGATAATTATGGAGCAGGCATTGGTTTTTATACCGCAGTATGGCCACTTTTGGAGTACCCGGTTGCAGGGTTTCAGATAGGTCTTCCTGGCAATTGGATACAGCCAGACAACTCTGACAATAAGACTATGCCTTTGTGCCCAGAAGGCACAATAGCAAGAACCTGGGAACCTCGTGGGCCAACCTTTTCAAGCGTTTTTCAGACGATAGAAGGAGGTCTTGGTTATTGGAGAGGAAATAAATTTAATTATGGCTCTCCAAAATTTAGCATGAATTCAGTTCCTAATTGTTATAACTCTGAAATTGCTTCCCCGGGATGGCCATTTTTTTATCGCAATATGGCATTGCCTGATGATGAACTTGGCATTGCACAACTAAGTAACAGAATTCTTGTACCACCAGATGGTATTACTTTTTCAGGAAGTTTAGGCGATAATACATTCCTCGGTTATACACACATGGTTTTACCCCTAACCGATCCCAGGGGAGAGCCTCAGCCAACTGGCGATCAGAGCTGGACATTATTTTTGAATTCTTCCAATTTTAAAGGACCGGTGGCTTTCTACATTCCAGAAATGTGGAGCAAACTATCGAATGAGTATGAAGCGATTCGTGGTCGGGGCCTTGATAACCGCCCTGGAACTATGGGTGGTGGTGGCGCCATGGAAATTAATACAGTTCCCTCCTTCAAAGCAGTAGATTCTGATAGTACCTTGTACGTTAAAATACCGCAATTAAATTTTCCCATGGATGAAGAAGGACGTTCTGTACTTGTACAGGATGTGAAATATTACTCCAAGGAAGCACTCTATGATTGCCTTAAGGCCTGGAAAGAAGGAGGGCCACCGTGCTCCGGAGCCTTTGGAAAAGCGGCAGAATGGGTTCCTCCACTAAATGCTCGTGATTTAAGATTTAATCAAGAGGAAAAAACAATAGGTGACATTGAAAATATTTTTAGCGCGAATATATTTCCATCTAATGCTTTTGGTTTACAATGGCAGGAAAATGCAGTAACACCTGAAGGGAAATTTCCTCAGTATTTTAAGCGTGAAGGCGATAAACATATACCTATAAACGCCTCTGAGGTTCCAGAAGAATTAAGGGCAAAGGAATTTCCAGAAGCAAGCTCTGAAAAAGAATTTAAAAACTGGCGTTATGGCAGTGAGGTTGTTGAGGGAAATTTCCAATATAACAAAGAAGATCCTTATGTTTCGCCTACTACAGGAGCCTGGGCAAATCCAGGGCCATCCGCTGGTCCTTTTACTGCTATGCTTAAAGATGGATCAAAAGTAACCTATCATTGGTATCGCTTTATAGATCAACCGTCTTTTCAACAATTCAACTGGAGTGAAGCTGAAAAACAGAATCTTCAATCTTTTATTGAGAAAATTCATCAGGAATGGACAATTGAGAAAGAATACATGGCACCACCATCGCTTGGAAAATTGGTTGCCATTGATGATGCTCTCATTGTGACAACTCCTCAAGGAAAGGAAGTAGGGTATGTACCAATTGTAACTCGCCAGGAGAAGTCTGATTAGGATTACTGATTATTTATGAAAGCCAAAAGGTGATTTCATTAAGCGATCTAAAGCATGTGAAATGCTGATTTACATTCATTGGTTCTTTTTGCCATTTTCTTGAACATTTCTTTATCTACAGAGAGTGTAAACTTCTTACTGCATGTTTGCATATCCGGCGTTTATCAAAATGCAGTATTATGAGTTGAAATTGATTTATTCAGTGTATCTAAAGAAAAGCATGAATCACTAACCCCAGGGTCTCGGCAGTTGCGATAGTCAAATATAAAATCAGGAACGATCCTACTTTTTCAATAACATCATTCTCTTTTTAGCTATTTCATGGGCATGGATTAATACTGCAGTTACTGATTCTAACTCTTTCATTCCCTTCTTTATGCCCAATTATGCCAAAAACATGATAAAATAAAAAGACCAGGCAAATGACCTGGTCTTAATTATTACTATTTTAAGATAAACCATGTTATTTCACCGTAACGTTAATGCTGGCAGCCATATCAGGTCCGTATGATGCGTGAACTCCATTTGCGAATTGCAGTGACAAAGTATATTCGCCTGGTGCCAATTCAAGGGAGGTATTTGTTTGACCTTTACCAAAATGAATGGTGGTATCACTTGATGGGATTACTTCATCAACTGGCCAGTTCTCCTGATTGATCAATATATGGTGGTGACCATATCCTTCTTTTACTGCTCCGGCAGGCTCAATCTGCATGCCTTCTACACCCATTTCGACAAATACAGGACTACTCACAGTAGCTCCATTTTCCGGAGCTTTAAAAAAAACCCGTGGTTCAACAGGTTCTTGAGGGGTAGTGCTTGTTGTCTCAGGCTGCTTGGTTTCTTCCGTGTTGTCAGACTTAGTGCCGGAACACGCCCAGACAGATAATGCTATTATTGATCCTAAAAAAATTCTTCTCATAATTGATTGTTCTTTACTGATATTATAGGTTCTAGTAAAACTAAAATACTCACAATATTATAACTAATTAGGTATCAATTGGTTCAGCATATTAACGATAGATTAAGTTTCCCTCACCCTTACTGGCACTCAGGAATGATCAAATAGACGGTTTGGTTTACTTCACACATCCTTTACTTAACCCTCTACTTGATACATATTCTGAGATTGGATCAACCACTCAATCCTTGAAGGGACTTGATTAGGGAATAACGAGAGAACAACAAGAGAATGACTACAGGTATACTGGATGCACTATGGACGAACATTGGACAAGGAATAGGATATTTGATTTAAATCTCCAACAAAAGGATGAAGTCCAGAAAAGTTGAACAGGTAATGAATCAATAGTACTCGCTTAATGCATATTCTGGTTTTTTCTTTAAATTAAGTTGCGTTATGGACATAAAAACAAGAAGAAATTTCATCAAGTCTTCCAGTGCGGCTGCACTTGGATCAACCATTTTGCCTTCGTTTGACCTTTCAGCAGCGAATCAAGTGATGCAAAATAAAAGCTTAAAGGTTGGTCTCATTGGATGCGGTGGTCGTGGCACAGGAGCTGCGGTGCAGGCTGTAAATGCAGACCCGAATGTTGAATTAACTGCAATGGGAGATGTCTTTTCTGATAAACTGGAAAGTTCTTATTTGTCATTGCAAAAGGAGATTCCCGACAAGCTAAAGGTTGATGATGCTCATAAGTTTATAGGATTTGATGCTTATCAAAAGGTCATAGATTCTGGTGTGGACGTTGTATTACTTACCACTCCACCATGTTTTCGTCCAGACCATTTAAAAGCAGCAGTAGCTGCTGGTAAGCATGCCTTTTGTGAAAAGCCTGTGGCTGTGGATGCACCCGGTGTGAGAAAGGTGATAGAAGCTGCAAAAGAAGCTGAGAAAAAGAAATTGTCCATTCTGTGTGGGTTTTGTTTCAGATATGACACCGGAAATCGTGCGATATATCAGCGCATACTAGAGGGTGATATTGGAGAGATTAAAAGCATCAATACTTTTCGGTTTGGAGGAGAGCTTTGGTCCTATCCAAAACAGGCAGAATGGTCGGATATGGAGTATCGTTTAAGAAACTGGTTGTATTATGACTGGATGTCAGGTGATTTTATTACCGAGCAGGCGGTACACAGCCTGGACCTAATGGCCTGGGCCATGGGGGATCGAATACCAATCAAAGCAATTGGCAATGGAGGAAGACAAAAGCGTACAGACCCTGTCTATGGGAATATCTACGATCATTTTGCCATTGAGTATCAGTACCAGGATGACATAAAAGCCACTCATTTTACAAGGCAAATGGCTGGTTGTCAGAATAAAAATACGGTAGATGTCTTCGGTTCCGAAGGTCAGGCATTTCTCCAGATGGGACGTGAACTGAAAATCATGGGTAAGTCCCCCTGGAGATTTAGCGGAGAAAAAAACAACATGTACCAGACGGAGCATGATGAGTTCTTTGCCGCGATTAGAAGTGGCAAACCAATGAATGATGGCACCTGGATGGCCAATAGTACCATGCTGGCTGTACTGGGCAGGATGGTAGCTTATAGTGGTAAAGAGATTACTTGGGAAGAAGCCATTAATTCGGAAGTAAAGCTGGGTCCTGATATTAGCGACTATGATTGGGACCTAAAGTTGCCAGATTCAGCAGTGGCAGTACCTGGACTGACCAGTTCATCCACCATATATTGATTTGAAGTGATGCGTAAGTTTTTAATACTCGTTTTTGTATTGATATGTAGTTATTCTAGTCATGCTCAGGAATTCTTGTTTGAATTTGGGGAAGTGATTCCTTTGCAGCGTGCTATGCAAATGGGCTCCAACCAAGTGAGAAAAATTCAATGGATAAATGTAAATACGACAAAAGAAACCTGGGAAACCAGAGACAGCATATTGGTGTGCTACGGCAACCCAATTGGTGTGGTCAGAAGCTCACGAGAATTTGAAAATTATGTCTTGCACGTGGAATGGAAACACATGGAGCCGGGGGGAAATTCCGGTATGTTTATGTGGAGTAAGGCTGAACCAGGAGAAAATAGATTACCCGACGGGGTTGAAGTACAGATGTTAGAGCTGGATTGGGTCAATCTGAATATTCGCAATGGAGAGAAGCCACCCATTGCCTATGTGCATGGAGAATTGTTTGGGGTTGGTGGCGTTGAGATTGTGCCGGAAAATCCAAGGGGTACCAGAAGCAAGTCCATAGAAAACAGATGTAAACCTAGGGGAGAGTGGAATACCTATGATGTGGTCTGTGTCGACGGCACGATCAAACTATCTGTCAATGGAAAATTTGTCAATGGGATCAGCCAATCCACACAACGAAAAGGATACATGTGCCTGGAATCTGAGGGTGCAGAGATCCATTTTCGAAACCTGAAGGTTATTGAGTTACCTTGACAAAAAACATGCAAAATCCAACAATGATCATCATGAGGATAACTAATCATTTTAAGGGATGATAGTGGATGATTAGAAATTCAATGCTGACTATTTGCATTGAAAATAATCCGTCCGTATGTTCGCTTTCCCTTATTGCAAGACTTTCACTAAAAAAGGAATAGTCTAAGTTAAATATGAAAAAATGACTTCATTTAGACGTATAATCCACCTATTCACCTTGTTAATTGGGTTCTCCTCCTGTATTCAACAAGCAGAAGAATCTAAACAGCCTGATTTAAAACTCTGGTATGACCAACCTGCGGATGCATCGATACCAGATAAGGATAGGGGTGACGACAAAGAGTGGTTAAGTGCTCTGCCTTTAGGAAATGGATCTTTTGGGGCGATGGTTTTTGGAGATGTCAACTTAGAGCGAATCCAACTAAATGAGGAAAGCATGTGGTCTGGTAGTCCGGCAGAAAATGATAACCCTGAAGCTGCTGTTGCCATACCAAAAATACGTGGTCTACTGTTTGAAGGTAATTATGAGGAGGCAACAGCCTTAACGAATGCGACCCAAATATGTACTGGCGTAGGCTCAGGTCGCGGTCGTGGTGCAAATGCCCCGTTTGGATGTTTTCAGACCTTGGGTGACTTATGGATCAAGTGGGCAGACTCGGCAACATATACGGACTACTATCGCGAGCTTGACCTGAATGATGCGGTTGCTCGGGTGAGTTATCAAAGAAAGGGAGTAAAACATCAAAGAGAGGTTTTAGCTAGTTATCCAGATCAGGTAATTGCAATAAATTTTAAGGCAGATAAGCCGGGTCAGATTTCTTTTTCTTGTGTTTTGGACCGACCGGAACGTTATAGCACCTATGTGGATAAAGATCAGTTAATCATGAGTGGAGCACTTGATAATGGGCAGGGTGGAAATGGTTTGGAGTACATGGTGAGATTGAAAGCTGTCAGCAACAATGGTAAGGTCTATTATCAGGATGATGAACTTATTGTGGAAAATGCAGATGAAGTTACTTTATTCCTTTCTGCATCTACAGACTATGTTTTGGATTACCCGGTTTATAAAGGACGGGACTATCAGTCGATTACACTTCAGAATATCCAGGAGGCTGCTAATAAATCATTTCAGGAATTAAAGGAGACACATATCCAGGATCATAGTCAATACTTTAACAGGGTTTCTCTTGACCTTACTCCTAATGACTTTGAACCAATACCCACAGACGAGCGGCTTAAGCAATTTAAAGAGACTAAATCAGATCAGCATCTTGAAGAATTACTATTTCAATATGGTCGATACCTGCTGATTTCATCATCCAGACCAGGTACTTTACCTGCCAACCTGCAAGGTATTTGGGCCAATAAAATTCAAACCCCCTGGAATGGAGACTACCATACAGATGTAAATATTCAGATGAATTACTGGCCAGCCGAGGTGACTAACTTATCTGAAATTCATCTTCCGATGTTTGACCTGATTAATTCGTTAGTTACGCCGGGGATGAAGACAGCAAAAACCCAATATAACATGAATGGTTGGGTAGTTCACCCAATTACTAATGTGTGGGGTTATACCTCACCTGGTGAACGTGCCAATTGGGGAATGCATACAGGTGCTGCAGCATGGCTATGTAGTCATGTCATGGAACATTATCGTTATACAAATGACATAGATTTTCTAAAGGAGATGTATCCTGTTTTAAAATCTTCCGTAGTATTTTACCTCGATTGGCTGGTTAAACACCCTGAATCAGGAATGTGGGTATCAGGACCAGCCGTTTCTCCAGAGAATACTTTTATAGCCCCAGATGGCAGCAAAAGTCAGATTAGCATGGGACCAGCTCACGATCAACAGGTCATCTGGCAATTGTTCTCAGATTTTATTCAGGCTGCTGAGCTTCTGAATTTGGATGACGAATTTCGATCGCAGGTACAAAAAACAAAGGATGGATTATTAGCAACAAAAATTGGTTCTGACGGAAGGTTAATGGAATGGCCGGAAGAGTTTGAAGAGGTCGAGCCAGGTCATCGCCACATCTCTCACTTGTTTGCTTTGCATCCGGGCTCACAAATAACCCCTCAAAATACACCTGAGTTAGCGGAAGCTGCAGAAAAATCTTTGAACTATAGAATTGCAAATGGTGGCGGGCATACAGGTTGGAGTGCTGCCTGGTTAATTAGTCAGTATGCAAGACTTGGAAATGGTGAAAAGGCCAAAGAAAGTTTGAATACGGTTTTATCTAAAAGCACCTCGACCAATATGTTTGGGTTGCATCCACCTTTTCAAATGGATGCCAATTTTGGTTCTACTGCTGGTATCGCAGAAATGTTGATCCAGAGTCATCAGGGTTTTATAGAGCTGCTGCCTGCACTTCCTGCTGATTGGTCAGAGGGTACAGTCAAAGGTCTGCGTACGCGGGGCGGTTTTGAGGTAGATATGCATTGGGCTGCAGGAAAACTAATTTTTGCTAAAGTGAAATCACTTTATGGAAATGAAGGTGTCTTAAAGTACAAGGATGAGGAAGTAGTAATAGCTTTAAGTAAGGATGAAGTAGGTGATTATCAATTTTAGTTACCTCTGGAAACAGTCGTTAACCCTCAACTGATTTGGAAGACTTATTAACATCTATCAAAAAAAAGAGACCTATTGTAATCATTGGTGCTGGCGGAATCATTAGGGATGCTCATCTCCCCGCCTATCAAAAGGCAGGTTTTGAAGTACTGGCTATATACGATAAAGTATTTGAAAAAGCGGAAGCGTTAGCTGGACTTTTTAAGATAAAGGAAGCTTGCAAATCATGTAATGAATTAGTTGAAATAGGCGCAAGGGAGCGATGTGTTTTTGATATCGCATTACCTGCCTCTGAAATCATTTCAGTGATATCAGATTTACCCAATGGTTCAGGCGTACTCATACAAAAACCCATGGGCGAGGACCTGATTCAGGCCAAGGAGATTTTACGTATTTGCCATGAGAAAAAGTTGGTAGCCGGAATCAATTTTCAATTAAGGAGTGCACCCTACATTCAAATGGCCAGAGAACTCATTGACAGAGGGAAAATTGGAAACCTTCATGATATCGATATAAGGATGAGTATCTATACGCCCTGGCATTTATGGGAGTTTCTGAATAAGGCGCCAAGGCTAGAGATTTTGTATCACAGCATACATTACATTGATCTGGTCAGGTATTTTCTGGGCAATCCGCGGGGAGTATACGCAAAGACAACTAAACACCCAAATACAAAGCAGTTGGCAGCAACAAGATCTTCTATCATCATGGATTATGGGGAAATGATCAGGGCAAATATCAACACAAACCATGGTCATAATTTCGGCATCAAACATCAGGAATCAACCATCAAGTTTGAAGGAACAGAAGGGGCGATAAAAATTAATGTCGGCTTAAATTTGGACTATCCCAAAGGAGGGAAAGACATATTTGATTTTATCTCGCTACAGGACAATAAAGGCTGGCAAGAGTTGCCGATTGAAGGTTCCTGGTTTCCCGATGCATTTATAGGTCCAATGGCTGGGCTTATGTACAAGTTGGAGAATCCAAATGCAGATTACATCAATTCAGTAGGTGATGCCATAAAAACCATGGAAGTGGTAGAAGATTGTTATCATTCAAGTGAAAGACCGGATGGTTGAAAGAAGTATATGCCTAAGATTCAAGCTAGATTAAACACATAAAATTCATATTTATGTTAACATAGTACACCTATGTAGCAATAAAATGATTTGATCATAGCTATTAAAAGAACAGCTTTACTATACTGCACAATAGTGTGAATACCTAACCCCACAATGAAAACACAGGATAAACAGCACGATTCGAATCTCAAAGTAGAATTTGAACAAGTTTTTTCCACCCACTTCCAAAGGATGTTTTTGTATGCACGAAAATTATTAAAATCAGATCATCTGGCAGAAGATGTAGTAGAGGAGGTGTTTTATAATCTTTGGAAAACTAAATCAGATTTTTCGGAAATAAGAGAAATAGAGACATATCTATTCGTATCTGTTAAAAATCAGGTAATCAGAATGCTCTCCAAAGATCCTGGTGTGTTTGTCAGTTTTGACATTAAAAATGAATTGAAGCAAGTGGAGCAGATAAGTCCGGAAGATATCTTATTAGAAAAAGAATTGTTAGATGTGATAAATGTTGAGATTTCGAACTTACCGGAACAGTGTCAAATTATATTTAAAATGTCACGCAATAAATACATGGAGCACCATGAAATCGCGACTGAAATGGGGATAAGTATTGATGCTGTAAAGTCTCAGATATGCAAGGCAGTAAGTAAAATCAGAGCGTGTGTTTCAAACTGGAGCAATTCTGACGAGAAATTAGATACTGCCATAAAGGAAATTGCGAGGTAAAGCGAATATTCTTAGTAGTTGATAATAGAAAGTCCCTTTATTACCCAAGTATTTCAAAGAAATCACAACAACCGCGCTATGATTTTATTTGATGAATCATAATAAAAAAGCCATAATGGTAGTTGTAATTTTAAAATAAACCTCAATTACTTGATTTTATTATAAATATTTTATCTCTCGGATTACTTTCATCTATTACTTGACTCCTTTATAATAAGGAGTCAATAGGACTTACTTGAATAAGTAGTCAATGAATAATCTTATTTTAAAATATTTACAAAATAGCCTGACCCTTCAGGAACAACACCAACTATCAAAATGGCTGGAAGAAGATGAGAAGAACCTGAATGAACTTAAGAAGGTTGAGGTTTATTGGAAAGATCATTCGATAGATTTTAGGGTAAAAGAAGAATCAGTTAAGTCAAGACTTCTAAAGAGAATTGAAAAAGATAAAGTTTCTGCCAGAAAAATCACCTTCTATTCAACAAGGAATTTGATGCGTATTGCAGCAATTATGATTTTGGGATTAACCACAGCCTTTACTGCTTACACAATTTTTGATAAACAGGGAAAAGATCAATTAGCTGTCTCTTATGTGGAAAAACACAGTAGGAGTGGTGAAAAATTGGCCATTAAATTACCTGATGGGAGCTCTGTAAAACTAAATTCAGGAAGTAGTATTACTTACCCGGAGTTTTTCACTGGAAATATTCGAGAAGTTGAACTAAAAGGTGAAGGGTATTTTGAGGTTGTAAAGGATGAAAATAAACCATTCATCATCAATGTAAACAAAGCGATGATAAAAGTTTTGGGGACATCCTTTAATGTTAACTCAATTAGATCTTCCAATAAAGTAGTCGTAGGTGTTAAATCAGGTCAGGTAAAAGTCTCAAATCAATCAGAAAATGTTTCAAGGATCTTAAATCCTAATGAATTGGTGATCTTCGATAATGAGGATGAACAAATGAAATTACAGGAGATTAGTGATCAGGAGCTGGTATTTGGATGGATAGATCAAATGTTGGTTTTTGATGATGAACGGGTGAATGAAATCTTCAATACACTATCTAACTGGTATGGCGTGGAGTTTATATTGTCAAGAAACATAGATAATAACAGAGTTTTTACCTCTAAATATGAAAACCCAACCTTAAAATCAGTATTAGAAGGCTTATCATATGTATATGATTTTGATTATGAAATAAATGATAAAACCATAATAATAAAATAGCCGAGGGAGTCTTCTGGAAAAAGTCCTCGGCTAACAGAGTTTAACATGTTTAACTAACAAAAAACCCTATGAATGTAAAATTACATAATTTTATCGTGCGCATGTCGAAAATCGCGATTTATGCGTTTATTGTGTGTTATTCGCTGTCAATGG
This sequence comes from Marinoscillum sp., assembly GCA_043554545.1. Taxonomy (GTDB): domain Bacteria; phylum Bacteroidota; class Bacteroidia; order Cytophagales; family Cyclobacteriaceae; genus UBA7330. The sequence goes on along the minus strand of CP121337.1, from coordinate 3,030,256 downwards.
CTTTTGCCACTGAAGGTGAAGCACAGCGCAAAATGCTAAATGAAATACCAATTCATTTAGAAGCAAAAAAAGTTGTTCTTATCGACTTAATTAAAGAAGTTGAGAAGTCCACAAATTTCGTTTTTGCATTTTCTAAAGAAGATGTAAAAGACAAATTGATTAGTCTGAAGGAATCTGATTGGATGATGAATGAACTTCTCAAAGAGCTTTCAGTTCAAGGCGGATTATCTTTTAGGAGAGTGAACGAATCAATTAATATTCGCGCAGTAAAACCTTCTGCTAAGTTGCCTGATGTTTTTGAGCAGGTTGATGTTCAGCAAACTGTTAGAGGAAAAATATCCGATGAAGATGGAGAAGCTCTTCCAGGAGCCACAGTTCAGGAGAAAGGTACTACCAATGGTACTATCACAGACATAGATGGGACATATACGATTAGTGTTCCTGAAAACGCTACGCTAACTGTTTCTTTTGTTGGTTTTAAAACTCAGGAGATTTCCCTCAATGGTCGTTCAGTTATCGATGCGAATCTTGCAACTGATGTTGCAGCATTGGATGATGTAGTCGTAGTTGGTTATGGAACTGTAAGAAAAAGAGACATGACATCAGCCATATCTCAAGTGAGTAGCAAGGATATTAAGCAAAGGGTAGAAACAAGATTGGACAACGCGTTGCAAGGCAAAATGGCCGGTGTTTTGATTCAACAGTCAAGTGGTGTGCCTGGGGCAGCACCAGTAATCAGGATCAGGGGAACAAATTCAATCACTGAGGGAAATCAACCACTTTTCGTGATTGATGGAATGCCTGTGGAAGATGCTGGGATCATTGCAAACATTAACATGAATGATGTGGCAAGTGTCGAAGTGCTTAAGGATGCAGCATCAGCTGCCATCTATGGTTCAAGAGGCTCAAATGGAGTTGTTTTAATTACCACGAAGAAGGGCCGTATAGGAAAACCTCAGGTATCCTATAATGCTTATTATGGTACCCAGCAAGCAGAAAAAAGACTGGAATGGCAAACAGGCCCTGAATGGGCTGAGCTACAGTTAGAGAGACGAGAGTGGTTAATCTCTCAGGATGCTAATGTTACTTTAAATACGCCAAACGATGACCGACCAAGAGCTTTAAGAATTGATCCGGACTGGGCTACAGGTAATGTACCCACCTATGATCCACAGGATTGGATTTTCAGGAATGCTCCCATTCAAAGTCATGATTTATCTATCTCAGGTGGCTCTGAAAGTACATTGTATATGGCCTCAGTGGCTTACCTCGATCAGGATGGAATCATAGAAAACACTTCATTCGATAGATTTTCATTAAGGTTGAACCTTGAGACACAAGTTCAGAAATGGCTTAAAGTTGGATTGAATCTTTCACCTTCTATTTCCACCCAACTGGACAACAACTCCGAGGGAAAGGACCAGACATTAACAGGGATACTGTATGCACCTCCAGTGGCAGATCTGGATGATATCTATTGGAATGGTAATAGTATGGTGAATGATTATTTAGATTATTATGGCTACTCTCCAGCTCCACCAAGAGCGATGGAAATTTTGAATAATCTGCAACAGGAATTCAAAAGAAGTCAGATCCTTTCCAATGCTTACATTAATGTGAACCTCATGGAAGGGCTTAGTTTCAAGACAGCATTCTATTATAGATTGAATAATTTGAAATCTAATGACTATAAGAGCTTAACCGTAGGCAATGGAGTAAGATCAGCTACTATCGGTAGCAGTTATAATTCAAACTGGACCCTGGAAAACACGTTGAATTATGTGAAAGAAGTTGGCAAGCATTCAATCACAGGTCTGCTCGGATATTCCAGCCAGAAGGATTACTTCGAGAGTACATCTGTTGAAGGTCGTGGGTTTGTAAATGATATTATACTCACTTTGGGTGCGGCAGCCACAATTAATACATGGAGTCAGGATATTCAGGAATGGTCTATGCTTTCTTCTTTTGCGCGTGCTACCTATAGCTACGATTCACGTTACATGTTGACTGCAAGTATCAGAAGGGATGGAAGTTCAAGATTTGGTGCGAACAACAAATGGGGTTTTTTTCCAGCTGTTTCAGCAGCATGGAGAATTATTGACGAAAGTTTTATGACCTCACAGTCTACCTTTAGTAACCTGAAGGTGAGAGCTAGTTTTGGAGCAACAGGGAATAACAGGATTGGAAATTATCGACCATATGCAACACTGCTATCCTCTAATGCATTGCTTGGGCAGGGAGGTTCAAATGTAGTTGGTTTGATCCCGGGGTCTTTTGAAAATCAGGATCTGTCCTGGGAGAAAAACCAAACAACCAATATTGGTTTGGATATAGGATTCATGCAGGATAAATTAAGCTTTGCTATTGATGCGTATCAAAGTTTGACAAAGGATTTATTGCTTAATGTACCCGTACCACAAACCACAGGGTTTTACTCTGCTATCCAGAACGTCGGTGAGGTGAGCAATAAGGGAATTGAGGTGGAAATTACCTCACGTAATATAACAAGGCCTGGTTTTGAGTGGAATACCAGTTTGGTCTTTGCCTACAATAAAAATGAGGTTTTAAAAATGGGACCTGATGGCTCACCTATTAAGAACGGAGATTTTTGGTGTAGGGACTGTAGTTATACAGGAATAGGTTATCCAATTGGAAGTTTTAATTTATTTGAAACAGATGGAATCATTGATAACCAGGCTGAACTAGATGCGACTGCTTTGTATGCTGATGAAGGTATAGGTGATGTCAAATGGGTGGATCAAAATAACGACGGAGTAGTTAACACAGATGACAGGATGCCTCTGGGCAATCCAACACCGATTTATAATTTCGGAATAACCAATACCGTAAGTTATAAAGGATTTGACTTAACCCTGTTTATTAATGGTGCAGGTGGTCATGAGACGTTTTTTGCTCATAGTAGGTACATCAGTAGACCAACAGTAACCATCAATCTGGCAGAGTATAATGATCGATGGAAATCTGAGGCAGAGCCAGGAAACGGTATCATACCACGGGTTACTTCAAATGCGGCTACTAATGGACGTGATGAAGAGCAGGATAGGTGGTTATATGACTCTGACTGGTGGAGGATTAAAAACCTGACTGTGGGTTATAATTTCCCTAAGTCTGCACTGGAAAAGATTAGTATATCTGCTTTACGATTATATGTTTCAGGAGATAATTTACTACTGTTCACCAAATACCCGGGATTCAACCCTGAGGGTGGTCTAAAGGATGCTCCTGGACAGGGAACCAGTCAGTCGGAAAGTGTTTATAATCCACGTATTGGTCAAAACCAATCCCCTAGTTATAACCTGGGCATGGATTTCGGTTCCTCCCCTCAGGTTAAGAGGTTCATTTTTGGTTTAAATGTTACTTTCTAATTACTAAAAGACAGAAAATCATGAAAAAATATATCATATATGCTTTACTGGTAGTGTTGTTGGTCGGATGTAGTGAAGACTTCCTCGACCTGACACCACCTTCCAATCTGACCGCAGATCAGTTTTATCAGACTGAGGCAGATTATGAAACTGCAATAGCAGGGGTTTACTACCAATGGGCTGAGATGACAGTCCGACCGCTTTACCAGGCGGAATACAGGTCTGACAATATCAAATATTGGAGATTGCTTTATAACGAATTTTCTTCCAATAACTTCGGCCCAAGCTCAACAGAGGTTATTTGGGGTAATTTTTATAGGAATGTGATTCAACCTTCCAACCGAATCATCAATACAATTGATGATATTGAAATGGACGCGGCAACCAAAAACAGAATTAAGGGTGAAGCACTGTTCTTTAGAGGTTATTCATACTACTGGATGAATATGTGGTTTGAGGGAGTTCCTTTGGTGCTCAATACACTGACCATTGAAGAATCATTTCAGCTCGGGAGAGCAACAGAAGCAGCTATTTGGACCCAGGCGGAGTCAGATTTATCTGCAGCGTATGGTTTATTGCCAGCTACAGAATCAGAATATGGAAGGGTTAATAAATATGCTGCGGAAATGTTTCTCGCAAGGACCTATATGCAACAGCAGAAGTGGGGGGCTGCAGAGACAGCTTTAGCTGATATTTTTAATAACAGTGGTGCAGAGTTAGATACGGACTGGGCTGGAATGTGGTCAGCTGCAGGTCAGGCAAGTTCAAAAGAAAACATGCTGGTCAGTATATGGAATGAAGTCAATTCTGATGATGACATGTCTCAGATGATAAGATGCATTGATTGCCCAAATACCGGAGCTGGATATATTGAGTATGAGCCAGGTTTGATGGAATCATTCGAAGCAGGTGATATTCGCCTCGATGAAACCCTTGGGTTTGTGGGTGGTGAGTTTTTGAACAAAAAGTGGGATTTTGGATTGATAGCGGGTGGCTACTGGGTTGGTGATTTTGTGGTCATCAGGTTTACAGATGTCCAACTATTATATGCCGAGGCTATATCCATGAATGCTGGATCAGCGCAGCAGGAATCACTTGACCTGATTAATGAGACCAGAAACAGGGCAGGACTTACCAATGATATCGTGTTGGCAGATGTACCGGCGCTTGATGATTTTGTGGAGGCTGTTTTGGCCGAACGAAGGGCAGAATTTATATTTGAAAGTCAGCGATATGCGGACTTAAAAAGACATAATAAATTGGTTTCAAAGCTCAATGCTATTGGGTACGATTTTGATGACAACTTCAACAGAATTCCAGTGCCATCAAATGAAATAGATAAGATGAATGGCATATTGGTTCAGAATCCTGGTTATGAAGGCTTATAATAATGAATAATTTAATTATTGGGTTTAATTAATTATTTTAAGTGGGAGTTCGACCTTAATGGTTGGATTCCCATTTTTTGTTTATTGAAAAAGTCGTTGGAGAGATAACACTAATTGATAAATCTATTTTTTTGTAGTTTACACTTTGCTTAGAGGGATAACAATCCAAATAATAAAGTCAAAAATCTTATGAACAGGAAAAAATCGAACGCTATCTGTATGCAGTTTTTTATGATTCTTTTACTTATTTCCGGCTGTCAACAAACGCTTGAAAAACAGGAGGAAGCAAATCCTCCGAATATCATTCTTTTGATGGGGGATGATCACGGTTGGGATGAAGTTGGTTATTATGGTCATCCGCATGTAAAAACACCTGTTTTAGATGAAATGAGTAAAAAAGGTTTGCGGATGGACAATTTCCGTTCCGGGCATCCATCTTGTTCTCCAACAAGAGGAAGTGTAATTACCGGTAGGCATCCCAACCGTTATGGGACTTTCTATCCAGGCTCGTCTATCCGTCCTGAGGAGATTAGTATAGCTGAAATATTAGGCAATGCCGGCTATGTTTCTGCTCATTACGGAAAATGGCATTTAGGACCAGTGAAAAAGGAATCGCCTACAAATCCCGGAGCCATGGGCTTCGATGAATGGCTATCACATGATAACTTTTTTGAAATGAACCCGCAGCTTTCAAGAAATGGAGCAGATCCGGAACAGTTTAAAGGGGAAGGATCACAAATTATTGTTGATGAAGCCATTCAGTTTATTAAAAGGAAAAAAGATAGTAAACAGCCTTTTTTTATTGTGATCTGGTACGGCTCTCCTCATGAGCCTTACAGTGGACTTCCTGAAGATCTTGGAATATATGATGGCTTACCTGCAGAATATGCAGAGAAAACAGTAGGGTTGACATCCAATGAAACAGGAGAACGTGTTCAAAGGCCATTGAGAGAAGTTCTGAGAGAACGATATGCTGAGGTAACGGCCATGGATCGTTCCATTGGTGTGTTGAGAGACTTCCTAAAAGAAGAAGGAATTAACAATAATACGATGTTGTGGTATTGCGGTGACAATGGAACTCCTCCAAGTGCTGGTCGTACCGGAATGACCATTCGCGGACAGAAAGGACTGGTATATGAAGGTGGTATTCGTGTTCCAAGCGTTATCGAATGGCCTGCCAGAATTAAGGAAGGTTCAATAACTCAAGTGAATGCTGTAACAAGTGACATGCTGCCTACCCTGGCAGAAATCGTGGGGCAACCATTGCCAAATCGGCCACTTGATGGAATTAGCCTTGTTCCGATGTTAGATGGTGAGATGACTAGTCGACCGACTCCTATGTTCTTCTGGGATATCTCCGGTCAGATTCCTGTCAATGATGAGTCTCAGCCCTATATCGCGGTGAACCTTCAGGAAGGGACCATTCCATTAGTCAAAAAGTTACACGGGAAGTATACCCGAACTTTTGTAAACTGGCGCTATCCAAAGGTTTCTGAAGATCATACTGGTGGTCCCAGAACGATGATTGATAACAGGTATAAGTTAGTGATGGATCAGTCTACTGATATGGAATTATTTGACCTTGTGATCGATCCGGGTGAGCAAAATAATGTAGCCAATTCTTATCCTGAAATTGTAAAAAAAATGCAGAAGGAGCTGTATGACTGGCAGTTATCGGTACTTAATAGTTTAGCAGAAGCAGATTATAAGTAGAGATGCTGTCAATTATGAATATTTCCAGAGATAAAATCCTAACCTCTTGGTTGAGATTCTTTCTGTTAATTATTGCCTCGCCGTTTTTTGTAGCATGTAAAACTGAACAGGATAAGCCAAATGTCGTTTTGTTCTATCTGGATGATAGCGGATATGGAGATTATGCACACAATGGAAATCCCACAGTAAAAACACCCAATATTTCTAAGTTAAAAGAAAGTGGTATAAATTTTACCCAGTTCTATGTGGCCACCGCTGCATGTTCTGCATCGCGTTATTCTCTGATGACCGGACGATATCCGGGACGCTCAGGATTGGGGTCCTGGGTAATTGGCCCCAGCGCGGCGAGACACATTCATGAGAAGGAGATAACGCTGGCTGAGGGATTAAAATCGGTAGGCTATAAAACTGGAATATTTGGAAAATGGCATCTTGGTTCCCCGAATGAGCGCAATCAATTTTCTCAAAATACACTACCTCTTGCACATGGTTTTGATGAGTGGGTTGGAACTAATGTGTCACACGACTACAGTAATGCAATGCTGCTGAAAAGTGACATAAAAGGTAATAATCCGATTCCCGGATATGATCTGTTAGCTAAAGATTTACCATCAGACATAAAAGCATCGGAATCTTTGACTGGCGTGTGTACCGCAGCTGCAATAGACTTTATAAAACGAAATCAAAAGAAGCCTTTTTTCGCATATATCCCTTACAATATGCCTCATTTGGGCCTTTTTGTCAGTGACAAATTTAAAGGTACGTCACGTCATGGAGTTCTCGGAGACGTGATGGAAGAACTTGATGCTGCTATTGGTGAAATTATTCAAACATTGGAAGATGTTGGCGTAAGTGAAAACACCATAGTGATATTCTCTTCGGACAATGGACCCTGGGTGGTATTTCATGATAAGTCTGACACTAAATATGGAGATACACGTTTGCAGGTTGGGTATGCCACTCCATTTCGAGATGGCAAAGGCTCAACATGGGAAGGTGGGCATCGCGTAGCGGGTATTATCAGTTGGCCAGCAGTGATTAAAGGAAATAGAAATGAACAAACTCCAATAAGTACTTTGGATATATTACCCACGCTATTTGCAGTATGTGGGGTAGAAACACCTAAGAATATAACAATTGATGGGCGTGATATTCGTTCGTTGCTAATTCCGGATAAGTATAACGATAAGCCTGAGGAGTTTAAATTTTTCTATTCTTATTCAGACAACCAGCCTTCCGCCATTCGAAAAGATTCCTGGAAATTACATGTTCGAATTGGGTCCCAGAAAAAAGACGATTATGGATATGTGGCATCAAGAGAAGCGCCATTGTTATTTCAGGTTGAAAAAGATCTGGGAGAACGGGTTAATGTAGCTGAAAAACATTCAGAAAAGGTTGCAGAACTGTTGATGGACCTGGAAGATTTTGAAAAACAAATGAGAGAAGAAGGCTCCTTTTGGGATGTAGAATAAGACCCAAATATGCATTTATTTATTTAATGTTTTCTGTTCCGTTATTTTCATGATAGCTAAACAGTCCATTGCCATGTGTATCATAAATACAGGTATTATTATCCTAAAAGTGTGCTTGAAATAATGAACATGGAAAATAAATAAGAGATAGATTCTCTATTTAAAAATTTTAACAGAAGATGAAATCAATCATTAATTATAGTAGGAAACATATACTTAGATTATTCTTAGCGGCTAAACTACTATTCCTTGCATCCGTCCTTTTAAGTTCATGTAGTGTGGCTCAGGAAAAGCCAAATGTAATTCTTGTAATTACAGATGATCAGGGATATGGCGACATTGCTGCTCATGGCAACCCATGGATTCAGACACCAAACATGGATAAACTTTGGGAAGAGAGTCTTAGACTTACAGATTACCACGTAAGTCCAACCTGTGCGCCCACAAGGTCAGCCCTCATGACCGGACGGTACAATAACAGAACAGGAGTCTGGCATACAGTGACCGGTAGGACATTATTACGGGAGAATGAACAAACAATGGCAGAGGTGTTTAACGAAAATGGATATTCAACGGGGATGTTTGGTAAGTGGCACCTTGGAGATAATTATCCTAGAAGACCCATTGATGTAGGTTTTCAGGAAGCCACCTTTCATGGGGGAGGTGCCATTGGGAATACCAATGACTACTGGGACAATGACTATTTTGATGATCACTATTACCACAATGGAGATTTTGAAAAATATGAGGGTTATTGTACCGATGTCTGGTTTGATGAAGCCCGTTCATTTATAGATAAAAATAAGGATGATCCATTTTTCTGTTACATAGCAACCAATGCGCCCCATGGTCCGCTCTATGTGGAAGATAAATATTCAAACCTTTACAAAGGAGATACGCTTGTTCCTTCTCCCAATTTTTATGGGATGATCACCAATATTGATGAAAATATTGGAAGACTTAGGGCTTATCTAAAAGAAGCGAATATTGAAAGAAATACAATTTTCATTTTCATGACAGATAATGGCTCGGCAAATGGTGCACGCTTGGATGGCAATAGGTGGAATGAAGGTTTTCCTACTGTTTATGGATATAATGCAGGCATGCGTGGATTGAAAGCATCTCCTTATGATGGAGGTCATAGAGTTCCATGCTTTATCTTCTGGCCAGATGGCGGACTTGATGAGGGTCGAGATTTTGATGGGTTGACGGCACATATAGACATGCTGCCAAGTCTCATGGAAATGTGTGGGCTGGGAAGAGCAAGCGACCTGAAGCTGGATGGATTAAGTTTATGGAAATACATTACTGGCAAGTTGAAATGGGAAAAAGGAAAAAGAACGCTCATTGTTGATTCGCAACGAGTCGAAGAGCCTGAGCTTTTCAGGGGCTCAGTGGTGATGCAAAAGGACTGGCGATTGGTATTTGGCTCTGAACTTTATGACATGAAAACCGATCCGGGCCAAAGGTTGAATGTCGCTACTATATATCCTGACAAGACGACAGAATTACAAGGGTTTTATAAACAGTGGTTTGAGGATGTTTTTTCAGATCGAAAGACAAGGAGTTATATACATATTGGCTCTGACAACAGACCAGACATGATATTGTCCTCACACGATTGGATGGAGGTCGTAAAAGCTGATGGGTCCAGAGCTGCAAGGCCAGGTGGGGAAGATACACCTCCCTTTGCACACTCAATCATTCGTCGTGGTCCTTTACTGAATGGTTATTGGGACATTGAAATTGAAACTTCTGGAAAATATCAAATTCAATTGATGCGATGGCCTAAAGAAGCCAATCGAAACATCACGGAAGATATACCTGCTTCAATAATTCCAATACCAGGAGGTAAGCCATTTTCAGAAGGAAGGGCGATTCAAATAGACCAGGCAAGGTTACAAATTCAGGATTTTAACAACTCAGTACAAGTAACTGATGGTATGAGATCAGCCAGTTTTGATGTAACCTTAAAAAAGGGAAAGACAAGATTAAAAACATGGTTTACAGGTAAAGACGGATTGTCACTCGGAGCTTATTATGTGTACATAAGTAAGGTGGAATAATTAGGTTAGGTTTATTGATCAATGAGATTACTAATCGAATAGGTCTTCATGTAATTATACAGTCAATGTAGATGTAATACCCATAAAGTTGTCAAGCGTTTTTTATTTTCATTTTTTATAAGCTCTTTTATGTGGTTTAGTCTAAATCTCTTAAAAGGAGCCAATTTTTAACGATGAAATTAGTCATATTATTTTCTTTGATTATCCTTATAATTCTTTGGGGAACTATCCATATATTTTTTGAATATTCGCGAAAAATACAACGGGTCTTTAAAACCCATCCTGAAACTGATTTCCTTTATACTCATGTCCGTATAATTTAAATATTCACAAGCTTTTTGTATTTTCTTCAGGTTGAAAAATATGATTATTGGATAGCCTGTTTCTTTCTTAAAACTTGCTTGCAAGTAAGAGGCAGAATAGTTGAATTTATCAGCAATCTCCTTTAGGCTAAAATTTTTATCCAGATTGCTTAAAAGATAGCTTTTCACCGTGTTGATTTTGGAATTCATGTATTCATATCTATTTTCAAAATCTAGCTTTGAATATATAAATGAGTTAATAAAATCTAAACTTAACAGGTTAGCGTATTCAATTTCAAATTCCTTGTAGTTACTATTAAAAAGTGAATATATTTTTTCAAAAGCTAGAAGTCGCTCATTTGAAAATGGTATACTTTCAAAATTATGGTTTTGTTGAAATCGATGATAAAGCTCATCAACGATAGATCCATTAATATGAAACCAGTAAATGCTCCATGGATCTTCTTTATCTGCGCTATATTCATGTTTGGTACCCTTGGGAATAATATAATATTTGTTTGGAGTTAAGGTTATCATTTTTTGATTGCCTATCCTTATTGCTCCCTTGCCTTTCGTGCAGTAAATAAATATATATTGTTTGGCCCCTTTTTTTCTTAGGCGATAGTGCTGATTGGCTTTTGGATAATATCCCAGATCAGTAACATAGAAAGATTTCGTCAAAGGATTCTTACTTACCATATCAATTATTGATTTTGGGAAAGCAATCATTTTTTGTCCTACAAACCCATCTTTTAAAGTGATATTGTCCATGTATTTGTTTTTACTGTCCATTATGAATGCATAAAATAGTATTTAAATTTGAAATAAATGTGTCATAATGATTATTAAAGTCAATTACTGAATTTCTATTTTTTTACTGTATCTGAATTTCTGTTGACCAGTGATAGTTATTTTGTCTATTATAATTAAAAAGGTCATCGAAGTAATTAGGCATTGAGCATAATGTTTTAACAAATGGAGAAATCCGGGTTTAATTTTAAATATTTGGTTTTTATTGCCTTGGTATCTGCTTTGGGTGGATTCCTCTTTGGATATGACTGGGTAGTAATCGGAGGTGCAAAACCCTTTTATGAGCTTTATTTTGGAATCAGCACGCAACCATCAATGCAAGCATGGGCAATGAGCAGCGCGCTTATTGGTTGTATTATCGGGGCTGTGATTTGTGGTTATCTGGCTGACCAGTTTGGACGAAAGATTCCCCTGATTTTTGCTGCACTGCTTTTTATTATTTCGGCCATTGGAACAGGATATATTGATGAATTTAATTTATTTATATTCTTCAGGGTTATTGGTGGAATAGGAATTGGTCTGGCATCTACCTTGTCACCAATGTACATTGCAGAAGTTGCTCCTGCTAAATATCGGGGGCAATTTGTAGCAATTAATCAATTAACAATTGTACTGGGTATTTTGGCAGCCCAAATCATCAACTATATGATTGCTGAACCTATGCAAGGTTCAATCACAGAGCAGGATATACTTATTTCCTGGAATGGACAAGAAGGGTGGAGGTGGATGTTTTGGGCGGAATTGATACCTGCTGTGGTATTTTTTATTTTGATGTTTCTTGTTCCCAAGAGCCCAAGGTTTCTTGTGAAATCAGGCAATAAGAATGAAGCAATGTTTGTTTTAGAAAAGCTTGGTGGAGAGGAGTTTGCTCAAAGCGAGTATCAGAATATTGAGTTGACGCTTAAAGAAAAAATAAGTATTCACACACAATTCTCAGAGTTGTTAAGTCAAAGGGTTTCACCTATACTGGTTATTGGGGTTTTGTTAGCGTGTTTTCAGCAGTGGTGTGGCATCAATGTGATATTTAATTATGCGCAGGAGGTTTTTGCTGCTGCAGGGTACAGTGTAGGAGAAATGTTATTCAATATTATTATCACAGGTAGTGTGAATCTGGCTTTCACACTTGTTGCAATGAAAACAGTCGACAATTTGGGAAGAAGAAAACTTATGCTTTTTGGTGCTATGGGCCTTTGTTTAATCTATATCACCTTAGGAAGTGCCTACTTCTTTAATTTCACAGGGTGGCCAGTATTATTACTAGTGATTCTTGCCATAGCAATATATGCAATGTCAATAGCCCCTGTAACATGGGTAATACTTTCTGAAATATTTCCGAACCGGGTGAGGGGTTTAGCTATGTCCATTTCTACATTTTCATTGTGGATAGCGTCATTTATTTTGACTTATACCTTTCCAATAATTATAAGCTATTTGGAGTCATATGGCACATTTTGGGTCTATGGAGGCATCTGCTTCATAGCCTTTTTATTCATCAGGCAGGTGTTGCCAGAGACTAAAGGTAAAAGCCTGGAAGAAATAGAACATGAGATTGTCAATACAACTAGTAGAATAACCTGAATTGATAGTGAAGCACAAAGTAGAAGCATGGAAAGATAAGTTGGTAATCCCAACCTATGAAGTTGGAAAGCCAGAAAAGTATCCGCTTTTCCTGGATAAACGGGTTTATCAGGGAAGTAGTGGAGTTGTTTATCCTTATCCTGTAATTGAAAAGATTAGTGATTCAAAAACGGATAAGGTTTGGGAGGTCGTATATATTGAAAATGCTTTTATAAAAATAATGGTACTACCTGCTCTTGGTGGTAGAATACAAATGGCTTATGATAAAATTCGAGAACGTCATTTTATTTATCATAATGAGGTAATCAAACCAGCTTTGGTTGGGCTTACTGGCCCATGGTTATCAGGTGGCATCGAGTTTAACTGGCCACAACACCACAGACCCAGTACCTATGAGCCTGTAGATTATAGCATTGAGGAAAATGAGGATGGAAGTATGACTGTTTGGGTCAGCGAAGTTGAGCGAATGTTCCGAACCAAAGGGATGGCAGGGTTCACGTTATATCCTGATAACGCATATTTAGAAGTTAAAGTGCAACTTTACAACAGGACACCACATCCTCAGACATTTTTATGGTGGGCAAACCCAGCTGTTTCAGTTAATGAACATTATCAATCAGTATTTCCCCCTGACGTTCATGCTGTTTTTGATCATGGAAGACGGGACGTTTCAGAATTCCCAATAGCAAAAGGACATTATTATCATGTAGATTATTCTCCCGGTACAGATATTTCAAGGTATAAAAACATCCCAGTGCCAACTTCCTATATGGCTGCATCCTCTGATTATGATTTTCTTGGAGGGTATGAAAATGATTCTCAAGGAGGCGTTTTACATGTGGCAGATCATCATTTATCTCCTGGAAAAAAACAATGGACATGGGGTAATGGTGAATTTGGGCATGCCTGGGATAGAAACCTGACTGATTCTGATGGTCCTTATGTTGAGTTGATGTGTGGGGTCTATACGGACAACCAACCTGATTTCTCATGGCTAGAACCATATGAAGAAAAAAGCTTCAGTCAGTACTTTTTGCCATATCACCACGTAGGTCGCGTTAAAAATGCTACGAAAGAAGCCTTGGTAAACATTGAGTTTGACCGAGGAAAAGCAATTGTTAAACTATATGTAACCGCTGAATATCCTGGGTGCCAGATCGAGCTTATTAAGGGCGATGTAGCATTTCACGACGTGATAGATTTAGATCCCTCATCTGTATATGAAGAGGAAATTGAAATAGAAAGTGAGAATTATAATGGGTTAAGATTTAAGTTATCGGATCAGCATGGAAATATACTCGTAAGTTGGGTGCCAGATAAAGAGTTTGCAGGTCCAATACCTGAGCCTGCAAAAGCAATATTAGATCCAGCTGAAATCAGCAGCATTGAAGAGCTGTTCCTTAGTGGTTTGCATTTAGAGCAATACAGACACGCAACATATGATCCGACGGATTATTATAGGGAAGCATTAAGAAGATCTCCTACTGATGTGCGATGCAACAATGCAATGGGTTTGTGGCACTTGAAAAGGTGCAAGTTGGAAAAAGCATTGGAATTCTTTAATACATCTATTCATACACTAACTGAAAAGAACCCCAATCCTTATGATGGGGAACCCTATTTCAATAAGGGGATTACATTACAGCTTTTAGGTCAGGATGATGAGGCCTATGAAGCTTTTTATAAAGCTTGTTGGAACGCTTCCTGGCAGGATTCCGGGTATTTTCACCTGGCGCAGATAGCATGCAAAAAGTGGAATTTTGAAGAGGCTTTGACATTTCTTGATAAGGCACTTATTAGAAATTGGCACAATCATAAAGCAAGACACCTCAAGGCAATTATATTAAGAAAGTTATCCAGAGAAAAAGATGCCTTGGAGCTAATTGAAGAGTCCAATAGTATAGATAAATTCAACTATGGAATTCTTTTTGAAAAGTACCTGATTAGTTTAAAGAATGAAGACCTGACTTTCTTAATCCGTTTAATGCGGGATAACGTGCATAGCTACATTGAATTCTCTCTTGATTATGCAGACGCTGGGTTTTATGAGGAGGGTATAGCGTTTTTGCAAGTTCATTGTAATGGGAAAGCGAATGTTTACCCAATGGTCTATTACTTCCTTGGGTGGTATAATTTTAGTAACCACAATAGCAAAGAAGCGGGAAGGTTTTTTGATGCTGCCTCCAGGATATCTGCGGATTACTGCTTCCCAAATCGGGTGGAGGAAGTTATTGCTTTACAGTCTGCTTTGGACATAAACCCAAAGGATGCCAAGGCTTTATATTATTTGGGGAATTTTTGGTATGCAAATAAGCAGTATGAAGATGCCTTAAATTGTTGGGACAAGTCAATATCTAATGATGACCGAAATGCGATCTGCTGGAGGAATTTATCCTTGCTATACTTCAATAAAAAGGAACAAAAAGATCTTGCACAGAAATATTTAGAAAGGGCTTTTTCAGAAGATCAAACAAGCTCCAGGTTGTTGATGGAGTTAGATCAGTTGCATAGTAAAATCAACACCCCCTTACCTAAACGTTTATGTATTCTTGAAGAACATATGGATTTAGTTGTGGAGCGGGATGATTTGTATTTGGAATGGATTTCATTACACACTTTGACTGGACAACATGAAAAAGCATTACAATTACTGCAGGTAAGACATTTTCATCCCTGGGAAGGTGGTGAAGGTAAAGTTCCCTTACAATATGTGACAAATCAGATTGAACTTGCCAAGGAATATTTCATCGAAAAGCAGTATACGCTAGCTATTAACTGTCTGGAAGCTGCGAAAAAATATCCCGCATGCCTTGGAGAAGGTAAGCTACATGGCACTCAGGAAAATGATCTTTATTTCTGGTTGGGATGTGTGTATCAAGAATTATCTGAAACTGAGAAGTCAGAGGAAAGTTGGAGAAAAGCTACATCAGGTAAGACTGATCCAGGACCGGCCTTTTTTTACAATGACCAACAGTCAGATAAACTGTTTTATAAAGGAGTATCTCACATCTTACTTGGTGAAAAGGAAAAGGGCATCGAATGCTTTAATAAACTTATTAGCTACGGAAATGATCATATGGAAGACGAAGTGAGACTGGATTATTTCGCTGTGTCCTTGCCAGATTTACTCTTATGGGAGACGGATCTGAATACACAAAACAGATTATTTTGTACCTATTTATCAGGGCTTGGATACCTGGGGATGGGTAATGAGCAAAAGGCAAAAGCTTGTTTTAAAAAAGTATTGGCTCAGGATCAATACCATCTTTCTACTTCAATTCATTTAAAAATGGTAAGAAATAAGGTTTTAAATAAATATTTACAAAGACGACCGCTTTCTATAAATCATGTATAATATCAAAAAACATAAGTTATGATAGCACCTATATGGTTTAAAAAAATATTTCTACTCCTGAGAGAAGATGATAAAATAAAAAATGGATTTGATTGCCTAAATAGCTATTAAAATGGATAAACAGAATAATAAATGTGATTTAGATAGAAAAGAGAAATTTGAGGAGATTTTTACTACATACTTTCAAAGACTGTATCTATATGCTCGAAAATTATTGAATTCTGATTGTTTGGCTGAAGATGCAGTTGAGGAGGTTTACTATAATCTTTGGAAGACACAATTAGATTTAACAAAAGTAGAAAAGGTTGAAACTTACCTTTATGTTTCTGTAAAAAATCAAGTAATTAGAATGCTATCTAAAGATGAAAGTGTCTTTATAAGCCTCAACATAAATAATGAAATAATGACGGTAGAGCAGACAAACCCAGAGGATATATTATTAGGAAAGGAGTTGGTAGCTATGATCGATAGGGAGATTTTAAAATTGCCTGAACAGTGTCAAATTATTTTCAAAATGTCAAGCGTTAAACAAATGGAACATCAAGAAATAGCTGATGAAATGGGAATTAGTATTGATTGTGTAAGGTCCCAAATTTATAAAGCCCTAAGTAAAATACGAAAAGGCATTTCAAAGTGGAAAGATTTAGAAGTTTATGAATCTCAAGCTGCATTTTATTAACTCGGTGTTAAATCATCATTTATGAGCTTATTTCTGATATGTTTTCGTATGTTATTTCATTTACACAAACTCACATGATTGATAAAATGGCAATGAAAAAAGTATTATGTATGAATAATTTAATAATAAATCGGTTTAAGTTAAAAAAGCATAAAAATAAAAGCCTTCCGTTCATTTTGGTGCATTGTATGACTCCTATAGATAAGGCGAATTGAGATAGAAAGATAAAATAGACCAATCAATGGACAATCTGGATAACCTGATTGAAAAATATTTACATAAGAAACTGACCCTTCAAGAGCAATATCAATTAACCAAGTGGCTCAAGGAAGAAGATAATAGAGATACGTTACAAAAGCTGGAGATTTACTGGAAGGAGTACTCCGTAGATGTTCAAGATAGTGAGAAGCGTGTAAAAGATAAATTGTTTAAGCGCATAGAGGAAGAAAATAATTCTCGTAGGGGGGGTGGTTTCAATCTGACCAGGAATACCTTAAAGATTGCTGCAATTATACTTTTATGCATGACATCAGTATTTTCTATTCATACTTTAATAAGTACTCAGAACCAAGAGGTAGTTGACCAAGTCGATAAAATTGAAAAGCAAAGTAAGAGGGGTGAAAAAATAACGATCAAGTTGCCTGATGGGAGTTCAGTTAAATTGAATTCAGGGAGTAGTATTGTTTATCCGGAAAGGTTTTCAGGTGATGAACGGGTGGTAGAGTTGAAGGGTGAAGGTTTCTTCGAGGTGAAAAGGGATCTGGAAAAGCCATTCATTATCAAGGTAAACAAGGCGATGATAAAAGTTTTAGGCACATCTTTCAATGTAAATGCAATAAGATCTTTGAATCAGGTGGTTGTAGGCGTTAAGACTGGTCAGGTCAAAGTTTCAAATCAATCTGAAAACGTCTCAAGAATTTTAAACCCTAATGAACTTGTGATATTTGATAACGAGGATGAGCGAATGGAATGGAAAGAAATTAGTGATCAGGAGCTGGTATTTGGATGGACAAATCAGATGCTGGTATTTAATGATGATCGGGTGAATGATATTTTTAATACACTCTCCAACTGGTATGGTGTGGAGTTTATTTTATCAAGGAATATTGACAATAAAAGGGTGTTCACTTCTAGATATGAAAATCCAACCCTGAAGTCAGTTTTAGAAAGTTTATCCTATGTATATGATTTTAATTACCAAATAAATGAGAAGACCATATTAATTAAATAGCTGAGGGAGTCTTCTGGAAAAAGTGCTCAGCTAACAGAGTTTAACATGTTTAACTAATTGAAAACCTATGATTGAAAAATTACAAAAGTTTATCGTGCGCATGTCGAAAATCGCGATATATGCAGTTATCATGTGTTATTCACTCTCAATGGCATTTGCCACTGAAGGTGAAGCACAGCGGAAAATGCTAAATGAAATTAGTATTCATTTAGAGGCAAAAGAAGTTGAGCTTATTGACTTAATTAAAGAAGTTGAGCGGTCCACTAATTTTGTTTTTGCTTTTTCTAAAGAAGATATAAAAGGCAAATTAATCAGCCTGAAGGAAACGGACTGGATGATGAATGAACTCCTTAAAGAGCTTTCGATTCAGGGTGAATTATCCTTTAGAAGAGTCAATGAATCTATAAATATTCGTGAGGTAAAACGAAAGGGCAATTTACCTGATGTTTATGAGCAGGTCGATGCTCAGCAAACAGTTTCAGGGAAAATCACAGATGAAAATGGAGAAGGTCTTCCAGGAGCAACTGTTCAGGAACAGGGCACCTCGAATGGAACTATTACGGATATAAATGGAGCTTATTCCATTAGTGTTCCGGAAAGTGCGATACTAACCGTCTCATTTGTTGGATTTAAATCTCAGGATTTGTCTATAAATGGTCGATCGGTAATTGATATAGAATTGTCGCCAGATCTGGAGGCATTGGATGAGGTAGTTGTAGTGGGCTACGGAACGATGCAGAAACGTAAGCTCACAGGAGCAGTATCCTCTGTAAACATGAAAGGTTTGGAAGATCAGTCTAATCAAGATCTTGGAGAAGCCTTGAGGGGTAAAGTTTCCGGGGTCCAGGTTGTGACCCATGATGGAAGCCCAGGAAGTGCCCCGACTATTCAGATAAGGGGACTTAACTCTATTACTGCCGGTCAAACGCCTTTGCTGGTAATTGATGGTGTACCAATGGAAGACATGATGGATTTAAGTGTAGTCAACCCTCAGAACATTGAATCAATAGAGATTCTGAAAGATGCTTCTGCTTCTTCCATCTATGGTTCCAGGGCATCTGCAGGTGTAGTTTTGGTAACTACCAAAGGTTCTAAAGCGGGTGCACTTACTTTCAATGTTAGTTATGAGGCTTCTGTTCAGCAGTTACCAAGAAAGGTACCTATGATGAATGCTGAGCAGTATATCAACTTTGCCAAAGCGGCATCTCAAAATGCCTGGGTATACAACGTGGGTGGAGATCCCAATGCACCCAATACTGTGGCTGCTCGTGGTAATATCAAGTACACATGGCCACAGGAATGGGACGATCCTAATGTTGTGGCTAATTGGCCTACTACTGACTGGCAGGAGGAAACTTACGAGGATGCTCCGATGCATGAGATTAATATGTCAGCATCTGGTGGAACAGATAAAGTGCGATATAACATATCAGGTAACTTCCTGGATCAGGATGGAATTATTGATAATGGAAACAATTTTAAACGATTCTTTCTTCAAGGAAAAATTGATGCCGATGTGAATGATTGGTTTAGAATGGGAGTGAATATCAATTCAAGGTATACACAAAACACAGATGTGCCAGCAGGATGGGTATATGCCCAACATGGGGTTGAGATGCCACCTATCTACCCTAGCATAACAGAACAAGGATATGCAGGAAATGCGGTTGAAATAGTTAACGACAGTCGATATCCATCGACCACACCATCCATGGACAACTACGACGGCGTATATTTTAATAGCAATGCCAGTCCTTATGGTTTTGATAACGATTCAGATGATCGTTCCTCAATTAAAACTCAAGGTACCTTATGGGCAGAAATTCAATTGGCAGAGGGTCTTACATTTAGAACTACTTATATGCAGGACCAAAGCAGGGGTGATAACTCTGTTTACAATGCTGTAGATAGAAATTCATCTTTTAGAACTGCAGCTGGAAATATGAACCGAAATTGGAGCAATACCTCACATTGGTTTTTGAATAACAGAGTGAATTTCAATAGATCATTCGGATCTGATCATGAGATTGATATTGTGGCAGGTGCTGAAGCACAGAAAACTACAAATACTGGATTTAGTGCGAGATCAGATGGTTTTGAGAATGACCTGACTCCCTTTTTATCAGTTGCACAAGTACCTACCCGCAATGGCGACAGCAAAGTGGTCACTACCTACAGATCCTATTTCGCCAGAGCCAATTATATCCTGAAAGACCGATATATCATCAACGGGTCCATTCGATATGACGCATCTTCAAGGTTTGGATCTAACAACAAATGGGGTAGTTTCCCATCATTAGGTGTAGGGTGGATTGTTAGTGAAGAATCTTTTATGCAAGGCGTTTCGCTTGTCGATAACCTGAAATTTAGGGCTAGTTACGGTTTGACAGGTAACAATAATTTTGGTGATTATATATGGATTCCAAGTTTGAGTCAGGGGACAACTGTAATTGGAGGTACATTAAATACTTACTTCAATAAAAGTAGTTTGCCGAATCCGGATTTAAGATGGGAAAAAACAGGTATGCTGAATGTTGGTTTTGATGTAAGCATGTTGGAAAGTAGACTTGGATTAACAATCGACCTCTACCAGTCCAGAACTGATGACCTTTTACTAAATCTTCCCATTTCATCTCTAACGGGATTCACCAGTCTTTTGCAAAATGTTGGATCAGTTAGAAATAGAGGATTTGAATTTGCTATCAACACAGTAAATGTTACCACAAATAACTTTCAATGGAATACTAATTTCAATTTCTCAATGAATAGAGGTCAGGCACTTGATTTAGGAGGTGAAGAATTTCTTAGACCTTTTGGACAAAGTGGATTTGATGTTAGGGTTTATAAGGATGGTGACAGGTTGTTTGAATATTTTGCCTACGATTATATTGGAACGTACCGAGACCAGGCAGATATTGATAACTCTCCTTCCTACGCTGGAGCGGAACCTGGAGATGCCAAATACCGTGACGTAGATGGAGATGGCGAAATAGACACAGATGACCGAACCGTATTAGGTACGATGATGCCTGATTTCACCTGGAATATGTCCAACGGTGTCAGTTATAAAGGTTTTGATTTTAACGTTTTACTTACTGCTGTACAAGGCGGACAAAAAGTAAATAGGTTCAGAAGAAGGGTACAGTGGTGGCATGGAGGAAGGAATCTTATAACAGATATGACCACTGCCTGGTCTGAGGAAAACCCTGATTCTTATCGCTTTAAGCCAAGTGTTGATGTGACATCTTTTAATAGAAATGCCTCCTCCTACTGGCTTGAAGATGCCAGTTTTGTGAAGATCCAAAATATAACGTTGGGGTACAGCTTTAGTAAATCATTGTTGGAGAAGATCCAATTATCAAGCCTGAGGGTTTACGTAAGTGCTGAGAGACTTTTTTCTTTTGATAATTTTATTGGACATGATCCTGAACAAGGAAGAGCTGGTGATAAGCACTTTCAAAGAGGCTTTTCACATAGTGAATATGCCATCCCAAGGGTAATCACTGGGGGTATTAATATTAGATTATAAAGATTGACTAATAAAGCAAATCACGAAATCATGAAAAATTTATATATCATTTTATTTGCAGGAGCGATGTTATTCAGTTCTTGTGAGGAAGATTTTCTAGATCAATTTCCACCACAACAAATAACAGCTGGTAACTTTTACCAAACTGAAGCCCAAATGAGACAGGCTTCCAATGCTGTTTTTGATCAGGTTTATACCGTATGGAGTCCGTTCTCGCTGCCTTATCTATTTGGTGATCTATATGGTGGAGATTCATATCTCTATAAAGCACCAGGTACGGCTGGAGATTTTCAGGAACTTGGAGATGCAGTGGCACTTCCGGGTTTTGCACCGCCATCAAGTGCATGGAACAGTTATTATCGAAGTATATTTTTTATCAATGACTTTCTGGCGGAACTTGATGGTTTTGACCAAAGCAAGTTTACCTCTCCAACTTTAGCATCAAGAATGCGCGCTGAAGCTCTGTTTGTTAGATCATGCTTTTATTATTACCTAACAGAGGTATTTGGAGATGTTCCTTTGGTAACATCTGTTTTAACGCCTGATGTCGCTATTTCGCTCACCAGGGACGCAAAAAGTACAGTTGTTTCTCAAATAATATCTGATCTTAATTTTGCTGTAGACAATCTTCCTGGTTCATACAGTGCTGAAGAACAAGGTCGGCCAACCTCTTATGCTGCAAAAGCTATCCTTGCAAGAGTCTATATGGCAAATGGTGAAAACGCAGCAGCGGAATCAGAACTCAAGGATATCATTGATAGTAATCAATTTTCTTTGGATGCCGATGGAAGTGGAACTGTGGATGCGGATGATTATCTGTATGTATTTGACGATGACACAAAATTTTCTCCTTCTACCATCTTTGAACTACCCTTTATCCCAGGTGCAGCAGGAAAACAAAACAGCTATGCTGGTGCTTACTGTCCTTTTCCAGGGTTGTTTATACCTGGAATAAACTTTGAGGGACAAAGCACAGGATTGGGAGCACCTACCGAGGATTTGCATAATGCATTTGAACCAGCGGATTCTATCAGACAGAAGATTACTTCCGTACCAACCAGATCAGATGGTACCATATGGCCACATACTGCTAAATATTATTGGGGTTATGATGATGGTGTACCTTTTATCTTTGGTAATAATATACCCGTTATCAGGTATGCAGAAATTCTGTTGAATTATGCGGAGCTGACAGATGATCCACAATACCTCAACATGGTGAGGGCCAGAGCTGAGTTACCGGCATATGGAGATGCTGGTTATCCAAGCAGCCTATATCCAACATTTGCAGATGCGCTTGAACATGAGAGACGTGTAGAGTTTGCCTTTGAGTTTCATCGTGGGTTCGATCTCAAGAGAACTGGTAGGTTACTTGAAGTTAAAAGTGCTGAACAAGGCAGACAGCTTGCGAGTCATCAGGTGAATTTCCCAATTCCCATTACCGTTTTGGATGTAAATGTTCAAATGGGGCAGACGACTGGGTATTAAAAGTATCTGACATATGTATCAACCCAAGTTGATATATACATTAAGTAAAACAGTAGTTTTCCATTCATAGTTTGTTATAAGGGGATTCGATATCCATCGAATCCCCTTTGATTACCTCAAGGAGATTTCAATATGAGGTTAGGCTTTCAAAAGTTCATCAAAATTCGAATTTGTTATCAGTTTGCCTCATTGATTAAACTAACATGTTATGAATAAAAAAATCATAATGAAATCTTTGTGCTTGATATTTATTAGCCTACTGTCATGCACTTATGTAAAAGATCAGGGGGATTCGTCAGACCAAGATAATCGTATGAGAATTTGGTATGATGAGCCTGCTCAGGTGATTATGGATGAAACTATAATTCCTGCTAGTGGGGTTATTGGAAATAGCGACAGGGGATGGCTCAAGGCACTTCCTCTTGGCAATGGCTCGTTAGGACTAATGGTTTTTGGTGATGTAAACCTGGAACGCATTCAGCTGAATGAAGAAACGATGTGGTCAGGCAGCGTTTCGGAAAGTGATAATCCTGATGCCCATAAAGCACTTAATAACATTCGTAATCTCCTTTTTGAAGGGAAATACAAAGAGGCAACTGAACTTACCAACGAAACACAAATATGCATAGGAGAGGGGGCTGGACGCTATAGCCAGTTCGGTAGTTTTCAAACACTTGGCGATTT
Organism: Marinoscillum sp.; assembly: GCA_043554545.1. Classification (GTDB taxonomy): domain Bacteria; phylum Bacteroidota; class Bacteroidia; order Cytophagales; family Cyclobacteriaceae; genus UBA7330. Next base: position 3,006,575 of record CP121337.1, on the reverse strand, counting down.
ATGGATTGAGAACGGCAAAAATTCAGGATATCAGAATTATCACCGGGAGTTGGATCTTGAAAAGGCTGTTGTAAAAGTAAATTATACACAGGATGAAGTAAATTATTCCAGGGAGATTTTTTCCAGTAATCCGGACCAGGTAAGTGTTATCCGTTTTTCAGCAGATAAGCCGGGTATGATTTCATTCACCTGTAAGATGAACAGACCTGAACGGTACAATACATACACAGAGAATAATCAACTCGTCATGAGAGGAGCGCTACCCGATGGAAAAGATGGTGATGGACTTCGTTACATGGCCAGGTTAAAAGCAGTGAACAAAAATGGTACAGTGTCTTACACAGATTCTACCATGACAATTCAAAGTGCTGATGAAGTTATTTTATTTCTATCAGCATCCACAGATTATGTGCTTGACTATCCTTTATACAAAGGAAGAGATTATGAGAAGATCACCGCCGTCAATATTGAAAAAGCTGCAAAAGTATCCTATGATCATTTACTCAAGAGACATTTGGACGAATATCAGGCCTATTTCAACAGGCTTAGTTTTGACATTACTAAAGCTCCAATTGCTGAGATCCCTACAGATGAGCGTATTACAAATTTTAAGCAAACCAAATCAGATCCTCATCTGGTAGAGCTGATTTTTCAATACGGTAGATATCTCTTAATCGCTTCCTCCAGACCAGGTGTAATGCCAGCCAATTTACAGGGAATTTGGGCGGATGGTCTTCGTTGTCCCTGGAATGGTGATTATCATACGGATATAAACATACAGATGAACTATTGGCTGGCAGATGTTACAAACCTATCTGAAATTGGCATGCCGTATTTCGATTTACTGGAGTCTCTGGTTGATCCGGGTAGAAAAACGGCTACAATTCAGTATCAAAAAGATGGTTGGGTGATCCATCCCATTACCAATGTATGGGGTTTCACCTCTCCGGGACACCAGGCCAAATGGGGAATGCACTTGGGTGCTGGGGCATGGCTTTGTACCCACATTTGGGAGCACTATGCTTTTACCGGGGATAAAGATTTCCTCAAAAGAATGTATCCCGTGATGAAAGGATCGGTGGAGTTTTATCTTGACTGGTTGGTTGAAGATCAGGAATCAGGTAAGTTAGTATCTGGCCCTGCTGTATCGCCCGAAAATACATTTGTCGCACCTGATGGGAGTAATAGCCAGATAAGTATGGGTCCGGCGCATGATCAGGAGGTAATCTGGCAATTATTTACTGATTTCATCGCAGCGTCAGGAGAATTACAGGTGGAAGATGAAGTAGTTGACCAGACCATTGATGCCAGACAAAGACTTGCCGGTCCACAAATTGGTTCCGATGGCCGGTTGATGGAATGGCAGAAGGAATTTCCCGAAGTGGAACCCGGCCATCGTCACTTATCTCATCTTTTTGCTTTGCACCCGGGAAGGCAGATTGACATGGAGAATACGCCTGAATTGGCAGAAGCAGTTAAGAAATCGCTTGACTTTCGAATTGAAAATGGAGGGGGACATACCGGATGGAGCGCAGCATGGTTGATTAGCCAATATGCCAGATTATATGAAGCTGAAAAAGCCAAAGAAAGCCTAAATACAGTATTGTCAAGAAGTGTGGCTCCCAATTTATTCGGGTTACACCCGCCTTTTCAGATGGATGGTAATTTTGGTACTACGGCCGGAATAGCAGAAATGCTGATTCAAAGCCACACCGGTAAGATAATTATCCTGCCAGCTTTGCCAAAGGCATGGCCATATGGTAAAGTCAAAGGCTTGAGAGCAAGGGGTGGATATGAGGTAGACATCATCTGGGAGAATAATGAGCTCGTCAACACAGTAATATTTTCAGAAACAGCGAAAAAGTGTAGGGTTGCTTATCAAGGCAAAGAAATTGAAATTCAACTCGAAGCGGGAACTCCATTTACAGTTAAGTCTACTGATTTCTGAACTTATGAAACAAGGATTATACACCCTCATATTTTCCCTGTTGGCAGCGATGTCAGGGTATTGTACGCCAAATAATAAACCCAACATCATATTCATTATGGCTGATGATTTGGGCTATGGAGATTTGAGTTGCTACGGTGCAACGAAAATTAATACACCTAATGTTGATAAAATATCCAGCGAGGGAATGATGTTTACAGATGCTCATAGCCCGGCATCTGTTTGTACACCTACCCGCTATGCGGTGCTTACAGGTAGATATGCTTGGAGAGGCAGACTCAAAAAAGAAGTTTTGTGGGATGGCTATAGCCGTAGTTTGATTGAACCTGACCGCGTTACCATCGGACACATCATGAAAGCTAAAGGATATCATACGGCTCAGATTGGTAAGTGGCATTTGGGTTGGGAAGATCAGGAGCCGGTTGACTATTCCAAAGGGACCCTGGGGAGAGGTCCCAATGATTTAGGGTTTGATTATTCGTTTGTTACAGCCGCGGCTCATAATTTATATCCTATCACATTTGTCGAGAATCATCAGATTGTTGCAGAAAACTTAAAGCCAATAGATTATTTTATTTATGAGCCTAATAATAATAAGATTCCGGATAGGATAGTCAAATGGCATAAAGATAAGGACCTTGGGCCATCCTTGATTGATGCTAAATGGAAGCCGGACCAGGTAGATAGCGTTTATACAACAAAAGCCATTGAATTTATCAGTGATCATACAACAAACAGAGGAGATGAACCCTTCTATTTGCACCTGACACCCGATGCGCCTCATTTGCCCAATAATGTTCCTGGTTTTATGAAAGGAACAAGCCAGGCCGGATGGCGGGGGGATCATATCCAGATGTTTGATTGGATGGTCGGAGAAATCAATCAAACCTTGAAAAGATTAGCGATTGATGATAATACACTGATCATCATTACCAGTGACAATGGTGGGATTACCGTCGGAGTAGATGGTCGTGGTGGCATTTACCAGGGGCCATTCACCACAGATTTTGGACATAAAAGCTGTGGGGATTTAAGAGGGTTTAAAGGGACAAGGTGGGAAGGTGGACATAGAATACCTTTGATTGTAAAGTGGCCAAATCATATAAAACGTAATACTAAAAACGATGGCCTCATCTGTCTGGTAGATATGATGGCTAGCTTGGCAAGCATTGTTGATTATCAATTGGTAAGCGGTATGGCAGAGGATAGTATGAATGCCCTTCCTTTAATGACAGGTCAAAAGAAAGAGATAAGAGAGAGTCTCGTAATGCACGATTATCAGGGTCGATTTGGGATTAGAAAAGGCCATTGGAAACTTGTTGATGACGAACTATACAATCTGGAAAATGATTTGCGGGAAGAAAACAATGTTGCTGAGGGACATCCGGAGATTTTGGAAGAATTAAAAGCCTTGTTGGCTCAGCAGCAGGAGGCAGGATATTCAGTGAAACGGTAATGGATTAAACTTATGAGAAAATACAGACTATCTTTTTTGATTTCTATCCTGGTGTTGATTCTGATTTGTACCAACTGTGAGCAAGCCAGACAACCAAATGTATTATTTATCCTCACGGATGATCAGAACGTGAATACCATCCATGCATTAGGAAATAAAGCCATCCAGACACCCAATATGGATCAGCTTAGCCGGGAGGGCATATCATTTACAAATGCCTACATCATGGGGGGCAGCTCTCCGGCAGTATGTTCTCCATCCAGAGCCTCTTTGTTCAGTGGGCTCACCTTGTGGAACCTAGAGAACCAGGGGAAATGGGGTTACGAAATTTCAGAAAAGTATAAAACGCTACCCCAGGTCTTTCGCGAAAATGGTTACACAACTTTTGCCACCGGAAAAAATGAACCCGGCCGTGAAGGGCATTTCGCACGTTCTTTTAGTACCGGCGATAAAATACTATTCAGGGGAATGACAGGTAACCAATATAGACTTCCCCTAAGTCCCTTTTCGCCCGAAGGGGATTATTCAAAAGAAAAAGAAGTGCTACATGAAGGCACACATTCTGCGAAGATTTACGCAGATGCAAGTATCCGGTTTTTAGATAGTCAGGCAGAAAATGATAAACCCTTTTTTGCCTATCTCTCATTTCAAACTCCGCATGACCCCCGGCAGTCACCTGAAGAGTTCCGGGAATTATACAGGTATGAAGAGATGGAGCTTCCGGTTTCATATCTACCTCAGCATCCGTTTGATAATGGCATGCTTGATATCCGTGATGAAAAACTGGCAGGCTTCCCCAGAGAACCGGATGAAATCAAAAGGCACCTGGCTGACTATTACGCACTTATTTCCTATACTGATCATCAGATTGGAAGGGTCATAGAGGCCTTGAAAAGCACGGGAAAATATGACAATACAATCATTGTCTTTACTTCCGACAATGGTCTGGCTATGGGCAGACACGGACTCATGGGAAAACAGAATGTTTATGAGCATTCAGTGAAAGTGCCATTTATCATTTCAGGTCCTGGAATACCCAATGGAGAAGTAAGAGATCAACTGTGCTACATATATGATATCAACCCTACACTTTGTGAACGAGCAGGGCTTGCGGTTCCTGAACAGGTGCAGTATAAAAGTTTAAATAGCACTATCGACAACAAGGAAGTAATGCATAGAGAAGATTTGTATTTCGCATTTATGTCCTGGCAGCGTTCGGTTAGGGATGATCGGTTTAAGCTCATAGAATACTGTGTTGATGAGGAAAGGCGTACACAACTATTTGATCTGTCCAATGACCCGAATGAATTAAAAAACCTGGCGGCAGACGATAATCACAAGTTGCATCTTGATCGATTGCGAGCTTTACTGAAATCAGAAAAAACTCAAGTAAACGACGGAAATACTCCCTATGAATTCACCAATAATCAAGGAAAGGAATTCTGGGGCACATACGAGAATGTAAAAGAAACTTTAGTTCCATTATTTAGCTTCAAAGGCAACACAATTACTAATCAGGCTAATTGACTCATATGATAATATCCAAAAAAACACCACATACCTGGTTAATGAAAGGAACTTTCGGAATAGCCATTGTAATAATCGCGTTTTCACTAAATGCTTGTAAATCATCAAATGATGAGGTGTATGACGCACGAATTCAGGAAAACGAAATACTTAGACCTCAAGCCAAAAAATCACCACGAATCAATGGGCCAAAAGTGGCTGGTGCAAGGCCAGGGAAGAAATTTATATACCGCATTCCCTGTCAGGGGGAACGTCCTATAAAGTTCAGTGTAGATGGATTAACTGATGGCCTGGTTCTCGATTCAAACAAAGGGATAATTACAGGTATTGTCCCTTCAGAAAAAGGAGAGTACGATATGATTTTTTCCTCAACGAATGCGCATGGGGAAGCAACTCGTTCATTTAAGCTTATTGTTGGTGATGAAATAGCGCTGACACCTCCTACAGGATGGAACTCATGGGGCGGGCAAATGATCTTTATTAGTGATGAAATAGTCAGGAAAACGGCAGATATTTTTGTGGAACAAGGCTTGGCTGATGTCGGGTTTCAGTATATAGGAATTGATGATTGCTGGATGAAATTGAGCCCTGAGCTGTATGCGAACAGAAGGGACAAAGTGGTCAAAATGTTTGAGGGTTTTAGCTATGAAGGCGCTATTGGTGAAATCCGCGACTCAAAGGGTAATATTATACCAAATGAAAGTTTTCCTGACATGAAATCAATGACCGATTATGTACACAGTTACGGTTTGAAGGCAGGCATATACTCATCACCCGGAATTACTACCTGCCAGGATTATGCCGGATCTTTTGGTTATCAGCAACAGGATGCCCGACAATATGCCCGATGGGGTTTTGACCTGTTGAAATATGACCTTTGTGGTGGAAGAGAAGAACTCAAGGCCATCAGAGCTGATAATCCTGAGTACCACCAAAGAGAATATTGGAAACCAATGACAACATATCTGAAAGAGCAGGATCGTGATATCTTTTTCAACTTGTGTCAATATGGAAGAGAAGAACCCTGGACGTGGGCTCCTGAACTGGGTATCCAATCGTGGCGAATAGGAGGCGATCTTAATCACAATGTAAGTAATTATTTTAAAGAAGCCATGCGAATGGCTAAAGACCTAAGGGAGTTTAGTGGACCGGGTCATTGGAACGACCCTGATTTTATGTATATCCACAAGCTGCGGGATGTTTGGAATAAAACCGATCCCTCCAAAGAGATTAGTCTAAATACCAATCAACGTTATCAGTACGTATCTCTCTGGTCAATCGTATGTGCTCCCTTTTTCTTTTCCAGTGATATTCTTGAAATGGATGATTTCACCTTTGGTTTACTGACTAATGCGGATATATTAAATATCAATCAGGATGAACTTACTCATGTTGCGGAAGTGATAAGAGAAAATGAGCATGAAACAGTTATGATTAAAAAGCTGGCTGATGGCTCGAAGGTTTTGGCTCTGTTTAACAGGAATACTCAAAAGGAATCAGTTATTAAAGTATCGTGGAGTGAAGTATCTGAGAACGGAAAATTAAAAGTATACGACGTTTGGAGACAAAAAGAGCTTGGTTATTATGAGGATGAAATGCTTGTAAAACTTAGTCCTGACGGAGTAGGATTATTTATAGTTGAATAATTAGCATTAGCAATCATTATTGAAAATGGATCATCATTATAGCACATGAATAAATACACACAATATCATATGCTCTTGGCTGCGTTTTTACTGTTATTTTGCTCATGCAATGAAAATGCCAATCTACCAAATGTAGTGATTATCTATACAGATGATATTGGCTATGGTGATATTGGTGTACAGGGAGCTACAGGTATACCTACTCCAAATATAGATCTGCTGGCCAGTCAGGGCATTCGATTTACAGATGGACATTGTGCAGCATCAACTTGCAGTCCCTCCCGGTATGCCTTGCTTACTGGACAGATGGGATTTAGAAAGAATTTGGGAATACAGGGCATCAATGCGCCTGCTTCAATTCAAGTTGATCAATTTACGATGGGTAATTTGTTTCAAAAGGCAGGTTATAAAACAGCAATTGTAGGTAAATGGCATTTGGGAATAGGAAATGGAAATCTGGATTGGAATAAAGCCATCAAGCCAGGTCCACTTGAAGCTGGTTTTGACGAATGTTTTATCATCCCTTATTCGAATGACAGAGCACCATTTGTTTATGTAGAAAATCATCAGGTGTATAACCATGACATCAATGATCCGATAACTGTTTCAAAAAGACGAATTCCTGATTCAGTCGCCGGAACAAAATATCCTGATGCGATCCTTAACCCGGAATCAGTGACAGTCTATGAGGGAGACCGGGGTCATCAATGTACAGTCATTAATGGTGTGGGTAGGATCGGGTATATGAAAGGAGGCAAGCAGGCCTTGTGGAATGATCAGGATATTGCTTTTGATTTGATCAAAGAAGCAAAAGAATTTATTTCGAGTAATAAGGATAATCCCTTTTTCTTCATTTTATCCACAAATGATATTCATGCTCCTCGCTTACCTAATTCTCGCTTTAAGGGCAAATCAAACTTTGGTTACCGAGGGGATAACATTGTTCAATTGGACTGGAGCGTAGGACAGGTCATGGAGGCATTGAAGGAAGCTGAGATCGAAAACAATACCATCCTAATTTTTACCAGTGATAATGGACCTGTATTTATTGATGGTGGTTATCAGGATGACTCAGACCAGGGTGAGCATAAAGCCGCAGGAATATATAGAGGTGGAAAATATAGCATTTATGAAGGAGGTACGAGGGTACCGCTTATTGTCCGATGGCCGTCCATGGTGAAACCAAAAGTTTCCGGAGCACTTGTAAGTCAGGTGGACTTATTGGCGTCTTTTGGTAGTTTTCTCAACGTAATGATTCCTGAAAACGCAGCTTTGGACAGCAGAAACTATTGGGATACTTTCATTGGAAAAGAAGAGAAAGGTGCCCGTTTTATTCTGGAGCAGGCAAATAAAGCAGAAAATGGGCTGGCAATCAGGGATGAGCATATGAAGTATATCAGATTCGAAGATTCCAAAGGTGAATTGTATGACCTGAAAGAAGACCCGTCGGAAAGAAACAATTTAATAACAGATCGACCAAAAACAGCCCATAGGTTAGCAGATGATTTACAGTTTGTGTTAGAAAGTGGGTTATCAAATTTTAATAAATAGCAATGATGAAGGATAGCTTATTTAATTATTTTCAGAGATTCTTAAATCATCTATGTTTTGGAATTTTCATTTTGTCAATAACCTCAAGTTGTGACCATACGGCAAAAGAATTCCCCAAAACTGTGGACCTTTCCGGGACCTGGAGTTTTCAATTGGATTCGGCAAATGAAGGCTTGAAAGAGAAATGGTTCAACAAGAAGTTCTCAGATTCTGTACAACTGCCAGGAACAACCGATGAGAACAAGAAAGGGATATTGTTAGATGAAAAAGTAATAGACCGACTTTCACGGGTATGGTACTGGAAAGGAGCGGCATGGTATCAGAAAGAGATAGATATTCCTGAATCCTGGGTAGGTAAACATGTGGAGCTTCTCTTAGAGCGCACCAAGGATACCCATGTCTGGTTTGATGATATCAAATGTGGATATGAAAATACTTTAAGTGCACCTCAATATTTTGATCTGACAAAAGCAATTAAGCCGGGTAAGCATACCCTTACGGTATTGGTTGATAATTCAAAGCTACCACCAGTAGGTCCGTCACATGCAGTGGATGAACGGACTCAGACGAACTGGAATGGTATTGTTGGCAGAATTGAGCTTCAAGTGTCTAATCCTGTTTGGGTTCAGGATCTCCAGGTTTACCCGGATGTTGCAAATAATCAGGTGATGATCAAAGTTACTACCGGAAACATGTCCGATATCGAAGTAGATGGTGAATTGCTAATAAATGCTGAAAGTTGGAATACAGACAACCCAATGAAGTTTAAAGCGATGGAGGAATCATTGTCAGGAATATCCAATGAAAAGGTATTTGAGTTAACCTATGTATTTGATAAGGATGCCCCATTATGGGATGAGTTTGATCCTTCATTAATAAGGCTAAACCTGGAGTTATCAGTGAACTCAGGAAGTGAAAAATTCATAAGTACAAAACAGGTGGATTTTGGCATGAGGGAATTCAGGAGAGAAGGAAAATATCTTTTACTTAACGATAAAAGAATCTTTCTAAGAGGTCGGCTGGATTGCGCCAATTACCCCCTTACAGGCTATCCCCCTATGGATAAACCTGCATGGCTGAAGCTGTTCAGGCAATTAAAATCTTATGGGATCAACCACTGGCGGTTTCACTCTTGGTGTCCACCGGAGGAGGCCATGCAAGCAGCTGATGAGGTTGGTGTCTACCTGCAGCCAGAACTTCCCAATAAACGAAGCGGAATGGATAAGAAGAGTATGGAGGATGAGGCTGTTCGTAAAATGTACAACATCGATTATCTGGAAGTAGACCCATCCAAAGTAAATATGACCTTGAGGGATTATTTAGAGAAGGAGGGAGAGTTGATTTTTAAGAATTTCGGGAATCATCCTTCTTTTATGATGTTTACGTTAGGCAATGAATTGGGGCGTAATGAAGATATGTTTGAGTTGGTTGCACACTTCCAGGATATCGACCCTCGCAGATTATATGCTCAGGGAAGTAGTAATATGCACTGGGACCCTGGTTTTGCCAAAGGGGATGACTTCTGGGTAACTGCCACACTACCAGGAAAACTTGGTGTCAGGGGTTCATTTGCTACTGTCTCTGATGTTAAGAAACCTCATATTGAAAATCAACCACCTTCCACTTTACATACCTATACAAAGGCAATTCAAAACATTGATGTACCGATCATTGCGCACGAAACAGGACAATTTCAGGTATACCCGGATTTTAGGGACATCCCCAAATTTACGGGTGTAACAAGGGCCAGAAATTACGAAATTTTTCGAGATAGGCTTGAAAAAGCGAATATGCTGGATCAGGCAGGGGACTTTGTACAAGCCTCCGGGAAGCTGGCAACCATCTGCTATCGTGAAGATATTGAGGCTGCTTTGAGAACCCCAGATTTTGCAGGCTTTCAACTATTAGATATACAGGATTTCCCGGGTCAGGGAACAGCACTTGTTGGCATACTAAATGATTTCATGGAATCGAAAGGTTTCGTGACCCCGGAAAAATGGAATCAATTCTGTAGCGAAGTAGTACCCCTGCTCAAAATGGAAAAATATACCTGGACCAATGATGAGACCTTTACAGGCAAGGTTGATATAGCTCACTATGGACCGGACGATTTTAAGCAGGAAAAAGTGAACTGGATCGTCACTGACGAGAGTGATGTGTCGTATGCTAAAGGTATTTTAACTAAGGAAACTATAGAAAGAGGTGGGCTGCGACCAGTAGGAGAAGTAAGCTTCAGTTTGGACAATATTAAGGAGGCTAAAAAACTCAGACTCACTATTTCAATAGCGGGTACAGAGTACACCAATGAGTATGAGATATGGGTCTATCCAAAGTCACTTGATACGACTGTTCCTGAAGGGGTTCAGCTATCAGATCAACTTGATCTAAAAACCAGGAAATATCTTGAAGCGGGTGGAAAGGTCATCTTATTCCCGGACCATGACAAGCTAACCAATAGTATTCCAGGAGGTTTTCAAAGTGATTTCTGGTCTCCCATGTTTATTGATATAGCCATCAGAAGAGGAGCTGAGCTTCCGCCGGGTTCACTTGGATTTATTTGTGATCCTGATTCACCTCTATTTGAGAGTTTTCCGACGGAATTTCACAGTAATTGGCAATGGTGGCACCTGGTAAAAAACAGTAAGCCCATCATACTTGATGACACACCTGCCGACTATAAACCTATGGTTCAAACCATTGATAATTTTGCGAGAAATCACAAACTAGGGATGGTTTTTGAAAGTAAATATGGGAAGGGGAGCATTTTGATTTGCGCCATCGACCTGCCGAAAATTCTAGACAAACCAGCTGCCAGACAGCTGTATTCCAGTATGCTCAAATATGTAAAATCTGATGATTTCTCCCCACAGAAGGAATTAAATAGAGATCTTCTAAATCGTATATTACAATGATAGTAAGCTTTGTCAGAATCAAATATTTTTTGTCATGGACTACACTAACAATAGTTATTGGAGTTACAGGTTTAATCTCCTGTAACCAATTAGCGCAATCAAATGATCGTCCGTTAAGCAAACCAAATATTATTTTCATTTATGCGGATGACCTGGGAAGTGGATTGCTTGGTTTTAACGGTCAAAAAATAATCAAGACACCAAATATTGACAAGCTTGCTGCCCAAGGAATCTCTTTTGATTATAACTACGGTTGTTCTTTTTGCCTTCCGGCGAGAGCTTCTCTGCTTACGGGTCTCCACGACGCTCATAAGAATGCTTGGAATCATGTAAATGGTGGAACCTGGATTGACTACCGTGAGGGTAAATACAGTTTCCAGGAGGTAGCCGATAAGGTAGACAGTCTTCACCTTCCAATTCCGGACGGTGAAGTGTTTTTGCCACAGCTGCTTAAAAAGGCTGGATATTATACCGCACAGGTAGGTAAGTTGGAGTGGGGTTTTGCAACTACGCCTAATCGACTGGAAAGGCATGGATGGGACCATCATTTTGGTTACTATGACCACAAAAATGCTCATGGATTTTACCCCAGGTCACTATTCCGAAATGGTAAAGAGGTTTTTTTCGATGGTAACACCTCAGCCGATAGTAAAACACCGGGTCCTTCTTACTCACAGAATCTATTCTTAAATGAGATTTTAGGGTTGATAAGAAAGAAAAAGGGGCATGAGCCTTTCTTTATATACCATCCATCTCAGATTCCTCATGGCGATGTCATGATACCTGAGATACATCCTGATTTTGCAGCTATTGATAGCTTGACGCAAACTCAAAAAGAGTATGCCTCAATGGTAAAATTGCTTGATGATCACGTCGGCATAATCATGAATGAGCTTGTTGTTCAAGGTATTGAAAATAATACGGTTGTCATTTTTTCAGTGGATAATGGTCATGAGATTTATTACGAACCAGATCATAGACTAAGTTATGACGAGGATAAGGGTCTACTATCTGATAAATATGATTCAGAGGAAGATAAAGATGTGTTCAATGGGAATAATAATTTATCTGGTAAAAAGTTTTCAACCTGGGAAGGGGGTATTCGGGTGCCTTTGATTATCAAATGGCCAGGTAAAATCAAACCTGGTAGCAAGACAAGTTTGCTGGTAGCGAACTATGATCTAATGCCCACGCTAGCTGATATTTCTGGTATTAAAATGCCCGAGGGGAAAGATGGCATATCTTATTTGCCAACGCTGCTAGACAAACCTGATCAACAGGTTGCGCATGACTTTATCATTGCCAGAGGGGCGGTTCGGTATGCATCTCAAAGCGGAGCAGCGCTGGTCACAGGGGATGGCTGGAAGTTGAGGTATTTTGAAGGGGAGGAAGTGTATATGCTTCATGACCTGAATTCAGATCCTAAAGAGGATCATGATCTGTCGTTAGAGTACCCGAATAAGTTGGTAGAGCTAAAAGAAATGTTTGAAAAAGAATTCAATAGTCGAAGAAGAGATATAAACACAAATAAGCTTACCCCATGAAAATAAGTAAGCATAAAGGAGCACAAATCAAGAATAACAGTAGCGTGCGTAATAGATTGAGCGGGTTTTTTATGCTTTTAGTAATTGCGACAAGTTGCACACAGTCTTTCGAGGATCATGATGAGATCAAAGACATGTCGGGAATATGGAAGCTTAAACTGGACCCCGACAATATAGGGATGAAAGATCAATGGTACAACAAAGATTTCGAAGATTCCATGCCGCTTCCCGGTACCACGGATGAGCATAAGAAGGGAACTTTGATCGATGATCAGGCAGTGGATCGACTTTCACGTGTATGGTATTGGAAGGGTGCAGTATGGTACCAAAAAGAGGTGGATGTTCCAGAACATTGGTCTGGCAAGCATGTAAGTCTTCTGCTGGAGCGGACTAAAGATACTTACGTCTGGTTTGATGATGTAAACTGCGGCTATGAAAACACATTGAGCGCTCCCCAATATTTTGATCTGTCTAAAACCATTGAACCAGGTAAACATAAGATTACCGTTTTAGTGGATAATGCGAAACTACCTCCTGTAGGCCCCTCACATGCTGTAGATGAACGGACTCAAACAAACTGGAATGGAATCGTTGGAAAAATGGAACTTCAAGTAACAGACCCGGTATGGCTCGATGAGGTGCAGGTGTTTCCGGACGTGAAAAATAACTGTGTAAAAGTCAGGGTATCCATTGGAAATATCACAAATAATGAAGCAAATGGCGAATTACTTATAAGTGGAGAAAGCTGGAACGTGGATAAGCCAGTGAAATTTGATGTCCAGAAGGAAGGGATAGCAGGGATCTCCAATGGCCAGATTGTTGAATTTGTATACAACTTTGATCAGCCAGCTCCCTTGTGGGATGAATTTGATCCTGCATTAATAAAGTTAAGTTTCGATTTATCAACTGTTTCCGGAGATAAAACCTACAACAGCTCAAAGCAGATCGATTTCGGGATGAGGGAATTTGTCAGGGAAGGCAAACATATTTATATCAATGGTAAAAGGGTATTCTTAAGAGGACGTACAGACAGTGCGAATTATCCGCTTACCGGTTATCCACCAATGGATAAAAGGGCATGGCTGAAATTGTTCAGGCAATTAAAGTCATATGGAATCAATCATTGGCGGTTTCATTCATGGTGTCCCCCAGAAGCGGCAATGAAGGCTGCTGATGAAACTGGAGTTTATCTACAACCTGAACTCCCAAATAAAAGAAGCGGAATGGACCAGAAAAGTATGGAAGATGAGGCCGTCCGTCAATTATACAATATCGATTATCTGGAAGTGGACACCAGTAGGATCAACATGACACTTAAAGATTATTTACAAAGGGAAGGTGAACTTATCTTTAAGTATTTTGGCAATCATCCTTCATTTACCATGTTTACATTAGGAAATGAACTTGGACGAAATGAGGCGATGTTTAATCTGGTTGCATCTTTCAAAAACATAGATTCCAGAAGATTATATGCACAGGGGAGTAACAACATGCATTGGGAACCCAGTTTCGCCAGAGGGGATGACTTCTGGGTAATATCTAAAACCACGCTGGATTTGCCGGTACGTGGGGCCTTTTTTCAGGGTGATTTCGAAAAACCTCATATTGAACACCGACCACCATCAACCATGGTGGATTACAGCAAATCCATAGAAGATGTTCCTGCGCCTGTGATTGGTCATGAAACAGGTGCTTATCAGGTTTCACCTGATTTTAATGATATTCAAAAATTCACAGGTGTAACCAGGGCTAAGAATTATGAGATTTTTAGAGAAAGGTTGAAAAAAGCAAATATGCTTGACCAATCTGATGCTTTTGTAAAAGCATCAGGAAAACTGGCTATAATTTGTTACCGTGAAGAAATTGAAGCTGCTTTAAGAACCCCTGATTTTGCAGGAATTCAACTATTGGACCTGCAGGACTTTCCGGGACAGGGTACCGCTCTTGTAGGTATTCTAAATGCATTTATGGAACCTAAAGGACTTATTGCACCAGAAAAATGGAGGGAGTTCTGCAGTGAAGTGGTTCCATTGCTCAAAATGAGTAAATATACCTGGACCAACGATGAGCAGTTCACAGCAAATATTGAGATCGCCCACTATGGAAGAGATGATTTTAACAATGCCGCAGTAAGCTGGAAAATTGTGGACAATGGAGGAAAATTGTATGGTGAAGGAAAGCTAACTAAAGCGACAATTGCCCAGGGAGGGGTGGTACCCATCGGAGAAATTAGTCTTGCTCTGAATTCAATTAAAAAAGCTGAAAATTTAAAAGTTTCAATTGCTATCGAGGATACAGAATACAAAAATGAATATGATATTTGGATTTATCCCAAATCCGTAGATATAAGTATTCCAGAAGGCGTGATGGTTTCTGAACGATTGGATTCAAAAACGATTGAGCATCTGGAAAATGGGGGTAAAGCCATTATCATGCCGGAGCAAGAAAAACTTACCCATAGCATCAGAGGGGCATTTCAAACTGATTACTGGTGTTATCCGATGTTTGCGCGCGGTGCGATAAAACGGGGTTTAGAACCGGCACCAGGTTCTCTGGGATTTATATGTGATCCAGAGTCTCCACTTTTTGAAAATTTTCCAACGGAATTTCATAGTAACTGGCAATGGTGGCAGCTGGTAAAAAACTGTAAACCGATCATACTGGACGACACACCCGCAGACTATAAACCGATGGTACAAACCATTGATAATTTTGCCCGAAACCACAAATTGGGAATGGTTTTCGAAACCAGGTATGGGAAAGGAAGTGCTTTGATATGTGCCATAGACCTGCTTAATCTGCAGCAATACCCCGAAGCGAGGCAACTGTACTTCAGCATGCTTAATTATGTTAAATCAGATAAGTTTTCTCCTGACATGGAACTTGACAAGGATATTATTGGTCAAATTTTACCGCAATGAAAATAAGCAATGTATTTTTAATATTTATTGGTTTAATAACCTTGATCTCATGCAACCCTCCAAAAGAGCAAGAAGATAGTAATGCAGATAAACCTAATATCATATTAATCAATATCGACGATATGGGTTGGCGTGATGTGGGTTTTATGGGATCTGAATATTATGAAACTCCTAACCTCGATAAGCTGGCTGCCGGAGGAATGGTTTTCTCTAATGCCTATGCATCAGCTTCCAATTGTGCTCCCAGTAGGGCATGTATGATGAGCGGACAATGGACCCCTCGCCATGGAATTTACACAGTAAGTAATTCTGACCGAGGAAGAAGTATTGACCGTAAACTGGTTCCGACACCCAATGAGGAATACATGCCAGAGGATAATGTGTTAATTTCTGAAGTGTTGCAAAGTGCAGGGTATGCTACTTGTCATGCAGGCAAGTGGCACCTGACTGATGACCCGACATCGCGCGGTTTCGATGTAAATATTGGAGGTAGCCATGCGGGTCATCCGGGAAGTTATTATCCTCCTTACAAAAATGTCAGTTCACTTATAGCTCCAACTGAAGATTATTACCTGACAAATCTGATCATGGATAAAACGATTGATTTTATAGAGTCAGTAGGCGATCAGTCATTTTTTCTTAATTATTCGCCATATGCGGTTCATACTCCGATTCATCCGGTGAAAGAATTACTTCCAAAATATGAATCAAAACAGGAGTCTAATGGGCAGGATAATGCTAAGTATGCCACAATGGTTGAGAATCTGGATATCCAGATTGGCAGACTGATTAGCAACCTAGAAAAATCGGATCGGCTGGAAAATACATTTATTATTGTTACTTCAGACAATGGAGGACCATTTGAAATAACTAAGCAATGGCCACTCAGGGCGGGAAAAGGTTCTTATTATGAAGGAGGCATTCGCGTGCCAATGGCTGTATTTTGGAAAGGCAAAATTGAAGCGACAGAAATAATTAATATACCAGTTTCAAATCTGGACTTTTATCCAACCCTTTTGGAAGTTGCTGGTATTTCAAAACCAACTGGAAAAACGTTGGATGGGTCTAGTATTTTACCCTTACTGACAGGGGTCGGAACAGTTCAGCAGAGGCCTTTATACTGGCATTTTCCCATTTATCTTCAAACTGGTAACAGTGAAACTCAGGATATCTTGTTTCGAACCAGACCAGGATCAGCTATCCGATCTGGTGATTGGAAGCTGATTCAGTATTTTGAAAATAATGATATTGAATTGTACAATTTGAAAGAAGATATCAGTGAAAGGAATAACCTGTCAGAAACGAATAAGATTAAAAGGGACGAGTTGTTAGACATGCTGGATATTTGGAGAATTAAAACCAATGCACCTGTTCCAGCAGAATTAAATGCTGAGTACCAGAAAACCATGTAGCATCAAGTGTTTTTTGAAAAGATTTAATGAAGATATTATAAACCCAAATAGCCATCATTTACTAAATCATTACTATGAAAAAGAAACAAAAAAGCAGAAGAACATTTCTCAAGCAATCAGCCTTGACTGGAGTAGCAATTGGAGCCTCCTCAAGTTATTTGAATGCTGCCAGCTGGTCCAGGGTAATGGGAGCAAATGAAAGAATCAATATGTGTACGGTAGGTTGCCGAAATCATGGCTCATGGTCACATCTGGAAGTGACATACCTTACTTATCCAGATGTGGAGGTAATCGCGCTATGTGATCCGGATATGGCTAGCATTGACCGTAGTTCACGCGTGATTCATGAAAATGGATACAGACAGGCGAAGGCATACACGGATATCCGAAAAATGCTTGAAAATAAAGACATTGACGCCATCTCGATTGCTACCCCAAATCATTGGCATGCATTAGCTACTGTATGGGGCTGTCAGGCTGGAAAAGATGTTTGTGTAGAGAAGCCCGTTTCACACAATATCTGGGAAGGAAGAAAAATGGTTGAGGCTGCTGAGAAATATGGTAGGGTGGTACAGGCTGACCATGATTTACGCTCAAATGAGAAATTGACAGAAACAATTAAGTATATACAGAGTGGTGCTCTTGGGAAGATTGAATATTGTCACTCCTGGGTGTACAAACGCAGGGCCAGTATTGGAAAAGTGGGTGATGCCGGAGGGTACATCCCAAATACCATAGATTATGATCTTTATTGTGGACCAGCACCTATTGGAAAACTTCCCAGGGTGAACCTGCATTACGACTGGCATTGGCAATGGGATTTTGGGAATGGTGAAATTGGAAACAATGGCCCACATCACCTGGATGTCTGCCGGTGGGTTTTGGGTGCCGATGATCTGCCTTCAAGGGTTATTTCATTTGGTGGTAGGTATGGATATGACGATGACGGAGAGACTCCCAATACCAGTGTATCCTTGTATGACTATGAAAAAGCACCCATTCTTTTTGAAGTCAGGGGATTAGGTAGGGGAAGTGAAGATCCGATAATGGATTCGTTTAAAATGACCACCAAAAAAGGAGTGCAACTGTTTCGCGACTGGAATAGCAAAAGTCCGCATAATGCAACTATTGTTGTCTGTGAAAATGGGTTTGTTGATATGGGAAATCAAATTGTATATGATAACGATGGTAAGAAGATAAAAGAATTTGAAGGCGAGAAAGTACAATCAGCACTAAACTTTACTAAAGCCATTCGAAGCCGTAAGAAAGAAGACATTAAGACACCAATACTCGAAGGTCACCTGTCCGCATGTCTGTGTCATCTGGCTAACATATCTTATCGGGTTGGTAAAGAAGCATCAAACGAGGAAGTAAGGGATGTCTTTAAAAAGGATTATGAGGTGCTTGATGCATTAGAAAGGGTGAACCAACATTTAAGTGCAAATGGTCTTAACATCGAGCAACTTCCGGTAGTACTTGGACCCTGGTTAGAAGTGGATTCCAAAAAAGAAATGTTTAAAGGAGCATATTCCGATGAAGCTAATAAATATGTTTCCAGGGAATATCGAGAACCTTATGTGATTAGGGATCAGATATAATTTAAATTCAATCTAAACTTATAATAATGAGCATACAAAAAACACACTTAATGATAGCTCTGGCACTTATTTATTTTATGTCAAGTGCTTTCATTGAAAAGAAGGATAAGATTTATTCAACAGCGCCAGAAGGGGCCATTGTGCTTTTTGATGGAACGGATTTTTCTCACTGGGTCAATTGCGATAGTGGCGAAGTACGCTGGAAAATTGTAGACGGAGTCATGGAAGTCGTCCACGACACCACCTGGGCATGCCCCAAGATCAATGGTACAATGACCAGGCAAAACTTCAAGGATTTTCAATTGCATCTTGAGTTTCGAACTCCTGAAACCGAACATACAAACAGCGGTATATATATTCAGAGGAGATATGAACTACAGGTAAACAATTCTTACAATGTTGAGCCCTCACCGGGAATGGGTGGATCCATTTACCGCCAAAAAATACCCGATGTAATTGTCGGAAAGAAGCGGGGTGAGTGGGAGACGTATGATATTATGTTCCGGGCTGCTAGATTTGATACGGAAAATCCCGAAAAGAAAATTGAAAATGCAAGGATCACAGTTATACATAATGGCATCATGATCCATAACAACGCGATCATCACTGCAAAAACCGGCGTTGGTTATCCCGAAGGGATTGAACCAGGCCCCATTATGCTACAGGATCATGGACCGACTGTTCAGTATAGGAATATATGGATCATTCCAAATATTCCGGTTGAAACGTTGCCTGAAGATGATCACTAATGAGGCGGATATTTAACCTGTTCATTCTTTATTCGCTTACTAAATCAATTCTTGGGCAAGAAGCTGAACCACTTCTTAATTTAATTATTGAAATTGGAGCAAGAAGATGATAATATGCAAATTGAATTTCGGTGGGGGAATGCCCAAACTTAAGAAAATATTCATCTTAGGTTTTGGGCTATTGATTTTTTTAGGATGTGTAAGAAAAAACCAAGAACAGATCAATCCTAATATCATCATCATTTATGCTGACGACATGGGATATGGGGATGCACAATGTTATAATTTCAGATCACTTATTCCAACGCCGCATATTGATAACCTTGCATCAGAGGGGATGATTTTTACAGATGCTCATTCAGCATCCGCTGTTTGTTCTCCAAGTAGATACAGTTTATTAACAGGCAGGTATAATTGGAGAACATCCCTAAAGAAACACGTTCTTTGGCCATGGGAAAAGCCACTGATTAAGCAGGAACGGATAACCCTTCCGGAAATGCTTAAAGAAAAAGGCTATCAGACTGGAGCTATTGGGAAATGGCATTTAGGCTGGAATTGGCCAACCACCAATGGAAAAGAAGCAAGAAATGAAAATGGGCATAATGTAGATTACTCGAAACCCATTGGGGGAGGGCCGGTCGCACATGGATTTGATTATTATTATGGAGATGATGTGCCAAATTTTCCACCATATACCTTTATTGAAAATGATAAAATAACAACTAAGCCAACTGTTCTTAAACCAGACTCACTGTTTGGCGATAAAGGAATGATGGCTGATGGTTGGATACTGGAAGATGTGATGCCTATCATTACAAAAAAAGCGGTAAGTTATATTAAGGCAAAAAGCCAAAGTGAAAACCCATTCTTTCTTTATTTTTCTTTAACTGCTCCTCACACACCTATTGCGCCTACAGCAGCATTCAAAGGAAAAACTCAAGCAGGCTTTTATGGAGATTATGTGAATGAAGTAGACTGGGCTGTTGGGCAGGTAATTAAAGCTTTAAGTGAGCGTGGTATCTCGAAAAACACAATTGTGATTTTTACAAGTGACAATGGCTCACCAGGTAAGGATGGCACAAACTATAATGGAAAAATCGGATCGGTAAAAGACTATGGTCACCTACCTAATGGAATACTGCGAGGTTATAAAGGAGATATTTGGGAAGCTGGTCACAGGGTCCCTTTTGTTATCCGTTGGCCTGGGAAAATAGAAAGTGATGTATCGAACAATGAGTTGATTTGTCAGGTAGATCTCATGAGGACTTTGGCAAGTATTGTGGGATATGAGTTATCGGAAAATATGGGAGAGGACAGCTATGATATTTTTCCTGCACTTATGCAAGAGAATATAAAACCTATAAGAGAGTCTTTGGTACATCATTCATGGGATGGAAGTTTAGCTATTCGAAAAGGGAGATGGAAATTAATATTGACTGATCATTCTGGTGGTTTCGGTACGGATAATGATCAGAAGGAGAATGAAAATATGGAAGATTTTCAGCTATATGATATTCAAAGTGACCCCGGAGAGCAAAATAATTTATATAAAAAACATCCCCAAATCATTGAAGAACTAGATGTACTACTTGAGAAGTATATTTCAACAGGAAGGAGTACAAAACTGATGTGATCTGTTTTCTTAAAAGAGGGCTTACTAGTGTACATTTAACGCATGAAAGAGTATAACGACATAGTAAATTGATGAAAAGAAAATTTAATTTATTTCTATTCATTTTTATTCTAATCACCTGTATCAATGATGCTGCATTCAGCCAATTCAGGGATAAAGACATCCCACAACTTCAAAACCCTTTTTCTGAATCATTTATCAATCAGAACATCAAAAAATCCAAACCTCGGTTGATCTATAATGAGCATATTATTCAGGAGCTTAAAGATAAGATTGTAACAGACCCTGCAGTAAAGAATTTGTATGCAGCCATCAGATTGGATGCGTTCGAAATCCTTGATACCACGTTGATTAAGAGAGTTCAAACATCAAATGCGATACTTGATATTGCAAGAGAACTGCTTCGAAGAATAAATATGCTGGGTTTAGTGTATCTGGTTGAGGAGGACAAGATAATTCTAGAACGAATTAATCAGGAAGTGCTAGCAGCCAGCAATTTTTCTGACTGGAATCCACCAGTTTATTTAGATGTTGCTGAGATATCTATGGCTATTTCATTGGCCTTGGATTGGACATTGGATGATTTGCCTGAATCGACAATCACAATAGCAAAAAAAGCATTAATTGAAAAGGGAATCTATCCAAGCTGGGAAGAGCATGGAGGGAATAAACAACATGCCTGGTGGGTTGATCACTACAATAACTGGAACCAGGTATGCAATGGAAGTATGATAGCAGCTTCAATTGTGATAGCTGAGGATGATCCAAAACTGGCTGCCAAGACCATTCAAAGAGCGCTGAATGGTCTACCAAATGTGTTGAGTTCTTATATGCCTGAAGGAATATACCCTGAAAGTCCCATGTATTGGCAGTATGGCACCATTTATTCATTGTTAACCTTATCCATGCTGGAGACTGCGTTTGGGTCCGACTTCGGACACAAAGAGTACCCTGGTTTTATGGAGAGTGCGACATATAAATACATGACTACTAATACCCCCTCTGGATGGTTTTACAATTTTGCAGATTGTAAAGACCAACCGGTGGTAGATGGTGATATTGTCATTGGATGGTTTGCTACTCAAACAGGCAAAAGCATGTTTTATGATAAAGCGCAGTTTTTAACGCCAGCCAAGGATATCAGGTTGAGTTACCTAATAGGGGCTGCCATGTCATGGATTTCACAATATGAGGAAACATCTAAGGATAATCCACCAACCCAGTGGGTAGGCAGAGGAAAAACACCTATTGCGGTATTCAAAGGAGAGGGAGACAACAGCGACTATTATTTTGCTGCAAAAGGTGGTTGTGGAGCGGTAAGTCATGGGAATATGGATGCTGGTTCCTTTATTTTTGAGCTGAATGGGGTTCGTTGGAGCATAGATCCAGGCATTCAATCTTACATGATAGGTGAGCAGGGGTTTGATTTATGGCGCCAATGTCAGGATTGTCAAAGATGGGAATTGTTAACTAAAAACAACTTTGGGCATAGCACGCTTACAATTAATAGTCAACGTCACAAGGTTGATGGTTATGCGCTAGTAGAAGACTATAAGGCTGGGGAAAAACCAATGGTTTCCTTTGATCTAAGTCCTACATTCGAAGGGCAGCTGAAAAGTGCCTATAGAAAGTTCACCAAAGACAGTGGAAGATCCTTAATCATTGAAGATAATATTGAACCTAATGATTCAACATCGATGGTAACCTGGCAAATGGTCACACAGGCAGATGTAGCAATTACTGATTCAGGTGTAACCTTAAGTCAGGATGGTAAAAAATTAGCTATTCTTAATATTTCACATCCTGAAATTGCATTTAATGTCGTATCCCTTGATCCACCACCTCATAGACTGGATAAGCAAATGGATAATCTCAAAAGGATTGAGCTGAACATTCCAAGGACTGAAAAAAGAGCTAATAGTTCTTTCGCCATTCGCATAAAGTTAGCTGAAGTAGAATAAAAACACTTACAATGATAAAAAAGGAATCAACAAGACGAAAATTCATTCAAACTACTGGATTATATTCTATTGCCGGACTTGCAATTCCTCCTGTTTTAGGAACACCTGATTTTGTCAGAAACTTGTTAAATGAAATTGATATAAAGACTTTTTTTATCTCGGATAGTGAAGAGGTATTGAAACTTACAGAACGAGTTTTCGAGAAATGTATATTAGAGAAAATAATGCCACCAACTCCTCCTTTAAAAAATCAGTGGGTTGTACCGGGTGGCCCTTATTATAGAGGGCAATGGATATGGGATACCATGTTTGTGGTGGATTTGCTTAGTATTTTACCTGAAAAGAAGCAGTTGATCAGGGATGTTTTCCAAAATTATTGGGATTTTCAGGATCGATGGAATGAGATAGTCCCTGAGTATGCTCAGGATATGGTCACTGTTGCTATTAAAACATTTCCTCAGGAGCTTCGCCAATTTTCTCAAATACCAATTCTTGCATGGGGAGTTGAGCGTGTTTATCAGCGCAATGGTGACAAAAAATTGCTGGAACAATGCTTGTCCAGATTAGAAAGATTTCATAATTGGTATTGGCGGGAACGAGATGTTACCAACATGGGTATGGTAACAGTTGGATCTTATAGCGGAGATATTCAACATGCGCGTTGGGAAACCTTTGACTATGAGTGTAACATGGATGATTTGAAATTACAAAAACACCCAACACGGAAGGGATCAAATGAAGGATCATGGTATGGAGACACTTGGGTAACCGGAAATACATCCTACTTGATTATGGGGGAAAGAAGTTTAGTGAGATTGGCTGAAGCAATTGGTGATAAAGCAATGGCTGCACGCAGGCAAACATTTATCGATAAAGCTGTAAAGGCTATGAGGGATCACATGTGGGATGAGGAAGCTGGCACCTTCTTATCTGTTAGAAAAGATACGATGGAGAAAATTCCTGTTGCTACAATCAGTAGTTGGGTTCCTTTAGCTGCTGGTGTTCCTACCAGTAAGATGGCAAAGCGGATGGCGGAGGTATTGAGTAGCGACTCCTGGCAAACACATCTTCCGGTTCCTACAGTTGACCGCAAAGATCCAAGATGGAAATCAAGTGCCTTTTGGCGTGGTGATGTTTGGCCTTCAACTAACTATCAGATTGCAAGTGGGTTAGCTGCTTATGGACATCATGAGTTAGCTTCCGTAATTGCTGATAAGACAGTTGAGAACGCTATTAAAAATGGAATCAGTGAACACTATGACTCCATTTCAGGTAAGCCGCTGGGAGTAAGGGATTATTGTATGAGTGCTACTATCGCAACCCTCATGTTGGATGGTTTGACAAGTAAGTATAAATTAAAACTTAAGGATAAAAATGATTAACATGTATGGCTGTTTACTAGTGGGATTTTTACTCTGCCAGTCTCGATATAAATTAACACACTAGATCATGCAACCTCGCTTCAAGACTGGAGGATGATTTGTAAAAATGCTTATATTGAATTAGAAATCAAGTTATTACTATTAAAATGAAAATTTATCTCCACATCCTATTCGCAGTTCTTTGCATTCCACTTTTTGCTCAGGATAATATAGTAGATACTCCCCCAAATGTGGTATTTATCATTGGAGATGATATTTCAGTATCTGACTTTGGATGTTATGGAAACCCAAGCATCCGTACGCCAAATATTGACAAGCTGGCGAGTAATGGATTACGTTTCACAAACGCCTATTTAACTACCAGTCAATGCAGCCCAACGCGTTGCAGCATTATTACCGGTAGATACCCTCACAATACGGGCGCTCCTGAATTACATACGGCTTTGCCGGAAGGTCAAGTAATGTTTCCTGAAATTTTAAAGCAAGCTGGTTATTATACGTTAGCGGCTGGAAAATGGCACATGGGCGAATATGCAAAGCGTGCTTTTGATAAGGTACTTACAAATGGTGGAGCTGGTGGAGAAGACAAGTGGGTGGAGAGCTTACAACAAAGACCAAGAGACCGGCCATTTTTTATGTGGTTTGCGTCCTACGATGCTCATCGTTCCTGGCAAATCGATCCAGAAGCCAAGCCTCATTCACCAGATGACGTAGTTATCCCACCATATCTGATTGACACACCTGAGGCCAGAAAAGATATGGCCATGTATTATGATGAAATCCAGCGGCTGGACCGATATGTGGGTTTGGTAGTCAAAGAATTGGAAGATCAAGGAGTTCTTGAAAATACCTGTATCATTTTCATGGCTGATAATGGGCGTCCTTTCCCCAGATGTAAAACACGTTTATACGATAGTGGCATCAAAACTCCATTTATCATGCATTGGCCTGAAGGAATGAAGAAGGGAGAGCGTGTTTCGAATTCACTGATAAGTGCCATTGATATCGGGCCTACTATCCTGGGGCTGGCTGGGATTAAGGCACCTGAAAGCTTTCAGGGGGTAAGCATCATACCTTTGATTGAAGATCCAAAATCTACGGTTCGTGATTTTGTTTTTGCAGAACATAACTGGCATGGTCAGATTGCCCATGAACGTATGGTTCGTAGTGGAGATTTTGTATACATCAGAAATGCACATCCTCAGCTTCCTCAAATTTGCGGACTGGATGCCGAATGTCCGCAAGAGGAATTAAGGGAAATGGATAAACTGGGAAAGCTCACAGATGCACAAAGGGACCCTTTACTTGAACCCAGGCCCTCAGAAGAACTGTTTGACCTTGGCAGAGATCCGTATCAAATGACGAACCTTGTAGAAAATATAAAGTACCTAGAGACTTTGAGTCATCTACAAAATGTGATGGATGAATGGCAGGCACGCACTGGAGACACCACTCCATCATTAGAAGATGCTACTCCTGATCGGTATAATCGAAGAACAGGGGATAGAATATATGAAGGTTCCCGCCCACCAAGCGGTATTTTTCCGGGACAGGTGACTCATGCCACACTATTGAATGACCCCGGTCCCCAGTAGGGGAACCAGTAATTTGGCTGCTTTTTTACGTTTTAGCTTTTAAATACCAAAAGTTAATAAGGGATTTGAATATATAGTTTGATACCTATGAAACACCTGCTACTTTTGGTCACACAATAAAATTAATAGGTATGTTTAAGAAAGAAATTTATATCAATAGGAGGGAAAAGCTCAAGCAGCAAGTTGGTAGCGGGTTGATCGTATTGTTAGGAAATGAGGAGAGTAGTATGAATTTCAAACACAATACCTATTCTTTTAGACAGGACAGCAGTTTCCTGTACTTTTTTGGCATTGACCGACCAGACCTTGTTGGAATAATTGATATCGACCATGACACACAAATTATCTTTGGAGACAACCCTGGCATTGATGAACTGGTATTTTTGGGTGATAAAGAGTCACTGGAAAGCTGTGCGGAGCGAGTTGGGATTTCAGTCATAAAGCCTGCGTTAAATGCTGAGAATTATATCAGTAGTTTTAAAGGGGAGGTTCATTTTTTGCCACCGTACAGGCCTGAAAATGCAGATAAACTTAGCCAGTGGCTAAGTATCCCGGGAGTTTTGTTGACTAGTAAAGCATCAGCTCAACTCATAAAAGCTGTTGTAGCACAGCGTTCGCTTAAGTCGCCAGAGGAAGTAACTGAAATAGAAAAAGCAGTTAATATCACCATAGATATGCAAAATGCGGCTAAAGCACATGCCCTTGAAGGTATGACGGAAGCACAAATTGCCGCCAAAATTAGGAGTATAGCAGAAGCTGCCGGAGGCACATTGTCTTTTCCAACAATTCTAACAGTAGATGGGCATGTCTTACACAACTACTATAAAGGAAACACACTAAAAAAGGGCGACATGTTATTGTGTGATTGTGGAGCTGAGACAGGTAACCATTATGCAGGAGATCTCACCCGAACGTTTCCAGTAGGTGGAGGTTTTTCAGAAAGGCAAAAGGAACTGTATGACATCGTCAAGCATGCGCACAATGCAGCTGTAGAAGCATTAAAGCCAGGTAAATCTTTTAGAGAAATACATCTTTTGGCAAGTGAGAAATTGGTTGAAGGATTAAAATTACTAGGTCTGATGAAAGGGGATATCAAAGAGGCCGTAAATCAGGGAGCACATACCATGTTTTTTCAATGTGGACTTGGACATATGATGGGCCTTGATGTTCATGACATGGAAGATCTTGGAGAACAGTATGTTGGATATACTGATGACTTAAAACAAAGCACTCAATTTGGATTTAAATCGTTGAGATTAGGAAAAGCAGTTGAGCCTGGTTTTGTGCTGACCATTGAGCCTGGACTTTATTTCATCCCGCAATTAATGGATATGTGGAAGGCAGAAGGTAAATACTCCGATTTCATCAATTACCAAAAACTGGAAGAATATCGGGATTTTACCGGCATCAGAATTGAAAATGATTTTCTGGTAACCGAAGATGGGAATAGACAACTGGGTAAAGAACTACCATACTAGCCAGACACGAGTGCCCCGTATTTTAAAGGGTTCTGTGATGCGCTCGGCAATTATTCTTTTGTGTTGTTAATTAGCAGCTTTTAAAATACTGTTTTTGCTCCAGTTTTGATTCCAGTTCTTTAGCCGTCTTTGAAATGGATAAACCTCCTAAATTGGTACAACGATGTGTATGTGGCATATTATTCCCAACATCATACATGGTTGTAATTACTTCATCCAAGGGGATGAGGTGGTCATAATCGGAAAGTGCCATGTTTGCACATGATAGTGCATTGGATGCGGCCATTACATTCTTGCCCAAACATGGTGCTTCAACCCTGTTTGCAATGGGGTCACATATCATGCCAAGAGAGTTTTGGAGTGCGACAGAAGCAGCTGAAATCGATTGTTCCATGGTCCCTTTGGCCAGTCCGACAATCGCCGCAGCAGCCATTGAGGCTCCGGAACCGCATTCTGCCTGGCATCCACCAACTTCAGCAGCAAAGGTCGAATGAGCGGCTATAAAAACCCCAATCATACCAGCCACCAACATTGCTTTCACAACTTCATCCTCTGCTAAATTCATGGAATCGGCAGTGCCTAATACTGCACCTGGAAGTGCGCCACAAGAACCGGCGGTGGGTGCGGCCACGATCACACCCATAGAACTCTTTACTTCCATCATGGAGGTCACATACATGACAATCTTATTGAGCACATTTCCATCTACAAGTTTACCTTCTTCATGCTTTCGCTTAAAGTTTGGTGATTGACTGCCCAGCAGACGATCTTCATATGTGGTTCCTTCCAAACCTTGTTTGATAGATGCTTTCATTATATGAATGATTTCACGCATCTTCTCAAAAACTTCATCTTTGGAGATATTTCCTCGAACACTTTCATACTGAACAGCCAGCTCCCATAATTCCAGTTGAGCTGTTTTATTAAAGTTCACCATTTCATCACATGTGATAAATGGTACCTTCAAGTCTTTTCTTGAAAGTACAGGGAGTACTGGAGAAAGTTGCTTGATGAATGTTACTGCATCTAATGATTTGATTTCTTCAAGGATTACCTCACTAAGTGGATCCTGTGATTTTATCTCAATAAAATGGATGTTTCCAGAATGAATATCCAGGTAATCATATTCAATGGTTTTCTTGAGATATTCAGCTACCTGGTCCGTAGACTCACAATAAATCAAAGTTTCATAATAGTCGCCAGCCATAGAAACTTTTAACTGGTCTATAGCAATTACTTCAATCATACCGCCGCCAGTAGAGATGGCAGTTAGTTCTCTCGTCTCTTGATTATTGGATAGGGTGATTTTATAGGTGTTGGGGTGTTTGGCTTTAATGTCAACAATTTTAATTTTTACATCGATACCAGCAGTATTTATTGCTTGTTCGGCATCAGGTAACCGTTCATCATAGGCTTCCCAGCCTAAAAATCCCCCAAATAACCCCATATCTGACCCCTGACCTTTGTGTGTTGTGGCTAATGACCCATTGGGATCAAATTCAATGAGAATATTGGAAATATCTCCGTTCATCAAGTCTCTGCATAACCTGCCAATTCTAAGCGAAGCTGCACAATGGGAGCTTGAAGGTCCACGCATAACAGGACCGATAACATCATTGAAAATACTTGGGTAATTTTCCATACTTAGCGTCTATTATGATTTAAATCAAATTTACGGAAATAAACGATCTCCACAATCCACATAATTATCCAAAGATCATACTATGTTAAGATAGTGGTCTATTTCTTTAAGGGTCTTTTTGATCATTCAACATTGATAAATGATAAATTGAATTGCAAGAGGAATCGTTCTTTATAAACTATTAAAAGGCTAATATTGTTAACAATTTCCGGGTGTATTAGTTTCCCGGTTAAAGGTTTGATTTCTTATTTGATATATTAATTCATGAATCCACTTCATTTTAAGGTTCCTAGACAATCAGGTGAAACCGTGAAGGTTGAAAATTGGACTTTGGATTATTTTTATGACCCAATCCATTTCCATGAGGAATTTCAAATAACCCATGTGATTGAGGGTAAAGGTTCTCTATTTGTTCGGGAAATTAGCAAGAGCTTTAAGAGTGGTGATGTATTGTTATTTGGCAAAAATCTCCCTCATGTTTTGAGGTGTAATGATGATTACTATCAGGCAAATCCTGATCTACACGCTCGTGCTGTTTCTATGTTTTTTAGTCAGGATACACTGCTTGATACTATTGCTAAAATACCTGAGGCTTTCGCAATACAAAAATTGCTGGAATATTCAAATTTCGGGATAAAAATTCCCGGAGCGTATTCAGAAGAGATTGCCTTAAAGATTGACAGTATAGCCAAGATGAAAGGCTTTGAAAGGGTCTTGACTTTAATGGAAATCCTGGATGCCATATCAAACAATGATCACCTTGAATTTATATCATCGGAAAGTGTTCCGCTTCATGCGGTCAGTAAGAACATACCTAAAATTGACAAAGTTTTTGAGTTTGTAAGTAATAACTTTAAGAATAAGATTTCTTTGGACGAAGTGGCTGGGGTTGTCAATATGACGCCAACCGGTTTCTGTCGGTTTTTTAAGCAAAAGACACTTAAAACATTTTCCAGATTTTTAATTGAAGTGAGGATAGGAAATGCATGTAAAATGCTGGTAGAAGGAGACTATAATACAAGCGAATGTTGCTTTGCGTCTGGATACAATAATATTTCAAATTTTCATCGACACTTCAGAAGCGTTACTAATATGTCACCTACTGAATATCGGGTAAAGTACCAAAACAGACAGTCCAAATCAAAGATTCCAGCAATCAATGAGCATCACCAGGAAAGTTAATATAGTATATCTAAGTGTCAATAAAATGATTTGATCATTACTTTTATTAACTCAGTTTTACATAGGATGCTTTTCTTGAGTATTAGACTCTTTAATACCTTCCTTCCAAATTAACTTTCTCTACATATGGATGCTAGTGTTGATCAGCGGTTTACAACAAGATGGGGTTTCATTTTAAGCGCCATGGGTATTGCTATTGGAACTGGCAACATTTGGCGATTTCCAAGAATAGCTGCTCAAAATGGAGGGGATGAAGGTGCTGGAGCATTTCTAATTGTATGGATTGGTTTCCTTTTTTTATGGAGTATTCCTTTGATCATTGGTGAATATGCGATAGGTAGAAAATATAGAAATGGATTAGTTGGCGCGTTCGTTCAGGCCATCGGAAGAAAGTTTGCCTGGATGGGGGCATTCATGGCTTTTGTGGCAACAGCTATCACCTTTTTTTATTCCGTAATCGTTGGTTGGTGTATTTATTACTTCATCTATGTAACGGTAAACCCATTGCCAGTAAGTACGGATGCCGCCATGGTTATTTGGAATAGTTACCAATCCAGTATTTGGCCTGTAGTGTGTCATGCAATTGTTATGTCAGTAGGAGCCTTGGCCATCTGGAGAGGGATTACTTCAATAGAACGTGTGAATAGAATCCTCATACCAACATTGCTGGTCATTGTCTTATTGGCTGTAGTTAGATCCCTTACCTTACCAGGAGCAATTGATGGCGTGATTTATCTTTTTACACCGGATTGGAGTCAGCTGGGAAAACCCAGGGTTTGGTTGGAAGCGCTAACACAAAATGCTTTTGATACAGGTGCTGGTTGGGGGTTATTTCTGACTTATGGTGCCTATATGCAACATAAGTTTGGGATTGTGAAGAATGCTTTTGTAACAGGGATTGGTAATAACATGGTATCACTGCTTTCAGCTGTGATGATCTTTGGGACTGTTTTTGCTGTATTGCAGACCGAAATGGGAATGGGGCGTTCTGAAGTACTTGAAGTCATGAAAACAAGTGGACCAGCATCCACCGGGCTTACTTTCATATGGATGCCTCAATTATTTGCGAGAATGTTCTTTGGGGGTCCTTTAGCGATCCTCTTTTTTCTGGGTTTGATGTTTGCTGGTTTTTCATCTTTGATAGCCCAACTTGAACTACCGACAAGAATCGTGGTAGATCGAGGCATCAAAAGAAGTCATGCGATATTAATCGTAATCGGTGTAAGTTTTGTCTTTGGAATACCTTCAGCAATTAATTTAAATATCTTGAGTAATCAGGATTTTGTATGGGGGATGGCATTACTCATATCAGGAGCCATTTTTGCTTTTATGGTAGTAAGGCGTGGCATTAGTAAAATCAGAGAAGAGGAAATATTACCTGATAAAACGGATTGGCCAATTGGTATCTGGTGGGAATATATTTTTAAATATTTTATTCCACTGGCATCTATCATTTTGCTTACCTGGTGGTTTGTACTAGCTGCAGATGACCCTCAGTGGTATAACCCATTAAATCTTTCAAGTATTGCAAACTGTATTGTTCAATGGTTGATTATCACAACGGTACTTATCCTATGCAATAAATGGATAGCAGGTAAAATTTTTAAGCAAACTCCAGAGAAAGATACTCTTCAATAGTTGGACGGGTCGCCAGACTATCTTCTATGATTTTCTTCACTTCTTCTCTTCTTTGTCCGGATAGCTTCATTCTAGGTAGTCTTACATGTTCTGTACCAAGTCCTGTATAGGATTCAGCAAGTTTGATATTTTGAACTAGTTGCGGATCTATATCAAGTTCTGAGAGGGGCATAAACCATCTGTAAACAGCCAATGCTTCTTCATAACGTTTAGCCTCCGCAAGCCTATATATAGCCACAGTTTCTCTAGGAAATGCACATACCAATCCAGCAACTAGTCCATCAGCACCTATCATTAGACTCTCAAGAGCTAAGGTGTCTACGCCTCCCATGATTTTGAATCGATCACCAAACTTATTTCTCATCCGGGTGATATTAGTGAGGTCTCTGGAAGATTCTTTTACTGCCTGGATATTATCACATTCAGTTAGTTCTTCAAGCATATCCATCGTCACCAATATTTTGTAATCTACCGGGTTATTGTAAACCATGATAGGAAGGGAAGTGGATATTGCGATAGCTTTGAAATACTCCACAGTTTCTTGATCAGTTGCTTTGTATCTCATTGGTGGAAGCATCATCAACCCATCTGCTCCATTAGCTTCAGCACGTTGAGCTTGTCTGATAGCTTCTTTAGTAGTTTGTTCGGCGATGTTGATCACAACAGGGACATTTCCATTTGTTAATGCTAAGGTCGCTTTTGTTAGTTCATCTTTTTCTTCATCCGTAAGAGCTGTAGCCTCACCGAGCGTGCCGCCCAGAATAATTCCATCTACTCCAGCGTCTAATTGAAACTGAATACTTTTGTTGAACATTTCCATGTCCAGTTTATCGTCAGATGTAAACTTTGTTGTTATTGCAGGATAAATACCTTTCCAATTTACTTGCATTTTTTTTGGATATTAAATGAACGGTTCTGTAAAATTGAGTGGACTATATATACTAATTGTCGTGTTGAGAACTACCTAACAAAGCTATAGCATAGATAATAGCAATGATTCCAGCATTTTAACCAAAATGTATACTTAGTTAGCCCTCAATAAGAAAGTACTTTAAGTAAATACATGTGGTCAATGTGAAGCTAATTTAATTGATTTTCATCTTGCGAACGGCCAATTTAAAAGATCTACTTGTTATGCATGATGTTTATTAAAATCAATTTAAATGAAAACTCTAAAGGCTATAAAATTTGATGGCATTCAAGCCAAGAATCTTTTCCTGATTTGCTGGTGAAAATTCTGAGATATACCGATCAACTATCCCTTTCATTTTATTGTAATCACAACTTAACAGGCAAACTGGCCAATCAGAACCAAACATGATTCTCTCCATTCCAAAGGACTCAACTACCACATCTAAATAGGGTACAAAGTCTTCGTATTTCCAATTTTTCAAATTGGCCTCTGTTACCATCCCTGAGAGTTTGCAATACACTTGCTCATTTTTTCCAATGGTCCTCATATACTTTTTCCAATCATCAATTTCACCTTTAGCAATAGGTGGTTTGGCGATATGATCGATTACAAATTTTTGATAAGGGAAATTGTTTATTAGTTCCAGGCTTGCTTTCAGGTGCTTTGGGAAGATTAGGAGATCATAAGTAAAATGATGATTAGCCAAAAAACTTAGCCCATGTTGAAATGCCTTTCCAAGCATGAAATCCACATCAGGCTCATCATGAATCACATGCCTGAAACCTTTGATCTTTGAATCACTATTGGCATAATAGGCTAACCGATCTGAAATGTTATCAGCGCGAAAATCAACCCATCCTACTACACCTTTGATAAATTCATTTTCACTCGCAAGCTTAAGTAGAAATTCCGTCTCACCTTCAGATTGGCTTGCCTGAACACTTACACACCCATCAAGGCCATTCTTTACTAATTCGTTTTTTAGGTCTGAGGGCAGATAGTCTTGTTTGAGCAGTGCCATCTCACTACTCATCCAGATGTGTTTATCTGGGTCATATTGCCAAAAATGCTGATGAGAATCAATTTTCATGCTTTATGGTATTTACTCAGCTCCCGGAGTAAGATTGTTTAACCAATATTTTGCCATGGTCTGACGGTGATGATAGGTGGTGTTTTCTCTTTCTGAAATGCCATGCGAACGCATAGGGTATGCCATCATGCTAAACATTTTATTCTCCTTAATCAACTCATTTGCTAGCATCTCAAAGCTTTGATAATGAACATTATCATCTGCGGTTCCGTGCATAATCAAGAGGTCACCTTCCAGGTTTTTGGCATGCGTAATTGGTGAGCCATCACGATATCCTTCCTCATTATCCTGAGGTGTAGACATGTACCTTTCCTGGTAGATGGTATCATATAATTTCTGATCTGATACAAAGGAAACAGCAATTCCGGTTTTGTAAATTCCGGGGAACCTAAACATACAATTCATGGTCATTTGACCTCCACCACTCCAACCCCAGATCCCTATTCGGTTAGCGTCTACAAAGGGGTAATTCTCAATAACCTTTTTTACTCCGGCTACATGATCTTTTGGAGCTACAATACCAATCTTCCTGTAAATAATTTTTCTCCATGCCCTACCCCTTGGTGTTCTTGTACCTCTGGGGTCAATACTCATTACCACATATCCTTGCTGGGCCAGGTACTGATGCCACAAGTCTCCTCCTCCCCAGTTGTTCTGAACGGTTGAGCCAGCCGGTTCTCCGTATACATAAAATATTACAGGGTACTTCTTTGCAGGGTCAAAGCCAACAGGCTTGATCATCCATCCGTCTAATTCTACCTCGCCAATGTCTACCCTGAAAAATTCTTTTGGGTTTAGGCCCAGTTTCTCATATCTGGCTTTAGCTTCTTCATTGTCAACCAAAAGTCTAACCATTTTATGGTTTTTGAGATTAACCAGAGATATCCTATGTGGGGTGGTTACATTCTGAAATGTATGGATGGCCCATTGGGCATCGGCGGATACCTGATAAGCATGTTGACCAACCATATCTTCCGGGCTGATTTTTTCAGCTGTACCCTTTCCGTCCAAACGGCTTCTGAATAGATAACGCTCAGTAGGATTATCAGGAGAAGCAATGTAATATACATATCCACCTTTTGGGTCAATACAATTGATCTTAACGACATCAAAGTTGCCTTTAGTGATAAGGTCCATCTTTTTTCCATCTCTCGAAACTTTGTACAGATTTAGCCAGCCATCTTTTTCGCTGGTCCAGGTGAAAGATTGATTATTGTCCAACCACATGATATTATCGTGTACGTCTAAAAATGCATCATCCTTATCAGTTAGGATGTTTTTGATTTCCATCGTTTCTATGTTACCAACCCACACTTTGTTCGTGTTTTGTAGTCGGTTAAGTTGCTGGATCATTACTTCATTAGAGTTTGGAATAAAATCCATTCTTGGCAGATAGTTATTTCTGGGATCTCCGGGTATATCAAACCATTTGGTTTCGCCTCCATCTGCCGAAATCACACCAACTTTAACCGCTGAGTTGGTAGTACCAGCTTTTGGATAGGGCAGGGGAATTGGCTCAGAATAGATAGAATCAATGTTATTAATCATGTAGAATGTACCTGTACCATCTGTGTCTGACTGCCAATAGGCGATATTTTTTCCATCAGGACTCCATCTAAATCCATCTCTGGAATGAAATTCTTCTTCATAAACCCAGTCGAATGTTCCGTTGACAATGTTGTCTCCTCCGTCAGTGGTTATTTGTGTGATTTTCTCTGTTGACAGGTCTTCCACGTAAATATTCAGGTTACTTACGTAAGCTACTTTAGAGGCATCCGGAGAAAATTTTCCGAACATCATGGTTGTACGTTCAACACTTTTACCTAATTGTTGCAAAGCCCCAGATTCAAGATTTAAAACCCAGTAATCACCACGGGTATGTAAGCGCCATACTCTACGGGTATTCGTAAAAATAAGTAGTTTTTTGTTGTCTACTGACCAGGTATAGTCTCGTATTCCCAAAGGCTTGGTTGCTCCGTTCGGTATCAATTGGGCTGATGATACTAAAACTGATCTTTTACCTGTCTTTGCCTCATATCTGACAATATCCTGCCCTCCAGTTTGTTCATTGCGTTCCAGGGTTGAATAACCTTTGTTGTCTTTCATCCAACGAACAGGCCCATATCCGTTCTGTCCGTAAACCCTGTTTTTGTAAATATCTTCCAGGGTTAAAACATCACGGTTTTCTTGTGAGTTGACCGGACTAACCACTGCGAAAAGCAGGACGAACAGGAGTCCTTTAAAGGTGAATGCTAGCTTCATATTTTGTCTTATTTTTTAATTATTAGCGTTAAAACAGTTTTTAATTTTCAGAGACAAATGTTATCTGGATTTAGTATCGAATTTTAAGAGCGTATTCATTTAAAAGTTTTGATCCTACTTCATTAACATCCGAATCAATTTGACATGGGGCATTGGCCGTCAATTCATTAGCAGGTTAAATTTTTATTAGCTTAAAACTAGGTCATAGTTTTTCATTAATATTCTTTAATATTAGCTAAACGGTGTACTTAGTTAGCTTAATAATTTAAAGCAACTATTACATCGCTAAGTTAAATCTGCAGCTGAAAAATTGATCATGGATCGAAGTAGATTTATGAGGAACACCTAAAATTCAAAGGTAATTCTAACTGTCTTCTCTTTATTTTATACAGCTAATTGTTATGTTTATCTTCTTATACCCACCAGTTCATTTTCGTTAATAAGGTCAATTTTTCTTGGCATTTGAGCATTGGTTTTAGTTAGCCAGTTTTTGAGTTCAGCATACATTTCTTTCGTTATTTCAGGATTACTTTCAGCCAGGTCTTGAGTTTCACCGATATCAACTCTTAGGTTGTAAAGTTCCAGTTCTTCCGTATTATGGTAATAAATTAATTTATAATCACCTCGACGGATAGCGCTTCCCATTTTATTTAATCGATGAAAAGCATAATGAGGATAGTGAAAATAAATAGCAGATCGCTCTAGGTCCATCCCATTAGTAAGCAATGGGATTAGGCTTTCTCCATCCAGCGTTTCTTTTTTATATGGGGTTTCGCTGGCATCCAGAAATGTCGGGACAAAATCCATGGTAATAACAGGTTCATCTGATATGGTTCCTGGTTTTATCATGCCTGGCCAGCGGATGATCAGTGGAACTCGAATTCCTCCTTCAGTTAAATATCCCTTTTCATCCCTCAATGGATTTACTGTTGTGATTTCTCCTGGTGTATCACCCGTAAATGGGCCATTGTCTGAGGTAAAAACTACCAATGTATTATCTGTTAATCCCATTTCATCGAGCGATTCCAATACTTTGCCGATGGCCATATCCATTCCTTCTACCATTCCCTGAAACGTTTGATGTAAATTGGGATTTCCATTGGGAGCATATTTTTCCACCAAACCATCCGGAGCTTCTACAGGCCAGTGAACGGTGTAATTCCATAAACATAAGAAAAATGGATTATCCGAATCTTTTTGTTGCTTCATGAAATTGATGGCCTCGTCAGCGAGGCGAAAAGGTAGGTATTCACCTTCTTTTCGATTCTCAATTGTTGGAATGGTATATGGATCGAAGAAGGCTCCATTTCCGCCTGGACCACCCCTGGAACAACCTCCAATATTCATATCGAATCCCTGATTAGTTGGCAGGTATTTTTCGTTGACTGGATCATCATTCGTACCTGATAAATGCCATTTCCCAATAAACCCTGTCGAATAGCCAGCAGATTTTAGCCGTTCTGCAATGGTATGGTACCTTGGTTCAAGTTGATTGACAGATTTGCCTGGCCCAATATCTTTTCCTTCATAAAATTGCCAACGGTCAGGAATGTGATTGGTTATTTGCAATCGTGCTGGGGAGAGTCCAGTCATGGCAGCCGCGCGGGTAGGTGAACAAACAGGGGCTGCTGCATAGGCATCTGTAAAGATCATCCCTTGCCTGGCCAAATGATCAATATTAGGCGTATGATAATCAGATCCTCCTTGATAATTCAGATCCATCCATCCCAAATCATCAATCATAATGAATAGAATATTGGGACGGCTATTATTCTTTTGATTGTCGGTTTTGGAATTAGGAACGGATGTGTTGCAACAGGTAAAGAGGACCAGAAATGCCAAACAGTAGTGGTAAGTCTTGAATTTAAATTTCATGTAGTTATACGCCTGATTAATGATAAAATGTGTAGCCTTTTTTACAATTTAATATTTATGCTTGCTGATTTTTGAATCTTTATATCTTCAAGAATCTTATTTAAATCGTCAACCTTTTCAGGATATGTTTCCCAAAGATCATTTTCTTCATAAGGATCATTTTTGAGATCATACAATTGCCCAACCAATAGGAGGGAGTCAGGATTAGCAATATCCCTTCCTGTTCCTCGTCCTTTTGTACCTTGAATAAGCTTCCAATTATCCTGTACTATGGCAAATAAGCCACCTCCTGAATGGAAAACGCGTGGCATCATATTGTTATTACTTATTTCGCCACCAAGTAATGCGTTTAGTACATTATGGCTATCCTCAGC
The DNA here is from genome assembly GCA_043554545.1 of Marinoscillum sp. Classification (GTDB taxonomy): domain Bacteria; phylum Bacteroidota; class Bacteroidia; order Cytophagales; family Cyclobacteriaceae; genus UBA7330. The sequence goes on along the minus strand of CP121337.1, from coordinate 2,968,286 downwards.
GGCATTATCAGGCAGCGTTGCGCCTGTAAGGTTTGCAAAAGTGGCCATCATATCGGTCAATGAAATAATTTCATCACTTTTTGTTCCTGGGTTTATCTTGCCTGGCCATTTAGCGATAAAAGGAACCCTGTGTCCACCTTCCCATATGCCTGCCTTGAATCCTCTGTAATCTCCTGCTGATTGATGGCCATTTCTACCTTGCCTTGGACCATTATCGCTTGTGATAATCAGTAAAGTATTATCATCAAGTCCGTATTTCTTAAGTGTCTTTGTTATTTCCCCCACACTCCAGTCGACCAAAGCAACCAAATCTCCTCTGTCGCCTTCTTCAGATTTTCCCTTCATAAAATCAGGAACCAGCCAGGGAATATGTGGTGATGATGGAGCAAAATAAAGAAAGAAGGGTTCGTCGGCTTTTGTTTCCTGATGTTTTTCAATAAAGCTTATTGCTTTTTCTGTTAATCGCACATCAACTTCTTCCTGTGACCAATCTGAGGCCATTAATCCTGTTACAACTCCAGGCATTGAATCAATCACTGCAGGGATCATCTCAGTAGGTACTGTTATGGTTTTATTATTTTCTATAAAGCAATAGGGCGGATCACTGGTGGAGCATCCCGCGGTGCCATAGAAATAATCAAAACCACGTGTTAATGGGCCTCCGATTATTGGTTTTGTAAAATCAACATTATCCTCTTCTTCGTATGAAGCAGGTCTTCCGTCTTTTGTATTCCATGAGATTCCTACATGCCATTTTCCAATGCAGGCTGTTTCATAACCCTCATTTTTCAAGATTGAAGCAAGCGTTGGACGACCCTTCTCTATTAAAGGGGTATCTCCATAAAAACCCGTAAGTACATATTTTTTCAACCGGGTACGCCAACAATATCTTCCGGTTAATAACCCGTAGCGCGTAGGTGAACAAAGTGATGATGGAGAATGCGCATTTGTAAATAATAAGCCATCAGAAGCTATCCGGTCTATATTAGGTGTTTGTATTTTTGACCCTGAATTATAGGAACTCACATCACCATATCCCATGTCATCCGCCATGATGAAAACAATATTTGGAGGAGTATTATCCTTAGATAGTTTAGACCTGGAGTCTGGTGCTTTGAAATCACAAGAGACCAGAAGCACCATACATAAAAGACTTAAGCGGATTTGAAAGTATTTCATCACTTTATTTATTTTTAATGCTCCAATCAGGTCCTTCATCCCTGATCTCAATCCACAGGCTCATCATTTTTGGGATCAGTTCCTTAAGTTTATCCGGCTCATCATCTGAGATGTCAATTACCTGACCGGGATCAGTTAATGTATTGTATAGCTCAAACCTTTCAGGTATTGATGATTTCATCCAGTCTATGAGGTTCTTATCCTGTTCTTTTTGTGGAAACCAACCAACAAGGGTATGGTCATTGTAGCGCATGGCTAGATGGGGCATTCTAAAATACGTGTCCTCATGTGTTGGGAATATCCAGATACAAGGTTTTTCTCTATCAACCTCATTCCCAAGCAGTGCATTCCAGGCGTTGCTGCCATCAATTGGTCTATCCGAAGGCATGTTTACTCCTGCCAAATTACATAAAGTAGGGGCAAGGTCGGTCCCATTAATAAGTTGATCACTTACTGTTCCTGCAGGAATCTTTCCTGGCCACCTTACAATCCCCGGCACCCTATGTCCACCTTCATAAGGGTAGCGCTTCATACCTTTCAATTCTCCGGGAGTTCCAAAACAAAACTCCCTAATGGGGTCGTCCCATTCACCTTTTGATTCTTCTAAGTTTACCGGATGCTCTGGACCATTATCGCTGGTGAAAATAATGATGGTGTTGTCTGATAAACCTTCTTCCTCAACTGTTTTTAGTAAATTGGAGAAAGCATTGTCCAATTGTGTTACCGTGCCATAATATTCCTTTTTATTCTGGCTTATATCTTTCTCAGGTCGGTCAACTCCTCCATATCGAATACTTTTTTCCAGCTCATTCACTTCCTCATTGTCATACATATTGCTGTATTTTTCAGGAGGAGCTATTGGTGTATGAGGCTCATGTGAAGACATGTAAATAAAAAATGGCTTTTTCTTATCTCTTATTTTGCTTAACCAGTTGGATGCCTCCTCAACAATGATGTCACAATACCAGCCATTGACCTCTTCTTCAGCAATGCCATTTCTTATGAATTTATCTGGATTTTTTGGTCCATTAAAAGCATTGTGGGTTGTGCCAAACCAATAGTCAAATCCCTGTTCTGAAGGTCCGGGTTCATCATATCTGGATTTTTCAAGTCTGGATAAATGCCACTTGCCAAAAAAGCTTGTTTCATATCCTCCGGATTTTAATAGCTCTGCAACAGTGATCTCGCTGTCCTGGAGATGACTTCCCCAGGCCCCCTGAATATAGTAAAAACCACTTCTGTATGGATTTCTGCCAGTGAGTAAGCTGGCTCTGGAAGGTGAGCACACGGTACCTCCAGAGTGGCAATCGGTCAACATTACCCCCTCAGAAGCAAATTGATCCAGGGCAGGTGTTTGGATAATTGGGTTACCATAACACCCGAGGTCTCCATAGCCCAAGTCGTCAGCAAGAAATACGATGATGTTTGGCTGAGACTTATCTTCATTCTGATGGCTAGAACTACATTTTGTGAACAGCAATGCTATAGAAAAGAGGCATGCCAATAACTTGGGTATTGTTGAACGCATAGGCAAATGTTTTCCAGTTCTGATTTTGTGTTTAGTTTAAGGTACGTAGAAAAATGAAACAGGTAAATCATCGATTTACCTGTTTCTTAAAATTAAATAGTTTTGAATATATTATTGAATTCCTGTTCTTTTATCCCAGGATATTTTCATCATCGCTGGGATCTCATCTTTGTTCTTTAGATCGCAGAGCCAAGAATAGACATATTCAAGCGCTTCTTCATTGCATGAATCATTAATGAATTTTTGGAAAAACACTTAGTCGTAGTGTATGGTATCTGTTATTATACACCTCCTCTAATTATTCCTGGTTTGGAACCCATTCCTATTTCATTTATTGTAGGATAGTTTTTTGATACCTTACTCCATGTTCCAGGGAGGCAATAAGCGATGGGGCCTTTAAAGTTCTCAGTATTTATAAAACAAGTCCAGCTCTGATCACCAGTAGGAGCGTCCTCCTCATAGACATCGGTGAAAGATAGCGCCATGTAGGAATAGCCCATAAATTCTCCAGAGATTGATCAATTAGCTTCCACGCAGTCGTGTAAAAAGATACACCGTCACCATAGCCTTCAGGAGATTTTGGTGAATCATAAGTAATATACCCGTGCAAGCCTTTTGACCCAAGTGTAACATTGGCATCACCTGATCCAGTGGTTTGCCGATTGCCCACTGTAACAAATCAATAGAATATGGTGCAATAATCGAAGTAATAGTTTAGCGTGCTTGAATATTGTTTACCTGTTACAATTGTTGCTAAAAAGAAGTACTTAACAGGAGGTGTAAAATGAATTTTATGGCATATCGGGGATTGATTATTAAGCAAAAATGACATACAGAATGCCTACCGTCACTAACAACAAACCTGCATAAAGCCGGACATCAGAAATACCTTGAAATTTATTCGCTGTCAGGAAATACCAGGGCTTTTCCCAGGTATATTTCAATTGCTCTTCAGTTGGCTTTTTAGTTGCATAACTAGCAGATACAAATATCACACAGCAAATACAAAATAGCCACCAGGCTTGCATCATGAAGGGGATTCCCCATAGATCACTAATGACGGACGGTTCTCCTGAAAGTGTTGGGATGAAATCCGCACTGAAAGCAGCTATGCCCAGTAAAAACCCAGCGATTAAGGTAATCAAAGAAGCTTCTTTTGTTCCTCTTTTGCTAAAAACGCCCAGGAGAAATACCGTTGCTATTGGAGGGGCCAGTGCAGCAGCAATCTTATTAATTGCTTCAAAAATACTGTTAAACCTTCCTCCTTGTGTAGACCATAAGATGGCCAATAGCATGACCACGACTGCTGACCATTTTCCTATGGTAACCTGTTTTTGGTCAGAAATAGAAGGATTCATTCGTTTTACAATATCCACAGCCACTAGTGTAGAGCAACTATTAAGTGCAGCTGCTATGGTACTCATCAGGGCTGAAAGTAGGGCTGCTGCAAATATTCCCTTGACACCTACTGGAAGCAATTCGTTGATCAGAACCGGTAATGTTTCGTTACTTATGGCGATTTTATCTTTAAACAAAACATAGCCAAACACACCTGGTAACACCATAATAAATACAGGAAGTATCTTTAGGAAACCCGCAAATATGGGTCCCTTCTGTGCATCATCTTCAGACTTTGCTGCCAAAACCCTTTGGACGATGGTTTGATCGGAACACCAGTACCACAGACCCAGGATAGGATACCCAAGTAAAATGGCATACCAGGACAGCCCGGAATTGCCTCCGTTTTCGCCTGTTCTGAGCATACTTAACTGGTCAGGCTTAAGGGCTTCTTTAAAATCACTCAATGAGTTTATACCTACATCGGGAAGTGCCAGGATCGCAAAAAGTGTCAATAAAAATGCACCAAAAATCAAAATAACAGTTTGAAATGTTTCCGTCACAACGACTGCCTTGAGTCCTCCGAGTATCGTGTAGGTGGCAGTAATCACAGAGATCAGAACGATAGAGACAAGAACATTTAACCCGAAGAATGACTGAAAGACAATCGCCCCGGCATAAAGGCTCATACCAATATGAACAAAAAGTACTCCAAGGATAGCCATAAATGCTAAAAATGACCTGGATGCCGGACCATACCTTTTTTCCAGGAATTCAGGGAGGGTAGAAATTCTGCTTCGAAAATAAAAAGGCGCAAAAATGAGTCCCAGCAGGATGAGTGTGAATGATGCCATCCACTCAAAATTTCCCCAGACCAATCCATCATCAAAACCTGAAGCTGCTAAACCTACCAGATGAATGGTGGATATGTTGCTCGCAAATAGTGCAGCACCAATCACCACCCAATTTAAGCTGCGGCCTGCCAGGAAGTAATTATCTGAAGTCAATTTCATCTTTCTTCCGGAAAGTATGCCCAGCAAAAGAATGCCAATCAGGTAGACAACTATGATGATTAAATCTATATGCTCCATGCTATTTGTTATACCCTCCAAAATCAAAATCCTTGTTGTGGATAGGGTTTAGTAATGTTTTCAATTCATCAATCATTGCCGTATCTACGGACTCCTCGCTCCAGTTTATGTTTTGATTGACAATTTTCTTCGTGTTACAACTAAATAAGGTGGTAGGAATATCCGGATGGCTCAACGCATGTTGCAAAGCTAATTTTTCAATGGCTACGTTATGATCCTCACAAAATTTAATGGCTTTTCTGACCACCGTAAGTTCGTCAGGGGAAATTGGATACCAGTCAGGGGGTCCTTGAGCGGTTAATAACCCGCTTGCAAAAGGAGAGGCACTTATAAGACCAAGGCCTTTGGATCGGATTTTTGGCAATAGCTTGGTAAGCATATCGTCGATCAGGGTATAATGATTATGTATAAGAACCACATCTAAGTCATAATCCTGAATCACTTTTTCAAGTACTTCAACAGCATAACATGAAATAGCCAGCTGCTTTATTTTTCCTTGTTGTTTAAGCGCTCTCAATGCTGTTAACCCTTCTGTTAAAGCAAGGTCCAGGTGTTTCCCTTTATCATATTCAATATCATGTAAAATCACGATGTCGATATAGTCTACCTGAAGACGCCTTAAACTGGATTCTACTGACTTTATAATATGAGCGTGGCTGAAATCCAATTCAGGGGGTAGGGAGGAGATTTTTCCTGCTTTCGTAGATAATACAAAATCAGAGCGTTTTAGCTCTTTAAGTCCTTTTCCAAGAATCGTTTCTGAAGTCGTAGGTCCATAGGGGGAATCACTTCTTCCATAGGCGGGTGAAGTATCAAAGTAATTGATCCCTCGATCAAAGGCTTCATGAATGGTTTCAATGGCTTCCTGCTCGTCAACTTTGTCGAACATTCCCCCAACCGCAGAGGCACCAAAGCCCAGCTGGCTAACTGTCAAGCCTGTGTTTCCAAGTGCATTGTATTTCATCAGAATGGGATTTTTGTTGTTGTATTTTTCTTTGGTTATTAGGACTTGTGATTTTTAATCTTGTTCAGGAATACTAAATAGGTTGAATCGTATACTGACTGCCTTTAGTAGTAGGAAATGCTATAGATCCATCCTCATTTTTCGTTACCGTTATTTTTTGATTATCTAATGAGACCTGTACTTCTCTTCCTACATTTATGCGGCAATTTGCTCCGCTTTTAGAAAGTATTTCTACATCGCTTACAGTTGCGTCTTTCCATTTAAAGTTCAGCTCAAAACCACCTCTGGCACAAACTCCATTGAATTCCCCATCAGCCCATTCTGTTGGCAGGGCAGGTAGGAGGTTAATAACCCCTTCATGTGACTGTATGAGCATTTCGGTAATCCCGGCAGTCACCCCAAATGATCCGTCTACCTGTAAAGGCGTAAAACACTTAGCGAATAAGGAAGGATAGCATTGCTCTTTAATGTACCCTTTGAATATACTATTGGCGCGATCTCCATCGTTCAACCTGGCCCAGAGTGCCATTTTCCAACCACGTGAAAACCCGGTACCACCATCTCCGCGTTGTTCCAGTACTTTCTTCACAGGATCAATCAACTCAGGCGTCTTGCTGACAGAAATTACATTACCCGGATATAAACCATACATGTGAGAAAAGTGCCTGTGTTTGTCTTCCATTTGTTCCAAATCATCAGACCATTCCTGTAGCATTCCATCTTTACCCACTTGTGATGGAACTAAACGTTTCTGAGCGATTCCCACTTTTTCTGAAAATTCCTGATCTACACCCAAAATTTCTGTTGCTGATTGATAATAGCTGAACAGATCTTGTAAGATTTGTGTGTCCATGGTAGCGCCAGCGACAATTGTTGTGAAATAATACATTCCTGTTACTTCATCATAGAAGTATTCATATCCTTTGCCTTTGGGTGGATTTTCCGGTGAATTTGATGGGTTTGTTATTAACCATTTTCCGTTGGGATGCTCAACAAGAAAGTCCATGAAAAATTCAACGGACCCTTTAATTACCGGGTAGACTTCACGTAGGTAATCTTCATCCTGTGTGAACAGGTAATGCTCCCACAGGTGCGTGGTAAGCCAGGCACCTCCAACAGTAAAAGTACCCCAGGTAGGGCCATCCATGGGTGCGGCCACTCTCCAGATGTCCGTGTTCTGATGAAAAACCCATCCTTTTGCTCCGTAGTGTTCTTTTGCAACCTGAGCTCCCTGGTCAGTGAGTTCTTTCACCATGGTGATTAATGGCTCCGCCAGTTCTGATAGGTTCCCGGTTTCTACCGGCCAATAGTTCATTTCGGTATTGATATTCGTGGTGTATTTTGAATCCCAGGAAGGGTTCATATCTTTATTCCAAATACCCTGAAGATTTGCAGGTTGAGTCCCGGGTCTTGAAGACGAAATAAGTAAGTATCGACCGAAGTTATAACACAAAGTTGCTAATTGAGGGTCTGGAGTAGATTCAATACTAGTCATTCGTTGATCAGTAGGCAAATAGGAAGATTGAGTTTCCGGTAAGGTCATTGAAACCCGATTAAAAAGGCGCTGATAGTCGCTCAAAGCATCAGCTTTTATGGATTCAAAACTTCTATTTTCAAGCTTGTCTAAATAAGAAAGAACCCTGCTGTTTTGATCACCACTGACATCTTTGTAGTTGACGAAATTAGTGGCAGCTACAAAATATAAGGTTACTGCGTCAGCATTTTTGATTTTAAGTTTGGTGCCATCACTCGTAATTGTCCCTCCTTCATTTAATGCCTTAATTCTTGCTTCATACTTTAGTTTACCTTCGATTCCAAGGTAGTCAGCTGATTTTCCGGTAAGTTTCAACTCATTATTACCTACTGGATCCATTCGAAAATAATCTGTGGCATAATTGGAGTGTGAATTGTTTCTGACTCCACGGAGTTGAGTATCAAACGAAATACTACCTGGTTTATCAGCTGTTAACCTTATGGCAATGGTTTGATCAGGCTCAGAAGCAAATACTTCTCTTTTATATGTCACTCCATCAACCTCATAACTTACTGAAGTAATCCCGGTCTTTAGATCAAGTGATCTTTTGTAACTCACGGCAGTATCCTGATCAGGGAAAAACAAGTGAAGGTTTGCCAGAGACTGATATTTTTGTTGTTCAACAGGGTATCCCATTAGATATCTGCCAAATAGTTTGTGGGCTTTAATGGGTTCTCCATCAAAAATGGCTTTTTGAATTTCCGGAAGCTTTTTGTAACCTCCTTTAACGACCGTAGAGTAAGGACCGCCTGACCAATAGGTTTCTTCATTGAGTTGGATTTTTTCTTCGCCATATTTACCAAAAACCATGGCTCCAAGTCTGCCATTTCCAACGGGTAATGCCTCTTCCCACTTAGTTGCAGGTTGATCGTACCACATGATGGTAGCAGGATCAATGGAGGTGTCAAGTGTGATGTTTTCTGTTGGTTTTTCGCTACACCCTGTGATCCAAATGATGGCAATTAATAAGGTTGATTTTATTAATTCTGGTTTATTCATATAAGCTATATTGATATTAATTAATGGTTGCTTCAAAAATAAGTATACTATTAAGGTCCATTATATCCTTTTGGCATATAAGTAGCAATAAGTAAGTTTGGTCATAGCTCTTTTAAGTAAAGTGAATTCAAAATTTTGATTTTGAACATGCTACAGGAAAGTGATCACAAGCTCATACAATTGCTATAATAGCGTCATGCAACAAGATGGTGTTTCTGTGAATCATTAACAGGCGTTACTTACTTATAAAAAAAATTAATAGGGGTGAAGTCTAGAATCGTCACTTTTATTGTTTGATAGTTTAATCACGATATTTTCTGACCATCTACCCAACTAAGCAATCTATTGCATTATACATAGTAATTGTTGCCGCATATTATCTAAATCATATATTTTATTAACGTGGTATAATAAACACTTATCTTTTTTTAGTTGAGTAATACTTAATCTATTATCTAAATGGATTTTTCCATGGGAGAATTGAGGAACCTTCTACTGTTAAGGTTGTGAAATAATTGCTAGTTTAAAAAATCGCGTACTTATTTCAGGTCGAAAGATTTACTTATTGCTACGGTCTCCAATCCATGTTTTGAATATAGAATATCTTTAACCGATATTAAATTCAGCAGATAACTCAAAATAGCACTATATCATGAGATTTAACCTGGCATTTTTAATGATCTCAAGTATTTATTCTTTGTTCGGCGGAGTCAATGTGTCAAAGGATGACCCACCTAATATATTCTTCTTTTTTGCTGATGACTGGGGAGCATATGCAAGTATCTATGATTCCTTCAAGCCGAACCAGACATTTAAAACTCCTGCGATTGATCAGTTTGCCAGGGATGGTGTGTACTTTAACAATGCGCATGTGAATGCTCCCTCATGTACTCCCTGTCGTAGTTCCTTGCTTTCAGGACAATACTTTTACAGAACAGGTAAAGGTGCCATACTCCAAGGGGCTGAATGGGACGCCAGTATTCCCACTTACCCACTTTTACTACGGGATGCAGGGTATCACATTGGATACACTTACAAAGTTTGGAGTCCAGGCACCCCTCAGGATGCTCCTTATGGAGGAAAGGAATATGAATATGCCAAGGCAGGAAGAAGGTTCAGTTCTTTTTCTCAGCATGTGACAGCGATGGCGGCAGAAGGGAAGCCTATTGCTCAAGCTAAAGCTGAACTATATGATGAGGTTATACAAAACTTCAGAGATTTTATGGATGCAAGGCAGGACAACAAACCTTTTTGTTATTGGTTTGGTCCCACGAATACCCATAGAAAATGGATTAAAGGATCAGGTAAAGATTTATGGGGATTAGATCCAGAAAACCTGAAAGGCAAAATGCCTGCATTTCTCCCTGATGTTCATGAAGTCAGGGAGGATTTTAGTGATTACCTGGGTGAAGTATTGGCCCTGGATGGTATGCTGGAAATCTTTTTGAAAGAACTGGAAGAGATAGGAGAAAGGGAAAACACCATTTTTGTAATAAGTGGTGACCATGGAATTCCAGGTATGCCTCGAGGTAAGTGTAACCTGTATCCTTTAGGCACAAAAGTCCCGTTGATTTTTCAATGGCCTGGTCACATCCCTGCTGGGCGGTCTGTCGATGATTTTATTAACCTAATTGACTTAGCCCCTACATTCCTTGAGTTTGCTGGTCAACCCATTCCGAAGCAGATGAATGGAAAAAGTATGGTGTCGTTGCTTGAATCAAATAAGGAAGGGACGATTGAACCTGCCAGAGATCATGTGATAGTCGGTAGGGAACGCCATGTAGCTAAGGCCAGAGAAGGCAACCTCCCATATCCTCAGCGAGCAATCATTACCCGGGATTTTTTATACATTATCAACTTTGCTCCGGACCGAGAGCCCATGGGTACACCAATATTACCAAATGCTCCTGAACCATCCTATGAGGATTTAGAAAAAAACACATTTCTTGCCTATGGTGATTTAGATGCTAGCCCTACTAAGGCATGGATGATTAAAAACCGGAGAGAAAAAGAATGGGAGATGCAGTGGGTATTAGGTTTTGAGAAACGACCCAATGAAGAACTTTATGATCTGCAAAAGGATCCGGATTATCTGGTGAATGTGGCAACAGTAGAGGAGTACACTTCGGTAAAGGAAAAGCTGCATGATCGGTTAATGAATACTTTGAAATCAACTGGAGATCCAAGGGTCATAGGGGATGGGTTGACATTCGAAAGTCCGCCTTTTGTGGTGGAATGAGATACAGGGAAGTATTTTAGCACGAAAGTAACTTCAGCGCTGAAGGAAAAAACTTATTACAAAATAATTATTACACTTGAAATCAATGGTTGCTACCGTTAATATATCATCTTCAAAGTTCATTTTCAAAAACCATCTTTCCGGTCTGTCGAAAATTCTGCTTTTATTATGTTTAAACCCCATTGCCTCTATCTATGCACAGGGTGATTCTTCTACTTCCTTGACCATTCAGGATGAAAGCGAAAGTCCAAATTTCCTAATCATCTTCGTTGACGATATGGGTTATGGTGATCTTAGCTGCTATGGCAACAAAGAAGTAGCCACTCCTAATATTGACCAGCTAGCCAGTCAGGGAACACGCTTCACGTCATTCTATGCGCAAGTGCTATGTGGTCCTTCCCGTGGGGCATTGATGACCGGGCGTTATCCCTATAGAATTGGAGGAGGAAACAAGACCAATGGAGAAGAAGTATTTATTTCTGAAATCCTCCGTCAGGCGGGATACACCACAGGCTGTATCGGTAAGTGGGACATGTCTAATCGACAGTATATTGAAGAATTAGTACCTAACTCACAGGGCTTTGATGAATTTTTCGGAACTCTCGGAGCAAATGACCAGAACAGCGTGACACTTTGGGAAAACCGACAGGAATTAAGAACAACTAATGATATGGCAAGTCTCTCAAGGCTTTATACTGATAGAAGTATTGCTTTCCTGGAAAGTCATAAGGAGGAACCGTTTTTTCTTTATCTCTCGCATACCATGATGCACATAGTCATCGATGCTTCTCCGGCATTTCGAAATAGTACCGGCAAAGGTTTATATGCCGATACCATGAGGGAGTTGGATCATGAGATAGGACGTCTGTTAGGAAAGCTTGAGGAATTGGGATTGGCAGAAAATACGGTAGTGCTATTAGCTTCAGACAATGGACCCTGGTCCAATCACATTGATCGTCAACATGAAAAAAATGACAAATATGTAGCCTGGACCAATGGTCCTGAGGTTGCCTGGGGTGATTCGGGACCCTTGAGAGGTGCCAAGGGTACGACCTGGGAAGGCGGTATCCGTGTACCAGCGATCATTCGTTGGCCAGGTCATATCCCTGCTAACAGGGAAAGTGATGCCATCGTCAGTACCTTGGATATCCTGCCTTCCTTCGCGGCACTTGCGGGTGTATCAGAAAAAGTACCTACTGATCGACCTATGGACGGGGTGAATCAAAAAGATTACTGGCTTTCAAAAGATGTGGAAGGAGCACGCAACCAATTTCTCTATTTCCATGCGGGAGAATTACAGGCTGTAAGGGAAGGTTCATGGAAACTTCGTCTGCCAGGGATCAAAAAGTTTTTTGTAGGTGTTGAGCTCGACAGGGGAACACAAAATACCGAACTTTATAACCTTGAGAACGATTTGGGTGAAACGACTAATGTCGCTGAAGAGCATCCTGATGTAGTCAATCGCCTGATGAAAATTGCTAAGTTAAGCTTGCCCTAACATGACGGTTGCTTTTCTTTAAGCGTGGAAGTTACTTCCGCGTAGTATCAAACGCTCACCGTTTCATATAAGTCTCATCAAAGTTCATCACCATATTTGTAACCATTGTAAGGGCAGCGGTTTCCTTTTTATCGAGACTTTCATTTAAAGGATATTCGCCAACCTCCAGCAAACCATCAGCTGCGGTAGGATCATTTTGATATTTATTGAGTGAGATATCGTATTGCTTTTTCATCAATTCCAGTTCTTTACCAGTGGGCTGACGACTACAAAGGAGCCGAAAAGCATATGCTGCCTGGTCTTCAAAACTTTCTCCTCCTTCTGTTTGTATCCGCTCGGCCAGAACTCTGGATGCTTCCACAAATTGAGGGTCATTCATTAAGACCAGGGCTTGCAGCGGGGTATTTGTCTTCTCTCTGTTTACAATACATCTTGATCGATCGGGAGCATCAAACACAATCATCGCAGGATGCGGAGAGGTCCGACGGATAAAGGTATACATGCTTCTTCGGTACAGGCTATCACCGGAGTCAGGTATATAATTATTTAAAAAACCGGAGAATTCATTCTTATCCTTCCAAAGACCCTTGGGCTGGTAGGGTTTTACGCTTTCTCCTCCGACTGTTTTAGAAAGCAATCCACTAGCGGCCAGCGCATTGTCACGTATTATTTCAGCGGGCCAGCGGTAAGTACTACCTCTTGCCAGGTAGATATTTTTGGGGTCTTTTTCAAGGTGATCCCCGGTAGTAACGCCCGATTGTTTATACGTAGACGAAGTGAGCATCAATTTTAGTAGCGCATGTAGGTCCCATCCACTTTCCCGAAATGCTACTGCCAGCCAATCTAGTAATTCCGGGTGACTAGGGAGGGATCCCTGGGTACCAAAATCATGCGGTGTGTCTACAATTCCTCTTCCAAAAATCATTTGCCAATATCGGTTGACAGCCACCCTTGCTGTCAGTGGATGGTCATCGCTAAACAACCACTGAGCAAGGCCCAAACGGTTTTCGGGTAATTCCTCAGGAAAGGGCGGTAAAACCGAAGGAGTTTCCGGGTACACAATTTCTCCCGGACTGGTATAGAGACCACGCTCCAGCACGTGCGTAGTACGGGGTGGTGACATTTCTTCCATGACCATAACCTCATGAATCGGATCAATCAAATCAAATTTTTCGGTACGAAGCTTTGCTCTTTGCTGATTAAGGGCTTGAAACTCCCGGTCATTTCGATTGAGGTAATGATCTTGCTTAGCCTGATCGGTTAATTTAGGCATGATCTGAGGGTCACGTATTTCTTCCCTGTATATAGCACTAACCTCCAGTTCGGTAAGGTGCTGCTGAAAGATCTTTACCTCATCATAACTTCCGATAAATGCACCAATATCCGTATCAGTAAAAAGGTAGTTGTGAGCAATGCCCAATCTTAACTTCTTGTCATAGTCAGGGACATAGCTCCTTGTTCGTACGGGTAAAATATTCTTATATAAATTGTCCTGATGGATGGTGGTTTCCAGCGACTCCCCATTGAAATATATTTTGAGTCCATTTGCTTCTGCTGATCCATCATAGGTAAAGTATAGGCTGGTCCAATCGTTGATGGGTACTACTTTCTGAGTGGTCACATGAAGGTAATTGTGCGAAAGGGAATGAACCACTTTGACGGCCGGTCGATTCAGGCTATCCAGATAGAATACCCATCCCCTCCAGCCGGTATTTTTATCACCAATGTTCCCCATGATGGTTTGAAAACTTCCCTGATCTTCAACCTTCACCCAGGCCCCGGCGGAGAAGCTCTCATCAAGGTCAAAGTTCTTCACCCCATCCAACTGCAATTGCTCATTGTCTTTGTTAATCCGAACGGCGTTTCCAAATCTTCCTTCAACTACTTCTGCATCGGCGGTTACAATCCCGTTGGAATTTTTATCCAGAACCTTTTGAATACGTCCACCTTTATCTGCCTTTTCCGTAATTGATTCCAAGGGAAAATACACGTCCGGTATAGGAGAGGCAATGGCTTTTGGATCGATGGCATCGATATAATTTCTAAGCTCCTCAATGGATTCCTTTTTTAATTCAATTTTTTCGGTTAATTGATTGATTTCCTTATCCAGCTTATTCATCTCCTTTTCAGTTTCCGGATCGGGAAGCATCAGCAAGGGACCGAAATTTTTGTCTGTGCCAGTCATCCCCAACTCAGGAACATTGTTAAAAAAGGCACTCATTTGATAGTACTCCTTTTGCGAGATTGGGTCAAATTTGTGGTCGTGGCAGCTGGCGCACTCCATGGTCAGGCCCATAAAAGCAGTCGCCGTGGTATTCGTCCGATCCGCTACATAAACCAGTCTGAATTCCTCACTTACAATCCCGGATTCTGCATTGACGGGGTGATTACGGTGGAAACCGGTAGCCAGTATTTGTTCCCGACTGGCATTGGGCAGTAGGTCTCCTGCGAGCTGCCAGGTAACAAAATCCTTGTAAGAAATATTTTTTTTGAATGCCTCGATCACCCAGTCACGCCATGGCCAGTTTTCCCGCAAGCCATCTGAGTGTAAGCCATGCGAATCTGCATACCGAGCTACATCCAGCCATTCCATGGCCATTCGTTCAGCATAGGCGTCGGTAGTCATTAGCCGGTCGATGAGCTTTTCATAGGCATCAGGAGATTTATCTGTCAGGAAGGCATCAATTTCAGGGATGGTGGGAGGCAAACCTGTCAGGTCCATCGTCACTCTTCTTATTAAGCGTTCCTTTTCAGCTGGGGGCGAAGGACTTAGATCCAGCTCGGCTAATTTGGATTGGATAAAATAATCGATTTCATTTCCATCGATCCTGTTTTCAGGAGTTTCAGGTCTGGCAGGAGGAATAAATGCCCAGTGTTTCTTCCATCTGGCACCTTGTTCAATCCACTTAGCGATAAGCGCTTTGTCTTTTGGTGAAAGATCAAGATGCGAATCCGGAGGAGGCATCTGAAATTCCGGATCATCCGAGATGATGCGTTGCCAGGCAACACTTTTTTGAAGGTTTCCCTTTACAAATGGTTTTCCCCCTGAGGTTTCTAATGCAGCATATGCACTTTCCTCCATATCAAGTCTTAAGCCGGCTTTTCTGGAATTTTCATCCGGACCGTGACAGGCATAGCACCGGTCACTTAACAACGGACGAATGTGGATGTTAAAGTCAATTTCTTGTGGTAATTCTTTATATGCCGATTTAACTGTTTCAGGAAGTTCGGTCTGGCAACCGGACAGAAGCAATAAAAAAACAACCAATGCCCCATAGCTCCAACAGCTACCCATGCTTGAGAGGAGTTTTTTATGTATTAAATGAAGGGTTTTTTCTTTCGTAATCATACTCAAGTCAGGATGTCTTTTACAACCTTTCCGTGTACATCCGTGAGTCGGAAACGGCGACCCTGAGATTTGTAGGTAAAACGTTCATGATCAATTCCCATCAGATGCATGAGGGTTGCCTGAAAGTCATGGACATGTACCGGATTCTCAACGATATTATAACTGAAGTCATCCGTCTTGCCGTAGCTCATGCCTTTTTTCACGCCGGCTCCTGCCATCCAGAGGCTAAAACATTTTGGGTGGTGATCACGGCCATAATTGGTTTCTGTCAGGGTTCCCTGTGAATAATTGGTTCTACCAAATTCACCTCCCCAAACCACCAGGGTATCCTCCAGTAAACCCCGTTGTTTCAAGTCCATGATCAGCGCAGCGGATGCCTGATCTGTTTGTTGACACAATTTTGGAAGTCGCGTGGGAAGGTTACCATGATGGTCCCATCCACGATGGTAAAGTTGTACAAACTTCACTCCTTTTTCCACAAGTCGTCTTGCCAGCAAACAATTGGCTGCATAAGTACCCGGGTCTCTGGAGTCTTCACCGTATAAGTCGTAAATATAATCGGGCTCACCCGAGGTATCACTGATTTCCGGTACGGAGCTTTGCATGCGGAAGGCCATCTCATATTGAGCAATCCTGGCTTCTATTTCCGGATCCTGAAATTTATCAAATTGTGCTTCCTGCATTTGCTGAAGCAAGGCTAACTGGGCTTTTCGATCATCATGTGAAATGCCTGCCGGGTTGTTGAGATAAAGTACCGGGTCTTTACCTGATAGAAAGCGAACACCTTGATGTTTCGAGGGTAAGAATCCATTGCCCCATAATCGGGAATAGAGTGGCTGACCACTTCCATTCTTGGTGATCAAAACAATAAAGCCTGGTAGGTTTTCATTCTCACTGCCAAGTCCATAATTCACCCAGGAACCAATTGAAGGTCGACCTGCAAGCTCAGAGCCGGTTTGCATAAACGTTATCGCAGGATCGTGGTTGATCGCTTCCGTATGCATGGAGTGAATGAAACACAGTTCGTCTACTATCTTGGATTGATGAGGTAGCATCTCGCTCATCCAGGCCCCTGATGCTCCATGTTGATTGAAATTGAAAAGGGACCCTGCCAGGGGAAAAGAAGTCTGGCCAGCTGTCATACCGGTCAGCCGCTGACCTTGCCTTACGGAATCCGGCAATTCCTCCCCGTACATTTTGTTAAGTAGTGGCTTGGGATCAAACAAGTCCATCTGCGAAGGAGCTCCACTTTGGAATAAATAGATGACTCTTTTTGCCTTGGGTGCAAAATGTGGGAGACCGGGTAATCCACCGGGACCAGGATTTGATGTGCCCGCCATTAGATTGGTCGGATTCATCAATGAGGCAAGACCCAGAGCTCCAAAACCCAGCGCTGATTTTGTTAAAAAATCTCTTCGACTTTGAATATCAATATAGTTATTGCAAGAATCCATATAAAATCATCTCACTTTATCTGATCAATCAATTAAGTGCTAACAGCCAATAACAGGCCTTATATATAAAAGAGTCAATATGCAGGTAAAAGTGATCCCAATCTCATAATATTCACAATATTTCAAATAATTACACTCATATATTGAATAGAGTAGTGCTCATATTAAGAAAATATAAATATTTAATAATGATTTTTAGGAGTCACTGAATAGCTTAGGTATATACCTTATAGACTATAAAGCTCTACTAGTAGAAGATAACCATGCAGAAAAAGCCTCTTCGACTTTGAATATCAATATAGTTATTGCAGGAATCCATATAAAATCATCTCACTTTATCTGATCAATCAATTTTGTAACCCATAAAGATAAAAATCTACCGTCTTTTAATAAAATTATGACGTCCTTTTCCAAAGGAGGAAATCAGCATAAAGGTAGCCTAATTTCGGATGAACTTTGGGTATTTAGTTTGATGGGTTATCTGATAGATTTCTAACTATTTCGATAGATCCCCTACTCGGTCTGAGGACCTCTAGGGGATGACGATTTAGTATGAGTACGGTCACGAGAATAGAATGTCATTCCCGAGAGCCCGGAAAGGTGAGTCGGGAGTCTTTCGAAATCATTTTATTCTCATCCATCAAACTAACACGTAAGTAACTTTTACACGGCTTACACCATGTTTTCTATCTCATCTGATAAATCCCGCAATTCAGGATTTAGCCTTCTGATCATTCTATCTTTCCAAAGCCTGTTCCATTTTTTGATTTGTTTTTCTCTTTCAATGGCACTCTCGATTCGCTCGTGAAACTCGACATAAAGAAGATCTGTGCATTTATACTTCTTTGTAAAGAAAGACCCATTCATGTTTTTATGGTCATATACGCGTCCGTAAAGGTTAGATGTTACGCCCACATAGAGGACTGAGCGACTGTTATTGCTCATGATGTAGACATATCCTCCTTTAGTTCTCATATAATGGTAACATAAGGATTTCTAATAGATTTCCAGCTAAGCACGATAGGTCTTATACCCGGTCTGAGGACCTCTAGGGGATGATGATTTAGTATGAGTACGGTCACGAGAATAGAACGTCATTCCCGAGAGCCCGGAAAGGCGAGTCGGGAATCTAACGACCTAGGGCATCGCCTTTTTCGTATGGGTCTAGGAGCATTTTTTGCAGCCGACTATAGTCTCTAATCCGAAATCAACTTTGGATATCTTTCCTCAACAAGGGTCTGTGCTTCTTCTCCTAATTCATCCATAGCGATAGGCTTATCCTGAGGCCGGCTGCCCTTCTGATTCAGTCGATTCATCAGGCTCCAGTTTCGAGTGCTTTCTCCCGGAGCGGGATCAGCAGGCTCTTCGGCAGGGATATCATAACGGGTGAAATCAATCACCTTTTCCTCCGTTTTATCTTCCCAGTTTCTGAGTGTCGCCATGCGAAAATCTTTGTTCATAAACCATTTGATTTCCAATTCAGGTTCTGAGCCACAGACGCCGGAACCCCGTTGAACAAATTGATAATCAATGTTGTCATTGTTTTTGAATTGTTCACGCCAGAGTAATCCAAATTCTCCATGGGTGATAAACTTTGCATCGGGCCAACGCTTCCTTATTTCAGTCAGCCAAATCACCAGACCCTCCAGTCCATTTCTTCCATTGTAGCCAAATATCTTTCTCGCTTCAACCAGTGACATTTCCCAGGTAGATGTGACCCAGGCGAAATCATTTAGTTCATAACCCTTGTCAAAATGCGCTGCAGTTGTGGCAAGCATCTCTTTGGTGCCCAGTTCCGTTCCCTGTCTGATGACCGTTTCAATAGGGCCGACTCCCTGCCTGCTACCGCATCGAATCCCATCAATGATCCTTGCACCCGGATACCGTGCATTGAGAAAATCAACAGTCCAGCCATCCAGGTTCACACAATCGATAAAGTCCTCTTTTCCCTGTGCCGGCTTACAGAAATGTTCTTTTGATGGGTAGTAAGGATATGATATCGATCCTTCGCCGTCACCATTATCCACTGCATACTGACTCCAGATATTTCCCTGACAAACATGTATATCTTCCTCTTCGGCTAAATATTCCAAATTTTCCGCAGCCAGAAAGCCGGCAATGACACTCTTTGGTCTGTAGCCATTCCCAACCATTTCAGATACCATTTGTAAACCTTCGTGCAGGTCAAGATTCACCTGATCTCTTGTGTTATACATATTGGCAAAATACCCACCAGGAAGAAAGGTGATTTCATCTCCATACTTTTTATGGTAGGAGACTACCAAATCTTTTAATGCTTTGTAGTTGGGTCTTTGGTCCTTCAATGCCAACCAGCTAAAGGCCCAGGTGATCCTGGCTCCGGGCCATCCTTTTTCCACTGCTTCTCTAAAAGTACGAGCTTCCTCAGGTCCGTGAATTCCTGATTCATCCACTCCATGTGCCTCACTACGCGAAGTCTCTATTTGATTTACACGTACAACTGTGGCAAATGTAAGAAACCGATTTCCCATGAGCTGAAGCCCCGGCATTTCCATCTGCTGCTCTGCATTTCCATCACCACTCTGATCTTCACCAGTGCTTCCACAGGAATACATGAAAAGGAGTAGGGTAAGTACAACAATTGTTCTCATAGGTTTTTTCATCGATTTCGTTTTTCTAAATGTAATTACTTCTTAATGTTCGTGTCGTTTGGCATCATCCCAGCTGTCGGTTCTAAAGGAAGAGGCAGGCAATAGGTTGGTATCATATAAAGTGCCCATCACCCAATTGCTCCAGGCATATCGGACCGCCACCGGTTTCTTCACATCATTACTTTTAACCAGGATTTCTCTGCCCTGAATAATTTTAGCGATTGCGGGGTAGAAGACCTTATCTGCTCCTGCAATTTCAAAATCTTCAAGTTCGTTTTTAGCATAAAGTCCCATCTCTGCGTGTTTGAATGATAGTACAATTCCGTCATCTTTTACTTCGTATGAATCATAAACAGGCCCTGAATAATCGATGGATTTCATTCCATACGTTTGGTTCAAAGCATTATAAAGCAATCGATCTGCCACTTCCTTCTTCTTTGGAGGGTGAATAGCGTAATCATCACCAACATCTATGGTGATGGCGATTCCGGAATTGGGGATCAAATCGAGACATTGCATTTGAGCTTCCCTGAAGAAAGCTCCATTTCTGGGAGTTGCAAAGGAAGTATTATCATCATACATAAAAGGAGCAATCTGGACATAGTAAAATGGAAAATCCCCAACTCCCCATCGGTTGCGCCAGTCTTTGACCATGGCCGGCTGTAACTTCGTATACATCGTTGGTTGACTTTTATTGCCTTCACCCTGATACCACAAAACACCTTTGATTGAATAGGGAATGAGTGGATTGATCATGCCATTGAACAGGACTGTAGGAAAACGATTTCCCCTGGCCAGATCAACCTCCGAAAGGTTAATTTCTTTGATAGGGCTTAAGGATTCCTCGCTCATCCATGCCTCAATCAGGCTACCTCCCCAGGAGGTATGGATCATGCCCACAGGTACATCAAGAATTTCCTGTAACTGCTGTCCAAAGAAGTAGGCAATCGCACTGAATTCTTTGACATTCGAGGGGTTAGCTGACTCCCATCCACGATATTTAACGATATCTTTTTCAGGGGTTAAGGAGCTTGCTTTTTCTACCGTGAATAATCTCAGATATTCGTTTCCTGAATTAACAATTGCCTCCTGAGATCCAAAGGTGGGCTGGCCAACCTTACCCGCAATCGTATGCTCCATGTTGGATTGTCCGGAGCACAACCAAACTTCTCCAAACAAGATGTTTTCCAGTTGTATATCGGAAGCTTTACTGGTGATATGAATGCTTTGTGCGGCTTTACTATTGGTGGTTGCTACTTTAAGCTTCCAGTTTCCCTCTTTATCAGCCACCACATTCAATGCCTCATCAATCCAGGATGCGTCAATGGTTATTTTTTCTTTGCTATCAGCCCAACCCCATAAGGTAACCGTGGTATTCCGTTGCAGAACCATGTTTGAGGATACAATGGCTGGTAGCTTTACTTCAGCATGAGTAATAGCTGTAGTAAAAAACGCATAAATGACTATTAAATAAAAGCGTAAGTTGTTTTTCATGTTATTTGGTTGATTTGATCATTATGCTCATATGGTCATTTTAAAGATGCCATTACCTGGAATCTGAAATTCTTGGGATAAGTTTCCATACTTAAAAATCCCCTCTGCATCTTTTTCTCCAATGATCTCGAACTTATCCAGTTTTCCATCTTTCCATTGCATGTTTACCTCAAAATTTCCTCTTGCTTTTAATCCTTTTACATGACCATTTTTCCAGTCATTTGGTAATGCCGGTAATAACTCGATGAGTCCTGCATGAGATTGCAAAAGCATTTCCGCAATGCCTGCACATCCGCCCATGTTGCCATCCAGCTGGAAAGGAGGATGAGTATTTAGCAGATTGACATAAGTTCCGCCTCCTTCGTATTGCACTTCCTCGACATCTTTAGGACGAAGTAAATTTCGGGATAATTTGTAAGCTCTGTCACCATCTTTCAGTCGTGCCCAGAAATTAACTTTCCATGCAAGTGACCATCCTGTACCTTCATCCCCTCTGGCGTTCAAGCTGACCTTAGCAGCTTCTGCTAGTTCAGGAGTCTTTTCCAATGAGATCTGTTTCCCCGGATGTAAGGCAAAAAGGTGAGATACATGTCGATGGGTACTTTTAGGATCATCTACGTCCTCTTTCCACTCCTGGAGCTGACCCCATCGCCCGATCGTCGGTGGCGAGATTTTATCCCGGATTGCCTTTGCTTTTTCTTTAAAACCCTCATCAATATTCAATATTTCACAGGCCTGAATGCTGTTATTAAGTAAATCCCAGGCGATTTGATGATCCATAGATGCGCCTCTGGAAATACCTCCATGTTCAGGTGAATAGGAGGGCGAAGAAACCAAATGGCCATTTTCATCCTCAATTAAATAATCCATCCAAAACAGCGCAGCCTCTTTCATCAATGGCCAGGCGGTTTCTTTGAGAAAAAGGGTATCCTGTGTAAAGTCATAGTGCTCCCAGGCATGCTGACAAAGCCACGCCGCGCCACCCGGAAAATAGCCCCAGGGAAAACCCCATCCGGGGGAAGTGTAACCAAAGGCGTTACACATGGTATTTACCACCCACCCACGGGTATTGAAAAATTCTTCAGAAGTCTTTGTTCCCGGCTCCACCAGGCTTTCCATAAAACTGAAGAGCGGTTTATGACATTCGCTCAAATTCGTAAGCTCGGCCGGCCAATAAAGCATCTGTAGGTTAATGTTGGTATGGTAATCGCACGCCCAGGCAGGATTCGTTTGATTGTTCCATTTCCCTTGTAAGTTCAAAGGCATGGTTCCGGGCCTCGATCCTGAAATCATCAGGTATCGGCTGTATTGAAAGAATAGTTCTTCTAAATCCGGGTCCGCATTTCCCTTACTATATTCAATTAAACGAACATTGGTTGGAAGATTATTTTTGTTGCTTACCCCTAATTCCAATGACACCCTTGAGAAGAGGTTCTGATAATCCTCCAGGTGCTCATTTCTGATTTTAAGGTATGTTTCTCCATCCAACCTTGAAAGAGTTTCTTGATTTTTGGCCCGGTAGTCATTCCCGGTATAGTCCGGGTATTTATTGATGTAAGCTGTTGAAGCGGTATGATAGAGGGTAAGGTTTTTTGCTCCTGATATATTCACTTTTCCGTCTTTGAAGGCCAGCGCACCATCGGTATCGAATTGGATTTTTGTTTCATATTCCATACCATTTTGGTCCACCTTACCCCTGAAGGAGTAGACGCTACCAGAAAAATCTTCACCTAACCTGACGTGAGGTGAGCTAAGCTCGGTTCGATAATCCGTTGGGATTTCACTTTCAAAATGATACACCATGGTGCTACCCGGATAGTTTCCAAAATAAGTTCTTTGGAACTTATTACCATCAACAGTGTAAGAGACTGTTCCTTCTCCAGTTGACAAGTTGATACCCCGTTGGTAATTTTCAAAATTACCTGAATGAGAAACTTCAATGAAAAGATCTCCCATGGTCTGCTGCGCCCCAAAGGTGCCGAAGTCAACCTTGCCATCCATGTCCTCAACTGTCCCACTCAATTCCTTTTTTGCGAGTTCATGAGCTTCATCCATTTTACCTTCATCCAAAAGCTCCCGTACTTCCGCCAGATGTTTCCAGGCATCTTCTCTAAGGCCAGAATTATAGCCTTGACTTGCTCCGGGTCCGCCAGCCCATAACGTACCCTCTGTAAACTGCAGATGTTCCTTTTCCACCCCACCAAAAAACATGGTGCCCATGTAGCCATTTCCTAAGGGAAGGGCTTCTGACATCCATGTGCTTGCGGGTTTGTTATACCACATCTGAAGTTCCTCCTTGTTTTCCTTTTTGGTGTTGCAGGAAAAACAGAAAAGCATGATGAGCATGGCCATGCACTTAATCAGTCGGTTCATTGATAATAGTTTTTATTGTTATTAAGGATTAATATTCCTTCCAAGCTTTAATCCCTTAGCAGATTTGAAATAATCGGACTCATGGCCTCAAATATCAATTGATCTCCTTCCAAATTTGGATGTAAATAATCGGGCATGAGTTCTCTATCAACTTTTCCCTCTGCTGTTAGAAATAGATGTCCAAAATCATAGTAATGGATTTTTTTGTCTTTTCCAGGATATCCGGAAATGATCTTATTACAAGCTTTATTGATTTCATCGTGGTGATTGGGTTTGTAACCATAAGGCAGGATTCCTAATAAGACAATTTCAGTATCAGGCAATTTTTCCCTGATGATCTCACATATTTTCCAAATTCCTTCAGCCACTTCTTCGGCAGTGCTGATCTCCAGGTAATGATTACCATCTGTGTTGTTCGTTCCGATCAACAGGGTGGCTACTTTTGGGTTGATCCCTTCCAAAGAACCATTTTGCAAACGCCAAATCACATTTTCAGTTCGATCACCAGAAAAACCCATGTTGATAGCATCTAAATCATTCAGGTATCGATCCCAAAAGATTTTTCGATCAGGTTCATCCAGGTTGTGGGTAATGGAATTTCCAATCATGATCAGTTGAGGATCGGAAGTCTTCACTTTCTCCAGAATCTGCTCGTGACGCTTTTTCCACCACTCATATTCAAACTTATGGGTGGGGATGATCGCCGAATTTGGTCGCTGGGCTTTCAGGGAGAAAAAGACCAGTAGGAGGGTGAAGATCAATAATGTTTTATTTCTCATGCTTTTCAAATGGAGTTTTATTTTATGAGGTAACTAAAGGCACCAGGGACCGGTTGAATATGGAACAACCCCTCATGCAGCTTTCCTTTTGCCTGACGTATTTCATTCCTGTCTTTATCCAGGGCAATGATCTTATTCGGTTTTTCATCCAGTCTAACTGCCATTTTTTCTGTCTCGTATGGAATGACTTCACGGGTTCCATCAGCATTTTTAAGGATGATCAATTGATTATCTGTAGCTCCAACGGGCGTTTCAAGCCAGGTGCCACGACCATCGATAAAATCGTAAGTTGGTGACGTCACATAATCTCCTCTTTGTCCATCTTCAATCGCACTGAATACTTCCAATTCGCCATTCGGGAGTTTTGCGTAATAGCCAGAAGGAGGTAAATCCGCATGTGGGGTTTTCCAAAGATCGGTCTTGCTCCCATTGACCCAGATTTCCAGACCATTGTCATAGACTATTTTTAGTTGTGATCGTCTGTGGGCCTCAGTGGCTATGGCAGAGGAGACATCCAGCAATATTCCTTCGCCGTTGGCGTACTGAATGCTACTGACAAGTGCTTTGGCGTAAGTAGACTGTAGTTGCTGAATCATGAAATAACTTCTGATGGAATACTTATCAAAGGGGTGGCGCCAGCCTCCCAGATATCCGCCAGGCATTCCATAAGCGATTGTTCGGGCGAAATAACGGTCAGATCCTTCGTCATTTCGCTCTCCGGCACCCAGACTCCAGTGTGCACTGATGGGCTGCATTTTACGTAAATAGAAATCTACCAGCCAGTATTCGTCGTCAAAATTGGAACCGTCACAGGCGCCGCTTCCTGTGGTCAGCCCGCTGTAGTAGTATCCATTGTGACATTCACTATAGGTAGGTCCTTCCCAGATCTCCTGTTGTTCAAGCAAGAGTTGCCCATAGGAGTAAAATTGGGTCATCATGGTTCCTGCACCTGGCATCCGTGCATCATAATCAATTCTTGAATAGGGGCTCACTGCCGTATGAACATCCGGACCGCCTGCGGTTGGATTGAATTTTTGCTTGGCGACTTTTGAGATCTGTCGTGACAGCTTTACCGCTTTGGCTGGCTTTGCTGAGTAAGTACGAAACCAGGCCTGTTGCCAACCTCCATTGGGTAATCGAATAACCATGTCTTCATCCCACAATGCGTTTATCGGTGCATAATCAACAAAGTTATTGTAGAGCGAATACCGCAGTCCCAGATCCTGGACCTTACTGACATACTCCCTGAGGTCATCATCACCTCCTTTGTCGGGTGCAGCACTAGATCGAAAGGTGAAACTTTCTGCATCATCCCGCCAGCATACTTCCCAATCAAGCATGACTACTTTGTTGATCCCAAAGCGGGCAGCATTTTTCCAATACTGGTAATCTTCATCCCTGTCATACACTGCGTAATAGCAGACCAGGTAATCGGCAGCATCTTCTCTTGTAGCCGCCTTTGGGTTCGGGATTGTGGGTAGTGTTTCCTCAAAACGCCCGGAGACGGTCAGGAAAAGTCGTTCATAACAATCATTCCGCCTGCCATTGGTTTTAGGTGCGTAGTAAGAGCCCCCGTTACAATAGATCCCTTCCTTATCATCTCCACCATTGAAGTATAAGCCGGAAGAACCGGTTCGGTAATGGTCTACCAGCGAAGTGAGGAACAATGGACTTTCGGCAGATCCCATCTTTAATACTTTAGGTCTTCCGGTCAGATAGGGAACACTGATCAATTCAGGATTTAGGGCATCTGTTACTTTTCCGAGTGATACTTTTCCTACTTCACCTCCCAGACTCTTTACGTCGATCACCAATGATTTCTGCCAGATCCGAAAGGTGTAGGCCACTTCGGTACTTTGATTACCGGAACTTACCTTCCACCTGGAAACCAGGGTTTCACCTACTATGCTACAATCAATCAATTCATGGGAATCTGGATCTCTGATTGTTTTATTTTTTGGTCTGAAATTTCCAAACCTTTCTGTGATGAGGCTGTCAGTCTCATCATTGATTTTCAGTTTAACCCCACCATTATCCATGGGTCTGACCACAACTGATATACCATCCATCCACTGAGTGGTGATATCGCTCAAATCACCTTGCTCAGGTGTATACCGGTATTCCAGTACACCGTCACTGCCGGAATAGCTAAATATATAGGAGTCGCCCTTTTTTTCCAGGGAGGTGGTGTAATCTATGGTTCCGTTTGCTGGCAGGATGGTTTCTTCCCGGGTAGGGAAGGGGAGCCGTTCTTCCCCGGTATGAACGCCCAGATCCTGGCCTGCTGCTAGCTCTACTCCAGGGCGGGGTAGTGTATCGTAAGGAAGTGGTGTAGTTAGATCTTCGAGGAAAAAGGATAGGTTGTCAAAAAAGATAGCGTCTTTTTGGTTTGGAAGGCAATTGGTGAGTTTAAATCCCTTAAAAACGCCTCCGGCTGCAAAAGCATTGAGCTGATCTTCTTTGAGCCTAATGTGCATCAGGTACCACCTTCCGAAGTCCAGGTCTCTGGAAAATGGGATCTCAAAAGCTTCTCCATCCCTGGTTTCCAGTAAAATACTGAGTTTGGAGATAGGCCTTTTTCTTTCTGCGTCATTCCAGATCCAGTAGTTCCCAAATACCCACATATTTATGGCACTGAAAGGCTCCGAGATCACCACCGGACTCGGTGGGCGGATCACAAAACTGGAAGCCGTGCTGTTAGCCAGGTACTCCACTTTGTAGGTGTAATCGTCCCAAATGATTTCTTCACTGGATCGATTGACTGTGGCTGACCCATCAGTTGCTTCAATGGTCCAGGCCTCGACTGCTTCAAAATTGATTAGCGGCACATGGTCATCTTCATAGCGCCCTGCCCAGTCGAGCTCATACGGTCGAAAACCTGAATACCTATTTTCATATTTTTCCTGACCAACTACCTGCTGGAAGGAAAACAGTGTAATCAGGGAGATCCATAGGATCGGTGTGTGCGTCTTGATATTGCCTTTCAAAGTGCAGGGAGAGGTCATTTTAATAATTTTCAAGGAGTCTGGTGAGCCAATTCATTACTTCTACCATTTGCTACAAACGCATCGAGTTTGACCTTTAGACTGCTTACCTTATCCGGGTACTGGCTATACAGGTTGGTGGTTTCACCTGGGTCATTTTCCAGGTCATAGAGTTGTCCCGGAGCATCAGGATCAGTGTCTTCCAATTTATAAGGACTCATTCCCCAGGGACCGGTACGGTCATAGTTGTTACCTCCCGACCCTTTGTGGTCCAGGTATTTCCAGTTTCCATTTCGTATGGAAAGGTCTAATGAAATCGTTTGTTGTAGCATGTATTCCCGCACAGGTTCTTCACTCTGCTCACCGGTAAGCACCGACAACATACTATAGCTATCTTCAGCTGCATCCGCTGGTAATTTCGCATCCACTATGTCTGCTACAGTGGCCATCACATCCGTAAGACTCAATAACTGGTCACTCGTGGTATTGCCTTCAACCTTACCCGGCCACCGAACAATAAAAGGCGTACGATGACCGCCTTCCCACTGATCGCGTTTCACTCCACGCCATGGCCTGGCACCATCGTGGTCATGTGTTTTTCGCATGTTCAGTACTGTAGGAACCTCCGGTCCGTTATCGCTGGCAAAGATCACGAGTGTGTTATCATCGACCCTAAGGTCTTCCAGGGTCTTAAGCAGTTCACCAACGATATAGTCCATTTCATAGATAAAGTCACCATGTGGGCCTGAATCGGTGCTTCCCTGAAATTGCTTAGCGGCAAGTGATGGGAGATGTACGGCCTGCATGGCATGATAGAGGAAGAAGGGCTTATCAGGATTGCTTTTTACATGCTGCTGAAGGAATGCTTTGCTCTTATCCAGAAAGACCAGATCCACTTCGTCATGCTTAAAATTGTCAGCTACCATACCGGGTCTGCAATCCTTGCTATAAGGATGGTCCGGAATTGTTTGCTTATCAAGCAGTTTTGTGGCAGGGACTGGAATCTGATTGCCATCGACATAAGCATATAGCCAATCGGTGGTTGGGCAGGAGACTGTTCCATAAAACCGGTCAAAACCACGATCCAGCGGTCCGTCAGGGATGCGTCGGGAATAATCAATTCTTTTCACCCCTTCAACGCCTGGATCTTTGATGGTATCTCCCTGCGCATCAAAAAAGGTCATGCCGATGTGCCATTTGCCCATGCAGGCCGTCGTGTATCCTTTGTTTTGCAACATCTGAGGCAGTGTCAATCGTTCTTTTTCAATCAGGCATGGGCCACCAATTCCGACGAATACTCCTCGCTTTCCGGTTCTGAACTCCATTCTTCCTGTGAGTACGCTGTAACGTGTAGGTGTACAAACGGTAGAAGCGCTATGGGCATCCGTGAACTTCATCCCCTCTTTTGCTAATTGATTAAGATTCGGGGTGGGGATTTTTGAATCAGGGTTGTAGGATTGTATGTCACCATACCCCAGATCATCGGCCAGGATGAAAAGGATATTGGGATATTCATTATTCCTTTCCTTTTCAGTGTTTTCGCAGGCACACGACATCAGTAAGGTTGCCAGAAAGAGGATAGCGGCAGGGGACCTGATTGCAGTAAGGAATTTTATCTTCATGGGTAAGATGGATGAATCTATAAATCTATGTAAGGAAAGCCAGCCATTCATCCATCATGTTAACGAAATCCTGTACTTAGTTAGCCGACTACGTCGGAGGAAAATATATAAGGGATATTCCATTTTGTATGCCTACAGATGAACCTGGGTAATATGTCGAAGCGCAAGGTTGCCCTCCAATTCCCATGCTTCTTCCGAGGGCAAATTGGTCTTGTGAAGTTGGAAATCAATTGGAAGCTTTTTTTGTTGTGATTTTTCTATTGCTCTATTCTTTCAAGTATAGGATTTACCTGAATTTCCCATATACCCGGGCGTTTGCTCGATTTCATGGTAAGCCTTAATGTATTAACAGTAATTGGCTGGCCTAATTCAATTACAAACCCCCTTCCAATGCCTTCGCCTTTGCCAATTTCTTCCATCGTTTCTTGTTCTGGGTCATAAGTTACAATGGAGTCAGTTTGTTTCCTTGGTGTGTACTCATGTTTTTTATGACCCGCCTCCAGCACCCACGACTCAATTTTTCCGCCACTTTCTGTCCATTCATCTATTACTATTCTTTGGAAAGTAACTGGCTTTTTCCAAATCAATTCTAACCAACCACTTGTTTCGCCTTCCGAAGCTTCCCATGCTTTAAAACTGATGTCGTCAATTGCATAAGATGGTCTGCCATATCCATTCTGATCTCCCCAGAAATAAATGCTAGATGCAGTTGCTGTGGCTTCCACAGCGATGTTGTCTCGTACTGGCCCGAGTACTTCGATGTTTAGACCGTTTCCTTCAGTATCAGCACCTTTTGATTTTATAGTTACTAAACCAGTCCATGTCTTATCTAATTCCAAAACGCCCGGATCAACATCAACAGTTATTGTTGAATTCATATGGTCTTCCTTTATTTTAATAGCCTTACTTGACGCCTTCACTTTCCAATCGGTCCTTTTTCCATTGGTCATTTGAATAGGTATCGTGATCGGTTTTCCAGGAACAATATGTGCAAGCTGACTCCCTATACTTACTTCGCTCTGCTTCATATCCAGGAAGGTAACTTCCCAATTGTTTGTTGTTGAGTCTGGAATGATTTTAATTCTTGCCAAATCTGCTGCGGTCTCTATGCTCCCAGATCCGTCTTCCAACAGCACCTTGCCAGTTGTGAATCCATTTAATTTGAATGTTAAGTAGTAGGCCTCTCCTTTAATCAAGTGACTTGATTCGCCGCTAATTAACCAACCATCTTTTGTTTTGGTGATGCTCATCTTGTCAAGATCTATCCCACCCTGGGTGTAGTGTCTGCTTGTAGAAAGCAAAACAGGCCTGTCTTCCTGAACAGGAACAACACTAAAGCAATGTGCATCTATGGCTGCTAAGTTGCGGGTTATTTTATCGTCAGCGCTAAAGGTGCCTAGGTACTTTTGATTCCAGAAATCATACACATAAACTTGATCGGATGAAAGCGGGAGGCGCGCTAAATCGAGCGTCATAACTCTCGCTTTGTTTTCATAATTATTAAGGCTCACGATATCCCATTCTCCCCAGGTCTTTTTTATTTTCAGGTCAAAAAGATCGTACTCGTCATAATCAAAAATACGATAGAGGTTGGTCGGAAAACTTTCAATAGTGGGCAAGGTCTTTTGCCAAACGTTCAAAATATGATAAGGTACTTTGGTCCAGTTGTCATCGGTAACATAAGGTTGTCCAAGTATCGATCTTCCCAAAAAGTTGAGCCGTGCTCTGGCGGTGGAAGACGCGTATAAGTTGGCAACCCCGTCCGGATCGCTGTACCAGGCTACATTGTTTAAATAGTTGTGCTGAACCGCAACACGGTTAATAACTTGATTTTCTTGTTCTGTGTCACCACCAACACGAGACCCATTTAATATATCAATTCCTTCTAATGGTACTGGAACCCCCCAGCTGCTGTTGAGGTATTTGTCATCGCCAATAACTGAACGGAGGATTCTTAATCCATTTCTTGCGCCCTCAATTCCCCCTCCATTTGACGATTCCCTATACGTGTTAAATATGGCAGGTATGCCATCAATCTTGAAGTAGTCATAATTCCAAACCTCACTGATCTCCCTGAAGTAACCAGCAAACCATTTGTCTACAGCATCTTTATTGTTTATGTTCAGAATGGCTGAAAGATAATGTTTAATGTCGTCGTACGACAATCCTGAAAAAGTGACCATTGTGGTTCCGTCTTCCTTTTGGAGAAACCAATCGGGGTGTTCTTTCGATTCATCATAAGGTGCTACACCAAAAGGGGCTACCCAAATTCCCGGGATTAAATTTTTGCTTCGGATGTAGTCTGAAATGTCACGCATATATTGCGGATCATCAATAGGGTAGTTGTCATCCAGCTGAAAAACCATACTACCTGCATATGGCAATAAGTTTTCAGACACCCAGTCAATATTGGGATACAACCACTCTTTAGTTTGTGAGAAGTCAGGCCTGTTTACCTTGCCTTCAATTCCAACCCACGTCATGGCAAGCGCAGGGGCTTTTTCAAAATAGCTTCGTTTCTTAATTGGAGCGTAGTATTCCACACCCAAAGTTTCCCGATAATAATTTCTTCTTAGTTTGACCTGACACAAGACATCACCAGATTTTGAGTTTGAATTTAATTGCCACAGGTGATCAAAGTTCCAGCGGGCATTACCTTCAGATTCAATTTGAATAGCAAGATCCTTCAAAGGATCAAAAATAGAAGTTAAGCCAGGTACATCCTGAATCCCTAGCGTTTGAACAACAACCTTGTTGTCCCTTTCCTTTTCATCTAAAATAACTGCGCCCATTGCTCTGTCTGAAAGGGCGGCATTTGCTGAAAACTGAATAGGTGCTGTACCGGTCTTGTTGGTAGAAAAGGTGACGGTAGAATCATTAATTAATGTTGCCGTTACAATTAATTTTTCATGAAACTGAATCGTTAATTCTTTTTCACTTTCCAATATCACTTTGCGTGTTAGCTTCGGATCATCGGAAGAAATTGATTGCCCATTAACAATTGTTGTTGCTATTCCATTAGAAAGAAGAAGTCCGTGCGATTGATCCCTCAATTGAAATATTCTTGTTGCCAGATCGAAGGTTAAATTTATGCTGCGATTTGAAATACTCAATTCTTCCGTTGTTACTTGTCCTAAGACCGGGTTAGGATCAACTCCAATTAATGCTCCTGCTAGCAAGAATATTACAAATGCTTTGCTCATTTTTCGTTTTTAATGGTTTCAAGGATTTTCACTTTAGACTATGATAATGATCACAAACCTGGCTAAGAAACGTACGGGAGTTTGAAATGCTGCCCTGTGGGTCTGCTCATTAGCCAGGCCAAATGTAGCAAGTCCACTTTACTTTTTTCATTATTAAAATTTTGGATTGGCAGAGTTTCCAAAAGCTCTGAACTACCGTATACAGCCTAACCCCTATGTTTTCTTAGCTCATGTGTGTACCTTGAATGGTGAAAATAGTCTCAAACGAGAGACGTTACAAAGGGTGGGAGACCATCATGTGCCCGTGCAGTAGATCCAGTGGATATTGGGTGAAGCCTGCGCGGACCGGAAATATGCTATTACCTGGGGAGATCTCGGATTGTACGAGATACAGACGGAGAAGTCAGGCTCCTGCGCTAAAGCTTCGGCGCCATCGTGGAGAGGTCCGGGACGCGCAGTCCGGGACGCGTAGTCATAGTAGTTGACGGGAAACGAGTCGATATAGAAAATCGGAGGCCTCACACATGTGTGCCGAAGCACTACGGTGCGCAGGCTCAGTTTTACTAAGATCTTCTACACTTTTGCGAACGTCATACCGTCTATAATCATCCTTTGATACGACTAGCTTAGAAAAAGAAACTTATCAACCAAAGCAACCATTTGGAAGTAATGATGGTACTGTCTAGTAAATCACAACGTATTGTCGACTAATACAGAAAATAAAGATTTAATAATCCTGCTCAAGAATTGCGCAAAAGATAAGCGAGAAGCTCAGAAAGAGTTGTACAAGTTATTCTATGCATATGCTATGAGTGTCTGTATTCGATACGCCAATGACAGAGAGGATGCAG
Organism: Marinoscillum sp.; assembly: GCA_043554545.1. Lineage (GTDB taxonomy): Bacteria > Bacteroidota > Bacteroidia > Cytophagales > Cyclobacteriaceae > UBA7330. The sequence goes on along the minus strand of CP121337.1, from coordinate 2,935,177 downwards.
TAGAGATCATGAATGACGGCTATATGAAAGTATTCACCTACATCAAAAAATTTGATTTTGAAAAACCATTTAAACCGTGGTTCAGGAAAATACTCATCAATTGTGCGATTGACAAACTCAAGAAGGTCAACAAACACAATGGAATGGTTGATTTGGATTCATTGGCAGATAACCAATCGGCCGGTATCCCGCAAGATGCGATTACCTACAATGAAATGCTTGCGATAGTCACAGAGTTGCCTCCTGCTTATCGAATGGTTTTCAATCTTATTGCAATAGAAGGATATAAGCATGAAGAAGTGGCTCAACAGCTTGGTATCAGTGTTGGCACTTCGAAGTCAAACTATTTCAAAGCCAAGCAAAAACTGAAAGAACAAATGAAACTCTTTTTTGAAGTTGGAAAATGAAAGAGGAAGATAAAAACATAGCGGACTTTTTTAAGAAACGGCTAGAGGCCGATCAATTTGAGTACCAAGAAGCTGATTGGAACCTTCTAGAGAAACAGCTAGATGCGGCTGGAATCGGCACGCAAGGTGGCACTTCTATGATGAGTACCATCAAAGTAATCATCGGTGCGATCATTATCACATCACTAGGATTCTTAGCTGGTTGGTTGATTAGAGATCAAAAAGGAAATGCATCTCAAGCCAACAATCATATTTCTCAAGATGTGGAATCAGAAACCCCGAATAATAATTTAATTGGTCAAAATCAAGAAAATGGAATTGTTCTTAATGAGGAAGAAGACGAGGCATGCGAGGAAGAGAGTTTGAAAGCAGGGGTTCTGAGCTTTCAAGAAAAAGCAACCTTAAAAGAGAATCATCAAACTAACAGGAGCAACTCGAGCGTAGCAGCTTCTCACCCGAGCAGCCCTTCAACTCAAACTACCAATGCCTCAAATGATCTAGGTGATACAGGTAATCAAAGTTCCAATACGATTTCAAAAACGAGTGCAATCGCTTCTTCGAAAACCTCTCCTTTTGTTACCGAAAATTCAACTGCAGTTGTTGATCTAAAAGCAACAAGTGAAGCAAGCCATAACAAACAGAATAGCAACAATCAAGACGCTGGCGTTGCTTATACAGATCAATATATTCCTGAAATCAATGCGCTAGCTTATCATTCTGACAGAGTGATTGTCCCGGTTGAACTAGCCATGATTGAAATCAACAAAGTTCCGCTAATCATACAAGACGAATTGTTTCTTGAAGAATCAACTTCTCCAGATATATACTCAAATCAAAATGGTAAGTTCTCAATCGGGTTAGCACTATCACCCGATTTTAATGCTGCAGGTCTTGGGGGCCAAATGTCTGCTTCTTTGAGACCAGGTCTGCTTATCTATTATCAAGTCCTACCACGAGTAATCTTCTCTACTGGTGCTCATTTTGATCAAAAAAGATATGAATCTACGGTGGATCGATACGCTACGCCATCGGGTTATTGGGGGAGTAGAACGAATGGTGTACTTCCTTCTCTGATCAATGGATCTTGTCATGTCATCGATATACCATTGAATGTCATTGTGAAATTCACCGATCGTCCTAGGGTCAATTTTGGAGGTAGCGCAGGAGTAAGCAGTTATATCTTGTTAGACGAAGCTTATGATTTCGAATTTGCACGAGACAATCCCGGCGCAGATACGGGTTGGTCCACGCGAGAAAACAGCAACTATATCGCAGGTCTATTGAATTTCTCTTTCTATGTAAGTATGTCTATTGGAAGAAACACTGAATTCCTCATAGAGCCTTATTTAAAAACCCCTATCAAAGAGATTGGTTGGGTAAATGTAGCTCTGTATGGTACAGGGGCTCAGTTTACACTAAAGTACAATTTTAAATCAAACCAAAAGCGAAAGAAATAAATCACTAATAATTATCAATCAATTACAATCCAAGCTTTGAAACTAAAACAATGAAAAATATAATTATGAAAATGAATTTTCAATTTATCCTGGCACTTTTTACGCTTGCTATTTTTGCCTCTTGTAGTGACGAGAATGATGATCCAACTACCGATGGCCCTACACCTACAGGTGTTTCTATGACTTATGACTTGAATGAATCAGCAGTGGCGGGAATCTCCGGAACTGCCAAATTCATAGAAAATTCTGACGCGTCAGTTACAGTAGAGTTGAGTCTTACAGGCACTCCCGAAGACGGTCAGCACCCTGCGCACATTCATGTAAATACCGCAGCAGAAGGTGGAGGCATTGCGATTACTTTAGGTACCGTAGATGGAACTACTGGAACAAGTACGATCAATTTCTCAGCGTTGGACAATGGCACAGCCATTACCTATGCGCAGTTGATCGACTTTGATGGTTATATCAATGTTCACTTAAGTGCAACAGAACTGGGAACGATTGTCGCACAAGGCGATATCGGACAAAATGAGTTGACTGGATCTACTAAAGAATATGCACTTGGAGAAAAAGCAGTGGCTGGAATCTCTGGTACAGCCACTTTCTACGAAAGAGTCAATGGTGAAGCGCTTGCCATATTAAGATTGACAGGAACACCTGAGGGTGGCGAGCATCCTGCACATATTCACAACGGAGAAGCTTCTGTTGGAGGCGGGATTGCTTTCTCTTTCAATCCGGTAAACGGCACCACTGGATTGAGCGCAACGAATGTCGCCGCTTTAGACAATGAAGATGCTTTTGGGTATGCAGATGTACTGACGTTTGATGGCTATATCAATGTACACTTGAGCGAAACAGAGCTTTCAACAATCGTCGCTCAGGGAAATATTGGCGCAAATGAAGGAGTGGTTGCAAATACATCTACGACATACGCAGTGACTAATAGTGGAGCATCCGCGTACATATTCAATGGTGCAGGACTTACCAATTCATCCAATCCTGACTTGACGCTAAAAAGAGGAATGACTTATGAGTTTGATATGAGCACGCCAGGGCATCCTTTCTTGATTAAGACGACTCAGAACACAGGCACTGGAGATCAGTACACTAGCGGGGTAACTAATGCTGGAGCCGTATCAGGAATTGTCTCTTTTACGGTTCCACAAAATGCTCCTAATACCTTGTTTTACATTTGTGAATTTCATGGTTCAATGACAGGAACATTGACAATCACTGATTAATCAATTCACTGAAAATCAAAGACATATATGTTATAAAATGCATAGATGTGTTGACATTGAAGTTTAAAAAGGACATTCTTATTGAAGTACAATAAAGACTAATGTTGCAAAATTCAGAGTTTCATAAAATCACGAATCTGATCGACAGGATAGTCTTAAACTTAAAGTGTCACAGGAAAGAAATTCTTACAGAAATGACCTACATCTTAAAAAACACAATAAAAGTGATGTCGCTTGTTTTTATCATCGCCAGTTGTGAAAGCAATCAACTAGTAACCCCAATGGATTGCTCGACAAGCGGACCTTCCATTACTTTAGTAGACAAGTCAGATACTGATTGTGGTGCTGCTAACGGAACTGTTGAGCTTTCTGCTTCAGGTGGTCAAGGAATACTTAATTTCTCTGCTAATAATTTGATAGCAACAAGCGAAGGCGTATTTACTGGACTTCCTGCTGGTTCGTATACTTTCATAGTGACTGATGAGCAATCTTGTCAAAGTGAAATCGTAGTATCCATCCGTAATATTGATGGCGTTTCTATTGATGAAGTGGATGTAAAAGGTGCTGGATGTGATAACAATGAAGGAGAATTGATAATGACAGCATCAGGTGGGTTGGAACCCTATACTTATAAGTTAGATGATGGTTCATTCCAAACAGAAAATACTTTCACTAATCTTTCTTCTGGAAATTACACAATCCATGTGAAAGATGATGCAGGTTGTGAGTTTAGTCAAGAAGCTCAAATCGTTTCAGGAATAAGTCTGAGTGCGAATATTGCGCCTATCATCGCAAGTAATTGCGCGATTTCGGGTTGTCACAATGGCAATCAGTTCCCTGATCTTAGATCAAACACCGCAATCATATCGAATGCGAATAGGATTAGAATCCAAACAGGCAATCGATCAATGCCAATTGGCAGAACCCTCTCTCAAACGCAAATCGATCAGATCAGCTGCTGGGTGAGCGATGGAGCGCCCAACAACTAATATCGAAACCTAAATAAACGAATGATGAAGAAAATTTTCTTTGGCATAGCATTGCTTCTCTTGATAGGAGCAATTGGCTATTACTTATACAATAAGCCAGTAGAAGGCACCAGTGATCGGAGTCCAGACTTTGAGCTTACTGCAGTAGAACTGGTCAATCAATATACGCTTGACGAACAGCAGGCTGACGCAATGTACTTAGGTAAAATCTTACAGATAGAAGGCGAATTACTTGAAGTGGAAACTGGTGATTTCACCGTAGTTACGTTAAAAGGCGTTGACATCAGTAACGTCCGAGCCCAACTCGTAGCAGGAGCCGATTCTGAATCATTTAAGAACCAAAAGCGCATCACTATCAAAGGAAAGTGTGCTGGCACACTTCTGGACGTGACGTTAAACGATAGCATCATCATTCAATAAACAATTATGAAAAAATATATACTTGTTACACTCACAGTCATTCTGATCAGCACATCGATAATCGCTCAGAACAGACTCATTGATAGATCAGCAAAAGTCAGTTTCTTTTCGGAGGCACCTTTGGAAAACATCGAAGCTACCACCAGTCAGGCACTCGGGATTCTAGATTTGGAAAATAGTAAAGTCGCCGTTACCATTTTGATGAAAAGCTTCAATTTTGACAAAGCGCTCATGCAAGAGCATTTTAATGAAAATTATGTAGAATCTGATAAATACCCTAAAGCAACTTTTTCTGGTGCTTTCGACAGTCCTGTTGATTTCACAAAAAATGGAGAAATAGAAGTTCCTGTTTCTGGTAAGCTTACCATCCATGGTGTAACCCAAGAGATAACAACTACGATTAAAATGGTCATTTCAGAGAAAAATATTGTCGCAACAACTTCATTTCTGGTCAAAGTTGCAGACTACAATATCAAGATTCCGAAAGTAGTCGTAACCAAGATCGCTGAGGAAGTAGAAGTGAATGCTAGTTTCAACTTTGAAAGGTAAGAACATGAAAAAATTGCTATTCATCACCCTATGCTTCTGGTCGATAAGCTTATATTCACAAGATGACCTTTTGGATTTACTCGACGAGCAAATACCTGAAGAGACTTACATCGTCGAAGCAACATTCAAAGGAACGAGAATCCTTAATGGACATTCTGTTGAAACAAGAAGAAAAAACAACTTGGACTTTTTGATTTCGCACCGCTTCGGAAAAATCAATGGGGGCGCTTACGAGCTCTTTGGACTGGATCAATCCAATGTCAGAATCGGTTTTGATTATGGAGTCATGGATCGTTTCAATATTGGAATAGGTCGAAATTCATTTGAGAAGACATTTGACGGGTATCTGAAATACAGATTGCTGAGACAAAGCACCGGAGCTAATGCCATGCCTGTTTCTGTTACCCTGTTTACCTCTGGATCTATCAAGACGCTGAAAGAGGATCTTTTTGAAGACATGATCGGTTTCAATGATCGATTGGCTTACGCCAATCAAATTTTAATTGCTCAAAAGATCAACGCCAATATTTCGCTACAATTGATGCCCACTTATGTGCACTTCAATACTATCAAGCCAGATCAGGATAACAATGATATCTATGCACTTGGCGCTGGTGGAAGGTTCAAGCTAACTCAGCGTATTTCTGTGAATGCAGAATACTATCATCAGTTCAATCGATTGCAACAAGGAACTACCAATGCGATCGGTATAGGGTTTGATATTGAAACGGGTGGGCACGTTTTCCAACTTCACTTTACCAATAGCCAGTCCATGGTCGAAAAGGGATTCATTGCAGAAGTCAATAATGACTTTTTTGCTGGAGATATCCATTTTGGATTCAATATATCACGGACATTTCAATTGGGTGAAGGCAAAAAGGACCATTAACAAAAAATCGATTAATAATCTGATGGTTTGAAATCGATCGATGGCTATTGTAAAATAATTAGTAAGGTTGGTTGAAGAAAGTCAAAGAGGCAGCAATGCTGATTTGACTATAAAGCTCGGAAGCAATTCCGGGCTTTTATTTTTAGCATTGAGAAGCTTGCCCACATATTCATATGTAGGGAACCTGAAAGTATGTCCATAAAGAAAGTAAAAGTAAGTGGATCTTATTTGGCAACCAGAAATCAAAATTGTGCGTCCATAGCCTCCATGAACGACGGTCTCTTTATCCATGTGCATCGCTCCACCTTTTCATTGGAGAGAACTTGCCGGAATCGAAAGATTCCTTTTCATGAAGCCTTCAACATGACCTTCGGATCATGTTGAAGGCTGGATTTTTCGTTTTTAATGGGTTCAAGGATTTTCTTCATAGCCTGTGATAATGATCACAAACCTAGCTAAGAAACGTAGGCGAGTTTGAAATGCTGACCTTTGGGCTTGCTCATTAGCCAGGCCAAATGTAGCAAGTCCACTTTACTTTTATCATTATTAAAATTTTGGATTGGCAGAGTGTCCAAAGGCTACATCATTTATTCAATCTTTCTACAAACCCAACTGTCCAACCAGATAATCATAACATGCTAGAAGCATCTTCATGTGATCAAGATAATCAGGTCTTAGTTTTTACCAGCAGGTCTATATACATGAAAAGAGTTGTTCATTCGTTGGAGATTATTTAATACAAAAATACGATAAGACGAGTGGCACTTCCTTCTAAAATAGCTCGCCTGTAGCTAATTCCAAAGCCGGGTTGCCGGGTAAGCAGGATGCGGTACTTTGGATGGCTATCTTAGAATAATTATATAGAATTATTGGAACATATTTTTGAGAGCTTTCTGTATAAAAACAGCTTCAATCCCCTTTAAATGGTGTTTTTGTGATGATGTAAAAAGTCTGCGAATACTTTGCCTAAAACCTGCGCAGACTTTAACTAAAACCCGCGCAGGTTTTGATTAAAATGAAGGCGGGTTTTACTAAATATCGGAATAGTGCAATTATTCGCTTGAGCTAGGAGCACATTAGTTGTATAGCGCACTAAAATAGCGAAATCTTAAGATTCATGAACTGTTGTGTGACATGGGAGAGCGCATAAGTAAACGGATCACTCCCCGAAACGGCAATTATAAAACATGGTCCTCATTAGTTTTACTATGGTTTAGCACTTAGCTTTGAATCTGTTTTTTCTACAAAATAATAATACTAAAATGCTATGGAAGTAAGGATCAATTTTTACTTGGTTAGTCTGTTAATCATGAGTCTGGGCTTATCTTCATGCTCAGACGATGCGCCGGAAGTAAGCAACGCCGGCAATACGAACCAAGAGCAATACACGCCTGATCAAGCGGCCTATTCCACCTTTACTACCAAGCCACTGGATGCAGGCAATCCCTCACACGATCCCGATGGAGTATCTTGGATAGGTGCAGATAAATGGACGAACTCAAAATGGGACGGGACGAGCATCTGCGACCCGACCCAAATGACCCGGGAGGAGTTTCAAAAATGTTTATTTCCTGAATCTGCTGATATACTGAAGGGCATCTATGAACTGTACTATGAACACAAACCTTTCGCAGACATCAAAAACCCCACGAAATCCGAAATTGACGAATGGCACAGAATTGTGATCAATCACCTGCGGGCACTTGTAGGCTATACGAGCGCAGACCGCCAGATCAAAAAGGACCATTGCCTGTTTGCCCGTGCCCTGTGGGGCGATGAAAGGAAGTTCACCACGATGTGGGATTCAAAATATCCGGGTACTAATGGATCAGCATATGGACCTTGCCAGGGCTCAGATAATTCACACTGTGGAGCGAGTTTCGTGCCGGATGCAGAAGCTCAAGTGCCTTACCTTCCGGAAGGACATGATGCATGTGGTACACCTGCAGGATCAGAAGGGGTCTTCTCAGCGGCAAAATCAAACATACCCTGGTCCATAAAAATATGTCGGGTCATATCTCAAACGGTAGGGGCAGAGGGCTTCTGGGGTGGCCATACCGGACCGTGGTTTCACCGGGAAATGTTTGGCTTTAGCTTTTGGGACAATGACCCTGGCAATAATAACAACAATGCCGTGCTTCGGGCCAAGTGGGGAGGCCAACTCATGCCTAGCCGCTACTGCAACCCTGAAGGGCCTGACTGTGATTCTTAATGGTTTCTTCAAGGAACATATCAATGGTAAGTAAGAAAGACTAAGCAGATATCAGGGCCATTGAGGGAGTTTAGTCGTTCGGTATTAAGTCCTTCACGATCTGACCCAGTTCTTTTGACGGTAAGCGGTCAACATCTGCATAAAGCTAACGCCCGTGTATGGCGTGTATGCCAGTCTTTATTGTACAACCAAAATAAATAATATTTTTGAGAATAGCGGTTGAGTATGAGGTTTGGTTGGAGGACTGCATGATAAGAGCCGTGTGAATTGAGAGGTTCACGACTAGGCGTCCCCACAAGGTTCTGTGAGAAGTTAGGGGTGAAATTCCCCTAGCTTACTCGACTCTGAGCCGTTTCTATTCAGACTTTTTATTCAATTCATCAACTATTTTAGGGAAAATATCATACCACCATGATACTCCACCTTTTCTTTCTCCAAATCTAACAATCACTGTATTTGACCTTGGACTAACAAAAATATATTGTCCAAAATGTCCAGCAGCATGAAAATCTGCATTTTTTCTCTTAATCCACCATAAATATTTATAGTTTAATCCGAACCTGTCTGTTTTTGAACTTTCATTTAGTGAAATGGATTCAGAAAGCCATTCTTCAGGAATGATTTGTCTATTATTCCATTGACCTTTCTTTAAAAGTAACATCCCAATCTTCGCAAAATCAATTGCTGTGGCATTTAATCCATCCGCAACATGTTCAAATTTATGTTCTTTGCTGTCAATTGAGAATGTTGCTGAATATTCCATTCCAATTTGTTTCCATATTTTTTCTTGAAGATAATTTGAAATAGATTTTCCCGTTGCATTTTCAAGTACCAAACCTAATAATAAGATACTATATTCATCAGTACTCCAAATTGTTCCAGGTTTGTTCTCAAGTTCAACTCCTTTAATCAAATCCCGTACATTTAGCGTATAGTAAAATTTAGGCTTATCACTAGATAGAGACGACAAGCTACTATTATACTTAATTCCCGTTGTTTGATTCAAACATTGTTTGATCGTTATATCCCCCAATTCCTTATTTCTAAAGTCTTTAATATATTTTTTAAGAGGGTCATTAATATCTTCTATTTTCCCTTCATGAACTGCTATTCCAATTAGAAGTGATAAAATCGATTTGCTTGCTGAAAATGCTTTACATAAGGATTCCCTGTTCCTTCCATTCAAATAGTTTTCATAGATGATTGTATCATTTTGAATGACAATAAATGCATTTGTTTTTGTCAAGGCAAGAAGTTTTGTAAAATCATTAATAGTCTCCCCTTCACGTTCAAATTCTAACTTTGAGAAACGTTCCTTATCAATTCTTTTTGGTATTAAATATGGATTGTTGGAATTTTCGATTGTTATAGAAGGAAATTTCTGATAATCATAAACATCACCCATACCCCAACGAATTAATCGTCCATAATAATTATCGGTAAAAACAATAAATCCAATAGTAATAATCAGAATACTAATTATTACTTGTTTTATTCTTTTCCTTTTCATGTTTTATATGTTACAGTATGATTCTTTTAAAGGGCACAGAACGTCCATGTATGAGGCGTGTGCTCTCACTTAATGGTCAGCTCTAAAGTAGTGAAATCTGCCGAAGCTCACAACGCTTCCAAATAGCACTGCGTTCCGAAGTGAAAGATCCCGCGAGAAGAAGTATCCAAACAACACAAATCTTTCACTGTGGCAGGAGAAACGGTCAAGTTCTGATGCAGTTTGTAGAAAGCACTTAAGCACATGCCTTTATACAGTTTGTTAGATGGATTTTTCCATTATCATATAATCGATTCCGCCTTTGGTGAAAGTAGTCTTTGTTACGATTAATCCAAATCGTTCATAAAAGTTCGTTTTGTCAATTCTCGCATTGCACCAGATTCTTTTTAGGTTTTGATGTTCAAGTTTCGTAATTAAATGTCTCAATAGAATTGTTCCGTAGCCTTTGCCTTGATGTTCATCCAATGTTGCGAATTTTCGGAATTGAGCTTCATTTGATCTTATAAATGCAGATACGATCGATACTAGTTGTTCTTCAATAAAGAGGCCCAAATGTTGACCTTGTTGATCGTCAGTTAGCTTGATATAGTCGATTGATTTGTTCGGCCACATCACAGAATGTCGTATTTTCCACGTTGATTGAAAAGGTATATTTTCGATTTTGTACATTATTCCATCTATCGCCAAGCTATGGTGTATGCCCCTAGCTTTGCAATTTCAGATAAAACTAGCGAAACTGCCCAACTACACAAAAGTATCTACAAAGAAAGACAACTGCCAGAAGCAGTGGAGTTCAATCCTCATAGCCACCCCCTGATTTAAATTAATTAATAGTGGCGGGCTTTCCAATCCCCACCAAAGTATCCTGACCGATGAAACCCCATGATTCCGTCGCTTATAAACACCTAAATTAGAAATCCAATTATCCTTAACTTTTAAGTGTAAAAGGGATTAACGGAACGATAAGGCATAGCAGCAGAAGACGTAAAGCTTTACGAGAGCTCCTGAAAAGCTTGATAGGCCTCGATGTAAAGCTTTAAAGAGGCTTGCGTAAAGCTTTGTAGAGGGTCGCATAAAGCTTTATAGAAGGTTGTGTGAAGCTTTGTGTGGAGCGCAGGCAGCTTGATTTGTGTTAAAGCCACTTTCTATCTCTTCTGAATGTTCGTTTTTTGGTGTGATTTTATAGTAAGGAAGATATTCGACAATGCTATCTGGTTCAGGGAAAGGGAATCTTGAATCAAATCGTGGCAAACACCGGCCCCTCGGGGATTAGAATGAAGCGTAATGATCCGTGTATAGTGTTGTAGCATATCAGCTATACTCAAAGCACTCGACGAGTGGCTGAGGAATCGCCTTCGTTACTGTGTGTGGCATGACTGGAAGAAACCTGAGCGAAAACGTAAGAACCTGATACGTCTGGGAGTGGACAAAGACAGGGCATATGCCTATAGTCGCACTCGAATGGGAGGTTGGGCAATTGCTCAAAGCCCCATACTTGGGACAACTATCACTTTATCCCGACTCAGGCGGAGAGGGTACAATTCGATGCTTTCCTATTACCATAAAACGCAACCTGAAATTCAGTGAACCGCCGTATACGCGACCCGTAGCGCCTATGCTGAAGCTTTAGCGTAAGCATACGCTGGGTGGTGTGAGAGGCGCACCGTGGGCTTAATCGCTCATCGGCCGCCTACTTGACTGGCGGTATATCTTTTTTTTCTACTGTCAATTCTCAATTGTTAGGACATATACCTCGTAGTCATCTGGTGTGTCAACTGAAAAAGTTACCTGATCTTCCGATTGAGGTTGCAGTTCACATTCACAGACGAGAGGTACAGTCTCTAGCGAAGCAGTATCATCGTAAGGGATTCTTAATAGTTTTATCTTTGCTCCATCTTCCAAAGACAAGCCTTTCAAACGGACCCCAATTTTATCAAGGCGGTTTTTAAATTTTTCACTATTATAACTTGCAAGAATGACCTGGTGTTGATTGTTGAGATTTGCTGATGCGCTGCTGGCCAGTGGCATGATATACTCCAGGTTTGAACTTGCCTCTACCCTTGAATTTGCTCCATCAGCGTAATATTTATGGGCCCACCAATTACCGCGAGGAAGAAAGTCGGGCGTTAACAGATCCGATAAGGCTCCATCGCTTGGACCCCATTCATCTGGATGCAGTGGATCGGCTCTTCCAGTAAAAACCTGCAAGCCATGAAGGTCATTTCTGAATTGGCTGGCTGGCCCCCAAATGGCTCTCATAGCCTGGGTAACACCCGCGCGCTCCATAATCCGAATTAAGGCCAGCATTGAACCTGGGCGACCATACTGTTTAGGGCCTCCATATTCACCAACATGTAACTCTGTTACGCCTACTTCACTATATTCAGGATTGTTTACATAATCCTCATAGATTCGGCGGAGTTGCCTTTCTACCTGGTCAAACTCCTGGTCAGGTTGAGAAAGGATATGCACTGCTAAAATTTGAACCTTTAAGGATTCTTGGCGGCAATAATCCACAAATCTTCGCATCTTCGGCTCCGATAGTATAGCATGTGATGGTCCGGTAATGATAGCGTCATCTCCTAAAATTTCTCTTATTATATCGTGTCCACGTTTAAAGGTTTCAAAATAGTTCAATTCACTATTATTATCTATAAATCCTTTCCACCAAGGCCAAAAGTATTCAACGTCAGGCTCATTCCACAGATCATAGATTACCGAATTGCTATGAAGATTAACTAATTCTTTAACTTGGGTTTCGTAGGAATTCCAGTTTGCTGATGGGTGTTTTCCTTGTAGTTTGACATAATCGCTAACTACAAGAACAGGAGTTATACCATATCGCAACAGCAGATCCATAGAGGCACTTTTTCCTCTGGCAGACGCAAGTTGGATACCGGAAATATATTCTTCTGGGGTTTCGGATGTTACGCCATGTAGGACACCTGTTAAGGTTGGAACCGATTCAGGCTTAGTAAAATCCACGTGAACATCGACACTTGTTGTTATGCTTGAATTAATACAGTTATTCAAAGGACAAACAGGGTTTTCCTCCCTGCCCAACTTTTTTTTGCATGACATAAATCCCAAAACAATTAAGGTGACCAGAAGCGTGACTGTAATCTTTGAGAACTGACTGAAGACTATTAATAATTTCATAATATTTTCATTGATTAGAATTATTTACCGCTAACGTTGGTGTTTGCGCCCAGCATGGCACGTTTATGTTTCAAATGGAAATATAAGTTGATTATCCAGAGGGTGCAAGTCCCTTGCAGGCGAGTTGGTGAAGCCTGTTAGTAAGCCGCAAGGGTGGTACGAGTGATTGTACATCTGAAGGAAGCGGGACTACAAATTCCGGTACTGACGAACAGGAACGACATACAGAGGCTGGTTCGAGAGGGTAAGCAAGCACATCTTTGTGAAGCCCGCAACGAACAATCTCGAATGGGTAGATGTCGCAGTGATTGGATGAAGGATAAGTGTCTTACCTGGGGAGATCTCGGACTGCACGGGTTGCAGACTGAGAAGTCAGGCTCCTGCGCTAAAGCTTCGGCGCCAGCGTGCAGAAGCACATACTGATCGAAAGTCTGGATTACTACAGAAAAAACAAAGGGCTGGAGTTGTTCAGTTTTGTGATTATGAGTAATCATGTACATTTAGTCGCCAGTGCAAAAGAAGGCTTTCAGTTGTCTGATATATTGCGAGATTTTAAGAAGTTTACCATTAAAAGGATCATAGAAGAATTACAGAATGAAGGGGAGGGTAGAGGAGAATGGATGCTTATGCTGTTTAGGAAGGCAGGTATCGAAAATTCAAAGAACAAGGAGTATCAGCTTTGGCGAAATGATAATCATCCGGTAGCATTGACAAACTCATTGATGATAGATCAGAAAATTGATTATATAGAAAATAATCCTGTGACGGAAGGTATTTTGGAATTGCCGGAAGACTATATGTACAGCAGTGCAAGTATTCTTAATGGTAGCTCTAAAATGATCGAGCTGGATGAATTATGATTGAAGTTGCAAACTCCAATCAGCGGGGGATTGAATTGAATTGCAATGAAAAGTATGGGCAGAAAGCTGAATATATTAGAATGAATCCTGTTACCAGCGGCTATGTAACGGATGAACATGCTTGGAAATATAGCAGTGCTGGCTATGATTCTCCTTTGAAACTTGAAGATGGTTTATTGGCCGGAGGCCAGTAGGATTGAAGTCACTCGGCTCAGCCGAGCGACAGAGTGAGTTGATCTGTTCTACGCAGTACTCATGACAAAATTCAGTATGTTGCGGTTTATGCAACATACTTGCCTTATATCACACTAAATCTAGTGAATTTTGATTACTTGATGGGGTATGAGTAAAATATATGAATGACTCAATCCCCATACCTCACAACTGCTATATCATTTTCCTGTTTGGGACCAAATGTACTGCGACCATCAGCAATTAGTTTTTCCATCAACTGCTTCATCTCAGCGACCTTTCCTGGAAATTCGGAGGCAAGATTACTTTGCTCTGCAAGGTCATTCTTTAGGTCATATAATTGTAGCGCCAGGGTATCTCCGCCAGGAGACCATCCACCTGAGCCGGATCCTAAGATCAGTTTCCACGAGCCTGACCTTAGGGAAGGGACGCCTCGTATGGAAGCACTCACAGCATTTTCCCGAATGGGTTTTTCATCACCCTGAAACAAAGGGACCATACTAAAACTATCCTCACCCGCATTGGCTGGCATATCCAATTCAAGGATATCCGCCAGGGTTGCCAGGATATCCGCCTGGTGGACCAGGTGCGGGCTCACACTATTTTTTTCTGTAACTCCTGGCCAATTTACTATGAAAGGTACCCGATGCCCACCCTCCCAGGCATCGGACTTGTAGCCCCGTAAAGGACCGCTGGGAAAATGGCCCTTGTCTTCGAGTGTGGCGATAGGTAAATCGGCGTGTTTCTCTCTGGCCCAGGGCCAGCTTTGGAAAGTAGTATCATTTGCCTGTTTGATGGTCGTACTTCCTACATAAGGTGCACATCCATTGTCACTGGTGAAAATGATGATGGTGTTTTCGGCTATCCCATTTTCCTCCACTGCTTTTAGGACTTTACCAATGGTTGCATCTGTCTCGATGACCAGATCAGCATACAGCCCAAGACCGCTTTTACCTTTCCATTCCTTATTGACGGAAAGGGGCGTATGTGGAGAGGTAAGGGGCATGTAGAGCAAGAAAGGACTTTCAGCAACAGCCATGCGATTGATGAAACCCACCGCTTTTTCACCCAGTGTTGGCAAAATGTTTTCTAGCTTCCAGTCCTTTAGTGAGGGCCCCTGAAGGCTGGCCTGATTGCGACCAAACAATCGTCCGGATCCAAATTCAGCCGGTATTCCAATCGTCCGGTCATTCTCAATGAAACAAAAGGGTGGCCAATTAGGGACGTCTGTCCCAAAATAGCTATCAAATCCTACTGCGGTCGGCCCACCGGGAATGGGTTGTGAAAAGGTTTCTCGCCAGGCTTTTATGTGTGCTTCAGAAGCGCTGACATCTTTCTCCCTGGAAAAGAACAAATCGCGTTTTCCTTCAGCAATCGGCCAGTCCCAACCCAGGTGCCACTTTCCAATACATGCTGTGCGATAACCTTTTTGTTTGGCTAGCCCTCCGACAGTGAGCCTGTCGGGTGTGATCAACGGAGGTCCAAAAATAGGAACAATGCCTTTCTGTAAACTTGATCGCCAGTGATAGCGTCCGGTCAACAAAGTATAGCGGGAGGGAGAGCAAACTGCCGAGGATGAGTGTGCATCCGTAAAACGCATCCCTTCAGAAGCCAGCTGATCTATGTGGGGTGTTTTGATCTTTCCATGTACAGGATTGTATACCTGAATATCTCCATATCCCAGGTCATCGGCATAGATGATGATGATGTTTGGAGGTTTTTGATCCTGCTTTTCCATACATCCTAAAAGAAGAATCATCAGCCCGAACAATAAGGCCATCGATCTTATAAGTGCTTTTTTATCATTTCTCCTCATACGCATTCGTGATTTCCTTTTGTGCATTTAGCATCTCCTTAAGTTCAGCCATGGATTGTGGTCTCCTGGAATTGGGACGGGTAACTTTGGATATTTCAGCTTTTGCTTGTTCTTTTTTGGTTGCCCTTTCTTCTTCGGAATCCTCAGGGTTGGAATACCATTTACTGGGCGTGTGCGCTTCTTCAAAGATGGCGAGTGCTTCCTTCACAATCTCCGGTTTGGACTCAGCCAGGTCAATCGAACTCATGAGATCTTGAGATAAGTCAAATACCTTGACAGGTTCTGAAATTTTTTCCCGATAAGCAAACCAATTCCTAAACCTGGCAGATTGCATGTCGTGGTTATGCGTTCCGTTCTCCCAATAGAGGTATTCGTGCAGCTGTGCCATTTCACTCAACTCTCCTTTGAGTATGGGTAACAGGCTGATGCCATCAGTTTTGGGAGGTGTCACTTCTGCCAGGTCACAAAGGGTTGCGAAAATGTCATAGAGGGATACCAGGGATTTACTACTTGATCCGGGTTTGATGACCCCAGGCCAGTTAGCAAGAAACGGTACCCTGGAGCCTCCATCGGTGGCAATGAATTTACCTTTATCCCAGGGTCCTTTGTTATTGAAAATGGGATCATCCGTATATCTTTCTCTTCCAAAATAACCCCAGTGTGAATATCCATTGTCACTGCTAAACAGGATGAGTGTGTTTTCTCTTTGATCCAGCGCTTCCAGCAGTTTCACTATTTGTCCTACGTGTTCATCCAGAAGCTCCATCATGGCCGCCCACTCTTTGTGTTTGGTGTCCCAGGGCTTGTCCTCGAATTTTGATATATCAGGAGCGATTACCGGCCCATGGGGTAACTGGGTAGGATAATAAAGAAAGAAAGGTTGGTCTTTGTGCGTCTCAATAAATTCCAGTGCTTTCTCCTGAATCAGGTTTTGAGAGAAAACTGCTTTTGACGGGTCTGCTATCCCTTTGGGTAGGATTTCCCCCTTTTCGTCATAGGTATGTGTGCCCGCTGGAGTCCGTGAATGGAGATAACTGTTTCTCATATCAAAACCGTAATTCCCAGGAAGGGGTAATACCTCTCCACTCTCCATTAAATAGTTTGGAAAATACCCATGTGCCCTGAGTTGATCGTAAAAGCCAATGGAATAATCAAAGCCTTGCTTGTCCGGTGTTCCATCAGTTCCTGGAGGACCTACACCCCATTTCCCAAACATTCCGGTGGCATAACCAGCTGTTTTCAACATTTCAGCGATTGTTACATCTTCCGCTTCCAGGTGATCCTGCCCTCTGTATGATCGGTTGGCCCGAATGCGGCTATGGCCCATGTGCATACCTGTCAACAGGCTTCCTCTTGAAGGGGCACACTCCGGAGATCCGGAATAAGCCTCATGAAAGAATAAGCCCTCACGCAGGAGCTTGTCAATATTGGGTGTTTCAAAGTGTTTTTGTCCAAGGCCACTTAAATCGTAATAACTCATGTCATCAGCCAGGATGTAAATGATGTTGGGTTTGGAGGAATTCTTTTGCTTACTGGCAGGATTGCAGGAAATCAGAATGGCCGATACCAGGACTGGTATGATGTATTTGCTTTGCATAGAAAACTCAATTACCTGGTTAAATTACTCATTTACATAGACATAGTAGGCGGGGTATTTATTTCCCTCCGAGTCCAATAACCAGGCCTGTACTTCAGTATCTCCCTTTGTGAGATCAACATTAAAGTCAGCCTGCTCATCGTCAGCGTTGATTTCTTTTTCAAAATCTGCATCACCAACCCGAAGCCTTACCTTTTTTGCCGGAATCACTGTCCCAGCTTCCATAAGGACCGGATTACCCCTGTTGTAAATATCGGCTTCGCTCTGAGCCTCAGGTGCTGAAGTGATGGAATGGTTTAATTCTTTTGGCCAGCGTCGAACTTCAAACTTGTATGTGCCTGATTTAGCAATCGTAACAGGCCAAAAACCATAATTCTCAGCTCCTTTGTTGACATGAAACTGACCAAATGTATAAGGTAGAACTTGCTCGGGAATCCATGCATCACTGATCAGCCAGGTTTCATCAATTGCTCCCGAACCTATTAATGGTCTTTGAAAATCTGATTTCCCTTCTTCAATATCCTCCCAGTATGTTTCGTACTTTGCTTGCAATGAAGAGACAACATCCGGATTTTCTTTGGCAACATCTGATTTCTGGCCCGGGTCTGACTTGATGTTATAGAGTTCATTTTGATTGACCAGACGCCACGCTTCAGTTGCAACTACTGAATTTTCCCACTTCTCATATTGCTGGGTTAAGTTTTGCGAATGCATAAACAGGGTACGGTCTTCCGGCCACTTATCTTCTTCGTCAGCTAGCAAGGGGCTCCAACTCTGTCCACTTAATGGGTATTTCACTTTATCGGGCGTTTTCAGACCGCACAAGTCAATAAGTGTAGGTAATATATCAAGGTGAGCAGTCATTTGAGTAATATCACTCCCATGATCAAGTTCACCCTCAGGCCAATGCACGAAACAGGGCACCCTATGTCCCCCTTCGTAGAGTGACCCTTTCTTACCCCGCATGCCTGCATCATAAACAGTGTTTCCACCAATTGTACCATTATCAGTTAAGAAAATGAGAATGGTATTCTCTGAAAGTCCTTTCTCCTGAAGCAATTGTCTCATCCGGCCTAAATTTTCATCGAACCGGGTAATGGCCGCAAAAAAATCACGAACTGACCGGCCGTTAGGGAAATTATATTGATCTAACTCCTCACTGTAGGTATCTCTCCATTCCTTTAGTACATTCCAGGGGGCATGTGGAACATTTGTGGCGAGGTAAACAAAGAAAGGGTCATCTTTATTTTTACCGATAAAATTCATGGCTTCTTCAAAAAAGATATCCGTACTATACCCTTCAAAAGCTTCCCATTTTCCATTGCGCAGGTAATGATCATTCATCTTGTCATTACCCCAATAATCACTTGCAGTACCAATGCCACCGTCTCCAAGTCCTACCCACTGATCAAATCCTCTGTCCATCGGACGAAAGGGATAATTTCTCCCCAGGTGCCACTTGCCGTAGTGTCCTGTCGCATAGCCGGAGGCTTTGAAATATTCTGCCAGGGTAGTCTCATTCGTATTTAAATGATTCCTGCCATTGATGGTCGTTCTCACGTGTGTGAGATCTGAAAACCTACCGGTCAGCAATGCGGCACGGGTGGGAGCACAAAAGGGGTTTACATGGAAATTGGTAAATCGAACAGATTCATGATAGAGCTTATCAAGATTGGGTGTCTTAATGTAAGGATTACCATGACAAGCCAGGTCGCCATATCCCTGGTCATCAGTCATGATCAGGATAACATTTGGCTTTGACTCCTTTTCTGTCTGGTAATCACAACCAATGATAAAGAGTCCCAGAACCAATAAAGTGAGGTAGGATTTACTTTTCAAGATTTTTCGCTCATAAGTAATCACTCAATTCCCTGTCTTGTCGCGATCGGTACGTACCCAACTTCCATGCCTGCTGGCGGCGTAACTATCAAAGCAGGGTCAATGTCAGCCAGCTTGCCGATGAGTGGTGGCGGCAGGTATTCCTTTTCCCTGGTCCAGTGGTGGTGAAGCAATTCTACCCGCCGCTGCATTTCTTCTCTTTCTGCCTGGCTCATGTCCGCATTGAGTAGTGCTGGCTGATCAGCAAATCGATACCAGTAATAAGTTACGGTACTACCATCTCCCAATTTAGTGGTAAAGGGACCAGCAGCAGGACCGGGTGATTTCCAGCTACTTTCCGGGGCTTCAGGTGTAACATAAGTTTTGTTTCCGCCTTCATAAGTTCTCTTAAAGCTAAGGTCTTTCAATCCGGTTTCCACGGGGACTTCTTCTTCAGGAATTGCCATCCACTTTCCGATGCTATCAGTCCCTTTTTTCTCAAGTTTGTAGTACTCAGGTAAAGCGACAAGTGTTCCATTTGCCGTTTCGGTTTTGGTGATTAGGTCTCCTTCCCAACGAACACTTAAGGTAGCTTCATCGGTGACATTCGGATCCATGTAGTCCGTAATGTTCATCAAAGCACGTTTGTCTTTCGGAATATGCTCGCCATAGAATTTCCAGTTTGATCTGACCCCTTTTTTAAACTTCTGCATGGCTGCCTCATCCTCATTAATTTTTCCGTCAGCTGGTTGACCACCTGCGAACCAGGCGACCACCTCATCCCACAATGCCTTTTTGTTATAAACCATGAGGCGGTGCAATAAGTCAGAATTACCATCTGGTCCAACAGGATATTGTGTGATTGCCATGCGCGCATATGACTGTCCGTTAGCATCAACGGATTCAGCAGAGTAGATGTGCTGGGTTTCCATCTGAAATGGTTTATTCGCTTTTGACGGGCGCTGATCTAGGAACAAGCCATCTAGTCCTGGATCCTCAACAGAAGCTTTTGTCCAAAAATAGGGAGTGAAAAAGGCAACCGGCCCTTTGAAATTCCCTGCATTCAGAAACAACGACCAGCATTGATTGCCGGTAGAGACGTCTGCGCCTGCAGTCGTAGATTTTGGTTCGGTAAGTGGTAAGGGTAGGTATCCACTTCCTAAAAACTCGCCGTTTGTTCCTTGTTTTAGGTTCAATCCATCCGGTGGCCATAAAATCCAGGGACTCAGTTGAGCTACGCCGTATTTACCCCTTGGGTTATCCCAATCACGACCTCTGCCAGCCCCAGGTCCATTGGCCCATCCGGCAAAGTTTAGCTGAACACCTCCCATGATAAATTTGGGGGTTTCTGTGGCATATTCGGTATCTCGCCACCAGCCCAGTCCTCCTTCAATGTCCGTGTAAAGCCTTTCGACCGGTAACGGCCCGTCATGCTCGGGGTGCATCCACGTACCAAATAATCCCGACTGAAATCTTCTTCCCTGATATTCCTTCATCAATGGCCAGGCGGCGGCATACATCGAGTAGCCGGCATTGTAGGATTCATCTACTTCTTCTCGCTGGGTGATCAAATATCCGCCTACATTTGTTTTTATGATCTTGTCATCCTGCTTGAGGAAAACGTCCTGAGCATAAGTGATGGGCGCAAGCACCAACATCAAATAATAGGCAACGAAAAACTTCTTTTGACTCCAAAAGTCCTTGGGTGTAAAGTCCTTGGGTGTAAAGTATTTGGCCATGTTTAAAGTTTGTCTATTCATTCGGTTCAATTTGATAAGAGACTTACTTCAAGGTATTAGATACACTTGATTATAATCAATCTCTATTCGTTTTTCAAAATTTTAATGGCTAGATCATTTTCTGTCTCTCCACCTGATCACACCCACACGATCGGCCCAGTCATCGTACTTTTTAATCATCTCTTGCAATAAATGGGGGTAAGATTCAGCCAGGTTATTTAGTTCCGTACGATCTTCTACCATGTTGTAAAGCTCCCATTGATCATTGCCGTTTTTCTCCACAATCTTCCATTTACCATCTCTGAAACCACGATTTCCATGATGTTCCCATCCGATGGGACTGTGCTGGAATTCTACTTCATTAAATGAATGCACAAGGCTTTGTCCTTCCAACGGCGTGATTTGATATCCGTTGTAAAGCGTCGGGTATTCTGCATCAGCTACATCCACACAGGTGGCCATGAGATCTACCAGATGACCCACCTGATTCGACTTTCGGTTTGGTGATTGAATACCTGCGGGCCAATGGGCGATCAGAGGTGTGGAAATACCGCCTTCATGAATATAATGTTTATACATTCTAAAGGGCGTATTACTAACATTTGCCCACTCGGTGGCATAACTCATATAGGTGTCTTCTGAACCCGGTATACGCGTCACATCGTTGCCTACTTTTAATGGTGTGCCATCTTTTTTGAATTCCGGAATGTGCAAACCACGTCCCCATTTGTCTGTAAGCACTTCTGCACATCCTCCATTATCTGCCAGGAATAAGATCAGCGTATTGTCCAGTTGATTGGTTTCTTCAAGTGCCTGTATAACCTTTCCAATTCCCTGGTCCATGCGGTCGACCATGGCAGCATAGACCTCCATACAGGCTGCCCACCAGGCCTTATTTTCTGTATTTTTCCAGGCTGGTATGTTCGGATCTCTTTCACTTAAGTTCCATTCTGGTTGGATGATACCCATCTCTACCATCCGTTTCATCCTTTCTTCACGTACTTTGTCCCAGCCTTTGTCGTACATGCCTTTGTATTTTGCTATGTCTTCAGGCAAGGCATGGAGTGGCCAATGAGGAGCTGTATAGGCAATATAGGTGAAGAATGGAGTGTCCGTATTTTCACTGGCATGTTGCCTGATGAATTCATCTGCATGGTCGCTTATGGCGTCCGTATAATAGAAGTCGTTGTCTACCTCAATGGGGGTATTGTTTCTTGTTAGCGTTGAAGGATTATAATAGCTTCCTGCACCGTGGATCGTACCGAAAAACTCATCGAACCCCCTTTGCATAGGCCAGTTCATTTTTGACGTTCGGATTCTTTTATCCTCCGGCACCCAGGTTCTCCATTGATCCACATGATTGGTTACATGCCATTTACCTGACATATAGGTTTTGTAACCGTTATTCTTCAACACTTCCGATATGGTCATGCACTGTCTGTTTAAGTCGCCACGATAGGAGTCTACTCCGCGGTCAGATGTCATGTTACCAATACCTGTCTGGTGAGGGTATAGTCCAGTAAGCAAAGAAGCCCGGGTGGGGCAGCAGCGGGCTGCATTGTAAAACTGGGTAAACTTGACACCACCCTTAGCCAGTTTATCAAGATTTGGAGTCGAGATCTCACCACCGTAAGGTCCGATATCAGAATACCCCATATCATCTGCGAGTATAATGATGATGTTGGGCCTTTCGTTTGCTGCCATTGTCACTTGAATCACAAGGAGTAGAAGGAACGTTGATAAGTAGCCTGTTAATTTCATAGGTGCTTAATTGTATGTATGATTTTATATTCTTTTTATCTGATTAGTGGTAGGGGTGAGTCGACGACGATGGTCTCTCTAACCTCAGGACCTTTTGTTGTATATTCTCCAAGTGCTTCTTTTTCTTTTTCGGCTAAGGCAAGCAATTGAGTCACTACTTCCGGATGATCTGTGGCCACATCATGTTCTTCTCCCGGATCTTCACGAAGATTATACAGCTCAATCTCGCTGTGGAATTGAGTTATTCTGTAGGTACTCTTCTTAATATGCTGTCGCTCTGTTTCTGAAAACTCACTCAAGAGGTTTAGTTTCCAATCACCCAATCTAACTGCTTGCAGATAGCCGACATGCCAATAAAAATAGGGCCGTGGCGTTTGTGCTTTTTGGGGATTGAAAAGGTATTCTGAAATGTCAATACCATCTCTTTTCGTATTGTCCACCGTTTGAATATTTGCCAGTGCTTTGAATGTTGGATACAGATCAAGTACTGAGGCGGGGGAATTGCAGGTAGTACCCGGGCTTATTTTACCTGGCCACCAGGCGATGAAGGGTACCCGAACACCTCCTTCATACGTTTGCCCTTTTCGACCTTTCAGGATGCCGTTACTGGCTCCCCAGTGAGGTGCGCCACCATTATCGGAAGTAAAAATCACGAGGGTGTTTTCAGCCAATTTTTGCTTTTTTAGGTAGGCCAGGATCTCACCTGTGGACCAGCTGATTTCAGCTACACTTGCTCCAAACCCTTGCTTTGGATTACTGGTTTTTGCATGAAAATCCTCCCTGGCAGCTACAGGGTTATGCGGCATGGTATGCGGCAGATACAGAAAGAATGGAGATTTCTTGTTTTTATCAATCCATTGAATGGCTTCATCCGTGTAACGTTTCGTGATCGATCCCATTTCCTCCTTATTTCTTTGGTCGATCGTTTCAGCTACTTTTTCATTTCTCATCAATGGAAGTAAACGCACATCTTCCTTGTTGATGCCCATGTCATTGGAATAGGGGACCCCAAAGTAGTAGTCAAACCCGTGCTTGGTGGGTAAAAATTCAGGTTGATCTCCTAAATGCCATTTACCGATGATGGCAGTTGCATAGCCAGCTTCTTTGAGTGCTTCGGGTAAAATCGTTTCGGCGGGATTGATGCCCTTTTGAGCCTTGGGGAATAGGACCCACCTGTTGTTGATGTCTAAATCAAGGTCTACCCGACGAGCGTAACAGCCAGTCATCAGACCTGCACGGGAGGGTGTGCAGACTGGGGCGCCGGCATAGAAGTCGGTAAAACGTACCCCCTCAGTTGCCATTTGATCAATCTCAGGC
Organism: Marinoscillum sp.; assembly: GCA_043554545.1. Classification (GTDB taxonomy): domain Bacteria; phylum Bacteroidota; class Bacteroidia; order Cytophagales; family Cyclobacteriaceae; genus UBA7330. The sequence continues at coordinate 2,911,244 of CP121337.1, read as the reverse complement.
GTCTGGTTCCAAACAGATCCATAACAGGACAAGTCAGCAAATCCCAGGTCGTCACAGAATATCAGGATGATGTTAGGGGGATTTGGATTTTTCTCAGCTGCCAGATTCCATGGCATGCAAGCGAAAGCGAGGATGGTGATTAAACTGTATTTCATTCTAATGAAAGGAATTTGTTTTCTGTTAATTTAACATTTGTACAATCAATCGTCTCTACCACGATCTGATTATTCAATTTTTTCTCTGAGACAATTGTATTTCCACTAATTGTAAGGTTTTTAGCACTTTTTGCTTTTAGGACCAATTCATTGCGCAACATGAACTCATTATTTTCAATGTGGATATTTTGATGCACCCCATCATTCTCTTTTTCATTCCTTGGTTCAATATGTATCACTGGTTCCGCACAGTTAACGAATTTGTTATTTCGAATCGTCATGTCCCTGACGTACCCCGACTCATACCAGTTATTGGCGTCAATCCCAACGAGAATGGCGCTCATATGCGTTCCCAGGAAGCTGTTGTTTTCTATCAGGACTTTCTTCCTTGTAGCTACCAGAAAACCACGTGTTGGAATCCTGGATACCTGACAACCACGAATCTCTACCTCCGGAGTCCAGGTAACATTTTCAATAACATCTATGGAATCAACTTCCTGAGGTATAGGCTTTTCAAGCGTTAGCATCATCTCCTTGGGGTTGATCAGGACTGCTTCTTTTACCTTGTTTAAACCATGAGATTGATACGATTCTCCATCCACAAAATCAATTTCATCCCCCGGGTTAAATGCCATAAATCCATAGGTCTGTTTGTGCATAAACCGCACGTTAAGTTGCGTATCGGAGATCTTTTCCTGAACACGCAGGTAGGTCCCATGAATATTGATGGCATCGTCATGTGCCCCACTAAAAACACAGTTTTTTACCAGTACTTTTCCTTTGCATCCTGAAACATGCAAGATGTCAGCCCAGGCTGCAGTGGTCCTCCCACTTGTACTGTCGGGCGCCACAGTGACGCTATCAAAGGTGAGGTTCTCTGAAAACTGGTTGACCAGACCCATGCCATGAAGAAAATGAAAGCTTACCTGCTTCCAGGTGATATTTTTACTCCTTCTGGTAAAGACGGCTGCATAGTCCCTGAAAGTTTCACGCAATTGATAGACATGGTCTTTTTTTACTTTATGACTTCCATACGCCTTCACCAATCCCGGGCTAACTTCTTCAAATTGCATGCCCTCAACCGGATTCCATAACCTCCTGACATCATTGGTTTCCAGGTTTAATTCCTGTCCAAGCATCCTTGAATCACAAGTCCATCCTTCGCCGTACCAGATAAGTTTTCCATCTTCGATTTTGTATTTTGAGTCCTTGTGTATTTGCAGTTCCGCAAAATCATCGCCTGTTTCTATTACTGTGAATTCAGACACTGTAGGCCTGTAGTAATCAAAAGTGAGATCTGAGATGGTAATATTTTCACTGCTGTCCATGCAGACTTCTATCATTTTACCCCGGTAGATAATTGAGGCACCTTTACCTGACACCTGAATATGATTGGCATTTTTCAATAGAATACCTACCGCTTTTAAACTATCAGGACTGGCATTCGTATTGGAGATATTATATTTTTCACGGAACACACTGTCTGGATAGAAATCATAGCGACCTATTGCAAAATGAACTTTAATGGGATTTGCTTCTGTCCCTTTATCCTTGAGTATTAGCGAATGCTTAAATGACCCGGGAAAAATTTCAATCCGGTCTCCTGGTAATAAGACTAATTGATTCAGCTGCCGGAAGGTCTGCCAGGCTTCAGATTTATGTACCCCAGAATAGTCATCATTTCCATTCACAGGATCGATATAATAGGTGGTTTGTGTGGCTGATCCGTCCGGTTTTTTTAAGTCACCACAGCTAAATAATACCAGGCTTAGTGATACATAAAAGATTATTGATAATATGTTCCCAGGGGTAATACTCATGTATTTGCTAATCGCTTCATTGTGTTGTATTCATGTTTGTGTTTTGCTCTCGTCATGGTGAGGCCAATTCCATCAAAATACCACAAAGATAAGCACCATAGGTGCCCAATACATATCCAAAAACAGCCAGTAAAACGCCGACCGGTGCCAGAGCAGGATGAAAAGAAGCAGCCACCACAGGTGCAGAGGCAGCTCCACCTACATTTGCTGTGCTTCCAACTGCAATGAAGAAATAAGGAGCTTTGATCAGGATAGCAACTATGATAAGTAAACCTACATGTATAAACATCCAGGTTATTCCCACCAAAAATAGTCCCGGGTCATCAAAAACAGCCATGACATCCATTTGCATGCCGATTGTTGCTACCAATATAAAAATGAATACACTTCCAATTTTGGAAGCCCCCGCACCCTCCAATTCTTTCAATCTGGTAAATGAAAGGATCACGCCCAGTGTAGTTGCAATGACCACAATCCAGAAAAAACCTGAAGTCAGACTGTAGCGCTCCAGCATGGGGAAATGCTTACCAATTGCCGGTGCAATTAAGTCACTTCCAAAATGTGCCAGGGCAGTACAAAGGAAACCAACCATCAATATTTTCATCAGGTCGGTAACCGTAGGAATGCGGGCCATCCGTTGTTGGAATTCCTCCATTTTATGCTTGAGTGACTCAATGGCAGAAGCATCCGCTTTGAGGCGCCGATCAATGGCTTTTGAGTACCCGATTCCAGCGAGTAAGACACCCAGCCAGGTACTTCCTACGATAATATCTACGGCAACCATTTTGGAAAACAATTCGCCATTTACCTCAAAAACTTCTTTCATCGCAGCCTGGTTTGCCCCACCACCAATCCAGGACCCCGCAATGGTTGTCATACCTCTCCAGACTTCATTCGGAGGAGGAGCGTTGATGAGATCCGGGGCAACAACCGAAAATAGAAGGATGGCGATAGGACCTCCTATGACGATTCCAATGGTTGCGGTAATAAACATAATAAGGGCTTTTGGACCCAGTTTCAGGATCTCCTTTAGGTCTACACTTATGGTAAGCAAAACCAGGCAGGCCGGCAATAAATACCTCGAGGCCACAAAATAGAGTCTTGATGCTTCCGGGTCGATGATTCCAAAAGTTCCAAGGAGGGAAGGAAGAAAATAACATACGAGAAGCGCAGGAACTACGCCATAAAATTTCTTCCAGAAGGTCTTTTCGCTGTCGGCGGTGATAAATACAAATCCCAGGATTAGCATCAAGATCCCAAATATGACAGCGTCATTGGTGATTAATGGGTCATTCATATGCTTCTGATAGTATCAAGGCAGTGTGACATGCGTTCATGCCTGAAGTTGGTGGTCATTTCCTTTTACTCCTTTTTAGTTTGCAACTATATTTGATTTATTGATGTCTATCAAAACCTGATTACAGGTTTGGTTTTCTTTGCCTTTGCTCTCTGAGCCTCCATAAACGCGGCTACCACACCTGGTTGCTCCCTGTCCCTGAAGGCCTCATACGCCGGGTCGTGATATTGCTGCATCTTTTCCAGCATGACAGCTTGATATTTTGCTAATTCATCTGCATAGGCAGGGTCATTGGCCAGGTTGATCAGTCCATCAGGATCCTCTTTAAAATTATAGAACTCTTCAGGAACACGGTATTTATAAAGTTCTACTCGTTCTGCAATCTCAGGATCTGATTTTGCTGCCTCTACCATGGCTCTCCAGGTAATGCCTCCCATGGCATCCCCTCTCATATCCCTTTTATGGTCTGCCCAGAAATTATAGATGTATCCAAATTCATCATCCTGTACACTCCGCATGGGGTACCTGATTTTTGCAAAAATCTGATAGTAGGTAGTAAAGGCGTAATCCCTGTTTTCCTGTCCCTGATCCAATAGCAGGGGTAAGTAACTTCTCCCGTCTAGTCCGGGAGTTTCTGGACCTCCCACAATATTCAGGACGGTGGGCATTAAATCAATGCCTGTCACAAAGTTTGTAGAGTCAACAGTTCCGGGTTTGATCTTCTTTGGCCATTTAACGATCAAGGGAGTCTTTGTACTGTTTAGATAACATTGTGATTTCCCAAAAGGAAAAGCCGCTCCGTGATCACTCATAAAAAAGATTACCGTATTTTCTTCAAGACCTGTTTCTTTGAGTGCTTTTAAGACAGAACCAATGCTCTGGTCAGACCGGAACACATTCCCATAATACTGCGCTACTTCTTTTCGTACACTTTCAATGTCTGGTAAATATCCCAACATTTCAATTTCTTCAGGCGTAAACTGTTTGTCCACTGGTGGTTGATGATTACCCCAGGCGGCTGAATCGTTACCAATAAATGGTCTATGCGGGTCATGCGAATTAGCCAGAAAGAAGAAAGGCTTATTTTCTTTTTTGCTTTGCTCAAAGAACTTGAGTGCATACTCATAAAACAAATTTGGATTCCTTGACTTTCCGTGTCGCCAGGATGAGTCCTTCTCCTGAACAAAAGGGATGAAATCCCAAAAGAATCTTTCCTTTGGTTGATGATGAATTTCTTTACCTAAAATGCCGTTGAGATATCCTTTCTGTTTCAATTGCTCCGGCAGTGTAGGAACATCGTAATTGATGGGTTCAAAACCTTCCGCTCCATTGTTATGTGGAAAACGTCCAGTCATCCAGGATTGACGGCATGGTTGACATACGGCAGTATTGGAGTGTGCATTTGTAAATCTCATGCCCTGACTGGCCAGTTCGTCAATATTTGGAGTAATGCCAGGAATGCTACAACCGAAGGCACCAACGGAGTTATAATTCAGGTCATCAGAGGTAACAATAAGAATATTGGGTGGAGTAGATGAACGCTCTTCATTTTGCTGAACGTTACAGCCAATGAGCATTAAAAAACTGCATAAGACAAGTATGTTACGGGAGACTTTGATCATAAAGCTTATTCTGATGTTATGGTTATTTCATTACTAGCTAGTCCAGCGGATTCAGCTGAAACGGTAAACCTTCCTGATTGCTTAGTAGCTTTTAAAATCACTAAGCATTTTCCATTAAAGGCTTTTCGGGTAGGTGTTCTATAACTTTCTTCATTCAATGGATCACCATTGTCAATGGCAATAATCTCTGCTTCACCATCTACGTTGAACTTGATTTCATTTAAAGCATCCGGAACGAAATTATCTTCTTTGTCCAGTATGTTTACCTCAATATGAACTACGTCTCTACCATCAGCAGCAATTTCTTTTCTATCAGCAAGCAGCTCGATTTTTGCTGGCTTATCAGCAGTTACAATTTCTTTTATGGCAACAATCTTTCCGTCCTTTTTGGCTTTAGCCACCATCACGCCTGGCTCATAAGGTACCTTCCATACGAGGTCCATTTTGTCACCCATGGTCTTTTCACCAAGAGATTTTCCATTGAGAAAGAGCTCCACACTTTCACAATTGGAATAGGCAACCACAGGTATTTCCACTCCCTCTTTCCCCGGCCAGTTCCAATGTGGCAAGATGTGTACCATGGGCTCTTCTGTCCACTGACTTTGATAGAAGTAATAGTTGTCTTTTGGGAATCCGCACATGTCTATGATCCCAAAGTTCCATAACCTGGCAGGCCAGCCAAACATGGTTTCTCCAAGGTAGTCAAATCCGGTCCAACGAAACTCTCCACACATATAGGGGAAGTCCCTGGTGCGTCTCCACGAATCACGGGCGCCAATGCGAACCATCGCATTGTCATAAGATGAGCTATAATATTTGGGTACATCCGTAAAAACTTCCTCTTCTGTCAGGTCAGGCACTTTCATGATTCCTCCCAATGGGTTTTGCCCTCTGTACCATGATTTTGTGCGATAGACACCACGCGTCTGGAAGGAGTGGGGGACCTCTGTGGCCAGAAATATCCTGTCCGGATAAGTTTCATGATCTTCTTCATACATAAAGCAGGAGCCTCCACCACCATTGTAACCGGTGATGTCCAGCTGACTGGCAAACCCACTGGCGTTTGCCAGGTGCATGTGGGTAATGCCACAGGAAATGGGTCGCGTAGGGTCTTCCTTTCTTACCAGGTCCATCAATGTTTTTAACCTTTCAGTACCAATCTCAAAGCAGGCATCCGGGATTTCGTTTCCGACACTCCAAATGATGATCGAAGGGTGGTTTCGATCCCTTCTGATCAATTCTGTCAGGTCTTTTTCTGCCCATTCATCGAAGTGGAGATGATAGCCATATTTAACTTTTCCGTTAGGTGGTTTTACTCCGTTAAATGGCCAGGACTCTAACCACTCATCAAAGGCCTCATCCATTACCATAAAACCCATCTTATCACAAAGGTCAAGTAGCACTTCACTTGGAGGGTTGTGCGCTGTCCGGATGGCATTGCAACCCATTTCTTTTAGTATTTCAAGCCTTCTTTCCAATACCCGATCATTCATGGCTGCACCAAGGGCTCCAAGGTCACTGTGGTTGTTGACTCCTTTGAATTTCATGGGCACACCATTTAGGGAGAATCCGCTATCCGGAGAAAAGTTGAATTCACGAATGCCTGTGTTGGTGTTGAATTGATCAATGGTTTTTCCTTCGCTTATTATGCTTGTTTCCAGCCGGTACAAGTAGGGGTGGTCTGGCGACCAAAGTTCCGGGTCTTTGACTTCCAAATTCTGAGTAATATCACTACTGCTATTTCCTACAAAATCAGAAGCTGTTTCTATTTCTGCTATCATTTTATTTTCAGCCGAAAATATTCGATTGACGAGCGTGAATGTTTGTGGAACATCCGCATTGTTTTCAATGGTCGTACGCACCGCTATTTCAGCACCTTTTTCGCCAATGGACTTTGTGGTTGCGTATACCCCATGACGTGCAATGTGTAGTTGATTTGTCTTGATAAGATACACATGTCTATATATCCCTGAACCAGTATACCAGCGTGCATTGGGCTGATTAGAATTATCTACCCGAACAGCAATCACATTTTGACCTTCAAAATTGAGGTGGGGTGTTAAGTCATAGTTGAAACTGATATAGCCAAATGGTCTTTTGCCTAAATACTGACCATTGATCCATACCTCACTGTTTTCATAAACGCCTCCAAATTCGATGTATATTTTCTTTTTAGCATCTTCCTTACCCAGGTTAAATGCTTTTCGATACCACCCGACACCTCCGGAAGCAAACCCACCAGGTTTACCTGTTGGATTGTCTTTTGAGAAAGTATCCAGGATACTCCAATCGTGCGGTACATCGATTGACTCCCATTTGCCGTCATCAAAGATATTTTCAGACGCTTTTGGGAAATCACCCTTTGAAAATTTCCAGTCAAAATCGAAATTGACTTTGCGTTGCGAGGGTGCATCAGTCGATTGATCCCCGCAGGAAATACAAACCAGTAAAACCGCAAAAAAGCCAATGTTCTTAAGTATATTTTTCATTCTTCAATAAATGTTTCTCTTCCTTGAATTGTTATAAGCTGCTCCTGCATTTCTTTTACCTTCTCAGGCATCTGAATAGCCAGGTTATTCTTTTGTGAAATGTCTGTTTTGAGATTGTATAGCTGTACAGAATCACTTAGTGGTGGATACCCAAAATAATCCGCTTCCCAGGCTGGCGGCTTTGAGTGATAGCCACTTTCATGGTTGATATATAACCAATCTCCAACACGAATGGCGTACCTGTCTTTGAAGGTATTCTGCACGGTGGCTGACCTTATATTGCTTGTCTCAGGGTTACCCAACCACACGTCTGAAAAATCATGACTGTCGTGTGCCAGGCCTTTTGGAAGATCAGCACCAATCAATGTGGATATTGTCTTTAAAATATCAACCTGACTAATTACTTCGTCACTTAATGAGCCTTTTTCAATTTTATCAGGCCACCGAACGACAAAGGGTACATGGTGACCACCCTCATAAATATCTCTTTTCAAACCTCGAAAGGGAGCAGAGCTGTGGTGATCATAATTCTTAATTCGATCGTAGGCATATCTTTCAGGACCATTATCGGCCGTAAAAATCACCAATGTGTTTTCTCTTTTACCGATGGCATCAAGTGCTTTCAATATTTCTCCTGCACACCAATCAGTCTGAAAAACGAAATCTCCGAAAGGACCTGCCTTACTTTTCCCACGAAACTCTTCATTGGGTATAATGGGTGCATGCGGCGAAGGGAATGCCATGTAAAGAAAAAATGGTTCTTCTTTCGTTTTTTGACTTTCAACATAGGCTACTGCTTTTTTTGTTAAGGTTGGCAGCACCTCAAAGAAATCCCATCCCTCAACTGCCGGACCTGGCCTTGCTTCCCAGGTGCCTTCCAATGCCAGCCCTTCCGGAGTGGTCATAGATACGGTTGGAGTTTTTGTTACCTTGTCATTTTCAACAAATGCATAAGGTGGAAAATTGATGGTTCCGTCGCCAAAATAATATTCAAATCCTCGGTCCAATGGACCGCCGGGTATTGTTTTTTGCCAATCATATGCTTCTGAGGGATAATATTTATGGTATCGATTCCAAAGTTCCATGGAGTCCTTTTGTGTCCAGTTTTGCTTTCTGATGGCTTCCCAATCCCAACCCAGGTGCCATTTCCCAATTGCAGCTGTGGAGTAGCCATTCTCATTAAGCATTTGTGCCAAAGTATATTGTCCTTCTTTAAATGCGGGCTCACCCATGGCTCCTACAATCCCATGAAAATCACGCCAGTGATGTCTTCCGGTAAGCAACGCATAGCGACTGGGAGTACATATTCCAGAAGAACTATGGCCATCGGTAAAACGCATGCCTTCCTTTGCTAGCTGATCTAAATTCGGTGTAGGAATTTTAGAATCCGGGTTTTGAATGGCCAGGTCACCATAGCCCATATCATCTGCATAGAGGATGATGATATTGGGTTTTTGTATCTCGTTAGCCTTGTCGCTACAGGAGACTACAAAGGGAATGGCAGCACAAATAATGACTAAGCTTAAGATCTTTTGCAGTGGTTTCATATTTGGATTATTTATTCTATCATTCAAAATTTAATTGTCCGAAAAACTCAGGAAGGTGAAATTTTGGTTTTGGATAATCTACAGGTGTCCATGTTAACCAATGCGGATGGGATGTCATATCAGCGCATTTATAAAAATTTGCTCTCCAGGTTACTCCTGGTTTTGGAATATCAACCTTCATGTACTTTGAAAGGAGTGCAAATGGAATGCTATACTCCAATGTCCAATATTCTTCTTCTGTAGATTCAGTTGTCACATCCTTTTTTAAGGAATGCGCAATCTCAATTGATTCATACTCTTCCGGAGTAAAAGAACCCTTTTCATCACTGTTATTCAGGTGATATTGAAATAGAAATACGCCCTTACAATTGGCTTCAAAATTGAAATAACCTCGTTCCACATCTTCACCGGGAGAGAAGAAAAACTCTACGCAGCTATCCTGATATACTTTCCCGTTTGTCTCTGTGGCTACTGCTCTGACATATTGGTCCTGGACACTGAATATAATATAAATATGATCCTTGTCATATCGCAGTCTGGCTTGTGTTTCAGGAAAATGATCAGGTTTTTCACCCATATGGTTTTTTAGCAGGATTGATTCTGTTTCGTCCCAGATCTCTTTATTCCATTGCGCATCGATTTCAGGGAAATCAGATATTTCCTTTACGGTGTAAGTATAATTTGATTTACTCATCGCTAATTTATCCTTATTTGGCGTTTTACATGCAAAACATAAAAGACAGAGCCAAAGAATCAGAAAGGTCTTGCTTATTAATTTGATGTAATCCATTTTCCTCCTTTCACTTTTTTACTTCTTCAACTCAGTGCAGAGTTGTTTATAGGTATTTTGTGTTTCCGATCCATCAAAGGTAGAAGTTCCTTTGGTCCATGCCATCACACCATCCTGACCTTGTTTACATCCTTGTAAAGCCCAGGTGGTAACACTGAGTAATAGATGTTTTAGGATTCGATACTTTAACACAATAACTTATTTTCTGGTGTTGATTTCAGGTCCCTGGGGCTCAGCTCCTTTAGAATAACTTATATGACCTCCCTTATTTAATCGGTAATTCCATTTGTCGATATAATATTGTCTTGGTCTGAATTCATCACCTGCTTCCTGTAGCTCTCTTTGAAGAATTGTTTCCATTTGTGCCAGCAACTCTTCACTTCCGGGTTGCTCTACCAGGTTATTCATTTGCAGGGGATCTTTTTCATGGTCAAATAGTAGCCATGGCCCTTCCAGATTTTTAACATAGGCGTATCTACTCGTGTAAACACCCCTATATTCCGGATTGGGTACCGCGAACGGTGATACGTTCATTACCAAAGCTGCATCATCAGCATTTGACTGGTCTCCGGTAATCACACCAGAGAGGTCATCTCCTTCAATGAAATCTGGAATTTCTAACCCTGCGATAGACAAGAGTGTGGGCAACACATCAGGGACATTGATCGGTTCTTTAATTTCAATCCCTTCTTTTCCATATTTATCTGGATACTTAATCAGGAATGGAATGCTAACAGATTCGATCCAAGGCACTTGCTTTTGTCTGGGTCTCACTCCTTGGGAGCCCATCATCTCGCCATGGTCAGCAGTAAATACTACGATGGTATTGTCAGCAATACCTAATTCATCCAGGGCCTTTTGTATATCGCCAAGACATTTTTCTAAAGCCAGCATGTGCGCATAGTAACCAACAGCTTCTTTTTTGGCTAATTCTTGCATGTCTTCAGGTACATTTCCTCTGAGGATAATTTCATCCTGATTAAACTGTTGCTGCAATTCTTCAGGAGCTGTGTGATGTGGAAAATGCGGGGATGCCCAGGCCAATACCATGAGGAATGGATCCTCAGCATCAGCATTTGCCTTCATGTAGGATATCGCATCTTCGGTAGTAGCATATGGTGAATAGCCTTCCCACTGCTTTGGCTCAGGGTCATTCCCTTCATAATAGCGCATGTTGTGGTAGTCATGAGAGCACTCCAAGGCCTTCCAGTATTCAAAACCCTGGCGCCGCTCTGGCGGAGTATAGTTGAATCGCCCCATGCCATCAAGGTGCCACTTACCAATATATCCTGTTTGGTAGCCTCCTTCTTTAAATAATTCGGCCATTGTTATTTCTTTTTCTGGTAGGTGAAGGTCATTGAAGACCATCCCGGTAGAGGTAGGATATTTTCCAGTCAAAAGTGCTGCCCGGTAAGGTGTACAGACAGGAGTGATGGAAAATGCATTTTTAAAGTGGACGGACTGGCTGGCCAATCGATCAAAATTTGGCATTCTTCCTACCAGGTTCGGGTCTCCATTGTAACTGGTAGACTGGGCCCTCCATTGGTCTGCCAGGATAAAGAGTACGTTGGGCTTTTTTTGTGCCGTCTCTTTAGTTTCTTTTTGGCTACTGTTTTTGCAAGAAAAAAGAATAGTTAATAATAATATTGATAAGAGGTTAATTTTACTAGAGACTTTCATTTATATACTTGATTATTTATAGAACATAAAGACCAACACGCATTTCTATTTCTAAAATGACAGGGTCAATTGACGGAAGGTCATGAAATTTAAATACCATAATTTACTAATAAATCTAAGGTGATTTAATTGTAAAGTTCATTTTCTAAACATTTATCAGTTTGTCATAATTAAATGATTTATATCCATTGATGAAATGCATTGATTCAACACGGATCACTTTCTACTTATTAGCTTTTGCTAAAAATCATACTTCATTTTAATATTTTCAATATTTAATAGCATAGTCCTTATCTATCATTTTTTTATATAATTCTTTATCCAGTTCCTGCAATTCTAATATCCCATTTAACTGGCTGGTTGCGACCCAGGGAAGCCAGTTTTGATAGAGACCAACTCCTCTAACTGGTGCCATGCTCCAGTGCTCCTGCATCCAGCCTGGCCCTTTCAGGCCAAAATCTCTACCTGGTAAAGTCAGCATGGTTTTGGTATTATGTAGCAGTATCCCGGCTACATCAAAATAATGTCTGTCATTGGTATTTAAGTATAGCTCTGCAAATTCATCAGTATCAAAAGCCATGTATTGGTCTGTGAGAGAATGACCAGTAGAAATCAGCTGTATGCCAACGGTTGGCAGACCTTTTTTCCAATGTAGACTACTATCTTGCTCATCTTCCGGCATAGGCACATTCCATAAATAAATCCAGGTTTCTGCATAGTTACCTGCCTGAATGGCCCTGTCAAGCCATTTCTTTTGGGAGGTATAATTATAGAGCATGAGATAGGCTTCCAGGGAAATCGTACCGGCTTCTTTGTCAATAACATTGGGGTTATCAAGTGTGCCTCCGACAAATACTCCTTCTTTTTGTGAGCTATTCCAGCAGAATTCTCCTGCCTTTATGGCTCCTTTTGCATAGTGCGCATCACCAGTGATTTCACTTAGCAGTACAAGGAATGGAATGGCTGTATAACTGGATTCAGGAGAGAGGTCTGAAGCATCGCCAGTGCCCTGTATCCATGATCTGGGAAATCCGCCATCTTCATATTGTTGGGGAAGAAGCCAATCTGCAAAAGATTTTGCCCAGGCTATCCATTCTTCATGTTGAATTCCTGCCTGCTTTTCCCGCTTAACAGCCTTGAGCAACTCCTTAAGCCCATCACCAAAAGACCGTAGATAAACGACTGGATTTTTGGAGGGCTCAGTTGTAACAGGCTCCCCTTCAAAGGTAAATCCTTCCCCTGCCGGGGGGGAGAGCTTCAAATTCAGGTAGGTACTGATAACAGATTCACCCAGTTGCCTATGCTTTTTGGCCATGATGTTATTTTCAATAAGGCCATCAGCCATTAGGAAACTTGCAGCTTCAAGGCTTTTCCCGCCAAATCCCATAATCGTTTTATTAGCACCTGGACTTTCATCTTCTTTCCAGGCCCATTTCCATTTTCTAAGACCTGTTATCCCATTATGCGTTTCCACATTATCTCCAAGCACATTCATCAATAGGCGTTTGGCAAGCTCAATGTCCTGAAAATTTATCGCAGGTTGCAATGTAGCCCATGCCCATCTCCAGGCACCTGAGTAATAATCATCAAATGCATCAGTTTTTGAGATGCTGAATGAAACCTGATATTCCTGCTTAAGTCCTTCGCTAATGGGATGATACCGTCTTGACCATTTCTTAATCTGACCATAGGGGTAGGTCATCCCTTTGTAGGTCACACCTCCTTCAGAGCCAGGAAACCAATACCCAAACTTTGGTTTCTCTTCATCGAAATCTGCACCTATGGCTCCAAATCGTAGACCCTCATCGATAATTGTTGTTGCTTCAAGGTCACGAGAATCTTCTTTCGTTGTCCGTCCATCCGGTTTTGAGTTTAGCACGGTAAGGGCTATTCCATTGTTGAAATAGGCACCAAAAAGAGGAGCGGGAAGTCTGTCTTCCCGTATGCGTACAAACTCTTTGCTGCCTTTGCCCCCAATAGCATCTTTCGTAAGGTGATCGGTTGTCCCGTAGACCATACCCGGGGCAAATATTTTAACTGAGTCCCTGGTGGCCAGTTTATGATAGGAAAGCTGTATGCCACTCATAAATCCACCAGACCTGTTTCCCTTGACGACCAGCTGCCTGCTAATTTGGAGCGCTTCGTCCACCACACTCCATTTATCTTTTACTAAAAATGAAACATCGCCATGATTCACTGTAGCTTCTGCTTCATAATAGTCATCTTTTATTGAAAACTGATCATAACCAGCATTTAGGATATTGATCGCATTCCCTTCCTCAAATATTTCAATATTGACGGGCTCCTCTCTGGAAAGAAAATCATTCCCGTCCTGTTTTATATGAAGTCCCCATTTACCTTTTTCGTTTTGTTCGAAGTAGACTGTAACATCGTGAGGTAGGGTCCATAATTTCTGCCCCTTGTTAATATCACATCCCAATAGAGTAAAAATCACAAGGCTTAGGATACATGTGTTTTTCATTTTCTCCTTATTCTTTTCAAGACCTAATCCTCAATAAAAGCACTGCCTATTTTTTCCATGTATCCAATATTTGAGGGTTTTCAGGCAATCCATTCACCTCTGCATCTGGCGTGTTTAATAGTTCTATTTTTGTTACCTCACCAGCTGAGGCTTTAAGATTTAAAGCCCGTGTTTTAAGCGAATTATTTTTCATTGGATCATCGTTAGTATCAAAAGAGGCTCTTAGCATGTAGATGGATTCTTTACCTCCCTGAGTCACTCTTACGCTCAAATCACAGCCTCCGTCTTCGCAAAATATTTCTTTGGCTTTGATCCGATCTGCTTCCACCCTTGGATCGAAGGTAACCATGATCCCTGTAGCATAGGGGCCTATTGGTGGGTAGACAAGTGTTGCCTGAGGAGTAACGGCACTCGCAGCTGCCATGATGGAGATCACTTCAACGTCCCGTTCAACAGGGTATTCAACGCCATTATTAGGGACTATGGTTGTGTAAGCACCATCCTGATCATTCCAGCTCACATAACTCTTTAGCTTCTCGTCCCAAATGACAATGTGATCTTCGAGATAACTTTGGGCTTTATAGATAGAATAATCAGAAAAATGGCGAAATATATATCCTTCTTCCTGATCTCCAAATCCACCGCCCTGCATAGGATCTTGTTTATAGGTACCAACTGTAATTGGTTTACTTCCCTTAGGTTCTACTGCATTTTCCTGGACTGTTGCAGGCAGGAAATTTTTATTTAGAAGGTCAAATGCCCAGGTAGGTCCGGCATGGCATCCAACATAATTCACAGGCGCCTTTATGCCATACATATCTCCTTTGTATGGATAATCTTCATCATTTCCCCAATGAGGTAATAGAAAGGCATGCCCAAGCTCATGTATTAATATACCGGGTCTGGTTCCGTTTCCTACACCTCCAAAATCCCAGGCCTGTCCACCCGCACTGGCACCATAAATATTAACGAAATAGAGGCTAAATCGCCCATTAATACCTGCAGCAGCTTTTAAAGCAGTTTTCCAGTGTAATGCTGCAGCTTGTTCCCCATCGAATGGGTATCCGGTTTTTACTAAATAATCATCTTTTGAATCGACCCTTGCCGCGGGAATTTTACCTCTTGGCGGAATAATAAGTTCAGGGAAAATGATTTTAGGAATACGTCGAAGCTCCATTTCTGAGGTAGGCCATTTAGACTCTAATTCTGATTTCCATCCTTCTGGATAATCGCCAGGGGTATATTCAAAATAATGAACATCAAACATGGTCATGACAATTTTTGAAGGTGCCCCAACTTTTAGGTCATCAATTAGCCGTGTAGCATTACCTGCATTAATTTCTACTGTGAGTCCGGGCTGTACCCATTCCTTGGGCAAATAGCCGGTAAATGTATTGTCAAAACTATGCTGCACAATCCCTGGTCCATTTGGTATGCTGTCTGGTAGCTTGTAAGGGCCTTCCAGTGTAAGTGTTATCGATGCACCATTTAAGCGAAGAATTGCCTGAACCTCTGGAGCCTCACTTTGGCTTGGCGAAACCACATGTACTTTAATGAGCGCATCCAGGTTACTGAAAAGCTTAAAGAGTTCATTCTCTGGTTCCAGCACATGCTTTTGTCCAAAATAAACGGTATCAATTCTCACATCACCTGGTGAACAAGCCGTAATCAACGTACACAAAAATGCGAGGGTAATAACCCTGAGCATTTGTGATGTGTTTTGTGTGGTGTCAGGTAAGTATTTCATGTAATTCATTTTAATTTTAAAATAGGCATCTTGTTCACTTACTCGTTTTTCATTTTTGATATTCGGGATTTGGTTCTGTCGGGATCGGGGCTTTAATCTCTTTTTGCCATTGAATCAATTCATCAAGCAGTTCATCTCTTTTAAGGATTTCAGCCATGGCCAAATTATTTTCTTCGCCAATATCATCTTTCAGGTTATATAATTCAATGGCATTGTTGGTGGCTATTTCTTCTCTTGTTCCGTCCAACACCCACTCTTCATGAAACATTAACAGTTTCCAGTCTCCTTTTTTAACTACGCTAACCGGACGTGTTCTGAATGTGGAATCTCTTGATTCATTCTGCATACCTGCATAGGCATTTAAATAAGCCGGGAAATGCCAGTAGATAGCCTCCCTGTCAATGGATTTATCACCATTCAAAAGTGGCAGGATACTTTTCCCGTCGAGCGGATAACTTTCAGGTGGTGTGGAACCAGTTAACTCCATAAATGTGGGGTAAAAATCAGTTCCAATAATTGTTTCATCACAGGTTGTTCCAGCCGTTATCCTGTTCGGCCAATAGGCAAACATGGGTACGCGAATACCTCCTTCATAGAACATGCCTTTCCCACCTCTAAGTGGTTTCTGACAGGTAAAGGTGCCATGTCCTCCATTATCAGAGAAGAAAATTAATAGGGTGTTTTCACTTAATCCCAAGTCCTTTAGTGTCTTATTGACCTTACCAACGCTATTATCGACACTCTCTATCATGGCTGCATACTCTGGGTTGTTATGACATCCATCCGGATCTTTGTTCTTGTATTTTTCAATTAATTCTGCTTTTGCTTCTATGGGCGTATGGACCGCATGATGTGCCAGGTACAGGAAAAATGGCTTGTCTTTATTACCAGTGATGAAATTCACAGCTTCATCTGTGAGTCGATCGGCTAAGTATTCACCTGTTTCATTAAAATGGCCTCCTTTGTATTCAAGATCAGGCCTATCCAGACTGAGATCAAATCCTTGTTCCTGAGGTGAATTCCCTACATTCCATTTACCGATTGCGGCACTCACGTATCCGGCAGGTTTTAGCGCCTCAGCGATGGTAACCTTATCAAGTGATATAGATCTCGAATTTTTTATGGGTATCAGTCTGCGATCTTTTGGTTCCCCTCTGTCGGGTCTGGCCACCGTAAATACACCATGTCGGGGCGTATATTGTCCACTTAACAGACTTGCCCGAGTGGGTGCACAATTAGCGGCATTGGTATATGCACTGGTAAAGATCATTCCCTTATTCGCCAATTCATCAATATAAGGGGTCTCATAGTATTCCGACCCCATAAATCCTACATCTTTCCATCCCAGGTCATCAATAAAAATAAAGACGATGTTGGGTTTTTTCTGATCATTTTCTTTGCAGGCATTCACCAGGAAAATAATAGCAAAAACAAAAATGAATTTTGAAAACCTGATCAACCTGGAAATATGTGGCGCATATAATTTCATAACTATTTTTAGGTGTATTTATTTGTTTAAGCTTGATTCATCCATAAACCGCTCCTTAAATTCATTGAATAGTGGATCATCACTTCTCTTCATTTCAGCCATGAGCAATTTTTTCAACTCCAGCTTTTTTTCTTTCATCTCAGCTTCATTGATAAGGTTATTTAATGCATCAGGATCCTGACCGAAATCATAAAGTTCTTCTTTGACCCGAAACTTCAAAAGGTCTACTCTTTCTGCAATGGATTTATCTGTGGAGGCTGCTTCTTTCATGGACTTAAATGTTCTTCCGCTTAGCGCATCTCCAGTGAAGTTAAACTCCCCGTTTGCCCAAAAATTTACGATGTATCCAAAATCTCCTTGCTGTATGCTGCGCATGGGATACTCTCTTCCTGAAAATAGTTTATGAAGTTGGGTAAAAACCTTATTTCTCCGCTCTTGCTTTTGACCCTGCAGGACTGGGAGAAAAGAATAACCATCCATATCGGGAACTTTAGAAAGGTGCAGGGCATGGAGAATAGTAGGCATATAATCAATACCAGAAATGAAATGAGTACTGTCAACTTTACCTTCAGGTACCTGACCTGGCCATCGGACGATCCAGGGAGTTTTGTTACTGTTAAGATAACAGTTCCCTTTGGCAAAAGGGATAGAAATGCCATTGTCACTTAAAAACATCACCAGGGTATTTTCCGCTAAACCACTATCATCAAGCGCTTTGAGTATTGCCCCAACTACCTGATCAGCACGATAGACTGAGGTGTAATATTCAGCAATCTCCTTTCTTATTTCCGGTAGGTCTGGAAGAAATTCCGGTACCTCAACTTCTTCCGGGGTAATCAATCTTGTGAATTTTGGAAGATCCTCGCCCCATTGTCTCTTTTCACTTTCGCTTCCAACAAAAGGTCGGTGCGGATCATGTGCATTGGCCATCAGGAAAAATGGTTTTCCTTTTTTTTTTGACCTGGAAAGGAATTTGGTTGTGAATTCAAAATATAAATCCGGATCCCGGCCTATGCCCATACCAGAAGCTACGTCTTCCTCCCTGATGCAAAAATCCCACAAGAACTTATCCATAGGCTTCAGGTGCTCTTCCTTACCTATGATACCATTTAGGTAGCCTACCTCATTCAATGATTCCTGTAAAGTCTTAATGCTTCGGTCGATAGGTTCAAAGCCTTCGGCACCGTTCCGGTGCGGATATCTTCCAGTCATGATTGACTGTCGACTTGGCTGACAAATAGCTATGTTGACATACCCATGTGTAAACATTAAACCCTCACTTGCCAGTCGATCAATATTTGGTGTGATGTCGGGAATGGTACAACCATAGGCTCCCACTGAATTGTAGTTGAGATCGTCAGCTGTGATGAGTAAAACATTTAAGGGAGCATGCGCTTCTGGTTCCTTTGCTGTAGGGCTACAACCTAACAAGCCAGTTAAAAATATGCTTGTTGTAATAGCAATTAATCCTTTCATTGGTGCAATCTTCATTTGGTGACGGATTCATAAGGAAACCATACTTTCATCTGACTTTTGCCCCTGTTATTCCATGCGTAGTAGGGAACAGCAGTAAGATTCATTTCATTTGTTGTGGATGGTACGGTAGCTTTACCTTCGAGCTTGACAACCCCATTTAACAATTCATTGTCATATTCAGCCTTAAAATCAGTTGGTTTTAAGTGCCAATCTGTATTTTCATCAAAGTAGGCACTATTATCAACATCTTCCACACAATAAACCAATGGGCCTCGCATCAGCGCCAGTTTCCCCATATTATCTTCGATTTTAGGGTTGGCTGAAACATATTGAATATTCATCGGGAGCATTAGCGATATCTCATCTCCCTTGTTCCATGCTCTGTCGATGACCACATAACCATTTACAAGTGTTGGATTGTCTAATTGCTTTCCATTTATCGCTATCGTGATATCAGAGCCTTCATTCATGAAACTATATAGGTCTCCCGGAAGTAAATTTCCTTTGGCCCAACCCGGGATGCGAATATTTAGTTTGAATGTTGCAGTTGTTTCAGGATCAACATGAATTTTGATTTCTCCTTCCCAGGGATAGTTGGCTTCCATATTCAAGGCTACTTTAGTTTCAGTTAAACCAATGGTTGTTTTACTTGCAATGAATTGACTGACATATACCGCCTCATTGGTATATCCATAAATGGTCGATCCAATTTCAGGAAGAAAACGGGCCATGTTGGTTGGACAGCAAGGTGGGTTGGCCCACTCATGACGTTCACGACTCCCGGTTGATGCCAATGGGTTGGTATAGAAAAAGTGGTCACCACTCAATGAAACGCCAGCTATGGCTGCGTTATACATGGTAAGTTCCAGCAGATCAGCATATTTTGCTTCTCCGGTCAATAAGTTCATCCTTCTGTTCCAAAAAGTAGTCCCAATACTTGAGCATGTTTCGGAATATGCCCGGTCGTTAGGGAGTAGGTAAGCTTGACCAAATCCCTCATCATGAAATTGCCGGGTACCTACACCACCGGTGATATACATTTTTTTACCAACAATATCATTCCAGATAGAATCCATGGCAGGCAGGTATTTTTTTTCCTTAGTTTCAATGGATAGATCCGTCATGGCTGCATATAGATAATTTGCACGTACGGCGTGCCCAACAGCATAAAACTGCTTAGTCACAGGGAGGTGGTCCTGCTTATAAGAAGGTGGTCTCCACCTCCAGGGAGTTCCAGCGTTCGGATCAACATCCGGGGGAGTGATCTTTTCTACAACCATCCTTTCCGGGTTTCCCCGTTGGTCGACAAAAAAGGAAGACAGGTCGAGATATTTTTTCTCTCCGGTTGCTTTATATAATTTAAATAATCCTATTTCGATCTCCTGATGTCCCGGAACTTCTAGTCGCTTTTTTGGACCAAATGTGGCATCAATATGGTCAGCAAAGCGTATTGCGGCATCCAGGAGTTTTCTTTTGCCGGTTGCCTCATAATAAGCCGCTGCAGCTTCAAACATGTGCCCCGCACAATATAATTCATGTTTTTTTTCCAGATCAACCCATCGTTGAGATAGATCTTTAATGATCCAGTAAGTAAATAAATACCCATCAGGTTGTTGTGCAGCAACAATCCTATCTATGATTGAATCCATCGTTGATTCCAATTTTTCATCTGGGGAGTGATGCAAAGAGTAGGCGGCACCCTCGATGATTTTGTAGACGTCTGAATCACTGGCCAGGTTAATATTATGATCACCTTCTGCTGTTCCAGCTGCGATATCAAAATTCAGGATGGATTTCTCGAGTTTGTCCAGGGAATGCCAAATCCCAACTTGCTGGCTTTGCTTAATTTTAGGTTTCCAGAAGTTGTCCGTAATTAACACATCCTGATAAGACACGGGAGTCAGAACAGTATTTTCAATTGTCTGTGAATCACTTTCACTTGTTGATTCAGAACATGAGGACAAGAACAGGCCTGTTAACACTATATAAAAGATGGGATTATTTTTTTTCATGATCGATTATTTAGTGGTAACCATTACCGTGGCTTTTCCGGTTAATCCAGACTTTAGTAATGGACTTTCCTTTGAGAATCTATTTTTAGCATTGGTCATGGTATAATCTTTTCCTTGATTTACTATATCTCCAACAATTCTGTTATTCCAGGTATTGATCACCTGAACAGTCATTGTGTTTATTCCTGCTTTGACCTGTTTGGTGATATCAGTTCGATAGGGGGGAGTCCAGATAATCCCACAATCCTGTCCATTGACAAAAACCCTCGCCATCTCCTGAATGTCATCAAAAGCAACATAGATGCTAGCATCTATGTTGAGTAGCTCTTTTTCAATGTTGAATTCTCTTGTATAGGTTGCACTACCCGAATAGTATTTAATGCCGTCTACGTCAATGGATGACCAATCGGTAAGTGATTCCATTTGATAGGATTCAGGACCTCCCATTTTTGTATCAAAGCTGATATTCCATCCTTTGGTAATATCAATGCTTTTCGTATCACTGTTTTTGAGGAATCCATATTGTAGGTTATTAGCTAATGCTACCTCATTTTTCTCAGACGATTGATCTCTAAACACCACAAACCTGGATGCGATCGGTTCCAGTTCCAGCGCTATACTGATGCCATTTTTTACATTAGAATAGGCTACATCTTTCTGGATTTTCCCTGTTACCGCATCCCATAATTCCGGAACTTTTTTTCCATCAACTCTGAAGGTGCATGTCACCTTTTGTTCTTGCTGGCTGCTGTTTGCAATAAAATAGATGTCTTCAGTATCAGTCTTTCGGTGAATATAATCTATAAGTTCTTTGCTATTGCCAGTTCCCGTAACTTCAAAATCCGGAACAACCTGTAGTTCTTTAAGTACTTGCTTTAAGGATTTTCCCCAATAAACAGTACCCTTTCCATAATCATTTGAAAACACGGTTTCCCCGTCAATATCACCCCATAGTTCAGCTGCTATTGACTTTACTTCTTCATCGCATTCAGGATAGTTTTTCAGGGAAGTCGCTCTTTCTGGTCTTCTTCCAAGTATTACCGCGCCATCATTTACCAGTTTTTTTATACTTCTTAGTACCTCCAGGGAAATATCAACCCTGTCTGGTATCATCATCACCCGATAGGATTGGCCATGAGGTAGCATAATTCTACCATCTTCAACTTGCATTGCATTGGTAATGATTTCGGCATTCATATAATCATAGTCATACCCCAGGGTTTCACCGGCATTAATTGGTATTGTCCTTCCACAATGAAGACACTTACCTTCACTAAAAATGGGTGTGATATTCGGATCAATTTTCAAAGTAGGCACCAAATTCGGTGCCTGATCACCATAGTAAAGACAGGCATCTCCAACAAAATTTCCTTGCCTGAGCATATAGGAACTTCTCCCAATATAATCCATGAAAGGCCTGGCCATTTCCCACCAGGTTGCATTTACATTCACATGTTCACCAGCATGATATACAAAACCAGGTTTACCAGCAACCTCCGGGTTATGTGCAAATGTGTGAAAGACTAACTGATTCAAACCTTCTGTAAATGCTCTGTCAATTAGCTGTTTAAAGTCGGTAGGTCCATGCTGCCAATGGTTCCAGCCCGTTAATGATTCTGAAGCTACCAATTTCCTCCCATAGATATGTGCAGCACTGGCTGCTTCTTTTGTTACCCAGTGGCGTTTCCTGTTCCAGAATTCTCCCATAGGAATATCTGAATGACCCAGGCCCTTTAATGGATCTACCCTGGCATAGCCTCCATGACCGGCCTCACTGATCATTTGGATATCATTTTTATTGGCCATCTCCATGGCTAGCGTATAATGATTTTCAATCATCATATCACTGACTAACCGTTTGTAATCACCCCGAAAACGCTCATCATAAATAGTGTCTCCGCTGGTATATCCCTTGAGTATAGGCAATAATGGAATAGGGTCGTATTCGTATTTCTCTTTGAATTCCTGAATGAGTTCTGGAGACCAGTCCTGCATCGGCCAAACTTCGTAGCTATCAAGCATCAGGAATTTCAAATGTGATTCATCTGTACTGATGGGGGCCAGCCTGGCTAATAAACTATCAATGTGAACTTTTGTAGCTCTTTTACTTAAATGATCAATGATCAGTCCGCTTGAATTTGGGCTGGGCACCACCAGATTTTGGCCGGTATTTGACATAAAAAAGGAAAGTATTTCCCATTTACCTTCAGGGACGTCCCAATCAATTGTACCGTCCGAACTTACATATTGATCCAGCACAAACTGTGCTCCTTTGTCATCGGTTTTTTTGGTTGGTGAGTAAGGAATAGCCAAGGTTGTAAGAAGGACATGTCTGTTGGCTCCACTTCGCTTGTGGGCTGGAGGGTATATTAGTTTTGATTTTTTATTAGAAGGCCCTGTTACAATTTGGCTGGTATGCAGTAACTGCATACTGGCTTCTGTAGAATCGACCCATGGTCCTCCTGAATTCCAACTACTTGCAGCCACCATTCCTAAATCCAAGCCAAGCTTGTGTGAGGTGTTTAGGGCCAATTGGATGTACTCCAATGACTCCTCACCCAAAAACGCTGGACCTTCTGGAATGGTGTTTTCAGGATTAATCAGGGCACCAAGATCCCAAATTAAGACCCCTCGCATGCCTTTTTCTTTCATTTGCTCTAGTTCATATACCATTTTGGTAGTATCTACAAACCCGTTAAGCCATGGCCATAAGGCCATTGGTCTGTTTTCTGTTGGAGGGTTTACAAAACTTTCTTCTTTTAGGTTGGAGGGTAGTGTATCCGGTTTTGAACAACTAGAAAGTGAAAGTATAGTGATCACCAATAGTGTGATCAATCCACTTATCTTGCTCATGAGATTTTCACGAATTCTTTGAGATGGATTTATTGTATTCATATTCGCCATGCTAATTAATTTCCTCTTTTACGTCATTTACATCAGCTGCCCAGATTTCATATAAACTGGTTAGTCGCTTTACAACTTCGGGATTTGCTGATGCGTAATTCTTTTCTTCAGGATTTGGATCCTCCAGGTTTGCCAGGTAAGGGGACTCCATTTTCTCTTCTTTTTGAGGGTTCGTTGAGAACTTACCTGTGGTATCTCTTCCTTTTACAATCAGCTTCCATTTCCCATCTCTCACAGCCCATTGGTCTCTCCATTGAAAATACATGATTTCATATTCGCTGTTCGTATTTTCTGATTCGATGATGGGCATCAGGTTGTGTCCATCAACGATTTGGTCGGGCATCTTGCTTCCCGTAACCTCACAGATTGTAGGAAGGAAATCCATGCAGGTCACGATTTGATTCCTAATCTCATTCTCAGGGAAGTGACCTGGATAACTAATAATTGCTGGTACCCGAATTCCACCTTCAAGTAGGCTGGCTTTTGCTCCTCTCCATTTCCCGGTATAACCGCCACCGCCGTTGGCGCAGTAGTTAGTTCCTTTGGGAATTCCACTTAAATGGTTATCGAACCTGATCATGGTTTCTTCCGTGGAATGGCCATTATCACTCATGAAGATGATCATGGTGTTGTCACGAATTTTCAGTTCCTCCAGTTTATCCATGAGCTGGCCTATTTTGTCATCAACTGTGGCTATCACATTCGCATAGGATCTTCTTGGTTCGCTTAGTCCTTCCGTTAGGGACAGAAAGCTGGAATCAGGTTGTTCAGGGTAATGAGGTAGGTTAAAAGCCGCATAAAGGAAGAAAGGCTGATTTCTATTTTCTTCAATGAACTCAATAGCTTTATTAGTCATAAGTGAGGGAAAGTATTGATCTCGCTCAAAAACTTCTTCTTTATTACTCCAGAGATCATGAAACCCCATACCATGTAGAAAAAAGTGGGCATAATTATCAATAAAACCACCTCTGAAACCATAGAAGGTGTCAAAACCTTGCTCCAGTGGGCCATTCTCTAAGGCTGCCCCAAGGTGCCATTTTCCAAAAAGTCCAGTTCGGTACCCCTGTTCTTTTAATACTTCTGCAATGGTCACTTCACTCAATGGCATGTTAATCCCTTTTTCTGTGGCATGTGCATCGTTTTGGGTCCAATTGTTGATTCCGGATCGCTGAGGGTATCTACCTGTAAGCATTGCTGCTCTGCTAGAGCAACAAACCGTATGTGAATAGGCCTGCGTAAACCGAATGCCTGTCTTGCTTAACTTATCAATATTTGGTGTGTACAAATCAGTGGCACCATAACAACCTGCATCCAGTGTTCCCTGATCATCTGTGTAGATGATAATCACATTGGGTTTTATTTCATGCTGCATGTCACAAGACCCCAATTGAAGTAAAAAGGGTAAGCATAAAATTAAATACGGATTAAGCTTCATATAGTAATTATTCTTATTGCTGATTTTTCTCCATCATGATTCTTTGTTGTACCAACTCAGTGGCTTTTTGTCTTAAGCTTTTCATTTCTTCCCTGTGCTGTTCGTATGCTTCCGGGAGATATGGTGCTTGAGGATAATCCCAGGAATCTGTTCTAAAGGAAGCCACTGGAATGATTCGATCTTTTAGATTGACCAGGTTCCCCAATGGGTTTCGAGCCCATGCATAGCGCACCTCAATGGGATCAGCACATAATTCACTTGATATTGTGACCCGCTTTTTATCATATTCCGGGCGTCTCCCCGCATGCTCTATCTCGACATATGCTGCTTTTGCAGGATAAAAATGACGGTCAGGTCCAGCTATTGAAAAACCATCCAAGGGCCGGTCATCAGAAGTTTTCACCTCCTTATCAAAGGTTACGATTATCCGGTCTTTCAATCGTTCAATGTTTGTGATGACAGCTGGTTCCCAATCAAGATCGAATCCATATTGTGTTGACAAGGCCCAGCGCGCCGTTCTTTCACCAACTACCAGCTTTTTTTGGGGATGATACCAGTTGACCTGCTGATCATATGCCGGAATAAACCCTGTATTGGGCAGATCGCGATAAGCAAGGAACTGGCCCTCTCGGATATAAGGAGCTGGATCCACCATTCTTTCTTCAAAATTCTCCAGGGTTTGTGGCTCTCCCCCTGCACTTAACTCAATGATGCCAAAGGGTAGTTGGGTATCATTAAATGCAGCCCTCCAATCATTTATGAGTGCCTTGAAATTTAAGGCATACTGTTTCGGTCTTGAATCACCCAAAGCATTGTTGTATCCCTGATGGAATAAAGCTCCTTTTACCGTGAGTCCTTCTATGACAGCCAGCATCCCGGTATAAGACGAGCCCGGATTATTGCGATCAAATGCGGGGTCTGGAGCTGGTTCTGTAGGCTTTGGATAGGGTTCCAATCCTTCCTTCTTTCTGGCTTCACTTCTTCTTTCCCAATTTTCGATTCTCGTTTTCAGACTCTCCTCGGGGTCATAGGTAGCAACTTTTTTATCCCATTGTTGAAGTAAGGAATCATTTCCAGGCATTTCTTTCAGTGTTTCCGGCGAAAGCCAGGCTTCGACTGTGGTGCCCCCCATAGAAACATCAATCAACCCAATGGGTACCTGGCTTGCCATATAAATACGTCTTCCAAAGACGTATCCCAATCCAGAAAACGTAGGGACAGTTTCTGGAGAGCAGCTAAACCAGTACCCTTTTTTATCATATCGCTCATACCATGCGTCATATTCGTTGATGCGATCAAAGTCTTTTTTTGGTTTTTGATTTGATGAGCTGGGAATGGTCATCAGCCTGATTTGTGGAAAATTAGCCGACAGGATTTCCACATCACCATGAAAGATCCTGGCAAGATCAAACTCCATGTTACTTTGACCACCCAGTACCCAAACATCTCCAACCAAAACATTTGTGAATGTTACTGTGCTTTCCTTTCCGGAAATCTTCATGTTTTCTGGCTTTGCATTGGCAAGCAAATTATCCAGGTATAAAGACCATTCTCCTTTATTGTTTGCAGCTGTAGTTTTTGCCTGTCTTGAAAACTCAACGGTCACTTTTTCTTTCGGATCTGCAAGTCCCCAAACCCTAACAGGCTTACCACGCTGTAAAACCATATTATTATCAAATATATGGGCTGGCCGTACCTGCGCATGAAGGATGGTACTTATCACAAAGACAAGTAGGAGGCTTGCTAATGTACGTCCATTTATCATTCTGGTTGATTTAGTTGATATTCAACATCGTAAAATCGAAGATGTCTCCTCCTCCAGTCAGCAGGTTCATGGAATATGGGGTGGGGGAGGTACACATCCCACCTACCTAATTTCCTGAGTAATTCCTTTGTCAGGTCTAAATTTTCAAAAGCTAAATCATGTTGTTCGGAGATATCGTCAGACAGATTGTAAAGCATTGGTAGGCGATCGGGTAAGCTTATCAACTTCCAATTGCCTTCACGGATGGCTGTGCCTACCGTATATTGCCATTTCAACGTTTCATGAGGTATGGTTTCTGTCTCTCCGGTCAGAAACGGGATGATATTTACACCGTCTAATTTGTCTGTCTCAGAGATATTACCTCCTGCAGCGGTAACAAAAGTGGGAAAGATGTCAAGTGAGGAAACGGTTACATCCTCCACTTTTCCAGCCTTCAATTTTTCAGGCCAATTCATGATGAAAGGTACCCTGATTCCACCCTCAAGGACGGTGGTTTTTTGTCCTCTTAGAGGTGCATTGATGGCGCCATTGGCAATTAAGTCTGCTGGTCCACCATTGTCGCTGATGAAAACCACAAAGGTGTTTTCCCTGATGCCTTCCTCTTCCAATGTTTTTATGATTTTGCCGACGTTTATATCGAGACGATAAACCATGGCACAATAGGTCTTCCTTAAATCATCTTCAATGTGGTTGAATAATTCCAGGTCAGCTTCGAGTGCCTGCATGGGGGAGTGAGGTGCGTTAAAAGCAGATAATAAAAAGAATGGTTCATCTACGTGTCGTCGGATGAAGTCTACACTCTCATCACCACAATCATCAGTCAGGTAGGTAAGAGGTCCTGGTGTTTTGTAATTACACAACATAGGAGAGGTCATGTTGTCTCCTTCCGGGTTTGCGTCAAAGTAATCATGACCACCTCCAAGAAATCCCCAAAACTCATCAAACCCTCTTTTTGTAGGGTTAAAATGAGGAGCTTCTCCAAGGTGCCATTTTCCTATTAAACCCGTGGCGTAGCCCTGTGTTTTTAGCTTATCTGCCAGTGTAACTTCACTTAATGGCAGACCTTTAAAATCCGGATTAAATCCTGTCTGATCAGGTCCGGTATTATCAAAATAGCCGAAACGTAGCTGGTTTTTGCCCGTAATGAAGCCTGCACGTGAAGGACTACATACAGCTGATGAGACATATCCATTGGTAAAAACAATGCCACCTTTTGCGAGCTGATCTATGTTTGGTGTTGGGATTTGTTTACTTCCCTGGAAACCCAAATCCGCGTACCCCAGGTCATCTGCGACAATCAGGACAAAATTTGGCTTTTGACCAACACCTTTACTGATTGCTGATGATGTTGTAAAACAACAAAGCAAGAAAAAAGCAGATACGATTTTTATAACAATTTTTTCCAATGCGTCTATTAACTGAATAGTTTTTTTAAGTCAATTTGAAATATGTACCTGGTTTCACTGAACACGCTCACTTAACAGTTTACCTACTATTGAATCCGTCATGAGCGCATATTGCTTTACCAGATCCGCATATTCACTATCGTAAGCCAAATTATTTGTTTCATTAAAATCTTCCTGATGATTATAAAACTCAATGTATTCTGGATGATCATCATACCTGATGTACTTCCAGGTTTTGTCTCTTACACCTTCTGTTTTGATTAAGAGTTCATTGCCTTCAAGCCGATGTTCTAAAAATATGGATGATCGCCAGTTCTTTGGGCTTTCGCCATAGAATCCAGCCAGGCTTTCTCCCTGGTAAGTATTTGGGATATCAACTCCTGCTAAATCAAGTATTGTTGGAGCTACATCAATATTCAGAACCATCTCATCAAAGGTTTTTCCTCTTTGTGATTCAGGTTGTCTTGGATCGTAAATCATCAGGGGCACACGAATGGAGTGTTCATGTAATGTCCATTTACCGGCATATCCCCGTTCACCTAAAAAGTAACCATTGTCTCCCATGAATACAATCACCGTATTTTCTGCGAGTCCTTCTTCTTCAAGAACTGCCTGAATCCTGCCAATCACATGATCTACCGTGCTGATCATCTTGTAATATCCTTTTACCATTCTTTGACGTTTCTCAAGTGAATCATATCGCCAATACCATCGCTTTCGGTTCATACTTGTTTTCAGAAACTCAGGTAATGCTTCAAAAAAGGCCGGTTCAGCTGTCTCTGGTAATGGTATTTCATCATCTGCATAAAGACTATCTACATAATCTGCCCAGAAATACTGTTCTGGTGCTCCGTCATTGGCATGTGGTGACCAGAAGGAAAGCGACAGGCAAAAGGGACTTTCTTTATTTGTTTTGATAAAATCAATCGCATGGTTTCCATTGACATCAGCCAGGTGAACCTGCTCTCCCTCCACTTCCTTAAAATAGGGATAGTAGGTTTTCATGCTTGAATTAAATAGTGAATCTTCTATTCCTTCACCTACTTTAACTCCGAATTTGCCAACAAACCCGGTCTGATAGCCCGCCTTCTTTAACAAATAGGGATAGCTGTTATACATGTATGGGTCCTTCAATCTTTTAGTTTTCCCAAAAGTGAAATCATGTGTCCGCTCGTATAATCCTGTTAGGAAGGATGCCCTGCTGGCAGCACAAATGGGTGTCGTTACGAATGCATTCTTAAAATAGAGTCCTTCTCTTGCCAACTCATCCATGTTTGGTGTCTGGATGATGGGATTACCTGCATACCCCAATGCATCCCAACGCTGATCATCCGTAAGGATAAAAATGATGTTTGGTTTAGCCTCTTCATTTTCCTTACAACTACTAAGTATAAGGACATAAATCAAAAGGAAAAACAGACGATGTGCTAAATTTAAAATGGGTCCCATATTTTAATGCTATTTTATAAAATTTTAGCTCTTTGTTCTAATTACTTATTACCAAAATCGATTTTCCAATCAGGTATTTTTCTACACTGAAAACTTCCTTTTCAGGATAAAAATATTTTCACATTCTTCTACAACCTTGTGTAACCTTCCGGAAACTGTGCATCTACCTCATCCCACCATTTTTCCAATTTCTCTCTAAGGTTATCCCTTATCTGAGGCAATTGCTCAGCCAGGTTATGTTGCTCACCAATGTCATTTTTTATGTTATAAAGTTCCAATCTGTTATCATTAAGAAACAGGATTAACTTATAATCACCTTCCCGTATGGCACTGCTAGGACCTCCTTTTTGATTAGATCGGTGAGGGTAATGAAAATAGGTTGCGTCATGTATTTTTTTGACTTCTCCCTTCAATACTGGAACAATACTCTTCCCATCTATGTGCAAATCAGGACGTAGTGGCTGTCCAATCATCTCAAGAATTGTCGGATAAAAATCCATGCTGGTAATTACCGCATCTGAAACAGTTCCCGGCTTGGCTTCACCCGGCCATTTGATGATAGCGGGTTCCCTAATGCCTCCTTCATATAACCACCCTTTACCTGTTCTTAGCGGTGTATTTGAGGTTGGTGTCCCCTCAGAAGTCGAAAGCCCACCATTATCCGAAAAGAAGATGACTATGGTATTGTCTTCAATTCCTTCCTCTTTTACCTTGTTGAGCACCCTTCCAACTGCCATGTCCATCGACTCAACCATGGCTGCGTAAGTCGGGTGATCTTGTCTATCCCTGAAGGTGAAGGTCTTGTCTCCAATACTTTCTTCTCCAAACCGCTCTTCGTCTGTTAAGGCCAGTTCTTTTTGCTTACTGGCGAACTTCTCTACTCTTTCATTTGGGGCACTAAAAGGGGCATGAACTGAATAAAATGAAAAGTATATCAGAAATGGGTTATCAGCATTTTTATCCAGAAAGTTGACAGCCTCTGTCGCCAAACGATCGGTCATGTATTCACCTTCAGGTCCATTCTCCAGATTGGGTATGTCCCAGGGAGAAAAGAATTTATTTTTAATGTAGAGTCCACCCCTAAAATGGCCACCTACATTGATGTCGAAACCTTGTTTGTCAGGCCAGAAAGTTTCTTCACCTTCTTTGTTGTTTAAGTGCCATTTTCCCAGAAAGATGTTTTTGTATCCTGCCTCCTTTAATAGCTCTGGAAAAAGCACTTCTTCCAATGGAAGGTTACGTTTGTAGTCTGGGTTGCCCGGTCCACCAATCCATTGAGTAAGTTTGATCCGAGCAGGGTTTTTACCTGTTAATATGGATGCACGCGTAGGGGAGCATACCGGCGAAGCAGCATAAGCCTGTGTGAAACGTACGCCTTCGCTGGCTAATTTATCAATGTTTGGAGTTTCATAAAACGTACTGCCATTGGCACCAATATCCATCCAGCCCAAATCATCTACGAGGAAAAAAATCACATTGTATTTCTTATCAATACCCTCTACACTTAAACTTAGCATGAGGACATAGGTCAAGATGAAAAAAATACGGCGTATTGAATTGGATGTTAATCCCATAGTTTAATGATTTCTTAATTGGCTTTATGGTTTTTTATTAAGTTCAATATTTACTTTCTCCCATGGGAATGGATAGGCGCTGATCCATAGTTCGGGACTGAAATCCAGGTTTTCCTGGTCATATCCAAAAACGAAAAGTTCAATTTCTTTATCCTTATAATTCTTCTTTAGTGGGATGTAATAAGTGTAATTCTGATCTTTCCTGGCATTAAAACTTTCCCATGGATTTGATAAAAAGGAAGGTGCACGGTCAGGGGCTCCAATCAATTCCCCCGCTATTTTGGCACCAACATATGCTCCCTCTCTTCCGTGTTTCCCATTGATAGCTACACATAAATAGCTTCCCTCAGGAATTTCCTCGAGTGTTACCGTTGATTTCCAGGCCTTTAAAGCTTTCTTGTTGTCGGGATGAACAAATAAGTTTGAAGCCTTCCAATTAGACCTGTCCAGCTTTTTGCCAGCTGCCATACCCTCAATTTCAGTGATTTGTTGTGGGAATCTTTTAAAACGTGCGTAACGAATCTCCTGGTCTATGGGGATTGTTATTTGAGTTCCTGCCAGATACGTAATTTCTTTCCAGGTTTTTAAATCAGTGGATACCTCCATGATGTATCCCTCCTGAGGCTTCATGGGAAGTAAGGAAAAGATATCGGGAACGCTGATCAACAGTTGATCGATGTATTGCACCTTGCCTAGGTCAAGTCTGAAACTACCCGGATCGGTCCTATACCTCGAGGTAGGCCAATAACCTGTGTTTGGATCATCGTCGAAAAGGTTGCGGTCCCAGACACCCAGATCTACAAAGGCCTTTTGTTCAAAGAAGGCATCGCGAGCAGCTTCAACCTGTGGGATGGACGTCTCACCAGATCTTAACAATGACCGTACTTCAAGTGCGTTGTTATCTGCAGAAAATACAGTGGCTTCATAAATTGCCTCGGCGTCAGCGGGAATAGCAATTTCACTAAAAGGATTCAGCTTTCGGGTGATCGTATTTTTCAGGGATTCTCCCGGGAATGAAATTCTGGTCGTTTTACCTGCTATCAGTTTGGGAATTTCCTTTCCATTGACCTTTGCAGAAGCGTATTGATTTGAATTTGTGAGACCAAGATTCACCTTAGTACCCGGCATCCCTAAAACTTCTATTTCAACAGGTTGGCCATCTACATTTTTTATCACATTGAAATCTGAACCCACAATTGCCGGTTCATCATAGCCTTCAGTGGTGGCAAGAAGCAAGTTTGCACGGAAGGGTAGGACTTCGATGCTAACCTGATCACCTTTATTGTAGGTTCCCAATACTTTCTCTGTAGGATGCAATTGTACCAATGTGATTTTCCCCTCAGCCTCAAGTCCTATTTCTTCGTCCAGTTGAACATCATAAGATTCGGAAGTCCATTTTAGGTTTCTGAGTGTGATGAGTCTTGTGTTTTTATCCCCACGGGTAACTGCATTAGGGCCATAAGATTCAGGTAGCACTTCTCCATCAATAAGGATGTCCCTATACTTCCTGTGCAGGTTATATATACGTGCTAATTTTGAGAACTCATTGTCATTGAGTAGCCATGGGTTACCGTAAATCTGAGGCGCGAGGATCAACTCCCGGTTGAAAGCCTGCAGGACCAGGTCATCTTCCCAATAGTCAAGGCATGAGGAGATACAGACTCCATGATCTTCAGTCAACCGCTGAAGACCTGGAACCAACCCACGTGACAGCGCCTGGCCCCGGTGATGGGGTGCGGTCATGGAATTAGTCATGTGTACGTCAATATATGTTTCAGCACCTCCGAATAAAAAAGTTGTGGCATAAGGTTTACTTTTTGTAAGGCCAAGGCGGTGATTCAACAAAATAAGGTCCGGACTGTGCGCTCTGGCAGCCGTCATCATTTCGATAAAGGCATCTTCTTTTTCAGGACGTAGCGGTCCGCAAACGGCGTCAAATTTGAACAATGCAAAATCATAATCACTGCATAATTTTACCATCTGGTCTATCCGTGCCTGTTCTTCTTCCGGTGTATCCCCAAATCCATCAGGACCTCCCCAGACACCTAAACGAATGCCCATTGATTTTGCCTGGTTATAAATAGGATCGAAG
The DNA here is from genome assembly GCA_043554545.1 of Marinoscillum sp. Classification (GTDB taxonomy): domain Bacteria; phylum Bacteroidota; class Bacteroidia; order Cytophagales; family Cyclobacteriaceae; genus UBA7330. The sequence continues at coordinate 2,878,013 of CP121337.1, read as the reverse complement.
CCATTTGGAAATTGCTTTTTGAATCGATCTGAATATATGCTTCCATAAAATCGGGCACCATCAATGGCTCCGGCATCAAAAGCATAGATATCCAGCTGCATTCCATACTCGTCCTTTAGCCACTCAAAGAAATCGAGATTTATGCGCGTTTGCTCTTCCGTCGGACCTTCGTTGGTATTGTTTATCCAACTAAAGTATTGTGCTTTTGAAGGGGTCTTTTCATCAGCACCTGGGTATACCTTGTCCTGTGCAAGAAGATCACCACAGAAAAACAACAAGAGCAGACAGGTGTAATAAATCCAGATGCCCGGACTATGCATCATTTTTCTATTTTTAGTTAGATTTTTCATGTTCGATTACTTTACAATAAGTTTTGCACGCATGGTGATATAGTGACCCGGGAATGTGCATAGTATCCAATACTCACCTTTTTCTCTTGGAGCCTGGAAATAAAGTGATTCAGTAGTTTCAGGCTGAATGATTCCGGTGTGATAGAGCACGAGGTCAGAATCTGGCACATAGTTCATTTCTGATCCATCAAGACCTAATTCCATTGCCATTTGACCAACTTTATCCGCATTTCCCTCCCCTTGCTGCAGAATTACCAGGTTGTGGAGCATGTCGTCATTGTTATTGAAAGTGATTTGCACCTTTTCACCCGCTTCAACTTCAATCTTTTCGAAATCAAATTTCAGACCTGGTACAGTACCTACATTGAATTTCTTGTCAGGTCCCTGAGTCCATGTGATCGGCATTTGGTTGACTCTCTTTGGCTGATAAATTGATGTGTCAGCTATCGCTAAAGCAGGGGTAGGGGGAGATTTTAATGTGCCACCGGGCACTTCATTTAAAGTGTAATAACCAGTATTGTGTACAAGAGATTCACCTGAGGCTGATTGAACACCAGTAGCCTTTAACTGATGTATGAACCCAAGTCGCATTCCGTGAATGGTAAGCTTTACAGAAAGTCCATCAGCTGAAACTTTAGCATTATGAATCATTCCCTTCTGCTGGTCAACGATCGGACTTCCATAGGTATCATGGTACAGGTAATTAAAAGTGTTTAGCTCGTAGGAAGAAGTTTTTCCCGCCAATTGCTTATTTACAGGCTTAGTGAATTCTACCAGAAACCCATCATTCTGTGCTTTTATGGTTTTCATTTCAAAAGGGGTTCTGCCTGTCCAAACCAGGCGCTGAAGTCCATAATCTTCTTTGCCTGTTGAAGACCATCCTCTACTGGTCATGCCCACAAACATGTTGGCATCGCTACCCCAAATCATTCTCAATACGCCTGAAGAAAATCCTTCGACAAAGGGGAAGGTTGCCCCCTGGTATACACCATTTATATTTTCTAATGCCACGCGCATGATCTTGCTGTGTCCCTGATCACCCACGAACATCTGCCCGTCAAAAGGGCCAAATTTTCCATTGGTATCATCTATCAAAATATCTGAAGTAGAGATCCCGAGAATGGTATGAGGAAACCAAATGGCTGGTGCTTTTAGGTTGGGAATTTCCTTAGCGTATTCATATAAACTTAATCCCGATTGTTTCAATATATCATCTGGCTTCAGTGTCAATGGTGATTGAGGATCATCGGTCCATTTCAGACCGGATGGGTTCCCCGCAAAGTCTCCGAGTTCCAGGTGTGTCATTCTTCCTGAGCCAACCCAGTCACCCTGGTTTTCAGTATAAAAAATATCATCAGCCGCATTCACGACAAATCCTGCTGGGGACCTAAGTCCAGTGGCGTAGGGAGTCATTTTTCCTTCAGGTGTAATCTTTAGCATCCAACCTCGCCATTTGACCAGACTGTTACCAAACCCAGTCCAACTAAGGTTCAGGGTAACCACCATATCTCCATTTGCCATAAATTTTGGGCCGTAGGAATAATCATGGTAATTGCCGGATAGAGCCCATGAATAGATGGTTTTGTACAGGTCTGCCTTTCCATCAGCATTCCTATCTTCCAAACGTGTAAGCTCCCCTCTCTGGGTTAGGTAGAACCCATTGTCTTTGTATGCCAGACCCAGTGCTTCATGCAATCCGGAGGCATACCTATTGTAAGTAGGTCTTGATCCATAGGGATTATCGATTAGCCATACTTCACCTCTTCGGGTGGAGACACCCAATTGATCAGTATCTGTAAGCGTTAAACCGCCGACTTCTAGAACAATATCTTCCGGAATAGGCACATCCACTATTTTATAGAACTGAGATTCTTTTTTGACGATTTCTGCTAATGTCTGTGCCATTCCCATTTGAGATCCAACCAAAAGGAATGCTACAAGCAGCAATTTTTGTATGTGGTTATTAAAAATATTCATGTGTATATCCTTTTATTACCAGGTGATGGTATAATTTATTTCCTGTTTTCCTGCGGGTATTTTCATCAGTAATTCGTCTTTTTCTGAGGATTTCCTGACGATTGTTTGATAATTCTCAGAGTCCGAAAGATCAACAAAGTAGTTTTTATCATCAATTGCATAGGTATTGCCCTGCAGGTTTTGAATGCTACTTCCATCACCTACTTTATGCCAGATTTCTTTGCTTGCATTGATAGAAATACTCCTTTTCAATCTCCTTGAGGTATCATTAGGAATAAACCTGTTGGTGATTATTGCATCATCAAGCTGTGTAGAAAAAGTTGGGTTTCCATTTTGATCCAATTCATAACCCAATTGCTTATAAGTCGTGCCATCGGGTATACTATCCGGCCAACTGGCTTCCTCGCTTTCCAGAAATGCAAAATCTGGATTTCCATGTAGATTGATAGGCGAGCCAATCGGAATGCCCAATTGATCTATACCTCTGCTGTTCCACATTTCGGTTGCGTTCAAGAATTCTCCTCCCCATACTTTTAACAAAGAGGCAAATGCAAGGTCAAAAGCGTAGTTTATACCTCTTGGTGTAGATACTGATATACAATGTGTTCTCTTTTCGTCACCATGCATTAGAAAGCTTCTTTGCATGACCGTTTCAGTTGTTGCTGATTCAGCTTTTATGATTGTTTCGCCGTTAGGATTTAGAATGAAAGATTGCGGAGCATGCAGGTTGTGTTTGGCAATTTCAGGTCCTTCAGCAGTCAAAGACAGCCCTCTCCAAAAAGGTCTGTGTTTGTTGTATACGAGTGTGAAAGGTATTTCACCTGCTTGTAATTCAACAAGACCATATGCCGGTTCATCCGTGTAGTAATCCCCATTCCGGTTGGCAATTGTATCCCCGTTGATCAATAGAAGTCCACCGCCTAAGCGCAGTCTTAATTCAAATAAGTAGGCTCCTGATTTTGGGATGTTCATGTTTCCATTATAAACCAACAATTTTTTAGGTCTCTCACCTGATGCCATATTAGATGAAATAGAGTCAGTATCTACTTCACGTTCTGCTGATAATGTATCATAATCAGGAATCAATGGATAGGAAGCTTCATATTCCTTCATTTTTAAATTGGTAAATGATACTTTTTGATCCTCGTACAATTTGTATTGTATGTTTCTAATCGCAACTCCCGCATGATCCCCCTGAATCATCAAAGGACCGAGCGGTTGTTCATCGTTAAATGCGGCAGATCGGGTGGGTCCGGTGACTTCCTGGTTTTTATGAAGCAGCTCACCATTCAGCCAGACTTCTTCGAACCAGGCATTTTTGATCTTATTTCCAGCGGCATCAAATTTGGGTGCATGAAAAAGGATCTTAAAGTGCTGCCAAAGTCCAGGTGCCTTGGCCGCATTCACCCTTGGAGGATGACCATCATAGCCTTTCACTTCCCGATCTTCATCCCATCTTTGGTAGATTCCACCAATGTCTGAATGTTGAGGTTTTTCGACTCCCCAACTATCATAAAGTTGAACTTCATACCTTCCCTGAAAATATAAGCCTGAATTAGATTGGATGGGCATCATTACGTCCAGTTCTATTTCTATGTCACCATGTTCGAAGCTGGTGAAAAGGTTTTCTCTATTATCCTTGTCTGGCGTATTTAAAAGGATTCCAGTGCCAGGGGAGGAAATGAATGTTCGTTCTTTGCTTTGATCCACATATACATCACCAACAATCTGCCAATTTTCTGCTACGGGTTCAAAAGCCTTTAAATTGTCCAAATCCAATGTTTTGAAAGGCAAAAACGTGATTTGCTTTTCTTGGGACGATTCCTCTGTCGTTGTGCTTTTTTCACAGGACAAAAGAAAAAAGCCAAGCATGAGGAGTAGGGAATATTTAATATTCATATGTTCTAATTATCTATATCTTTTCAATAGGTCTATATGCTTAAGCACAGGTAGTGTTTCTACAACAACTTCATATGTTGCTTATTTTTTATTTTCATAGAGGTCAATGTATTTCTGGTCAAGCTCCGGAGAGTCTTTGTATTTTACTCTTAGCTTATCGAGCTCTTCTTTTAATCTTGTAACCGTCGAAGCATAGGCAGGATCGTTGTAGACGTTATTCATTTCCTGTGGGTCTTTCACTCGATCATACAATTCCCATTCATCTACATCGTAATAGAAATGTGCCAACTTGAATTCCTTTGTAACAATCCCATAATGTCTCTTTACCATGTGTGAGGCAGGATACTCATAGTAATGATAATAGACAGCTTCCCGGTCCCATTGCGAATTATCGCCTTTGAGTAGCGGGATCAGGCTTTTACCCTGCATGTCGTCCGGAGCTTCAATCTGTGCAGCTTCTAAAAATGTTTGGGCAAAATCAAGGTTCTGAACCATTTCATCATTCGTGATGCCTGGAGTGATCACGTTAGGCCATCGGATAAGCAAAGGCGTTTTAAATGATTCATCATAGATAAACCTTTTGTCAAACCATCCATGTTCGCCCAGATAGAAGCCCTGATCAGAGGTGTAAATCACCATGGTGTTTTCGGCTAATCCACTTTCATCCAGGTAGTCTAACACCCGGCCTACGTTATCATCCACTGAAGAGATACATCCCAGGTAATCCTGTATATATCGTTGATACTTCCAACCTATCTTTTCTTCGTCTGACAACGATGGCCATTTGGTTCTGAATTCATTGGCTATCGAATCCAGGATGGGTTGATATAAAGTCAATTGTTGCTCATTGATGCGAGAATACTCACTGCCCCTGAAATACCGAACGTTTCTTGGATCATCGGAAATACCCAGATCTTCGATTGCCTGAGGGAGTATTTTGTTATCATAACTCAAAAGCATCTCGTCAGAGATGGTCATTTCTGCCTCTTTTGCTGCCGTTCCTCTGTTTTCATAATTGTCAAACAGGGTTTCAGGTTCAGGAAAGGTGATTTTCGAAAATTCCTTAAACTTCTCGGGGCTAGGCCACCAGGCTCGGTGCGGAGCCTTATGCAGATACATCATCAAGAAGGGCTTGTCTGGATTTCTTTTTTTATCTAACCAATTGATTGTTAAATCTGTGATGATATCAGTCACATAACCCGTGATCGTAGTATCTCCTTTTGGTGTGATAAACCTTGGGTTGATATAGCTTCCCTGGCCAGGTAAAATCATGAAATCATCAACTCCCTTTGGGTTGTTACCAAAGTGAAGTTTTCCATACATCGCAGTTTCATATCCAGCTTTCTGAAACAGCTGTGGAAATGTAATTTGCGTAGTATCAAAAGGCATGATATTGTCAATTTTACCATTGATGTGGGTGTGTTTCCCGGTAAGTATGGTAGCCCTGGATGGAGCACAAATGGAGTTTGTTACACTGGCATTGCTAAAGAGCATCCCTTCATTGGCGATTCGATCGATGTTTGGTGTTTGTAAAAGTTTATCAGAATAAGCACTGATCGCCTGGTAGGCGTGATCATCTGACATGATAAATAGGATGTTTGGCCTTTTTGCAGGTGCTTTTTCTTCTGCTGGCTGACAAGCATCCAGCAAAAACATGGAGATAACTATTAATATACCCGGTGCGATTCTTTTTAACATATGCATTTCTAATTTATTGATCCAGTAACCTAATTGCTATTTTGTTGAAACTTTCAGGACATAATTTCCTCCGCTCAATCTGAATTCACCACTTTCCAGGCCTTCGATTTGATCGGATATGATTTCTCCTTTGTTATTTTCAATTATTATTTCCTCGGAAGTAGTAAGGGGTATCGAAACATTGGCGATGCTTTCACCAGGAATGGTGAAACTATAATTAACACCTTCCTTTTCTTTTTGCCAGTTTGAAACAATTCGACCAAATGGTGAATGATAGGTGCTATTGGCTGATTCAAGCCCTTCTGGTGTAAATGGAGCTAGTGTAAACTCCTTAAATCCAGGGAATTCTTCCTGGGGTCTTATTCCACCCAACCATCTAAAAAACCATTCCGATACTGTTCCAAACATTGGATGGTTATTGGAGAATGTATTGTCACTTTCTTTCCATGTTTCCCAAATAGTGGTGGCTCCATTGTCAATCATAAATCCCCAGCCAGGGTATGAAGTGCTATTGACAATTTCGAATACGGACTCAGGAGAGACATATTCAGATAACGTCTCCAATACGTATTTTGTACCAAAAATACCGGTATTAAAATGTCCTGCAGGACCATTTTGAACAGCGTTCAATAAAGAATCTTTAGCAGCACCTATCTCTTCTTCAGGCACAATACCATGATAGAGTAGGGTAGAGAAGAGCGTTTGTCTGTTGATCTCTTCGTTTACGGGTTGTGCCCAGAATTTTGCACGCACAAGCGCTATGAGCTTTTCCTCTAGCTGCTGATATTTTTTTACCTGAGTCGGGTCTTCCATGACAGACGCAAATTGTTGCATGATCCGTGCACATTGAATGTAGTGACAGGTTCCTGTGAGTTCTACGGGTACCGGCTTCAATGATTCATGATCACTGAGTCCCTGATCCACGAGTCCCTCTGGGTGTATTCTGGCTACTTTGTCCATCCATTGGGTATTCAAATCATAGAGCTCTTTGATGATCTCTGTGTCGTTGTAATACAGGTACAGGTAGTATTGTGTGATCAAGTAGGCAGATTCCCAGCTAATACCACAATACTTGATTCCAGTATATGGAGCAGTATCTACAAATGTTGTATCATTCATCGCATCTACCCAATCGTAAATCGTTTTCCGATAGAAGGACTGCATATCAAAATTGTAAATGAATGATTCGCTGGTAGCATTTAGGTCACCTCCATATCCAAATTTTTCTCTTGCGGGACAATCAGATTGTACGCTGACGAGATTAGCAAGAAATGTTCTATCCGAAGCTACCTGAATGGAATTTAAGAGTTCCGATGAACTGGTAAATGCATTCTTATTGGTAACATTTGAATGGATGAATAAGCCTTTTATGTCCGATAGGTCAGGCTTAGTGTCAAGTCCTGTGATTTCCATGTACCTGTAGACATGGTAAGTGTACTGTGGTTGAAACCAGGCTCCCGACTCATTCCCAATCGTGTAACTATCTGTCTGCCAGGCTACCTCTGGTGCTCCTGGTCCTCCAACGCCTTTTCTTTTGATCTGGCCGATCACCGTAGTCATTGGATTAAGTGTACCATCTTCATATACCCTTTCGCCAAATCTGAATGTAACAACATCACCGGGGTCACCAGTAAGTTTGATTTTATAGGTTCCGGTAAAATTCACTCCCATGTCTACAATCCAAACTCCGCTCTCTGGTGAATATATATCTACCGGGCTTATCTCTTTTGTGATTTGCACGGGTGGAAAAAAGGCCTTTTGCAAGTCACCTCCGGGGTTTTCTCCTGGTACTGCAGCTTCCCAGGAAGTATCATCAAAACCAGTGCTGTTCCAGTCCTTAATTTCGTTTCTTGCATCATATGCTACGCCCAGGTAAATGCTGTTTTTTACAATGGGTCCATAGGTATATTTCCATGTATTGTCTGAGACAATTTCTTTGGTTGTGCCATCTTTATAGGTGATTACAAGTTTGGCTAGAAAAGTAGGCTTCCCAACAGTGAGGTCCTTTCTTAAATTCCTGCGTCCCCACTTCCTTAAGGGTAGGGGGTTATAAAACCCATTGCCAAGTGAGATTCCCAGACAATTTTCATCACCTGCTAACAACGATGTCACATCATACTCCGAATAATAGATTCTTTTGCTGAAATCTGTCCAGGCCGGGTCTAAAACATTTTTCCCTACAGCCTGTCCATTGATAGAAGCCAGGTAGTATCCCGCTGCAGTAACAAAAAGGTTGGCACTTTCAATATCTCCTTTGGCAGTAAATTCTTTTCGAAAGAGTGGCGATGGATTATTCAGGTAGAACAAGGAATCGCTGGATGGGAGTTCTTTGCCATCTGTGATCCACACCGCTTCCGAATTTTTAAAAAACACCAATTCATTTGTCTCATTCACTGATTGTGTACAGGCAATGAGACCTAGCCAAAGGATGATAATGGGGATGTTAATTACTTTCATGTGTTTCTGTCAAATTTTCAATACTGGTTATTATTTAAAGATCTGGAAATCTCATAAATCAGCTTTTTCCCTTCTTGAATCACCTCAGCAGCCGACCGGTCATTCAATGTTTTACCATGAAATGAACTAAAAAAGCTCTTTAGCTTTTCTTTAGACCAGGCCCCATTTTCAGATGAATTCTCAGCTAATTTTTCTTCCAGTATACGTATCTTTTCAAAATCCTGAATGCCTTCTCTGAGGCGCTCAAACCTTACAGAGCTAAGTGCATGCGGATAAACTAAATAGGTGTCTCCACTGGGCCACTTAATGTATCGGGAGTCTACCATTGGATTTTCTGGCCAGCTGTTATACGCCCATCGTAAAAATCCGTCAAAACCCCTGGCGGCAGCGAACCAACCTTCATAACAGGATTCAGCGGGAGGGGAGAAGGTGAAGTTGTTTGGCTTTGTGATGCCACAAGCTACGTAGTAGGTGGTTTTCAGTCCGGCATGCTTCCTGGAAGAAATAATGCTGTCCGTCATGATGTCAATGTTTCTGGAGTTTGCACAGAAATCATAGATCGAAGGATTGATATTTTCGTAATAAAACCCTGCCATGGAGATTTTAAATTCAGGAGCTTTCTCTGCCAGAAATTCAAAGAGGTTTTTCATTTCTTCCTCATCTCTTTCATCCAGCGCCAGAGATGTGATATCCAACCAGCCCTTTTCTTTTAGGTGTTGCTTAAAATCATCAAGGAAACTACTCCATAATTTTTCGTAGGCTTCAGTGCCTGGAACCGCTTCCATTAAGACCGTGTCAGCAGTGCTTTCATCATACCAGGAAAAGACATTGGTTATAGGTACCATGGAGTAGCAATTGATTTGCTCTTTGATCCCACTTTCCATCGCCAGACTGACATATTTATCAAAAATAGCATAATCATATTCCATAGCACCTTCTTTGTTCAGGCTCCATTGGATCATGCTTCCAAAAGAATCATAGGGAGCCCCATCTCTCCAGGGCTGATCTATGAGTGTGGTCGTAATACATTTCTGGCCGGCCCCAGCCAATTTCTCTAATAAAGGTTTTAAAAGTTCAAAGTGCTCTTTGGACCATAATTTCACGCCATGATACCGTGCAACTGCAAAGGGGTTTTGCCACAGGTCCAGGTGGAAAGCCCAATCAGCAGGTTCCGGAAGTGTTTGATTAATCACTTCAAGTGTAATTGAATGACTCACAGTCCCTGATTTTGATTGCCGGATCACGCGGCCCTGATAAATGCCAGCAGGTGTCTCAGCTGGTATATCAATGGCTATCCAAACAGGTCGGTTTTGAAATTCCCCAAGCTCAAAGCTGCTTTCATTGCTCAAAAGGTCAGGGCTAAGATGCGCAGCTATCTGCTCATGATCTCTTTTCCCACATCCAACAGGGTATTCTCCACAAAGGACATACTTGATTACTGAGATGGTAATATTTTTTTTACTGATTTTATGATCTACATTATGGAAATCACTTATCTGAATACTAACATCTTCTTCGGGCTCCAAGGACCAAACCAATAGTTTAGAATTAACCCGTTCACCTTTCCATCCTTGTATTCTGATGGACTCAGTAATGTTTCCTGACGGAGGAATGCTTTTAGCATAGCTGGTATCAATAGAAGCGAAACCAGAATGGATGCCTGGTTCAATCGATTCCCAGGTGGAGAAGTCATATACTTCAGGGTCATAAGGCTCTGCAAAGGAGATCTTTTCTTTGCTATTAGAACATGCGAAGCATAGCACTGATAGTAGGACAGCTGTATATGAAAAAATCTTTTTTCTCATCAAATGAGATTAGGTTTCAATATTATTTGGGTGGGTAATGGAATATTGAATTAGGGTGCTCAAAACCATGAAAGTACGCAATAGCAGACCGTGAGGTTTTGTGATAATAGCTGATTAAACAGCAAACAGATAACAGTACTTTAAAAAAGAGCTGACCAAATTGCTTTGGTCAGCTCTTTTAATATAAAGAAGAGAATTATTATTGCCAGTTTGGATTTTGGCTCAAATTCGGATTAAGTGTTCTTTCCTGTATCGGTAGAGGCAGGAGATAATCTCTGGTCTCATCAAATCCATAGGTGCCATTAGGCCCAGTCAACAAATTAACGAATGGATCCAGAAATCCATTTCCATCAATATTAATATCTCCCGATTGAGCTAGTATATCATCTGTCGCGTACATACCGGAAAATCGATTTCCCTGCCAGTATTCATGTGCACGCCAGCGCATCAGGTCGTTCATCCGCTGACCTTCAGCTAGCATTTCAACTGTCCTCTCTCTCCTGATCTCATACAATACATCTGAAATGGGATAACCATAGTCAATTGCATTTGGATCAGGTGTTGGAGTCATTGTCAGGTGAGGCATGCCAACCCTGTCTCTTAACAGGTTGATAGTAATATCAAGGTCAGCCTGTGTCAACTGATTTAACTCAGCCCTTGCTTCTGCATAGATCAACAAAGCTTCTGCATACCGGAAGTTGATATAATCAACATTACCGTTATTGACTCCAACTGAAGGATCAACCAAAACAAGTCGAAACTTTTGAGACTGAATGCCAGTGGGAGCATCAAATAGTCCATAATTCGGAGTTGGTTCATCTGGGTCAGCTTCGTCCCTCTTCATCCAATATTTTGAAGTATCCGTACCTTGTATTCTCCAAGCATCTCCCGGAACCATCACTGATTGTGCTAACCTTGGGTCACGATTGATCTCCAAAATTTCCAGAGAATCATCTCCTACAAAAAGTGGACTCACACTGATAGGTTCTCCGTCAGCACAGAGGTAAAACTGTGTGGCTTCACGTGTGTACCCATAACTATTTGGCCAGTTCCACAACTGATTGCTAAATGAGTCTCCAAACGCACCATCATAATGCCTGAAAAGTAGAACCTCAGGGTTCCCTGCATAATCCGTATTGTTAAACAGATCAAAGTAAACATCGCTGGTGTCACCCATTGCTAAGGAATAGTTACCCCCATCAATCACCGCTTTAGCGGCATCAGCAGCTTCCTGGATGTACGCTAATCCATCTGTATCTCCGGCAAATTCTGTCCCCGCATGATACTTCTCCCAGGTTCCTTCATATAAAGCAAGTCTTGCCTTAAATAATTGTGCAACCTCCTTACTAATCCTGTTCTGGTGACTGGCAAGATCTGGTCCGTTCTTCATCATAGAGATGGCCATATCCAGGTCTTCCATAATGAAATCAAAAACTTCAGTCCTTGAACTTCTTGCCCCATAGAGTATATCCTCATCATCAACATTGACAGGTTGTTTGATGATTGGTAGGTCACCGAATCTCCTCAGCAGGTCAAAATAGAAGTATGCCCTGAAATAATGACCTTCTCCAATATACTGATCAACCAGGTCACCACCTGAGGTTACCCGATCTGCATTGGCCAAAAAGTAGTTGACATCACGAATATTCCCCCAATTCCAGCCTCCACCTGCTGTCGGAACATTCAATGTTCCATCCAGCTGGTTGGTGTAGGTGAATGAGAAATTATTGAGTGACTCAAGGGCGATGTCTGTACCCATATCCAAGGTAGGTGCTCTTCCACCTCCTGATGGTGCCCAGCCTTCGATGTCATCATAAAATTGATTGACGAATAATTCTAAGTCTGTCTGACTGGTCCAGAAATCCGGATCAGAAATCTGATCTAGCGGTGTTCTGTCCAGTATTTCTTCTTCACAGGAATAGCTTCCTAAACCTGCGATTATTACTGATATTATTATTGCAAATTTTTTCATTGATACGTTCGATTTAGAATGTAACATTTAATCCCATTGAATAGGACTTATTCAAAGGATATGCATCCCCTGCTCCATACCATCTACCGGCGAAGGCTTCAGGGTCAAAGAACAAAAGATCTGTGAATGTCAGCAGATTCTCTCCTGACAGGTAAATCCTTGCATTAGAAATGAAGACTTTCTCTGTCAAAGTAGAAGGGAATGTATACCCAACCTGGAGATTTTTCAGACGCAAGTAAGCACCATTCTGCATGAATCGATCATTAGGTTGGCTGAAATTCTTACCATTTTGACCGATGTACTGCGCGTATGGTTTTGGAAAGTAAGCATCCGGATTCGCTCCGAGAGGACTTGTGTCATCTCTCCAGTAATCGATATGCTCAACGAGCGCACCGGCGTGCATAGGTCCACCGGCTGGTCCCCTGAAAACACCCTGGGTACCAGCGATTGGCCAAAGGTCTCGCTTAGCAACGCCTTGCAAGAAGAATGAAATGTCCACTCCTTTCCAACTTGCCTGACCACTGAATCCATACTGAAAACGTGGGGTTGTGTTACCAAGAATTACCTGATCCCCTGGATTGCTCACCGTGTTGTCACCATAATCAACTGCTCCATCGCCATTTAAATCCTGATACCTTACATCACCAGGGTTGAAGGCGAAACCTGAAAGCGCACTTGTGTTTACACCATGTGCATCAATTTCTTCCTGAGATTGATAAAGACCGTCAGTTTGGAATCCCCAGATCTCTCCGATCATCTGACTCTGGTAAAACCTGTTATTGGTAGGCAGTAAACCAGTTGGATTGTTATAGCTAACCACTTCACTTTGATAGTCTGAGAGTACACCTCTTATCTGGTAGGAGAAATCATTGATACGGTTTCTCCAGGTAATTTCCATTTCCCATCCGCGGGTCACAATCTCACCTTCGTTTCTCTTCGGAACTGAAGTTCCCAAAACGGCAGGTAATTCTTCTCCAGGACCTACAAGATTTGTAGTTCGGGACTCGTACCAATCGAATGCACCTGTAAGTTTGCTACCGAATAAAGCAAAGTCAAGACCTACATCAATTGTAGCTATTTGCTCCCATGTCAGATTGATACTGGTGAGGTTTGGTGCCGTTACTGTCCATGGTCTGTTGTTACCGAACAACCAGCGACTAGTCTGGCGGGTATTCATGGTAGGTACATAAAGGTAATTATCCACATCCTGGTTACCCAACTGACCATACGATGCACGAAGCTTTAATTGGTCGAACTGATCCTTTAATGGGAAAAAGCTTTCATTTGCGATATTCCAACCTGCAGACACGGAGGTGAAAGTACCCCAACGCTCATCAGGATTGAAGCGAGATGAACCATCTCTCCTTACATTCATTTCAATCAGATACTTTTCATCAAAGTTATAATTGAGTCTTCCAAAATAGCCCATGGTTCCCCAATGGCCAAGTTGGTCAGAAACCTGTTGCTGACCAACCGTTGTACTAACAGACGGAATCTGATCTGTAACCAGGTGGTTTGTCTCCGCAACTAAATTATTGAATCTGTATACTTCATGCTGATAACCTACCATCACACCAAAATTGTGAACCCCAAAGCTTTTAGTGTAACTAGAGAAAATGTTGGGTGAAAAGTACTCGTTATTTTGCATTGTAGAATTGTAGCTAGTCTGTTCACGGTTACCTGGCTGGTAATCGATGGTACCGCTAGGTCTTATCCACTCAATCTGTGGAGCGACAAAAGTCCCCCGATTGGTATTTGAAACGTAGTTGAATTGCACGTTAGTAACCCAATCTTTGATAGGCTCGAAAATAAGTCTTGGAGAAAGTGTGAGCTGGTTTCTTTTCCAGTCTTCCCGCGTGACTTTCCATTCCCCTATTCTTGAATTCGTCGTATAAATATCAGTGCCGTCATAAAAGACCGGCAATCCCGGCTTCAACTTTGAGATCCAGTTCATGATCCAGGCCCTTCCGAAGGTAGGATTCCAGGGGAAATTTTCGTTGTTGTGCCTGAACTTGGTCAAAAATTCTATCGTGAGCCATTCTGTTGCCCTGGCAGATACTTTAGCATCAACATTAAATCTGTTAAATTCTTCGTTACCAACTTTTAGTAATCCCTGTTGCGTCATGTAGCCGGTAGAGACATAGTAGTTTACATCTTTAGTGCCACCTGAAATGCTGAGGTTGTGCTGGTTGATAGGCGCCGTACGATTAACAAGTACTTCTTCCCAATCAGTATTGGCGACTGCCATCATACCTGTATTCATTACCTGCCAGTTGTCACTACCATTGTCTAGCATAGAAGGCGCACTGCCTGGATTTGCCTGATTTTGCATAAACCGGTCGAGCGCATCCGCATCATAGAAAGGTGATCTTCCTGAATTGACGGCTGCATCATTGTGCGCATAGATTGCATCCAAAGGATCAGCAAACTCTGGCCATATGGTTGGACCACTCTGCGCGAAGTTGGCAGTATAGTTGATCCTTGCCTTACCAGAACCTTTTTTGGTCGTGATCATGATCACACCATAAGCTGCACGTGCACCGTAGATCGCCGCTGAGGCCGCATCTTTCAAAACAGAGACAGACTCAATATCTGCAGGGTTTACGTCATTAATAGACATTGGAATGTTATCCACAAGCACCAACGGAGAGTTACTTCCTTCAAAGGACTGTAAACCTCTGATGGTCATGTCGAAGTCCGCTCCAGGCTCACCACCTGCAGTATTTGGCGCAATTACCAGGTTAGGAACTACACCCTGAAGCGCCTGCTGTGCGTTAGTAATGGGTCGACTTTCTATGACCTCTTTACCTGCCACAGATACAGCACCAGTTAGATTGACTTTTTTCTGCGTTCCGTATCCAACAACTACAACCTCTTCTAAGGATGAGATATCCTCACTTAGCGATACATTGATAACAGATTGACCAGCTACCGGTACCTCGACAGCTTCAAAGCCGACAAATGAAATCAGTAGCTTGGCATTGTCACCAACAGTTAATGAATATTTTCCATCAATGTCAGTAATTGTACCATTTGTACCTCCTATTTCAACAACATTGGCTCCAGGAAGACCTGCACCACTTTCATCTGTGATAGTTCCTGAAACTTGTACTTGTTCTTCAACTGAAGAAACTGCATTTTCATCCGGACCATCAAACCCAAATGCGAGGGTAGAGACGGACATCATCAAAACAATGCCATAGATAAAGAGCTGTGGCATCCTCGTAATTAATTTTCGTAGAATTAAATCCATAAAATTTGTTTTTGTAAATTATTTTAAACTAGTAGTTCACATATCCTTGGTTGATTAAATGATCAACAGGATTGTGGCATTAATTGATTTTTAGATTGTTACATATAAAAGTCATTTAAGTCCAAACTGAATTATTATATACTTCTAATCTAAGTACCTAACCATATTTTGAATACCTATCGTTAAGTAAGTAGTGTTATGCTTTAAGCAAGCTTATCGGTTAAAAACAGCTTGATTTTAACATAACCATTCAAATCCAAACAAAAATTTAAGGGAAAAATGTATCAATAAGATGTATTACAGCTCATAATCGAGCATAGTGTTAAGATAGTACCTTCTTTAGTCAAAATAATAAAAATACGACGTATCTACTATGTGATTTTTAATCAATTGCTATCCAAAATAGAGAAATTGAAACAGATTCTATGTTTAACTATTAATGGGAGATATAAAATCTCGCATGTGCTATGTTAAGTTAAAGTACAGCATTATTGTATCAATTGAGTTTCACGAAGCGGTTTAAAAGCCCATTAACCTAATACACAGTTAAAGCAATTGCTTTAAAATAATCCGCAGATCAGATAATTACCTGATCACCTAACAGTGCCTAAGTCTTTGAAGAAGTTAATATAATATAGGTATAAAGCTACTAGATAGACTACTTAGCCATCTCAAGACCCATCGTGGTCGTATAATACTTTGTAATCATATTAGGAACCTCCCAGGCTGGTAGCGCTCCATCAGTCAGATATTTCAGGTACTTTTCCGTTACCTGCGCAAAATGAGCTTCATGACCGACTTTGTATTGCTCTGGAATATTAATGACCCAAAGGTTTTCTTCTAACTGTTCCAACTCAACACCAGGGTACATCCCACCAATGGTATCGTCTATAGCCTTTTGCAGGTTGCTTTTGAAAGGACTGGAGACATCACTGGATTGCACATATACCGTAGGTTTGAAGCCTTCTTCTTTGCCTTGCTTAATAATGATGTCGCATTTTGTACCACGCATGATGCTGTAATGGGTATCACCTGTTCCTTCAGGCGCTTCATAGTTCCATGTGACAGATGCCTTGGCTACTTTCCCTTTTAATTTGTAAATAATCTCTCCGTTGGCATATACCTGAAGTTTACCATCTACCATGTCTTTCTGTAGATAATCAGGAAATGCATCTAGTTGAGTAACTCTGGTGAACTGTTCCAATGTTAGCTCTGTTGCCCATCGTCTTGCACTAATAATCTCTACATCTGACTTATTGAGAACTACTTCAGGAAAAGCTTCCCACTGAATAAGATCAACCAGGTGAGTATTTACATCCACAATCCCTTCACCTTGTTGATCCGTATCGAAGAACCATGCCGGTCTTTTGATCGGATTGCCGGAAACATATTTAAAGAAATGATGAACGCTTTCTTTGGTAATTGCAGGAGCATCAGGTGTTCCCTGAGTCAGTTCGCCAAAAACTGAAGGAATTTTAGCAAGTTCCCGTTGGATAATGGTTGTAACCTCGTGGCGCTCCGTCATGATATCGTATAGCAGTACTCCGTTTTTTTCAGCTTCAGCAAATGCTTTTTCAAGATCAGCAAAACCTTCTTTGGTAATCACCATTGGTTTGTCAGCTAACACGTTTACTCCAGCTTGAACTGTCTTAAGGATATATTCTGTTTTCTTCTCATTGTTACCAGAAACAACCATAAGGTTGCCTGGTTTTTCGGATAGCATTTTTTCCAGATAATCAGGACCTGTATAAACTACTTCATCCCAGGATGTTGGACTTTCACTGCGGGTGTTGTACCCATTGATCAGGTTTAAATAATCTTTCACATCACTTCCTTCAGGTGCGTATACAAATACCTTAGGGTCAATTTGATCGTACATGGATTTTTGAACAAGGGCAGCATGGAAATGGCCCGGATCCAGGTTCATCAGCTTTACTTCACCTTTTTTACCAGTAAACATATCTTCAGTGGTTGTTGTTGATTTTTGTTCTCCATCATCGCATGACATAAAAAGAATGGCCAGGAGTATAGGAAGAATTAATTTTTTGCTAGAAGAATTGTACATCGCTATCAGTTGATTTTTGTAAAGATCAGTTTCAATTCCAAATTTACTCATTTTTGGATGTTCTTAGACAGAATTGGTCAAACAATTGGACTGGTTGATCATTTTTACACTTTGGTAGGTGTTTTTACCCATCACCACGAAATCTTCCTTATGTGCCGAATGGTAGCATTCGTCAGCGCGAAGTTGGTTTGATAAGGCAGAGTCCCTATCGGAGACTCTGCTGGGAAGGAGGATTACTAATTTGTAACTGCGAAGAAAAAACACAGACTTTCACGTCATCCTGAATGTAGATCCGATAGCAATCGGGCGCTGGTGCCGTGCCTACCGAAGTGAAACGTAGAAAGGAAGAATCTCCTGCTCGCAAGAAGCGTTAATATTTTAACCTTGGTATTTCTTTTCAACAGCTACCAAGGTTCTTTTCGGTGCTGTTTGGTGAGGACACCAACCATTGGGATAGGGAAGAAAGAAATATCATGCCTGCGATATTAAAACAAAAACACTACCGTCATTCAGAAAGAAGCGAAGCGTAGAGAAGAATCTCATATTCGTGAGTAGGATTATCAATGTTTCTCCACAGCCATGTCGAGATTCTTCGCTTCACCTTAATTAGCTTACTAAATCACCATGCGCTAGAATGTCGAACATTCTTTTAATTGAGATTTTAACCTTGGCTTCAAACATAGGATGACGGTGCTATTTTTTATTTTAGCTACTAGCAATCACCGTGGCTGGTTTCCTCACCAGACACCCTTTTGAGGTAAATGCAAAAGTACCTATACAAATCTTCTTTAGGTGCCGAATGGTAGCATTCGGCAGCACGAAGGCGGTTTGATAAGGCAGAGTCCCTATCGGAGACTCTGCTGGGAATAAGGACACCAACCAGGGAGTAGGGAAGAAAGAAATACGAGGCCTGCGAAGTGAAAACTTAAATACCACCGTCATTCCGATCCGACGGCAGGAGGAGAAGGAATCTTGTGTGTGTTGTGGAGGAAAAATATGAAAAGGTCCAATTTAACCTTGGACTCAAACATAGGATGACGGTGCTATTTTCACTTTAGCAGGTGATGTTTAGAAAGAAAAATAAACGCAGGGGATATTAATTTACTTCTTCATCTGATACTCCAGTGCAGCCTGTATCCCATCAATCTCTGCCATGCCTTTCATACGACCAATTAGTGGGTATCCCGGATTAGCCTCTTTATTGAAATCATTCAGTAGCTTGATGCCATGGTCGGGACGAAAAGGGATTTGAGCATCTTTTCTACCTTGACTTGTACGCCGATCCTGCTCAATGAGCAATGCTTCAACGATCGGAATCATATCCACATCTCCATACAGATGCCCCATTTCATGAAAGCTACGATCTTCCAGAAACGTATTGTTTCTAAGGTGAGTGAAGTGAATCTTATCAGCCAGATTTTGAATGATTCCTAGTAAGTCATTTTGTCTGTTAACAGAGAGAGATCCGGTGCAATAGGTAATCCCATTGGCAGGGGAGTCTACTGCTTTGCAGATCCATTCCAAATCTTCCTGTGTACTTACAATTCTGGGTAGACCCAACACAGGAAACGGAGGATCGTCTGGATGTATACACATTTTGACACCATGAGCTTCCGCTACCGGTATTACATCACTTAAGAAAGCGGAGAGGTTTTCTCTGAGCTTCTGCCTATCAATGTGTTTGTAGTTGTCAATGAGTTCAAGAAAGCGACCCTTATAATCTGGAGTTGATCCATCAATGGCTCCATCAATGAACCCTTGTGTTACGACTATGGTATTATGAGCCAATGTCTCTTTTTCTTCTTCAGACATCTTTTCAAAAAGCCGTTGTGCTTTTTCAACAAGTTTTTCAGGGTAATTAGCTGCCGCACCTGGCCTTTTTAGGATAAATACATCAAAAGCAATGAAAGTAGGGAAGTCAAAATACATCACTTCTCCACCGGAGCTTAAAGTATAATGTAAATTGGTTCTCACCCAATCCAATACAGGCATGAAATTATAGCAAATTCTGTCTATCCCACATTCACCCAGATGAACAATGGATTGCTTATAATTCTCAATAAGTCTTGGGTAGTCTGAATTATGTGTTTTGATGCCCTCAGTGACAGGCAAGCTTTCGACAACTGCCCAACGCATCCCATGGTTTTCAATCTGTTGTTTGACCTTTAGGATTTCTTCCACAGGCCACACTTCTCCATTAGGGATATGATGCAAGGCAGTGACAATACCTTCAACACCAATCTGTTTAAGATCAGATAATTTGACCTGATCTTTTTCTCCAAACCAACGCCAGGTTTTCTCTAGTCTCATAAATCAGACTCCACTAAATGCGCTAAAACCACCATCAACAGGGATGATGGTTCCTGTAATGAAGCTGGCCGCATCCGAGCATAAAAATTGAACAATACCATTTAATTCGGTGATATCGCCAAAACGTTTCATGGGTGTTTTGGCGATGACCTTTTCGCTTCTTGAAGTATAGCTTCCATCAGGATTAATAAGTACTGCACGATTTTGATCTCCAATGAAAAAACCAGGAGCAATGGCATTTACGCGTACTTTTTCACCAAACTTGATTGCCAATTCAGTAGCCATCCATTGGGTAAAAATATTGACACCCGTTTTGGCAACTGAATATCCCATTACTCTTGTGATAGCTGAATAGGTTGCCATAGAAGAAATGTTGATTATACTACCTTCTCCAGCTTTTGCCATGGACTCACCAAAAACGAGACTAGGGATAATCGTACCATCCAAATTGAGGTCACGGACTTTTTTATAGTCTTCGATCTTCATGTCAAAAATGGTCTGGTCTTCAGTCAATGTGGCACCGGGTATATTACCCCCGGCCGCATTGATCAAAATATGGATCGATCCCCATTTGTCGAGGATTTTGGCACGTACTTCCTCAAGACTTGAAGTTTCAAGCACATTGCATGGAAAGCCAATGATTTCGCCAAAACCCTTCAGCTCCTCAATTCTCGCATTCAGGTTTTCTTCCCGGATGTCCAGGACAACAACTTTAGCCCCTGCTTCCAAAAGGCTTTTTGAAATACTTCCACCAAGGACGCCTCCACCGCCTGAGACGATGGCGACTTTCCCTGCTATACTAAAATGTTTCATTGAATTTTTTATGATTTGATGTTACGTGTTCCGTATGGGTAACGTTGACTTCTACTCAACATGGAGTTGGCTCCTTCATTGTCAATGAATCTTTCATTTACCGGATCCCATTTCAAGATATCCGGGATTTTCATAGCGATGTGACTAATCAGGCAAACTGAACACGCTCTATGCCCAATTTCCACTGGAGAGATGGGTGCTTTGCGAGATTTAATACAATCCAACCAATTACCGTGATGCTCATCACTGACATATAGGTGTGTTTCATTTTCACCAATTTTGGATTGAAGAATTTTTGGATCGCTGGCATCTAAAGCTTTCTTGCTGTTAGCTGCCGAAACAGGATCACTTGCTGAAGCCACATAACTTCCCCTGGAAACGAAAATCCATCCGTCTTCACCTTCATATCTTATTCCATTGTCATAACCACCACTGGTGTAGACAGTAATTCCGTTAGCATATTCCTGTTTGACCATGAAGTCTCCATGGACATTCCAAAGACCGGATTTAGGAAATTGTGCTACGGCTTCAACAGATATTGGCCCAGTAAGCTCGGTATCCATTCCCCAGGCTGCTGAATCATAATGGTGTTGACCCCAGCCTGTAATCATTCCGGCGCCATATTGTTCTAATCGCAACCAACCTGGTCTGCCATAGCCTTGTTGTGGGTGAACGCCAATTTCGGTATACGGTACTTCAGGAGTTGATCCTAACCACATGTCATAGTTAAGGTTTGCCGGAACTGGCATTTCCGGAGCTTCTGGTCCAGAAGGGTCACCGGGTAAACCGATTTTCACAGTATGCACTTTTCCTATTCTTCCATTTCTTACCAGTTCTGCAGCAACTCGAAATTGAGGACTGGACCTCTGCTGAGTACCTACTTGTAGAATTACCCCTTGTTTTTGAACGATATCACTTAATAGTCGACCTTCCTCTATGGTAAGAGAAGTTGGTTTTTGAAGGTAAATGTCTTTTCCAGCCAGTGCAGCTTCAATCGCTGGCTGAGAATGCCAGTGGTCAGGTGTACTGATTTGGACTGCATCAATGTCCTTATCTGCCAACATTTCTTTATAGTCACCATACATTTTTACATCTACGGCATTTTTTTTACCTGTGGACTTGGCATATGATGCTTCAACCAATTTTTTACCATCAGCCATTCGGTTACTATCTAAATCACTGACAGCAATTATTCTTGCCTGGTCATATTTTAAAGTTTCCGCCATGTCATGGCTTCGTGCAATCCGACCACATCCAATTTGACCAATATTGATCTTATTGCTGGGTGCGTCTTTACCAAATACGGAGGAAGGAACAATCGTGGGGACTGCAAAAGCAATAGCTGAGGCAGAGGCTGTCTTTTTCATAAAATGTCTACGTTGCATAGTGAATAGTTTTGTTCTAATCTTGTTTATATTTTTCATACGCTTCAGCAATTTTTGCTGATTGGTGATCACCGGAATGAACCAATACGCGATATCTTAAATGGATCGAATCTCCTTTCTTTAGTACTGTGCCCTTTGCTTCATCAGCTGGCCAATACATAGGCGTTGGTGAAAAAAAGCCGTAATCTCTTGTGAACCATGGAGCAGGAAACCATTCATTGGATGGATGCTGCAGAATTGCCATGCCCTCCAATCCATTGCCTCTTGTTCCATAATAGTCCATCCATGCAGATCTTTTACCAAATGTTTCTTTCTCTCCTTTTTCTCCTTCTGCATTGATTAATGTGCCGCCATTGGTTACTGCCAGATCAGGATCCATTCTACCACTAAATAAAGAGTGATTGGTTTTATCTATGGTCACATCCATTAGCATTTCCATGGTTATATCAAAGTCAATCTGATATACTTCATTTGAAGGGGTAGATACGGTTATCGTTCGGATATCTTTAATGGGTGCCATTGCACCTGGTCTTTTCCAGATGTTTTCATTTACAATGATCGCTTTTTCTCCACCACTTTCTATAATATCTGTTCTTAAAGCAGCAATCTGTCCCCGATCAATCCCCTCTTGCCAGTAATTTCCACCATTGACTTTATCACATCCAAAAAATAAGGAGCTGTGATGTGGGTAGTTGGCATTACGCATGGAAGTGACTGATGCTTTAGATGGGCCATTTACAGGGAAGAAAAAGGGGTATTTTTGATCTTCTGAAATGATATATTGCGTAAAAAGGTTTCCGTTTATCCTAAATTCGATTTTATCACCTACTTGTTCAGCTGTAATCTTGTTTTGCGCTGTTGACTGAAAAGCTGTCAGAAAAACAAAAAGTAATATGGGTAAGAAATACTTCATTTATTTATTATAAAGGCTTTTATTTATAACTGTGTGGCTATTGGTGCATAAGCAAATGCTTGCCAATAGCTTTCTGCTTTTTCCGCGGTTAATTCCCCGTCGAAAATGACCATACGATACTTCAGGGTATAATTCTTGCCTTTATCAATCTGCCAGTCTTCATGTCGGATGGGGCAAAATTCAAAGAACATATCACCCCGTCCGCCATTGGCATCTATCGGCCAAATACGCATAGGCTCCGGATATGATTTATTACCCGGGTGACTCATAAATAGTACACCACTTCTCCCAGCAGCTGATTCGCCTTCTACGATGCACCACCTCGCTTCTGTACCATCAGCGGATAGGCGATCATTTCCTTCAGATGTCAGGACGGTGCAGTTATCTTTTTTCCATTTTTCTGTGGCACGCATGCCAATCCCTCCACCGTATCTGTAGGCATCAAAAAATATACCGGAATCCAGCGGACTATTAAGGGTAGTCGTGTAGTCTACCATCCAGGTTTTTCCTTCCTGGTCAATCTTCCAGGCCAAAACTTCCAACTGTTCATTAATCGCTACCTGATCCTGACCTTTGGCCCCGAAATCGACATGCTCTTGCAAAACAGAAAACCCAGAAAAAACGTGGCCTTCTATTTCAGAAAGGAATTTGGAAAAACGAACAGTACCCTGACCTTCTCCTAAATTCCAAAAGTCTACAGCCCGCCCATTGATGTGTGTCTTGGTCCAGGGTCCCCATACCCCATAGTGGTGGTAATGGTCTGGCGCCTGAATTCGGGTCAAAACTTCACCGGAAGGACTCCACAAGGGATGGATGAATCCTGATTTCCGATAAATAGGATTCACTCCTGAAGGAGGGTAGGTCTCTGCAAATTGGTAATTGAGTATGCTTTTCTTATTATAGGTCAATTGTAATCCTTCTTTACCTTTAGTTAGACTGATGGTTTTTGGTGAAGGCTGATTTGACGATTGGGCTAGTAAGAATTCGGTCTTTTGGCCTTTTTCCAGTTGAATATCTGCAATAAAGCTAAGAACAGTTCGGCTGCCATTACTTATCTGACTTGGAATAGAAATTTGTTCTTTTTTATTTAGCCTGGAAAGGATGTAGGTTGTGTCATTTGTATTTATTCCAAAGGATGAAATATCAATACTGACGGGATTTCCACTTGAGATGGTCTTCTCAGGGGCTATTTGAAAGCGTATATTATTTTGTGCCGATAAATCAAATAACAGTAACAGCGTTATGAGGTGGGGTAAAAACTTCATTTTTTGAGTATCATGTGAAAAGTAAAATTAAGTCTGTGGAAACTTCAAATCTAGTATTTATATTGCATAGGTTAGTATTATTATTACAGAGCTTTTGTGATTGATCAATTAGCGCAAGCATCAATACATTAATATGGATAAACTTATTTTTATTTATATTTCTAAGGAAAATTAAGTGAAGAAGTTAAAATGACATAAAAATTCAGTTATGAAAATAATGCATGAACAGTTGAGCTTTAATAATTCAAGCTCATTCAAAATAAAATGGGATGATTTTCCTCACTTTACTTTCCCCTGGCATTTTCATTCTGAATTTGAGATCGTTTACGTAATTGAGAGTTTTGGTAAGCGGTTTATCGCAGATCACATCGGACAATTCAAAGCGGGGGACCTGGTACTTCTTGGAAGTAACCTTCCCCATTTTTGGAAAAATGATGAGTTGTTTTATAAAAACGATCCGAGATATGGCGTAAAAGCTGTAGTTATTCATTTTCCCAAAGACTTTTTTAAAGACCAAATCAGTAATTACCCGGAATTCTATCGAATCAAAGAACTTTTGCAACGCGCCTCAAGGGGGATCAGTTTTAACCTTTCTGTCTCAAAAGTTGTTGGTCCTCAACTTAAGAAATTACTCAAACTTGATGGGCTGGAGAGGACCTTGAAATTCATCAATATATTAAACGATCTTGCATTAAGTGATCAATATACTTTACTGGCAAGTAATTCATATATGCCAAATGAGGTAGACTGGTCCGGAAATCGTTTAGACAGGGTCTTGTATTTAGTTAATGCAGGCTATAAAAAGCCTATCAGGTTAGAGGAAATAGCTGACGACATAGGAATGAATGCGAACGCATTTAGTCGATATTTTAAGGATAAGACAGGCAAATCATTTTCCCAATTTATTATTGAATTGAGGGTTGGTTATGCTTGTAAACTTTTAACAGAAGGAAAACTTAATGTGACACAAGTGTGCTACGAAAGTGGTTTTAACAACCTGTCAAATTTTAACCGTCAATTTCGACGGATTACGAACTATTCACCATCAGAATTTCAGGAGCAGTACCACCGTGCAAATGTGGCATAAGAAATGGTCTTAAAGGAGGAATCTCCCTTTGTGTATTTGTTAATAACCAGGTGGTTTATGTGGTAAAATTTATGTGATTTTTATTCAGAGATAATTATTTATAGTAATCTGTCAAATACCCTTCCTTAGTGCATTTTTATCTGTTATTGTCTCGCCCAAAGAATAAAATCCACTGGAAAGCAATTATAGTACTCTTCTCTGCAATATAAATACTAGAATATCACTTTTAAGGCTGGTAGTTTTATCAATTGATTAACCTAAGATATGCAACACAACAGCCCCGATATTAAACTTTTCCTAGCTAATCCAATTCAGGTTCAGGTATTCCAGGCTGTTACTGTTGATATTGGGGTTTTTCCACTATTTACACTTAATAATCAGTATCTGTTGTCAAGAGAAAATGGCTTGCTGCAGGGTTAAATCAATTAATTATACTGAAGACGAATTATAAATTAAACACATATGCATATGAATTAGATAATAAAATAAATAAAGGGACCAGCCTAGACTGATCCCTCCCGCAAAACAATAGTAACTCTTATGCTAGACGCTCAAATCGTAGTAAAGAGGTACTATCAAACAGTTAAATAATAATTAACCTAATACAAAGATATGAATAGCAAAATTACTGATACCATATATATGGTGTTGAAAATGACTGGAAAGGGGCTCTTAGCACTTTTCCTATCTATGAATCTGGCTTTTGGAAATAATTCAGATGATGTTAAGAAAAATATAGATGAAAACATCAACAATCCTGATACTAAAGATGAAGTTCAGAGAAGAATAACAGGTAATATAACCGATGAAAGCGGAGAGGGATTACCTGGTGCAACAATTCTCGAAAAAGGTACTTCGAATGGTACGATCACTGATGTAAGTGGGGATTACTCCATAACCGTTCAGGATGGTGCCACTCTACAGATTTCTTTTGTTGGATATGAAACCACAGAGATTCTGATTGGCAATCAAAGTACCATTGATATGTCACTGGAGCCTGACTCAGAGCAATTGGACGAAGTTGTTGTTGTGGGTTACGGAACAGTAAAAAAGCGTGACCTGACCGGAGCAGTAGGTCAGATTGATGCAACCAAGATTGCAAATCAGTCACCAAACTCTGTGACTGACATTTTGCGTGCAAATGTTCCAGGTCTGAATGTTGGTTTCAATAACTCTCCCAAAGGAGTAAGTCAGATTGAAGTTCGTGGTAACAATTCGCTAAATGCTGGTACACAGCCTCTGATTGTATTGGATGGAACGATATATAATGGTGACTTATCCTCAATCAACCCAAATGATATTGATAAGATTGATGTGATGAAAGATGCCAGCTCCGCTGCAGTTTATGGTGCCAGAGGTGCCAATGGTGTAATTCTGATCACTACCAAAAGAGGTACATCGGAAAAACCAACCATCAGTGTGGCAACTTCTTACGGTATTGCTAGTAAAGCCTTTGATAATCCACCTTACTCTCCACAGGGTTATGCTAACTGGAGAACGGATGTATTCAAAAGTATAAACTATGGTGTAGATGATCAGCCCGGTTATTTTGACAACCCGGATAATCTTCCTGCCGGTGTAGGCTTATCTGATTGGTTGGCCTATGATGGAGCAACCGGAGATCCTACTACAGCCTGGTTGAACAGGATAGGTTTCCAGGATGTTGAAATAGGCAATTATCTTGCAGGTAACAGTGTAGACTGGTATGATATGATCTTCCAAAATGGAACCAGAAGTGACCTGAACTTAAGCTTGTCTGGTCAAAAATCAGACCTGAAATATTTCTGGTCTATCAATAAGATGAGCAATGAGGGTATCATAGTAGGCGAAAAATTCGAAACGATCAGGACCAGGTTAAATCTGGATGCCGATATTGTAGACTGGTTGACAGTGGGTGTGAACGCTCAATTTTCACAAAGTGATGAAAGTTCTGTTCCGGCAGAATGGCAGATGTATATCAGGGATTCTCCCTGGGGTTCTGAATTGAATGATGAAGAAACAGGTCTAAGATTCAGTCCTCAGGACGATCCAGGAACTGGAGCAAGACATCCGTTCTTAAGAAGAACCTTTACTGATCGGGAAATTAAGGATAACACCCTAAATGCACGTGTTTATTCATTGATCAAGTTGCCATTTGGTTTTTCTTACCAGCTGGCTTTTACCAACCGGTTTGAGTGGAATCATAATTACACGCATGAATCTTCTCAAAGTCCGGAATGGGCTACCGGAAGAGCATTTCGTGACAATACAGAGATCCATGAATGGCAGTTGGAAAACATCTTTAAATGGGACAAGACTTTTGGAGATCATGCAATTAACGCAACTTATCTGATCTATGCAGAGCGATTTGAAAGTGCAAATGCAAGAGCATTCAATACACTATTCAGTCCGAATGATTTGCTTGGTTATAATAATTTAAGCTTGGGCACAGCACCTACTCTTAGTGGTAATGATGCAATCAGTACCGGAGATGCGATGATGGGTAGGGTTAATTACAGTTATAAATCCAAGTACCTATTCTCAGCTTCAGCACGTAGAGACGGGTATTCGGCCTTTGGTCCGGAAAACAAACGGGCGACATTTCCTTCATTAAGTGGAGGCTGGGCACTGTCTGACGAAGATTTTTTCAATGTGAGCGCCGTCGATTTTCTTAAGTTAAGAGTTTCATGGGGGATCAATGGAAACAGAAACATTGGTAGATACGCATACTTATCTCAGTTGTCTGATAACAAGGTTTTGATCATTGATGGGGGTTCAGTAACACCGGTTGCCACCCTAGATCCTGCAACCATGGAGAATGCTGGGCTTAAGTGGGAACGGACCACTGCGACAAATTTTGGTCTTGACTTTAGTCTGTTTGCTGGCGTTATTGATGGATCTGCCGAGGTTTATAATATGGTCACCAATGACCTGTTAGTATCTCGAGCATTACCAGATGTAACCGGATATACCAACGTGCTTTCCAATCTTGGTGAGGTACAAAACAATGGATTTGAATTATCGGTCAACAGTCGGAACATCAACAACGACAATTTTAAATGGTCTTCGATGTTCAATTTTTCACTGAACAGAAACAAGATTAATAGCCTGTATGGTGATCTGGATGAAAACGGTGAGGAGCTGGATGATCCAACAAACCAGTGGTTCATTGGTCAGGACGTTGATGTATTGTGGGGACAACGGGTATTGGGAATCTATCAATTAGGTCAGGAAGCCGAGGCAGACGTTTATGGAGTTGTCCCAGGAGATTTTCAAATACTTGACAAGAATGATGATGGTGTCTTTACCATAGATGATAATGAATTCTTAGGTTACGCTAAACCAAGGTTTAGGTGGACTTTTGTTAACAATTTCAATTTTATGCAGCATTTTGACCTCTCCATTGAACTTTATTCTCTGTGGGGTATGAAGCGGGCGTTTAATGAAGCGAAGAATAGAAACGGCTTCATTGACCGAACCAATTCTCTGCAAACTCCATATTGGACTCCTGAGAATCCGGAAACTGAATGGGCAAGACTGTTTTCAAGTGAGGGTAGTGCAAGCTATAACGTTTACAGGAGCAACTCATTCATCAGACTTCAAAACATCACGCTATCTTATACTGTTCCGCAACAGATTCTGGATAATATCAATGTCCAAAGTCTCCGTGTTTACGGAAACATTAGAAATGCGGCAGTTTGGGCCCCAGACTGGGAAGTATGGGATCCTGAAGCAGCAGATGTGGATGGTACCTCAGGAACCGGACCGACTCCAAGGTACTTTACACTTGGGTTAAATCTGACTTTATAAGATCAAATGAAAGAAATTATGAAAAAGAATATAGAATATTTATTAAAGGCCTTATTGACGGCAACATTGATTATTGTTACAATGACGGGCTGTGATGATGAGTTTTTGGATCCTGATCCACTTTCATTCTACACACCTGACAATGCGCTCGGTGATGCAGATGGAATGTATGCATTACTTATGGGTGCAAGCAGGAGAATGAATGCAGAATGGTATGGGGATGGTGCTCCGATCATTACTGAAAACCTGTTTTCAGAGGTAGCTGTTGAAGGAACCACAGATAAATCCGGTCCTGCACAGGATCTAAACCTGTTGATCCTTCCGGATGCTAACTTGAATAGCGGAAACACCAATAGGATTGGCTGGTATTGGAATGAATTTTATGAGAACATAAAATTGGCCAATACAGTAATCAGTAGAATAGATGCCCCAACTTACGAATCGGAGGATGAGAAAAATGCTGTCTTAGGAACAGCTTATTTTCACCGGGCTTATGCTTATTACCGATTAACGCAGCAATTTGGAGATGTGCCACTTATTTTAGAAGAATTGACTACCCCCAAGCTTGACTTTGCTTCCACAACCAGAATGACAATCCTGGAAAAAATGCAGGATGATTTGGAGTTTGCGGCCCAATGGGTGCCAGCAAGTGTGGCGATTGGGGAAGTAAGCAAAGGCGCAGTCAATCATTTATTGACCAAAGTAAGTCTTGCAATGGCAGATTTTGATGGGGCTATCGCTGCTGCAACAGCTGTAATCAACGGACCCTATTCGCTACAGACTGCCAGGTATGGTGCAGAGGCTGGTGATGCATCAAAAAATGTTACCTGGGACTTACACAGACCAGAAAACAAAGCTTCAAATCCAGGAGCAATTCTGCTAAGTGTCTCCAGGCTGGAATTTGATGGAAATGGCAGTCAGAGTGCTACCAGTGCCATGAGACAGGCTGTACCACTTTGGTGGAGATTTATCAACACCCCTGATGGATTCAATGGTATGTCTGATAGCCCTGATGCTGAGATTCCACATGTATTATCTTATGGTAGAGGGATTGGAAGGAACAGAGGTGTGCCATACAGTACAAAGGATATCTGGAATGATCCGAATGACCCTGGTGAGTTGGATGAGAGACATGCTCCTGGAAACTGGATGGACATGGAGGATATTACCTACAATGCAGAATCGCTCAAGGACAATGGAAGTGCTTATTACAACCAGCCACTTGAGCTGAGAAATAATGCGGGTACCGTTTTGTGTTCTGATACCATTCGTAATTGGTACGGCTGGCCTCAATATAAATTGTTTATACCGGATCCTACTGCGGCAAGACCATCAGGTGGACACTCAGATTGGTACGTGTTCCGTCTGGCGGAGACTTATCTGCTGCGTGCAGAGGCCTACTTCTGGAATAATCAATTACAGCTTGCAGCAGATGATATCAACATGGTACGTAACAGAGCTGGTGCGCCTGATATGCCTGCTGGTGATGTAAATATCGGCACCATACTTGATGAAAGGGCCAGAGAGTTGTATTATGAAGAGCCAAGAAATACGGAGCTGACCAGAATTGCATTCATTTTTGCAATGACTGGAAAACAAGCGTATAACGGTGAAACCTATACAATTGGTAATTTCTCAACGAAAAACTTTTGGTATGACAGGATCATGGAAACGACTGTGTTTTATAACAGAGGTGTCCGCACCATTCATGGTGATGAATATACGATGAGCCCTTATCATGTGTTGTTCCCAATTCCTGCTTCATCAATCAATGGAAACACACAAGGTCGAATTAATCAAAACCTTGGATATCCAGGAGCGGATAAAAACGTTGAACCTCTTACCTCTTTTTAGTAGATAATATCACATAGATCATTTTAAAGGAGTATCTGAAATTCAGGTACTCCTTTTTTTGTTTCAACTAGCGTCACATGGAAAATTTAATAGCTAAGGCACTTAAATAAGTTGCGCTATTTAGTCAATATGGTAACTGTATTTTATCTTGCTAAACATTAATCCAATTTTACAATTGTGATTCAACCTAATAAATTTAACAGATGAAACATTATTTTATCTTATCAATGATCGCTATAATCATTATTGGCGGTTGTAAATCTTCGACACAAACTGAGGAAAAAGTTGAAGTCAAAGAGACTAAAGCAAGTCAGGGAGCAGTAAACCAGGAAAGTGACTGGATATATTTGTTTGATGGTACCTCCCTGGACCAATGGACTAGCTGGGAATCTTCAGATCCCCCAGGTGTTTGGTCCGTTACGGACGATGGAGAACTATTTTGCAGAGCCCTCGATAAAGATGATGCAAAGCCGGGTGAGAAGGGATATCTGGTCTCAAAAAATCAATATCAAAACTTTCATTTAAAACTCGAATGGAAGATTTCTGAAGGTGGAAATTCTGGTGTGTTCTACCTGGGTGATAAAAGCCTTGGAGGTCTGACCAGCTCTGCTCCCGAAATGCAGGTGTTGGACAATGACGGTCATCCGGATGGCAAAAAGGGTAAAAATGGAAACCGGAAAGCA
This sequence comes from Marinoscillum sp., assembly GCA_043554545.1. GTDB lineage: Bacteria > Bacteroidota > Bacteroidia > Cytophagales > Cyclobacteriaceae > UBA7330. The sequence continues at coordinate 2,846,438 of CP121337.1, read as the reverse complement.
GGTTCATTATATGATCTCATTCCTGCAGTACCACAAAATGCAAAGCCTGTGGGTGAATGGAATACAGCTGAGGTGATTGTGAAAGATCGTCACGTGATTCATAAGATGAATGGTGAGACTGTAGTAGAATTTGATCTGGACACTGAAGAATGGAAGACCTTAGTGGCTGACAGTAAATTCCCGAAAATCAGAGATGATTGGTATCAGGTACCTCAAAAAGGTTTCCTTGCACTACAAGACCACAACAATGATGTCTGGTACAGAAATATCATGATCAAAAATCTGTGATATATTTAAAATTTTAAATGCTAATATTAACATGAAAAACCAATCGAAAAAATCACACAATATTTTAAGAATCACTTTCATTCAGGTACTTGGACTCCTGCTGCTTTGGGGATGTACATCAAAGCCTTCCACTGAGTCAGAAGGCAAATCAACTACCCTTCCTGAAAATCCTAAGCTGGGGGCAATCACCTATAGTTACCGCAGCATGCCTGATCAGTCTGTCGAAGCCATATTGGATTATACGACTCAGGTTGGAATTACTTCTCTTGAGCTGATGGGCGGCCCTGTGGAAGCTTATGCAGGCATTCCTAAAACCAAAGATGCAGATACACTTAAACAATGGAGGACTACGGTCTCTATGGATAAGTTTAAAGAGATTGATGCTATGTTTAAAGCTAAAGGTGTGTCCGTTGATATTTTGAAGCTGGGTAGTCACAGGTGGTCTGATGAGGAAATTGATTATGCATTTGAAGTATGTAAAATCTTAGGTGCTACCGGAATAACCATGGAAATTTCTAAAGAAGCAGGCAGACGCATGGCACCCTTTGCAGAAAAGCATGATAAGTATGTGATTTTTCACAACCATGGTCAGCCAGCTGATCCAGGTTTCAGTTTTGACAGTGTACTTGTTTTAGGTAAAAAATTGATGCTTAACCTGGATATTGGACACTACTATGGCTATACAGGACGTAATCCTGCCAAAGTTATTGAAAGACTACATGACCGGATCATCAGTTTGCACATTAAAGATAAGATGGGTCCTGCGGATTCCATTCCAAATAAGAACATGCCTTTTGGTCAAGGGGGAACACCTATTGTAGAAGTACTACAATTGATAAAAGCGAATAACTGGCCAATTATCGCAGATATTGAATTGGAGTATGATGTTCCTGAAAACTCTGATGCGGTTCAGGAAGTAGCGAAGTGCTTTGCCTATTGCAAAGAGGCATTGATGGATTAAGTTTTCACTTGGAAAGCATGGACAGAAAGCATTTAAGTAGTCTGATTTCATCAAAGATATCAATGATTATGTATTAGATGTTTTTGTCATACATGGAATTGAAATATGTCATTGAAAAATAAATTGAAGATGGAAAAGTATTTACAAGAATTAGGTGTTGAAAATGATTTATTATCTGATGAAGAAAAAGCTTTTCTTGATCAAAATGGATACTTAAACCTGGGGAAAATACTATCTGATGAGCAGATTAAATTGGTCTTAGCCAAAATTGAAGAATTATTGGAAGCAGAAGGCGAAAATGCTGGAAGCGAACTTTTTGATTCGCCTAATATTCGACACGCTAAGGAAACAGGTGCTGATCGTTTGGCAGACCTGGTCAATAAAGGAGGTATATTTGATCAGTTCTATAAGACGCCAAGGGTACTTGCTGCAGTTGCACATGTACTAGGTGGAAGTGCAAAGCTATCCTCTTTGAACTATCGTGCTGCACGACCAGGAGATGGTTTGCAAAAGCTTCATGTGGATTGGGGAGAAACCATAGATCCCGGTGACTATAAGGTCTGTAATTCTATTTGGTTACTGGATGATTTTTCGAAAGCCAATGGAGCTACCCGGCTCGTTCCAGGCACAAATCACTCCAAAGTACTTCCGCAAGACGCACTCGAAGACCAGATGGCTTCCCATCCGGATGAAATGCTAATTGAGGCGCCTGCTGGCACCGTGGTTATTTTTAATTCACATACCTGGCATGGAGGTACTAAAAACATGACTGATAAGCCAAGAAGGGCTATCCATAGCTATTTTTGCAGGCGTGACCAACCACAACAGACAGATCAGGCCAGGTTTATCAAAGATGAAACCAGAGAACGAATTGGCAAGGCAGGAGAATATTTATTGGGTGTTTAATCCTGAATAACCATATTTGGCTGATAGTTCATGATTTGATTGAAATCATATGCACATGGGTGGCAAACTTTGTAAGTTCATTCTTAATGCTGGTTTCGATAAAATCAAATACAACTATGTTAACATAAATGAAGTTAAGGGTCTGGTCTTTGATTAATTTTATAAATTGTTAGTGATATAATTTGATTATCATTACAAATTTCAAAGCAAATCCTTTATTTCTAATAATTAACTAATAAGAATGAAAGCTTCAGTTTTAACCGAATATGGACATGTTGAGTGGAAAGATATAGAGAAACCTGCCTGTCCTCCGGATAAGGTATTAATCAAAGTGTCTTTTGGATGTATCTGTGGAAGTGATCAACACATCCTTAAAGGGGAATTTCAACCCAGGACCAAAACACCCATGATCATGGGGCATGAGTTTGGTGGAACCATTGCTGAAGTTGGGGCAGAGGTAGAAGGCTTTGAAGTTGGGGAGAAAGTAGCCCCAGATCCGATTATTTGGTGTGGAGAGTGTCCTGCCTGTTTGATTGGCCATTATCCAGCCTGTACGAGTTTGAAGATTATTGGTGTTGACCTAAACGGAGGCTTTACTCAGTATATCACACTGCCTCCATCCATGCTTTTTAAAGTGCCACCACAGATTCCTGATGAACACGTAGCACTTGTAGAAGTTCTCAGTATTGGCTGTCATGCAAAGAACCGGGCAGAAGTAAAGAAGGATGACACCATTGTCATTTGGGGATCAGGTAAGGTTGGTCTTTGTGTGCTACAGGCAGTTAGGACGGTGACTGATAATACCGTTTTTATGGTTGATATATTACCTGAGCGCCTGGCAGTTGCTGAAAAGCATTATGACAATGTGATTACCATTGATGGTAACAAGGAAGATCCGATTCAGGTCATCAAGGATAAGACTGAAGGTAAAGGTGTTGATGTTGCCTTTGAGGTCGTTGGTCATCCTCATGAAGTACACGGTTTAGTCGATCCTGTTAGAGGGTGCGTACAGAGTATTCGTGGTGCGGGAACAGTTTGTGTCTTAGGGCTAGGAGCAGATACCTCTCCGGTACTTTTTAAAGAACTTATTTGGAAAGAGGCTCGAATTGTAGCCTCAAGGGTCAGTCATGGAGAGTTTGCTGAAGTCATAGATCACCTGGTACATAATCGATTGAAACCAGAAATGCTCATCACCAAGGTAGTTGATGGCTCTGAAGCACAGTCAGCGTTTGACGTATTGGAGTCCAACCCTGCTGAAAACGTGAAGATCTTACTGGATTTCCGGGGAGAATAAGCGTACATAGGTCAATGAGTAAGGTATATCACAGAATTCTTTTTGCAATAATCACTTTACTTAACATTTCATGTGGGGTTGATAAGGGCAGCAAACCCAATATCCTACTCATCAATATTGATGATATGGGATGGAGAGATGTAGGCTTTATGGGATCTCAGTATTATGAAACACCCAACCTGGATGCGCTTGCCAGGGAAGGCATGATCTTTACAAATGCCTACGCTTCTGCTGCTAATTGTGCACCCAGTCGAGCTTGTATGATGAGTGGACAATGGTCCCCAAGACATGGGATTTACACAGTAGGTTCTTCGGAGCGAGGCAAGAGTAAGGATCGAAAACTGGTTCCAGTAGAAAATAACGAGTACATGCCTGAGGATAATATTTTGATCCCTCAGGTGTTAAAAAATGCAGGGTATGCAACTTGTCATGCTGGTAAATGGCACCTGAACGATGATCCAACACTTTTTGGTTTTGATATAAACATTGGTGGTTCTCATGCCGGAAGTCCGGGGAACTATTTTCCGCCATATAAAAATGTGGCCCTGGATCCTCCCGCTGAAGGTTACAATCTCACCAGGCTGGTGATGGATCGGGCACTGGATTTTGTAGAGTCAATGGATGATACTCCCTTCTTTCTGTATTATTCACCATACGCCGTTCACACACCCATCCAACCCTTACAAGAATTACTTCCAAAGTACGAATTAAAAACGCCATGGAACGGGCAAAAAAACAAGGAGTATGCCACAATGGTAGAAAATTTGGATACTCAAATTGGTCGACTTGTAACAAATTTGGAGGAGTCAGGCAAACTGGAAAATACCCTGATTATCTTTATTTCTGACAATGGGGGTCATTACGGGATTACCAAGCAATGGCCCTTACGATCAGGAAAAGGCTCCTATTATGAGGGAGGTATTCGTGAGCCCATGTTTGCTTATTGGAGGGGGAAAATACAATCAGGCAAAAAAACAGATATTCCTGTATCTAATCTCGATTTCTATCCAACCTTGTTAGAAGTGGCTGGTGTTAAAAAACCGGAAGAAAAAATATTGGATGGAAAAAGTATCTTGCCTGTTTTAGCTGGCTCGGGTTCACAGGAAGAACGTCCGCTTTATTGGCATTTCCCGATTTACCTACAGGCTTATGTAAAAAATGATACCACCACCCAGGATCCACTGTTTAGAACACGCCCCGGATCTGCCATTAGGTTGGGGGATTGGAAGTTGATCCAATATTTTGAGAATAATGACCTGGAGTTGTACAACCTTCAGGAGGATATTGGAGAAATAGAAAATCGAGTTAGTGAAAACCCTGAGAAGGTAAATGAATTACTTGCGCTATTGGAAAAATGGAGAGAGGAGGTTGGCGCGCCAGTGCCTACGGATTTAAATGAGGAGTATCAGAATAAGTAAATATGATTAAATCAATTAGTCTTTCTACGCTGGCATTAGCATTGGTTTGCTGTAACCCATTGGTAGCACAGCATGAGATCTTAAATCTGAATAACCCGGATCGTCAGGAGTGGTTTACAAATTTGGGTTTTGGTATGTTCATACACTGGAGTGTTGATGTGCAATTTGGATCTGTGATTAGCCACAGCATGGTAGGTGCTTCAGATGATTATCTCAAACGGTATGTAGAGGAGCTTCCAAAAACCTTTAATCCGGATCTTTTTGATGCTGCCGAGTGGGCACGAGCCGCAAAAATGGCAGGCATGAAATATGTTGTGTTTACCACAAAACATCATAATGGGTTTTGTATGTATGAAACTGGGACCACTGATTTTGGAATCATGAATACTCCTTATGGCAAAGATGTAACAAGGCAAGTGGTTGATGCATTTAGGAATGAAGGGTTAGCGATTGGTTTGTATTTTTCTCCAGATGATTTTTACTTTTTATATAAACAAGGCACATTGATTTCCAGAACCAGGCCGGAGGCATTAGCGTCCGGCAATGAGGAGTTAAATGCGTATGTGAAAGAGCAGATGAAGGAACTAATGACCCAATATGGAAATATTGATATTGTTTTTTTAGACGGCATGGAGCAATACGCCAAAACTGAACTCGCCAAAGTCTGTTGGGAAATAAATCCGAATATTGTTGTTACCCGTGGTGCGATTGAGACGCCAGAACAAAAAACACCGGACCAGCCGATCCCTTCTCCCTGGGAGGCATGCTATACTTTTGGTGACCAGTGGCAGTACAGACCAACCAATGAGCATTATAAATCAGCCAATGATGCGATCAGGAAACTCATAGAAGTTAAGGCAAAAGGTGGGAATTTGTTGCTCAATTTCGGTCCGGATGAAAAAGGAAGACTCCCTGAGGAGCAATCTGGCGTACTCAATGAACTATCCTTATGGATGTTTATCAATCAGGAAGCTTTTGAAAGGACTGGTCCATTTAACATGATTCGGGAACAAAATATCTGGTATCTAAAAAAGCAGGATGAGCAGACGGTATATGCTTTCATTCTTGATGATAATTGGAAATTTGGAGATCGAAAGACATTCAATCTTTCATCTATCAAGTCAAATAATAAATCGAAAATTTCCGTTTTGGGGCATAATGGTGAAGTGTTGGAGTACAACCCCAATGTGGATCCAACTCCAACCATTAAAAAAACTTCTAATGGGACGACCATTTCTGTAATGAGGGCTCAAAGGATATACAACGATAAGAAATGGCCAAACCCAATGGTTGTCAAGCTAGAAAACATTGAGTACAATACAGGAAAATAGTTAGTAAGGATACTTGAGCATGGTAGATTCTTAGTTATTGGCACATGATCAGTCGATTCGAATATCAATCATGAACTTTGATTATTTTTATGCTAAATTATACCTGATATGAAAAGCTTATTGACGCTGTTAGCCATTACATTGATTAGCACATTAAATGCGCAAAACCTACCTTCTATAGTGCTTTGGCCAGATTCCGTACCCGGCGAAGAACAGCCAAAAGCAAAACCTACTGTTCAGATTGATGATGAAGGGGATATCGAGCGGTTGTTAGTTGTCACCAATCCTGTTCTGGAGGTTTTTGCTCCGGAAGCTCCAAATTCTCACAAAGGAAGCATATTGATTTTTCCGGGAGGAGGATATAGTAAGTTAGCGATCCAGAAAGAAGGATATGAAATAGCTCACTGGTTGAATAGTCTCGGATATACTGCCTTTGTCCTTCAATATCGAATACCCAAAAAGCAGGAGGGTGCGCTAATGGATGCACAGCGGGCCATAAGAATTGTGCGGTCTAAAGCAGAAGAGTTGAATATTGACCCGAATAAAATCGGGGTGTTGGGGTTTTCTGCTGGTGCAAGTCTAGCGGCTAGAGCTTCTACAAGATATGTCGATCAAACCTACATACCAATTGATGTGGTCGATTCAATTTCCTCCAAGCCAAATTTCTCTATTCTCATTTATCCAGCATATCTTGATCAGGGCGAAAATAATAGTTTGACCCCGGAATTGGTTGTCAATGAAGATACACCACCCATGTTTTTATATGTTGCTGCAGATGATAGATATGCCAATAGCTCATTGGTAATGACACAAGCATTAAGGGAGCAAAAAGTTCTTGTAGAGTTACATGTAGCCCCTCAGGGAGGTCATGGATTCGGCTTAAGAAAGGGAAATCCTGCTGCAGAAAAGTGGCCGGGGCTAGCAGCGGAATGGCTTAAGGATTATGTTTTTAGGTAATAGAAACTTAAGTAATTCCTTTCGTTGCCTCATGAGCTAAAGTTTTTTTAGCTAGCGTGAATATTATTTCCAATCATTTTTTTACCAGGATCGCTATCAAATTCAAGGTTTAACCTAATGATATGGAAAGTATCCCTTAATTTTCATACTTGAATAGCCTTTAAAATTTAATATCATATGATTCTCTACAACTTCAAGACGTTCTCATTTTACCTGAAGATTTTCACAATTGCGTCTGTGCTGTTTATTCCTACTACATCAGTGTTGAGTACTCCAGAAATTGCAGATAAGCCTGAGGATCAAAATCAAGAGCGTGTGAATGAGTTAGAAAAGGGATTTGTCACGCTTTTTAATGGGGAAAACCTCGATGGTTGGCAGGGAAATAAGACCGATTATTATGCTGAAGATGGAGTATTGGTGCTAGATCCGAAACTTGGGGGAAGCGGTAATCTGTATACAGAGAAGGAATACAGTGATTTTGTCTTTCGTTTTGATTTCCAACTTACGCCTGGCGCAAACAACGGATTAGGCATACGTGCGCCTTTGGAAGGTGACGCAGCTTATCTGGGAATGGAAATTCAAATTCTAGATAATAATGCTGCCAAGTACAGTGATCTACATGAATATCAATATCATGGGTCGGTTTATGGAGTGATACCCGCAAAAAGGGGGTACCTGAAACCTGTGGGAGAATGGAATACAGAAGAAGTAATGATTAAGGGTTCTAAGATCAAAGTGACATTAAATGGAGTAGTCATTGTAAAAGGAGATATTAAGACAGCAAGTAAAGAGGGTACACTTGATGGAAAAGATCACCCAGGCTTAGAAAGAGCAAAAGGATATATTGGTTTTCTAGGGCATGGCTCCAAGTTGAAGTTCAAAAACATCAGCATAAAGGACCTATCCAAATAATTAAAAATGAGAATAAACTACTTTAAGATGTGTAGAGAATATTCTATGTACAAATACTTCATCCTGTTTGCAGTCCTTTGTCTTACTTTCAGCAAAACAATTGCAGCAGACCAAAAACCCAATGTGCTGGTGATTGCCATAGATGATTTGAATGACTGGGTGGGGTATTTAGGAGGTCATCCACTGGTAAAAACACCTAACATGGATCGTCTGGCTGCTATGGGCGTTGGTTTTACAAATGCACACACACAGGCTCCTGTTTGTAATCCGTCGAGGAGTAGTTTCTTAACCGGACTTCGACCAACTACCACGGGAATTTATGCTTTGAATGGCTGGTTTAGAGACATTGAAAAATACAAGGATCACCTTACCATGCATCAGTATTTTGAAAAACACGGATATACTACTATGACTACCGGGAAAGTGTTCCATGATGCTTATCCTCCAGCAGACCGAAGGAAAGACGGCCCTGAAGTCACCAAGTGGGGTTTTAAGGGTGCTTTTCTGCCCAGACCAGCGGAGCCTATCGTAAAAAATACCGGACATCCTTTAATTGATTGGGGTGTATACCCGGAGGAGGATTCTCAACAGGATGATTGGAAAGTAGCTGATTGGGCTATTGAACAGTTGGAAAGCCCACCAAAGAAAAGTCCGTTCTTCCTGTCCGTTGGTTTTCGGCACCCTCACGTTCCGCTCTATGCTACACAAAAGTGGTTTGACTTGTATCCGGAAGAAGATTATTTGTTGCCTGTAGTCAGGGCAGATGACCGGGATGATATCCCATTTTTTTCATGGTACTTACACTGGGATTTACCGGAGCCAAGACTAGCGTGGCTAATGATGAATCATGAGTGGAAGGCAAAAGTAAGAGGATATCTTGCAAGTGTAAGTTTTGCCGATATGCTGGTAGGGAGATTGTTGGATGCTTTAAAGAAGGAGGAGCTCATAGAGAATACTATCATCGTTCTGTTGTCAGATCATGGATATCACTTGGGCACTAAGGCTATTTCAGGTAAAAATACACTTTGGCATGAGTCTACCAGGGTTCCACTCATTTTTGCAGGACCAGGTGTTCAAGAAATAGGAAAGACGAGCAATGAGCCGGCAGAATTGCTGGATATTTTTCCAACCTTGATTGATCTGGCAGGATTACCAGAAAACAAAGCGATTGATGGCCATTCCTTGAAACCTATTTTAACTGATATAAAAACACAAAGAGAATGGCCAGCTCATACTTGTCATGGCCCGGGGAATCACTCGATCGTAACCAATCAATGGAGGTTTATCCAATATGCAGATGGTTCTGAAGAACTATACAATTTCATTGAAGACCCTTATGAATGGAATAACCTGGCCTCATTACCCGGTTATCAGCCAATATTAAATGAAATGAGGAAACACATTCCTGATAATATCACGCCACCACTATCCGGAAATACTGTTCGTCTAATGGAAATGAGGGAGGGTGTTCCATTCTGGCAGGGAAAACCCATTTCTGAAGATGCAAAGATTCCGATGTCTTTTGAATAAAGAAATCAGTTACCTTAGGTCTTAATGATTATTGCCTTGTAAATCAGTAAGTTGATAACCGATTTTCTTGGCTGTTTCCGTTTACAGCATTCCCAGAAGCGCCTCTCGGAGAGGACTCTGCTTCGAAGAATTCCAATCTCTTTCGAATAGGAATAGCAGTTACTGGATATTTTTATTGAATATTCTGAGCCAATACTTTTGGTTCAGGTTTTCTTGGATCCAGCGTATAAAAGAAGATTTGATCGATAAGGAGCGATCCTTTTTCTCCTTTTCTTCTGTGCCAATCGGGTAATTTATCAAAAGAGTAAGCCTTTATTTGATAATACCTGTATTGGCTTTGACGGACATCTAAATAAATGATTTTGGAAGTCCTGTTTCCTTTGTCTATTTCCGGAGTCATTTTAGAGATTAGGCGCATGCTTTCTTTGTCATCTCCACCCCAAACTTCAACACTGGAGGGTTGCGTGGCCTTATCCCTGTCAAAAGTGCCATAGCTTAAGGCAACATATTTCAACGCAGGACTCTCATCACCCAGATCAGCGATAACGGAGAATGGAGTATCATAGAAACCAGCCCACGAAAGAAATGGTAAATCACCTGACCTTCCCTGTTCATCATCAACAAGTAGTAATGCACTACCTCCTGTATACTTATTCCCAGGAGGGTACAATAACTCGATTGCTTTAGGTTTTACCCCTTTCTGAATCAGATTAAATGTCGAAACCCCACTCGGCAGCCACCCATCCTGATAAGATCGTGCTTTGATTTTAATGTTTTTATCATAGAAGAGTGGTTCTGAGTAAATGGTTGAAGTACTGTCAGGTTCACTGCCGTCTTCTGTATAGCGTATTTGTACGCTACTAAATTTATTAGTTAATATAACAGGATCACCTTTGGCAATAAGGTTCTTATCATTCAATAGGGTTGGGGGTGGAAGCGTTAGTTTCTCCTCCGGATCGGGTGTATAGCCGTATTCTATGCTGGCTATATTGAGTGATTCTGATAATTCTGTTGCCTCAGACGGAGTGATAGAAGTGTTCCAGACAAATATCTCTTCGAGCTGTTTGTTATCTTTTAGGTTTTGCAGTTGGTCGGCATTGATATTTGTGCCTGAAAGAGATAGGGAACGTAGATGATTACATTGATTAAGTGCACTGATGTTTTCTCCTATGATATTGGTAAAATTTAGATTGAGCGTCTCAAGGTTTTTGAATGTTCCAACAATGTCAAAAACCTCATCTGAAACTGGCATGTAAGCGATTTTTAATGAAACGATCTGATCCTTAATGCTACTCAACTCTGTTAAATACTCAATGTTAAAAGCATCTTTCCCGTAGATAGTAACGTCAATTGCTGGTGAGTTAGACGAGTGTTGTATGACAGTTCTATAAGGGTTGTTAAGTGAAGTGATTAGATCAGGATCTGCAAATGCAAAAGCATATCGAGGTTTATCATCTTTGCTTTTAGATGTACTGATTTGCTGAGCGAGCAAATACAGGGTGTCTGCTTTGGACAACTGTGCCACGGTAACTTCTTCATCAGCACCTGAGGAAATCCACGCTTGCAATAATTGGAGTTCCAGATTAGTTAATTGTGCTTTCCCCTGAGGGGGCATGTGTTTTTTATGCTCCAATGGTAGCAAAGCCCTTTGAATGATATGGCTGCTATCTGGGTTTCCTGATACCCAGAGCGGTCCATTTTTTCCTCCGTTGTGTATTTTTTCCAATGAGGAAAGGTCCAAATCTCCTTTATGTTTATCCGCATTGTGACAGTTTTCACATCTGGATTCAAGTATGGGCTTTACGGTAGAAACAAAAAGCGGTTGATTAGCATCAAATGCCGGTTTGTTATTGTTGATGATGGGCTCAGTAATGAAATTTGTTCCATGGGTAAGCTCAGCGCCAAAATGGCCGGCAATCACAATGGCAAAAAAACTGGTATATAAGACGATATTATAGGTCTTCTTCTGGTGATAAACCAGTGTAAGCACATACATCAGATAAGCAACTGCGACACCAATCCATTTATGTAAGGACAACAATGATGAAGTATAACCTTCTTCATGAGAAAGAAAAATTCCCATGATAGCTGCTAAAACCGTGGAGAAGGCAGTGAGTAATAGCAGTGACTTGTTGATTAGTTTAAATGATTCTTCCTGCAACTGTTTCCCGAAAATATTAACCAGAACCAACAGTACGATGAACCCAATAGGGAAATGAAGTACAACCGGATGCATTCTTCCTATCGGCTGAAGCCAAAATGGAATGATAACCTGATCCTCGAATACCAATAGCATGGTAATCAATATTAGGAGAACAAATAGGCTGTTAGATATTATTCTTTCAATTCTATCCATATCAAGCCATAATACCTGGAACTAATTTGCCATGTACATCTGTAAGCCTAAACCTTCTTCCCAGGTATTTATAGGTGAGTTTTTCATGATCTAATCCCATGAGGTGAAGAATAGTCGCCTGAAGATCATGGATGTGTACTGGATCTTTTACAATATTGTATCCAAATTCGTCTGTTTCACCATAGGTGGTTCCTGCCTTGACTCCTCCACCAGCCATCCATATACTGTAGCATCTAGGGTGGTGATCTCTGCCATATCTTTCTTTTGTGAGTTTCCCCTGGCAATAATTGGTTCTTCCAAATTCTCCACCCCAAATGATGAGCGTCTCATCAAGTAGTCCTCTTTGCTTTAAATCTGTTACTAATGCGGCAGAAGCTCTATCGACATCCTCTGCCTGTAAGGGCATTTCCTGGGCCAGACTACCATGCTGATCCCACCCCTGGTGATATAGTTGAACAAACCTTACACCCGATTCTGAGAGCTTCCTCGCCAGAAGACAATTGGATGCATATGTGCCCGGAACTTTACAATCCGCGCCATACATTTTGATGATATGATCAGGTTCTTTAGAGGTATCTGTGACCTCTGGGACAGCTGTCTGCATGCGATAAGCCATTTCATATTGCTGAATCTTGGCATGTATTTCAGGATCCCCAAATTCCTGATATCCCATTTCATTCAGTGAAGCCAGGTGGTCCAGCATTTCTCTTCGGCTTTTACCATCCATTCCTTCAGGATTGTTCAAATAAAGAATAGGGTCTTCGCTCGCGCTGAATTGAACTCCCTGATGGATGCTATCAAGAAATCCATTGGTCCAAAGTTTGGAGTAGACACCTTGTCCGTTGCCTCTTCCTCTGGACAACAATACGCAAAAGGCCGGGAGGTTCTTGTTTTCACTGCCAAGTCCATAACTCATCCACGCGCCCATACTGGGACGATTGCCTTGTTGTGCACCTGTTTGAAAGAACGTTAAAGCAGGATCATGATTGATGGCTTCTGTATTCATGGTTTTGATGACGCAAATGTCATCAGCTATACTTGCAATATTTGGAAAGATATCACTTACCCAGGTTCCTGATTCTCCATATTGTTTGAACCCAAACTGTGACCCAACTAACGGAAGTCTATCCTGACCAGCGGTCATTCCTGTGATCCGTTGTCCCTTCCGAACAGATTCCGGAAGATCCTCTCCATACATTTTATTCAGCATGGGTTTGTAATCAAAGCTTTCTAACTGTGAGGGGGCTCCATTTTGAAAAAGCATAATGATTCGCTTCGCCTTTGGCGCAAAATGAGTGATCCCGAGAGGTAACTCATCACTGCCGGTAGATCCCCCTTTGAACAGGTCCGGAATTAACAATGATCCAAGGGCAGCACTTCCCAAACCAAGGGCGGCTTTACCAAGAAAGTGTCTTCTGTTGGTGTTTAATCCGTGATTTAAAAACTCTTTTTCCATCATTTGTCCATTTAACTTTTCACAATAGATTCCTCCAGATTGTAAATGGTGTGTATTACCTGCATCAATGCAGCCACATTTTTTTCATCTCTTGACTCTTTGATTGGAAACTCTCCAACGGTAATAAATTCACTTGCTTTTTCAGGGTTCTCCTTAAAATATGCTTGCTGTTCTTGTAAATAATTTGTCAATAATTCCTGTTCTTCATTTTTAGGAATCCTGCAGATGATTAACCTGAATACCTTTTCAATTTTATCTTCATTGCTAAGTTTTTCGTTCTCAATGTTTTCTGCCAGTACTCGTGAGGCTTCAAGTACTGTTGGATCATTGAGCATTACCAATGCCTGAAGTGGTGTATTTGTAGTTGGTCGTTGAACCTCACATTGATCCCTTGTAGAGGCGTCGAATGTTAGCATTACAGGGGGTGGAACAGTTCGTTTTATAAATGTATAAATACCTCTTCGATAGAGGTCCGAACCATGATCTTGCACATATCTTTTAAGTGAACCACGCCCTGAAGTGGCCGCTGTCCACATACCATCTGGTTGATAGGGTTTTACACTGGGTCCCCCAATTTCTCTGTTGAGCAAACCACTACTCGCCAATACATGATCTCTGATTATTTCAGCATCTATTCTGGAACGATGCATTCTGGCCAGGTAAATATTTTCCGGGTCTACAGACAATTTCTTCTCATCCAAAACACTGGATTGGGTATAAGTAGAAGACATTACAATATTTTTAATCAGGCCCTTGATATCCCATTCATTTTCCATGAAATCAACAGATAGCCAGTCCAAAAGTTCTGGGTGAGTTGGTAAATCTCCTTGCATACCAAAATCACCGACTGTTTTGACAATGCCCTGAGTGAAAAAGTCTCTCCAAATTCGATTGACAAAAACTCTGGCTGTCAGCGGATGATCTTTACTTATTAACCAATTTGAAAGCCCAAGCCTGTTAGGTTGGTATTTTAAAGTATCAAATGCAAGAACAGATTCGGGGGTGCCAAAAGAGACTACTTCACCTTTCGCATCATATAAGCCACGATCTAAAATATAGGTGTCTCGTATTCCCACAGAATCTTTCATCACCATTACTTCAACAGAAGACGTATCCCTGTTATTGACAAAAGTAAGTATCTCATCAATCATTGTTTGGGTGATCTTCATGTTGGGAGGATCGGCAAAGGAGGCATCAATCGTTCCCACCAATCCTTTCTCTGGAACTTTGTCAAAAAATGCAAAGGTGCTGTAATAATCTTTCTGAGAGATGGGATCATATTTGTGATCATGACATTTGGCACATTCCATTGTCAGTCCTAGAAAAGCCTTTCCAAAAGTATTGGTTCGGTCAGTCACATACTCTATTCGGTACTCTTCCTGGATTACGCCACCTTCCTGAGTAATCTTATGATTCCTGTTAAAACCAGTTGCCAGAAGGGCTTCCACATTGTCTTCGGGCAATAAATCTCCTGCCAACTGCCAGATTAGCATTTTATCATAGGAATAATTTTCATTGAATGCATGGATTACCCAGTCCCTCCAGGGCCACATGGTACGTACCCCATCATCCTGGTATCCATGTGAATCTGCATATCTGGCTACATCTAGCCAATGACGAGCCATTTTTTCGCCATAATGCTTACTCGAAAGCAGTTCATCTACAATTTTTTCATACGCATCACTTGATTCATCTGCGAGGAAAGCTTCTTGCATTTCCAGGCTGGGCGGAAGACCTGTCAAATCAAAGGATACTCTTTTTAGCAATCGCTCCTTGTCTGCCCGATTGTTAGGGCTGAGCCCAAGTTCCTCCAGTTTATCTAAAATGAAGTAATCAATCTCATTAATGATCCATGCTTCATTGTCTACTTCAGGTAATGCTTGTTTTTCAGGTGGTATGAATGCCCAGTGAGGTTTGTACTCCGCTCCTTGCTCAATCCATTTTTCGATTATCTTAACTTCCCGCTCACTTACTTTAACATTAAATCCGGGAGGGGGCATCATTTCTGCAGTGTCTTTGGATGTCATCCTCTTGTACGCAACAGATTCATGTGGTTTCCCGGGCACAAAGGCAAATTGATTTTCGTAGTCTTTCAAGACAGCAAAAGCTCCCTCTTCAGTGTCTAATCTTAAGTCAGCCTTTCTGGCATTTCCATCTGGCCCGTGACAGGCAAAGCACTTATCTGATAAAATAGGGCGCACGTGAAAGTTGAAATCTATTTGGTCGGGTAAGGCCCGATTAACAGCCGAAACATCATTGTTGCTTTTCTTGCAGGAGATGCAAAAAGAAAGCATTGTAAGAGAAATTAGGAAGAGTTTGAAAGTTTTCCCCATCTCACCGAAGTTATAGAAATTCTTCGTTATCAATCTTAATTTTATTAGTTAGAAAATTTTTGAAAATTTAACCAATTTTAGACTCACTAGGTGAACAAAATGTTACCTAATTGCTATAGAATATTACCTCAACACAAATTTGCTTGAAATTAAGTTCCAACAATTCCTGGAATGAAAAACCCAAGAAAGTCAGCAGATACAATATCTCGTGATTAAATTTGTTTAAAAGACCCGCAACATGAAATACCTGATTCAACCACTTTTGCTTTTCTTTCTTCTGAGTAACGCCTTATATGCGCAGGAAAAAGGTCCTGAAAGATTCGAAAAAACCATTGTTGAATATGAAGATAGCGACAAACAAAATGCTCCACCAGAAGGAGCAAACCTTTTTGTAGGTAGCTCTTCTATCCGTATTTGGAAAGATATAGCAGATCAGTTTCCAGACTTTAAAGTGATAAATAGAGGATTTGGAGGGTCACAGTTCTCTGATTTAATCTATTACCTAGATCGGATAGTCATCCCCTATAATCCAGCGAAAATTTTCATCTATGAAGGAGACAATGACATTGCAAGTGGTAAGGATACCAAGCGTATCATGAAGGATGCTAAAAAAGTCCGAAAAATCCTTAAAAGAAAATTACCGGAGGCAGATGTAGCATTTATTGCAGCAAAGCCAAGTGTAGCCAGGTGGGAACTGGGAGAGAAGTACTTGGAACTAAATGAGGCACTTGAGTTGTTTGCCTGTCAAAACGAAAGAACAGAATATGTAGATGTTTGGTACCCTGCTTTAGATGATGATGGCATGGTGTTTACTCATATATTCCTCGAGGATAATCTCCATATGAATGCAGAAGGCTACAAAATCTGGAAAAAAGTATTGGCTCCGTATCTTGTGAAATAAACAAAAAATTACGGATGCCTTAGTAAGTCTAATTAAGGGCTGGCTTACTCAGTATAGGATTCAAATAGTTTAAAATAAACCGCACCCTTTTGTCGGGAATACGGCATTAAAGAACGCATCATCTGAATTTTTGCGATATTACTTCTGTTTCTGAAGAAATTGCTTAAAAATTAAATATCTGAATATATGGAATGGATTAGGTCCCCATGGCCCTGGTATGTTGCCGGGCCATTAATCACCTTTGTCATGGTACTGATGCTTTATTATGGAAAGAGCTTTGGTATTTCATCTACTTTAAAAACGGTGTGCTCAATTGGAGGTGCAGGAAAATTTACTGAGTTTTTCAGGATAGACTGGAAAGAGCAGGTCTGGAACTTGTTTTTTGTAGTTGGAGCACTTTTGGGCGGCTATATTGCCTCACATTATATGACTTCCAATCAAGCGATTGATCTGAGCGCTCAAACAACCGCGGCATTAATGAAAACAGGAATCTTAAATCCTGGAGGTGAGTATATTCCTACCTCAATTTTTAATTGGGACAACTTATTTACACTTCAGGGATTTGTATTTATGGTTATAGGTGGATTTATGGTTGGTTTTGGGACAAGATATGCTGGTGGTTGCACTTCAGGTCACGCGATTAGCGGGCTTAGTAATTTGCAATTCCCGTCTTTGGTTGCAGTAGTTGGGTTTTTCTTGGGAGGCCTTTTTGTTACACATTTTATCTTACCTATTTTGCTATGAAGTATTTAAAGTTTTTAATGGCAGGGTTGGTTTTTGGAATTATTCTGACGAAGTCTGAAGTGATTTCCTGGTACCGGATATATGAAATGTTCAGGTTTGAATCCTTTCATATGTATGGGGTGATTGGTTCAGCTGTTGTTTTTGGAATAATAGCCATACAACTGATCAAAAAGTTTAAGATCAAAGATGTAGAGGGTAACCCAATCATCATTAAACCAAAGGCAAACAACAGATGGGCACCTTTAATTGGTGGAACTATCTTTGGATGTGGTTGGGCAATGACTGGTGCATGTCCAGGTCCCATTTATATTTTGATAGGCAATGGGTTTCTTATGTTTATTGTGGTTTTAATCAGTGCGATATTTGGAACATTTGTATATGGGTTAGTAGACGATAAACTTCCAAAATAAAAGAGCTATGGGCTATACTGATGGTATGCTTAAAGAGGACGCTTTAAAAGGCAAAACAATCCTCATTACTGGTGGTGGAACCGGTTTGGGTAAATCTATGGGTACTTATTTCTCCCAATTGGGAGCTAATCTGATAATTACCAGTAGGAAACTTGAAGTGCTGAAGGAAACAGCTGAAGAAATTACTGCCTTGACAGGAAATGAGGTTCTGCCTTTGGAATGTGATGTGAGAGTATACGAACAGGTGGAGGAGGTCATTGCCCAATCAATTCAGAAATTCGGCCATATTGATGTGCTTCTCAATAATGCAGCAGGAAATTTTATAAGTCCAACAGAACGGCTGTCTCATCGGGCTTTTGATACCGTAGTAGATATTGTATTGAAAGGGTCATATAATTTTTCTCTTGCCATGGGGAAAAAGTGGATTGAAGATGAATACCCGGGTAATATCCTGAGCATTGTAACTACATACGCATGGACCGGTTCCGGGTATGTGGTTCCTTCCGCAAGTGCAAAAGCTGGAGTTTTAGCGCTTACCAGGTCTCTGGCCGTCGAGTGGGCAAAATACGGTATCCGTTGCAATGCTATTGCGCCAGGTCCTTTCCCGACAAAAGGGGCATGGGATAGATTACTACCAGGTGATTTAAAGAAGAAATTTGACCCTGCTAACAAAGTGCCTGTAGGAAGGGTAGGGGAGCATCAGGAACTAGCTAATCTTGCCGCTTATTTGGTCTCGGACTTCTCTGCCTATGTCAATGGAGAAGTTATCACCATTGATGGCGGCGAATGGCTCAAAGGGGCTGGAGAGTTCAACCAGCTGGATCAGGTACCGGAGGAACTATGGGATGCCATGGAACTGAGTAGAAAGGGTGGGACCAAGATGAAAATGATGTGGCTTTATTTTAGGGGATTAATGAAGATGAAGAAGTAACTTTCTAGTCTCAATATCATCACACATTATCAACCGTCGGGTGCTCCCAGGGTCCTCGATATTTTCTCGCTAATTTTTCAGTTGCTTCCGGATCATCCGTAATAAATTTTTTAACCGGATCATAACTCAATGGTCTGCCTCCTAGTTCTAAAGAGAGATTCGCCAATATACAGGCGGTTGAGGAAATATGACCTTGTTCGATGTCAGCGACTGGCTTACTGTTATTTTCAATTGCTCTTAAAAAATCGCGCATATGTTCCCTGGTAGCTGCGGCAGCATATAGACTCATTCCATCTTCTGTAAGATCTTCAGGGTACTTTTCCTTTTCATAAAGCACATCAAACCTCTTAGGCTCTCCTTCAATCGGAATGAACTCTGCCTTATAGACACTTGCCTTTAAAGTTCCCTTATCCCCATAGAGCTTGAATGACCATTTGTAATCTGGGTCGGCAGGTATTCCCCACATGCGGTGTTGCCAAACCATGTTCATCTCCTCAAATTCAAATGTTGCAGTTTGTGTATCGAAACGGTTACCTAATGATTCTTTATTGACGTATATCCCTCCAACTGAGGTGATTGTTTTAGGCCATCCAGCGTTTAGCATCCATCTGGCTGCATCCAGCATGTGTACACCCATATCTCCAATCATCCCATTGCAATATTCCATGTGTGCCCGCCAAATTCCACGATGTGGCAATCCGGTATAGGGTAACAATGGGGCTGGCCCGGTCCATAGCTCGTAATTAAGAAAATCAGGAACTTCCTGAACTGTTGTATTATCTGGCCGACCTCCTCCAGAATAATTACACAATTCCACATGTGAGACCTTTCCCAGTAAACCTTTGTCAACAATTTCTCTTTTAGCATCCATGAGGTGGGGAGTGCTTCGTCTTTGTGTACCTACCTGTACAACCTTATTGTATTTCCTTGCAGCCTTCAGCATAGCTTCTCCTTCTATCACATCTACACTGGTTGGTTTTTGCACATAAACATGCGCCCCTGCCTTAATGGCCGCAATGGTATGCATGGCATGCCAATGATCCGGTGATCCTACAATCACTATATCAAAATCATGTTTATCTAACATCTTCCGATAGTCCTCGTAAAGTTTTGGCACTTTATGCGAGCGTTGTCTTTCACTGATTAGTTTGCCAGCTGATTCCAACATGTGCTCATCGGGATCGCATATGGCTACAACTTCAACAGGAGAAACCTGTATCAAACGAAAAAGATCACTTTTCCCGTACCAACCTGAGCCAATCAGCCCTACTTTGTAGTTCTTCTGAGCAAAATCAAAACTTATGGTCATCGGAGCTAAACCTGCCATGACCATGGATGCAGAGGAGTTTTTCAGAAATTTTCTCCTATTTAAAGATGATGAGTTTTTCATTCCGTTTGTTTCAGACATTGTCTACAGTTGGGTGTACCCAGGGGGCACGGTATTTGCGACTTAGCAAAGTAGTCGCTTCGTCATCATCGACAACCACTTTATTAACAGGGTCATAGGTCAGTGGCCTGCCTCCCAATTCCATGGAGATGTTCGCAAGAATGCAGGAGGCTGTGGAGATATGCCCTTCTTCTATGTCCGCAATAGGTTTTGTTTTATTTTCAATTGCTTTCAGAAAGTCCAGCATATGTAGCCTTGTTGCCGGAGCGGCGTTTAACTCAATTCTTTCTTCAGTGAGATCCTCTGGATACTTTTCTTTTTCATAAACCACATCAAAGTGAACAGGATCACCTTTTAAAGGAACAAAATCAGCCTGCATGGTACTACCTTTCAATGTCCCTTTATCTCCATATATTTTGAAGGACCAGGGGTACTCTGGATCTGCTGGTGTTCCCCAAGTTCGGTGTTGCCATACACAGTTTAACTCGTCATATTCAAAAACAGCTGATTGAGTATCTGAGATATTTGATTTTGCATCTTTTTGAACGAAGATACCGCCGGTAGAAGTAATACGCTTAGGCCATCCCAGGTCCAGCATCCAACGTACAGTATCCAACATGTGTACACACATATCTCCGGTAATACCATTCCCATATTCCATGAATGCTCTCCACCAACGGATATGTGGTAATCCGTCATAAGGTCTTAGTGGGGCTGGACCTGTCCACATTTCGTAATCCAGAAAATCAGGTACTGGCTGAAGCGGTGGATTTGCGTTGTTTCTCATGTGGTAGTAGCAGCACATCTCTACGTGAGAGATTTTTCCCAATAATCCTTTTTCAACAATTTTCTTTTTGGCATCAATGAGGTGAGGCGTACTCTTACGCTGAGTGCCAACCTGAACAACTCTGTCATACTTACGAGCTGCTTTGACCATGGCTTCCCCTTCCGCTACATCGACACTAATTGGCTTTTGGACGTATACATGAGCACCTGCTTTTACCGCATCGATGCATTGTAGCGCATGCCAGTGGTCAGGGCTTCCTATAATGACCAGGTCCAGATCATGCTTATTTAACATTTTGCGATAGTCACCATATAATTTAGGGACTTTTCCGGAAGATTGGCGTTCGCTGACAAGTTTTCCAGCAGCACTTAATATATTTTCATCAACGTCACAGAGGGCGACCACATCTACCGGAGCTACCTGAATGAGTTTAAAAAGGTCACTTTTACCATACCAGCCAGTTCCTATCAGACCAACTTTCAGTGTTTTTGCCATGGTAAAATTCATCCCCATGCCACCAAAGGCAGTCAGCGCCATAGCAGCGGAAGTGCCTTTGATAAAAGTTCTTCGATTGAGGTCTATCATTATTTGAGCATATTTTTGTAATCATAAATATGCTAAACAATCTTACTTAAAACAAATGATTGGAACTCACAGCATCTGAATCAGGGTGTCCAAATGGATTGGATTACTTGATTTTATCTAGAATCTTAGATTTGTATCTTTCATCTACTGGGATAATATACTGGGAAGAGTAATGAAGCTGGATTTGTTGATTATTTCTTACAACCTCTGAAACCTGATTGATATTGACAATATAAGCTTTATGGCATTTTAGCAGGAATGGGATGTCCTTAAACTCCTTTTCGAAGACGCTCAGGTTTTTATCTATCAATTTAGATTTGATTTCACTAGTGTCTAAATAGAATATTCGTATAGATGAATCCTCCTCCATGACAAACATGATATGCCGGGGATCTACCATTAACTCCATGTTGCCCGGAGATTTAACGATGATGTATTTTAGGTCTTCATCAAAATCAGTTCCTGCAACTTTTTTATGTATCAGGTATCCCATGTATATGCCTGGAACACATGCCAGGCCATAGGTTATTGTAAATAGAAAAAGCGCTTTGGCATCCCAGACAGGATGACCCTCAAAATAATTATTGATATAAAATGCAACAAGGCCTGAGGCAAGAGATTGTCCAATATGCCAGGCTAATATGCCTTCGATAGTTGGAGAAAAAAAAATGTGTTTTATGGTTATTTCAAATAAAGCAAAGACTGCAACAGTCGTAAGGCCCATTAAAAAGGCTCTTTCGACCAATGTTTGTCCTGAATGGGTTTCTGCTATTTCACCATAAAAGCGCTCAAAGAGATAGTAGATGATGCAAATCGAAATTCCTGTACTTAATACTACGTGATAATTGGGCTTATCTGAGGGGCTGATGATCAAAACTATGCAATGTTAGTGAATACAGCCTGAACATCGTCGTCATCCTCAATTCTATCTAACATTTTTTCTATTTCTTCCATTTGTTCCTCAGTAAACGCTACCGGACTATTAGGAATTCTTTGAAGATTGGCTTTTTTGACGTCTATTCCCTTGTCTTCCAATGCTTTGGATAAAGTACCAAAATTGGTGTAATCGGCATACAGATAAACCTTCTCCTCATTACTGGTGATTTCTTCTAACCCAGCATCAATTAACTCAAGTTCCAGCTCCTCTAAATCCATGTCTTCTCCCAGGTTAAACTCAAAAGCTGCTTTTCTATCAAACATGAATTCAAGTGAGCCATTCGGAACGATTCCTCCTCCAGCCTTGCTGAAATAGGCCTTTACATTGGCTACAGTTCTGGTCGTATTGTCCGTTGCACATTCGACAAATACTAATACGCCATGTGGACCTTTACCTTCGTAAGTAACTTCTGAATAATCATCGGCGTCGTTACCTACCGCACGCTTAATGGCATTCTCGATGTTGTCTTTAGGCATGTTTTCAGCCTTGGCATTCTGAATAGCTGTGCGGAGTTTGGCGTTCATCTCAGGGTCTCCACCACCTTCCTTTGCGGCTACAGTAATTGCTTTTGCTAATTTTGGAAACACCTTGGACATCTTATCCCATCGGGCTTCCTTGGCTGCTCTTCTATATTCAAATGCTCTTCCCATCGTTCAAAGTAAATTTTGTTCAAAAATATCAATTCGCCTGATATTTGGCTAAATGAATCATATCATGTTAGGTTCCTACCTATTAAAAAAATCAA
Organism: Marinoscillum sp.; assembly: GCA_043554545.1. Classification (GTDB taxonomy): domain Bacteria; phylum Bacteroidota; class Bacteroidia; order Cytophagales; family Cyclobacteriaceae; genus UBA7330. The sequence goes on along the minus strand of CP121337.1, from coordinate 2,823,269 downwards.
AGAAATTCCTTCTCTTCTCCAGTTTTAAATCCTGAAGCAATGACGAGTTTGGCTGGATTACCAAACTAAATGACTGGTATCGACCGAACGGTACCCATGAAAAGTTCAATGACCAGCAATGAAGGTCTCTGGAAACACCAATTCTAGTGGTTGTAAACTCCTTTCTAACGAAATCAAAACCTGAATTAAATGTTACTTGCGTCTTGCCTGTCAGGGCAAGACTACCTGAAAACTGCATGGATTGGATAATTCTGGCATCTTCAAATCCAGTTTTATTTCTTGAAATTGAATATTGCACTCGGAAAGTCCAGGGAACATCAAAGTTCACATATTCTTCCGGGTTTTGTCTAATATATTCTTTTTCTTCCTCAGTACCATATTGAGATTCATCCAAGCCGTTAGGTACTCTCTCATTATCAGGTTGATCATCTTCTTCCTCATCTTTTTTTGTACCTCTTTTACTGGATAGACCAAAACCGAGCGAGGTGTTTAATCGGTTAAGGTTACCTATGCCTTGTCCGTTATTCCATGCATACCTATCAACTCTTTCCTGACGGACAGTTCTAGCTCCTGTAACTGGATTGATGGTTTCACTGATTAGGTTATAAACATATGGATCAATCTGGCCACTTAAGTTAACATTCACTTTTTTATTAAAGAAAGATGTTCTTGTATTCCATCCAAAGTTGCTCAGTTTAAATTCTTCTGCAGCAAAATTATATCCTGTGCCTACGGAGAGGTTCTCGAAGATTTTCACTTTTTTGTAGGCTTGAGTAGAATCTTTGTCGTCCCTAATCTTCATCTCCAGGTTATTTTGAAGAGAGAAACTTACAGTCCTACTTTCATTAGAAGGAGGAGATCCATAGGCGAAATTTTCATATTTGGAGAACCTTCTGGTATTCCCTAATGTATCAATTTGAATTTCACGATAGACGTCGTTGATTTGGGTAAAGTCAGGGTTGTAAGAGAACCCGATACTAGGAGTTACTACATGTCTAATTGCCTGGATTTTTCTATCCTGTCCCGGGAAAGTAACCTGTCCATAAAACCGTGTGTTTATGGATGCCCCTGATGACCAGTACCCACTCCTGCTAAAACCCTCCAGCGTATCAATTCTGACACCTTGTAACTCTTCGTCATAGCTGATGTCTAACTCTCTGGTATACCACAGTTCAGTATAATTAAAGCTTGGGCTTACTGTCAGATAATTAAACAGGTTGAAAGAAGTAGAAAGCGGGATAGAATGCCTTCCCCCAACTTTGGCTCTCTTATATAAGGCCCCGAAATTATCCAGATTAAATGGCACTACTTCGAGGCTGCTTGAGTCCTGGTTAACAACGTTAAAGCTTCCAAGGGACCGGACGGCTGCATTGGAAACCTCATTTTTTGCTACAAAATTGTGACTTAAACTAATCTTTGCGAGTGGATTTTTTTGATTCTTCACAAGGCCTTTAAATGGGTAAACACGATTTACACTCATGGTGAAATCGGGAAGGCTCATATTCATAATTCCGGTTTGGATATTCTGGCTATGTCTGAGGTTGGCGCTCATATTTACGGGAATTCGCTGGAATCGCTGAGAATAACTCACACTTGAGGCAAATTGGGAATTTAAGCTTCTTGAGAAATCCTGATTAACTAAATTGTTGTTGGAATTATAGGTAGAAGTTCCTGCAGAAACAGAAGCGCCGAAGCTCGAATTTCCTCTCGTTTCTGGTTTGTGGCTCCAGCGCACCCAAAAATCATTGGTTATCAGCGGGTCTTCGATGTTATCAATTACAGACTTGTTGTAAGAGAAATTAAATGATCCGCTATAAGCGTAGCGCTTTCTGTAGTTGGTGTTCGCTTGTATGCCGTGCCCCCCTTTCGAGTAGATATCTCCAGTGAGACGCAAATCAATGTAGTCATTTACTGCAAAATAGTAACCGCCATCTCGGAGGAAGAAACCACGTTGCTTTTCTTCACCATAGGAAGGAAAGACAATTCCAGTCGTTTTTTTTCTAGGTTGAGGAAACATGCCAAAGGGAAACCAAAGTGGGGTAGGGATTTCCCTGAATTTTAAATTAAATGGACCAGATACTATTTTATTACCAGGGATTACCTTGAGTTTTTCTGACTCTATGAAGAAATGGGGATCTGCAAGGTTACAGGTAGAGTATTTAGCATGTCTAATGAAAAGCTCTTTTTCCTCATTCATTTTAACATCTTCTCCATGCATAAATGCCCCTTCCTGCTCGGTAACTACCCCTTTGATGATGGCTCTTTTGGTCTTGAAATTATATAAAATATCGTCTGTTTCGTAGGTGTCACCTTCCTGAGTGAATACCGGTTTTCCTATTTTCCTTCCCGTTGAATCCGTAGAATATTGGGCTTTGATCGTTCTCTTACTCCAGTCTACTTCGGTTTCATTTGCCTCCAATACAATATCGCCATAATCAATGTGTGCTTCTTCATACATATAGATTTTTCTATTGGCTAAATCATAGAACATTGAATCCTTGGCATTGTAGTTGATAGTAGTTTCTATATCACCTTTGGGTGTACGAGATTTTTTTTCCTGTAATGAATCTGCTAAAACTGTAAGCGAATCGGTAACTTGAGCAATGGAATCAGTGGAGGAGGAGAGAAGGGTAGAGTCTGAGAGGGTATTATTAATTAAGGTTGAATTGTCCTGAGCAAGGACAGGGACATAAAATGCAACGATCAACAAAAAAAATACAATACTCCTCAGGCCTGACACAGGTTTTAATTTCGGTGAAAAATTTACATTTTTGCGTAAAAATATCGGATTTTAATATATAACCGGGCTACAGTGAAAAATATTGCAATACCATTTTGCTTTTGTATATTTTTTATTTTCATCTCCTTTCATCCGATTGGTGTAATTGACTATAAAATCAACAAGATTGTCATTGATCCAGGGCATGGTGGAAAGGATCCGGGAACGCATGGAGAAATATCCCGTGAGAAAGATGTTGCTCTTAAAATCTCATTAGAACTAGCGAGGATTATAAGAGAGAATATGCCGGATGTTGAGGTGATTTGCACTCGTCAGGATGATAGTTTTCCGGAACTGCATGAACGAGCCAATGTAGCAAATCAAAAAGATGCTGATTTGTTTATATCTATTCATGCGAACTGGATTTCCAATCCGAATGTTCATGGAACAGAAACATACGTGATGGGGCTTCATAAATCAGAAGCAAATTTGCAGGTAGCTCAAAGGGAGAATTCCGTAATACTTTCTGAGGAAGGTGGTGCAACAGACTATGATGGCTTTGATCCCAATTCTCCTGAATCCTATATTCTATTTTCATTGTATCAAAGTGCGTTTCAGCAAAATAGTTTAAGATTGGCAGATAAGATCGAAGCGCAATTTAAAAATAGGGTAGGCCGACGTAGTCGCGGTGTCAAATCAGCTGGTTTTCTTGTGCTCTGGAGAACCAGTATGCCAAGTGTTTTAGTAGAAGTAGGTTACCTTAGCAATGCAAAAGAAGAGCGAGAGTTAAATGATCCGTTAAATCAGGTTTATATGGCTTCGGGTATTTTTCGGGCCTTTCGGGAGTATAAGGAGGAAATAGAGGATATGAAATAATGACTGATGAACTGCTTAAATCGACAATTAATCAGCTTAGAAATTATAGTTTAGCAGTTAGCGGATTTTGTTTTCAAACAAAAGAATTTAGTGCGGATGTCAAAAGAATTTAAAGTAGGAATTATAGCGCTCGTTGCGGGTGCCATGTTATATTATGGGTTTAACTTTTTGAAGGGTATCGATTTTTTTGACCCGACGGATAAGTACTATGCCATATATGACAATGTAGATGGCTTAAATGTTGGGAATGGGGTGATTATCAATGGTTTTGCAATGGGTAGAGTGACCGATATTAACCTGATGGATAATCAGGAAAGCATTCTGGTTCAATTTAATGTCAGAGAAAACATTCAATTGAATGATTCTTCTTTAGCTGCGTTGACCAATACTGACTTCCTTGGCACAAAAGGTATCGTGATTACAATTGGCACTGGTAATGGATTATTGCAGCCCGGAGATACATTGATCTCCTTTAGAGATAAGGGGTTAGAGGAAATTTTAGCTAGCGCCACTCCAGTTGCCAACAACCTGAATGTTACGGTTACGAGGATTAATGAGATTTTGATGGGACTCAAAGGAAGTGGTGAGAAGATAAACACCACGCTGGACGATTTACATAGAACATTTGAAAATGTAAATGGCATCATGGAAAGCAATGAAAAGAATATCGAGCAAATTGCAACAGCAACAAAAGCATTGATCCGGAACCTGAATCAAAAAATTGAACGGTTGGGTCCAGTTATTAAAAAGACGGATGGCGTTTTAGATACCCTTAATTCGTTGGAATTGTCTAGAACCCTTTCTAACATAGATTCTGTGATGATTACTTTAAATCAGACATTAGAACTCATGAAAAGTGAAAACAGCTCATTGGGAAAACTGATGCACACAGACACACTTTATCAAAATGTAAACACTACGATGATAGAGCTCCAGGACTTCGTTCACCACATTCGCAATTACCCAAAGGATTTCGTGAAACCACTTGGAAGAAAACATAAAAAGCTGCAGGGAATTAACGAGGAAGAATAAGGAGACTCTGTATAATCCATTATTTTAGATTAAGAATCATGCAAAAGAATTTGGAATCTTAGCCTTCAAATTCTTAAATTCCAGATTGTCTTGTTAGAAGAAAAAGAATTAAAAGCATTGGTGAGTTTGCTCGAGGACGAAGATCATGAGGTCTTTACTCATGTTGAAACAAAACTCATGGAAATAGGCACAGGAATTATCCCGTTTCTTGAGCAGGAATGGGAACGTAATTTCAACCCGCTGATTCAGCGTAGGATCGAGGATATGATCCATAACCTTCAATTTGAATTAGTTCAGGAGAGGCTCCTGAAATGGAAGAATACTGAAGACAATGATTTACTGGAAGGTCTTTGGCTAGTCGCTACTTATCAATATCCTGACCTGGACTTCTCAGAGTTAAAAATTGAAATAGAACAACTTTATCATGAAGTGTGGCGCGAATTCAAAGAGGATTATGCCCCATTAGATCAGGTAAGGATCATCAATAACTTGTTGTTTAATAAAATGAAATTCAGGGCCAACACCAAGAATTTTCATTCTCCTGCGAATAGCATGATCAATGCTGTGTTAGAATCAAAAAAAGGAAATCCTATTACTTTATGTGTGGTCTATATGATTATAGCACAAAGGTTGGGCCTACCCATTTATGGGGTAAACCTCCCAAATCTTTTTATTTTAATCTATAAGAGTGAGTCAATAACTTTTTATATCAATGCTTTCAATAAAGGGCTGATTTTCAGCAAGGAAGATATTGATCATTATTTGGAGCATCTCAATATTCCTCCACAGGAGCTTTTCTATGAACCGTGCACGAATATTGATATTGTATTAAGATGTCTTCGAAATCTGGCTGTGTCTTTTGAAAAACTAGACGACTACCATAAGTCAGATGAGATCAAGTTAATTCTCAGAGAATTGGATGATCAAAACACCGGTTTAGGTTGATTTATTAAAGCTATCAAAGCGGAGTATTAATTGCTTAAAGGGCATCTATAAAAGTAAATTTCAAAATCAAATCAGGAGTTGCCTCATAATTGGGAGAAAATCGGTCTAATCTTTACTCACTCACATCTGGGTTGATCCACAAGTAGCTAAACCAATGCCATTGATTAATACTGTCCTGAGCTGTTATTGTATAAAGTGTTCTTCTTCGGGTTTTTAGACTATTTGATGGTTTTGCAGTGAGATGGTATTTCCCCTCGGCAGTCTTTTTAACTTGCAAGTGACAATTGCCTCCTTGAATGAAACATTGAATCCCATCTATTTTCAGGCCTGTTTGGTTTATGCCCAATTTAAGGGTAGGGGTATAGTTATTAGTTATTATCCTGTCTATGGTGTCGCCAGTTATTCTTAGGGGAAAGGTATTGGCCTTTAGTCTAAAGTCGTTAAAATCTGAGAATCCGGTCGCCATAGGAAATCTGGGGCATGCCATTAGGTCGGAACCAGAATAGATTACTCCAGAATTTTGTGCTGCTGCTGCGATGAAGCCAAATTCCGCTACAATGTTTTTCATTCTCTGGTCAAATTCGCCATACGGGTAGGCAAAAACCCTCGGGCTAACACCAAGATGTGCTGTGACGAGGTCTTGACATTCCCGTATTTCTGATCTGAATAAATCATATCGGGATTCAATAGGTAGGTTAAGGAAGTAGGCATGTGAGTGGGTGTGATTTCCTATTTCAATCCCTCTGGCCTGTGCGTCCTTCAGTTCTTCCCAGGTCATATAACTAGCGCCTCCCACGGTTTCAGTATTGATGAACAGGGTAGCTGGAAATCCAAATGCCTCTAATAAGGGTAAACCGTTTTCATAAAAGCTTTTGAATCCATCATCAATCGTTATGATAGCAACTTTTTGAGTCGGACGGTCATCATGCAGATATGCTATAGCATCACTGAAATTTAAAATGAGAAAATTTTCTTCTTTAAAGTAATTAAGCTGAGCCTTGAATTTAGCAATGCTTATGTTGGTTGATGGATAGCGATCATCTCCAAAACGGTGATAAATAAAACTCGTGATTTTTTTATTTGGGTTAGATAGTAAGGCTAATTTCTGTTTTTTCTCTTCTGTTGCCTCTTTAGGGCTTGATGCCGTGCATCTTAAAAACAAGCATACGCATATTAACAAAATGTTTAGGTTGCTCATGGCTCAACAAAATATGCAGGGTCTAATTGGTGGTGATCGTACTTTCTGAATTTATTCTGAGATATGATCTTTCTTAATTGTTCCACATACTCAGACCCTCTGGAAGAGTAACTTTTTAGTAAAGGGAGGAGATCATCAACATCTTTGGATTTGCTTCTCATAATTCTGAATGATCTGTAAGCGCGGGCTCTGGCAATGGTCTCAAAATAATCCATTACAGAACCTGACAGGTCTTTGTATTTTCTCAAGTACACAGACTTCTTCTTTGAATTCGCTGCTATTCTTGGTAAATCCTCATTGTATGACCAGATACCAAATAGATTATTGGCCTCACTAAAAAACCTGGAAGTTCCCCATCCGCTCTCTACCACGGCCTGGGCCAACACAATACTGGTGGGATGCGTCTCCATTCTTATTTTAAGATCAGCATCATCATTTGCATTAAAGCGTTTTAGTTGTGACTGGTAATATATGCTGTCTTCGACGTCCCATTCTACCTTTGACATCAAGTCATTTATTTTATTTAATTCTTGGTTGATTCTGTGTTTCACAACCAAAATAGCAGGAAGAATGACAGCGATAAATTTTTCTTTATTTTGTGCGATACTCAGCGTATCGAAGCCTCCAATGTTGTGGTACAAAGCCGGCTTGACCAATGAGTCGGTAATGGGCATGATCTCATTTAGGTTTTCTACTTCCAACAAGACAGGCTGCAGAATTTTCCTTTCCTCTTTTTTACAACTAAAGAGGAAAGGAATTAGAAGGGTAAATAGAAAAAAGCAAAAAGAAGGTCTATATGGACCTATCATCTGCTATCCTAATACGATGTCTTTCTGAGCAAATGGTTGAGAATACACCCTTTTTCCATTTGCCTTGTAAAGTGCATTAGCTAAGGCTCCTATCACAGGAGGAAGTGCGGGCTCACCTAAGCCGGTCGGGTGAATATTATTTTCAACAAAGAAAGTTTCTATTTCATCCGGCGCTTCAGCATGTCTGATCAAGCGATACTTATCAAAATTTTGTTGTTCAGTAGACCCTTCTTTAAATGTCAGACTACTAAACATACCATGCCCGATACCGTCGACTATAGAGCCTTCAATTTGGTTTTTCGCCCCTTCAGGATTTACAACTATCCCACAATCTACTGCACACCATACTTTTTTAACCTTTGGTGTGCCATTTTCTTTGATGAGGTCAACAACTTGTGCGACGTAAGAATTATGGCAGAAATAGGCCGATACACCTCGGAAAACGCCCGGTGCTTCTTTGTCCCATCCTGATTTCTCTTTTACTAGTTTAAGAACACCAGCATATCTCTCCGGCTCGTAATCATTTTTCTCACCAATTGGGTCGTTAATGCTTCGCTCAAATAATTTTAATCTGAAATCGATAGGATCCATACCTGATTCTTCAGCTACCTCATCTAAGAACGCCTGCTCTACACCAGCGATAAAGTTAGATCTTGGTGCTCTCCATGCTCCAGTAGTGACGTTCGATTCAACACCATCACTTTCAGCCAGGTAGTTTTCTACTGCACCTGCTGGAAATCTATTTGCATAAACAGCACTTCCGTGAATACCAGTACCTTTCACATGAAAGCCTATTAAGTTATTATCGTTATCTAGAGCTGCTCTGTATTTAACGCTGTAGGCTGGCCTATACAGACCTTGAGTCATATCATCCTCCCGGGTGTAGACCAGCTTGATAGGCGCATTCATCTTTTTAGAGATGGCTGCTGCTTCAAGCCCAAAATTTCCATACAATCGACGGCCAAATCCACCGCCAATACGTGTCATCATTACGGTAACCTTGTCCTCTGGTAGTCCCAGGAGTTTAGCCGTATCACCGCGTAGTCTTTCAGGTGTTTGAATAGGCCCTGTTAATTCAGCCTTGTCTGCAGTAACCTTTGCAAAGAAGTTCATAGGCTCCATGGTATTGTGAGCCAGAAATGGAGCAGTATATGTTCTTTCAATCACTTTAGCAGCATTTTTGAATGCCAGCTCTGGATTTCCATCTTTTCTTGCTGGTTCAACCTCTTTTCTCAGAGAATTAGCCATCAATTTTTCGTGGTCATAACTACTCTCAGGTGTTTCGGACCATTCCCATTCTATAGACAATGCTTTTTTTGCTTTCATTACTTGCCAGGTAGTTTTACCCACCACAGCGACTATTTCCTGAAAAGCGTTTCTGTTTGATATTTTCTCATTGTCAGGACTTGTAATTACAGAAATGACATCTACAATTCCCGGCATACTTTTAGCAGACTCAGCTTCAAAACCTTTGAGAGTCATGCCAAATGCAGGTGCATGAACCAGCATAGCGATCAGCATACCTTCTTCCTTATAGTCAAGTCCATAAAGTGGCTTGCCCGTAATGATATCATTGATGTCAACATTGCCAGTTGGTGTCCCTATTATTTTAAAATCTTTAGGGTCTTTGAGTTCCACTTCTGATGGGACTTCTATGCTACCTGCCGCAGAAGCTACTTCCCCATATCCCATGCTTTTTCCCGAGGAATGCTTAATCATTCCTTTTTCAGTAGATAACTCGGAGAGCGAAACTTCCCATTTCTTGGCCGCTGCCTCCATAAGCATTCTTCTGGCAGTTGCACCAGCCATTCTCAAAGCATCCCAACTGGAACGGATGGAGTTACTTCCACCAGCAACCTGACGATCGAAATCTACGGTGTTTAATGGAGCTTGTTCTACCACGACGTATTTCCAATCCACATCTAATTCCTCAGCCACAATCATTGGCATGGAGGTTTTTACATTTTGCCCTACTTCCGGGTTGGGAGAGAAGATCGTCACGACTCCATTTTCACCTACTTTGATAAAAGCATTGATGTCGAACCAGGAATCTGGCATCGAAATAAGTTTTTCTGTGGCGGGACTACAGGAAGCCAGCCAACTAAAGCCTAGCATTAACCCTCCGCCTGCTGCGGTCGACGCTTTCAGAAATGATCTTCTGTTATGTTTTGTTTTGATAAGTGTCATAAGATGGTTCGCTAATTTTTTATTGATTCATTTTTGAAGCAGCTGTTTTGATAGCAGCTTTAATCCTTACATATGTCCCACAACGACAGATGTTTCCGTTCATAGCTCCTTCAATTTCTTCATCAGAAGGTCGCTTATTTCGGTTTAATAATGCGGTGGCAGACATAATCTGGCCTGACTGACAATAGCCACATTGTGGTACATCATGCTCCTTCCATGCAAGCTGAACCGGGCTGTCACCAACTTCTGACAAGCCTTCAATTGTAGTGATTGAAGCACCAACTGCAGAGGATACAGTGGTTGAACAGGACCTGATTGCTACTCCATTTAAGTGAATGGTACATGCTCCGCATTGTGAAATACCACATCCATATTTGGTTCCGGGTAGATCCAGATGATCCCTTAGAATCCAAAGGAGGGGGGTATCAGATTCAGCTTCAACCTGATGTTTTTTTCCATTTACTTGTAACTCAAATGATGCCATGAATAACTGGGTTTTATGATTGACCCCTTAAGATAAGATGAAATCCTCATTTTTCATAAATGATTGATAGAAAATGAGGATATTTTGTAATTTCCTAAGCTATACCTGTAGTATATTAATCCCAGATTTTTTCAACGTAGATAAGATGGGATTATCTACTTGTACATTGGTAATGAGTATATCAACCTCTTCAGGGTCACACAGTTTCACCATGTTTCTGGAGCCGATTTTGCTTTTATCTGCCAGGATAATCACCTGATCACTTTGCTGCATCATGGTCCTTTCGGTTTCCACTACCAGTTGATTTGAATTTGTGATGATTTTTTCTTCAATGCCTCCAGCAGAGAGAAAGGCATAATCTGCATGATATTGCATGATGTTTTTATTTGCTTCAGGGCCTACGATAAGTCCTGAATCAGGATATAGAAAACCACCAGTTAGAAATATTTCAGCACCTTTCCAGCCAGCTCTTTTATGTTGAATTTCATGTGCAATCAAAAGGGAGTTTGTAATAATCCGAATTTTAAGATTGGCGATAAGTAGTGCCATTTCAAGTGTGGTCGTGCCACCATCAATAAGAATTACATCACCTTCCTGAACCAACGAGGCTGCTTTCTTTGCAATGGCTTTTTTCTCCTGAATATTTTGTGTTTGTCTAAACCGCAAAGGCTGCATGTCACTCTTGTGATCACTGAGTCTTGCAATACCACCCCAGGTTTTTTCTACTTCTCCATTGGCTGTAAGTAAATTAAAATCTCTCCTTACCGTAGCTGGCGAGGCATCAAAGAGTTTGCAGGCTTCATCTACAGTCAGCTCTGATTTTTGTTGTAGCAGATGAACAATGGCTTTAATCCTACTTCTCTGACTCATGTGGAGTTAATCCCAATTGATAATTACTTTCAAACTGTCTGAATCTGCGGCCCGATGAATGGCTTCTTTGATTTTGGTGTGTGGGAATTTTTCTGAATCATTGGTCATTTGATCAATTAATGGAAGTTGTTGTTGATTAAGCATCTCATATGCGAGATTAATTCCATGCATTGAACTACCATGTGTAGCCTGATAACATTGGAGCTTATAGTGAACGTCATTATTCAGATCCAGCTCATGAATAATTTTAGGTTTCCCATCAGCTCCTTTTACTCCTGCATGAGCATCCAGGACGGTATTATAACCTACTAACTTAACCGCAAGCTCATATCCGGATTGATGTGGCACATTCATCATGATGAAATGAGGCTCGTTGAATGGTTTGCATTCTCTAAGCACATTTTCAATGATCTGATCATCCCATCGGATTCCGACTGTTTGTTTATTTCCAAAATCCCGCATTACCCGATCCAATCGTTCTTTTCCACGATTGATTACAATGATCTTTCTGGCACCCATCGCCTGGGCACATTGAAGTGCATATGTGCTTTGCGAGCCAGCACCAATCAATACAACTATCCGATCTTCAATGCATCTGTTTACACGACTCATACCTTCAAGTGTGCATGCAAGTGGCTCTAATTGACAGATATGGTCAGGATTGCTATTGGAATCAAATTTCTTTATTGGACCAAGTTCAACAAACCAGTCAGGTAAAATAGCATGAGATCTGGCAAAACCAGGAAATTCGTGTCCCGTGGCGATGGTGTTTGGGCAGCTTGTCCAATCCCCGGTGCCATTTCGACCACAGTAAATACAGTTGACATCACCACATGGAATGTCACATCCAAGTCCAACAAGGTCCCCCTTGTTAAATTTCGTGACGCCTTCACCAACCTCTTCCACTTCACAACATACTTCATGTAATATGATCGCTGGCCATTCCTTAATTCTGGGTAAGCCGTGTTTATAAATAACTACATCACTTTGGCATACGGAAGTTCTTCTGGTTTTAAGTAAAATCTCACCCGGACCAGGATTTCCAATTTCTTCTTCAGTAAGAATAAAATCCCCATTGGGTTTATCAAGTTTATAAATATTATTCTTCATGACTTAACGATTGTTTCTAGTTTTGCATATGCCTCTTCTCTTGTTTGCACTTTGTTAAAAACAGAGGAAGTACCCAGTACAAGGATGTCAGCACCTGCCATGATCATGGGAGGGATATTTTCCCAGCTTACGTTACCATCCACCTCGATCAGTAGCTCAGCATGATGGTCATTTTTCCATTTATTCAGCTCAGCCATCTTGTCGATACAAAACGGAATTAGTTTTTGTCCGGAGTAACCAGGATTTACGGTCATCACACATGCCATATCTACTAAAGGAAGTAAATACTTAACTGAGTCAAGTGTCATACCGGGATCTATGGCAATTGATGGTTTACAATTGGCATTTCTGATAGCTTGTATAGTCCTTACTGGATGACGAGAAGTTTCAGGGTGGAAAGTAATCGTAGTGCCTGGAATATCAGTGAATAAGGGGATTGACCGATCAATATTTTCAATCATTAAATGATAGTCCAATGGTATTTTAGCATACGCATACATTTGCTTGGCCATGTCTGGTCCCAGTGTGAAGTTGGGAACGTACTGACCATCCATGATGTCAATGTGGAGCATCTCCACCTGACACTTGATTAAAACATCCAACTCATCTTTTAATGATAAGAAATCGGCACACATCATTGAAGGTGAATACATTGTCTTTCTCTTACCCATGATTAATTTTGATTATTTAGTACCAAAAATAATTAAAATGAGATTGTTTTAGGTGATTATATGATTAATTTTGATTAAGTAATCATATTCAATCAAACTGAGCTCATTATGAAAGCACTCGTGCTAGAGGGAAATAAACAATTGAAGGTAGCTAATAACCATCCAATTGTTGAGGGTCCTACAGCAGATAGTATCTTAATTAAGATTGCTGCCTGCGGGATTTGTGGTTCAGATATACCCAGAGGTTTTGGAAGCAAAGCCTATCATTATCCGTTAGTCATGGGTCATGAGTTCAGTGGTCTGGTGGCAGAGCATAAAGTGGGTAGTAGTTTTGAGGAAGGAGATCGTGTTGCAGTCTTTCCTTTGATTCCCACTAATAAAAAAGAAAAAGCTTATCAAACAGGTGACTGGGCACAGCTGAAGGAGTATGACTATTTCGGCTCGAGGAGAGATGGTGCCTTCAGTGAATACTTAAGGATTCCGGAAGTAAATCTTTTTAAGATACCAGGTCATGTAAAAACCAGACATGCTTCAATGACTGAGCCAGCAGCAGTTGCCTTGCATGGGGTTAGGAGAATGAGTATTACTGCTGGTGATACAGGGGTTGTGATTGGTGGCGGACCGATTGGTAACATGTGCGCCCAGTGGTTGAGAATCCATGGTTGTGCTCAGGTCATCGTCACAGATGTTGATGACCATAAATTGAAGATAGCTAGTGACATGGGATTTCAGGTTATTAACAGCACCAACCAGAATCCAGTTGAAGCCATCCTTAACCTAACAAATGGGGAAGGTGCAGCAAGAGTTATTGAAGCCTGTGGTTTACCTCAAACCTTTTTACAGGCTCTTGATGTTGCTTCAATAGCTGGAGAAGTAGTTTTCATGGGTAATATCACGGGTGAATTTAAGATTGGTGAAAAAGCTTTTAGTACCATCTTAAGAAGAGAGCTCAATATTTATGGAACATGGAACAGTAAGATTTTTCCCAAAGGGTCTGATGATTGGTCAACCGTATTAAAATACATGGATAAAGAACTTGTAGTGGAGCCATTAATCACAGATATTGTTTCTCTGGATCAAGGTCCGGAAATCTTCCAAAGCATAGTAGATAAAAAACAGTTTCATAATAAGGTCATTTTTGAAATGATCAAATCCTGATTATGTATTTATGGGTTTAGTTAAAATTGGTATAAAGTCTGACCCAATTGTTACAAGATATAGTTTCGATTGGCTTTTTGATTTATTGGTTGAAGAAGAGGTCAGTTTTATTCAGCTTGGAGCATTCTTTGAAATGTTTCACATGGATGAGGATGATTATTTTATTCAGTTACGAGAAAAAGCGGATAAAAGAGGACTTAGGATAAAAAGTATGTTTTCTGCTTATCGGGAGTTTGGTGGATTTTTTTATGGTGATACTTCTATGGAAAAGGCTTCCAGAAAAATGTATGAAAAGTATATCCACATTGCCGGGATTCTTGGATTGGATTATGCAGGCACCAATCCAGGCGCAGTATACAGGGATCAATTTGATAAAAAAGCTCAGGGTATTGAGGTGTATTTAAAGCACATGAAGGAGCTTCAATTTTATGCCAAAGAAAAAGGACTGAAAGCATTTAATATTGAACCCATGTCCAGTCTTGCTGAGCCACCTACTACTCCAGATGAGATGGATTATATGATAGGGGTATTAAATGAACATCACCAAAAGAATCCAGAAAGTACTGTTCCCGTCTGGCTGTGTGGTGACATTTCTCATGGGTTAGCTGATAAGAATCAACAGGTGGTATATAGCAACATTGAATTATTCAAGCATGGTATACCTATGATGTCGGAGTTTCACTTTAAAAACACCGATAAGATCTTCGGTAGTACCTTCGGTTTTTCACCCAAAGAGGTTGAATCTGGTATCGTAGATCTCAAAGAGATCAAGGAAATTTGTGAAACATCAACTGCTAGCTGGCCTGTTGAGGAAGTTATTGGTTACCTGGAAATTGGAGGGCCTAAGATTGGAAGAGATTATTCAGATCCATTATTAGGTTCCACCCTACGAACGTCATTAAGAGCACTTAAGGAAGTTTTTGATTAAGGCGCGGCGGACTTAATTTCCTTTGCCAGCTGGAATACCGCAAGGGCGTAATAAGGACTGTGGTTATAACGGGTTATCACGTAAAAGTTGTCTGCTCCAAACCAATACTCATTTTTATTTTCTGATTCAAACCTCATTAAAGCAACTTTGGTTTCAGGGTGCCAGTTATCTGAAGGTTTATAACCTTGCCTCACAAAGTAACCCACGTTGTTATTTACTTTGGGTGAAGTCGTTTCAATTGGATTGGCATTAGTAGATACAATAGCCTTGGAAGCAATGGGCAGCCCGGTTCGCCACCTGTGTACTTTGAGGTAATTGGCAACACTTGCAATAGCATCTTCTGCAGAAGTCAGGAGGTCTCTGGTTCCTTCATCATAGCTAACTGCATATGCTCTGTAACTACTTGGCATAAATTGGCTGTAACCCATGGCACCAGCATAAGACCCTTTAACTGTGTAAATATCCAGGTTTTCTTTTTTTGTTAAATCAATAAATTCAGCCAGTTCAGACTGAAAGTATTTGCCACGACGGGGGTAAGCAAAGGCGAGGGTATACAAGGCATCAAGCACTTTATATGAACCTTTGAGCCTGCCGAAGTATGTTTCGACGCCAATAATAGAAGCAATAACCTCTGTGGGAACCCCTGAGGATTGGCTAACCTGAGACAAGACATCCTGATATTCCGACATGAATTTTACACCTGCTTCAATTCTTTCGTCTTTCAAGAAAATATTTCGATACTGATCCCAGTAAAGCTTTTTTTCAGCAGGCCGATCCATTTTTTCTACGATAGAGGGCTGATAAGTTGCATGGCTTAGCATTTCCAATACCTCACTTTCTAGTATCCCATGATCTGATGCATAGGATTTGGCGAAACTTTTTACCTGATCATGATTGATTTGTGCATATATCGAATGAGTGAGTAGGTTAAGTATTACTAAAAGAAGGCTTAGCCTAGTATAAGATGCTATCATGGTTCAAAATTATTCAATTTTTGCTATCAGGTTTAGTTTTCTGCATGCCGTACTATTTTTATTCGTGAAAAAGCCATGTATCTTTGCGGAACTTATCAAGAAAGGTCGAGGGACAGGGCCCTGTGACACCTTGGCAACCTGGCCGTTTTACAGCGATTTTCGGTGCCAATTCCCTTTCTGCTTTAGGCAGGATAGATGAGTGATCTTATCACCCATAGTGAATCCTTTTCTTGTAAGTGTGTTATAAAGGTTAAAAGAGAAGGATGAAAAATATTCAAGAGATACTTTCTGAAAGAATCCTGGTTCTTGATGGTGCCATGGGTACCATGATTCAAAGGCACAAGCTTGAAGAAGACGACTTCAGGAATGAGGAACTGGCAAATCACCCTAAATCCCTCAAAGGAAATAATGACCTTCTTTCGATCACCAGACCTGATATCATTAAGGACATACACAGACAATATTTTGAAGCAGGTGCTGACATTGCAGAAACCAATACGTTTTCTGGAACCACCATTGCTCAGGCTGATTATGGCTTAGAAGAGTGGGTGTATAGGCTGAATTACCAATCTGCAAAAATAGCGAGGGAAGTAGCAGATGAATTCACACAGAAAGAGCCGGATAAGCCCCGTTTCGTTGTAGGGTCAATCGGGCCCACAAATCGAACGGCTTCTTTATCTCCCGATGTTAATGATCCGGGTTATCGTGCTGTTTCATTTGATCAACTAAGACTTGCATACAAGCAACAGGCGGAAGCTTTATTGGATGGAGAGGTAGACATGCTAATGGTCGAAACCGTTTTTGATACGCTAAATGCCAAAGCAGCCCTTTTTGGGATTGATGAAATAAAAAAAGAACGAAATATTGATATTCCGGTAATGGTTTCGGGAACCATTACGGATGCATCAGGAAGAACGTTGTCCGGTCAGACCACAGAAGCATTTCTTATTTCAATTTCTCATATGCCACTATTAAGTTTGGGATTGAATTGTGCTTTAGGAGCAAGTCAACTAAGGCCTTATTTACAAATCATCTCTGATAAATCTGATTTTGCTACCAGCGCACATCCAAATGCTGGATTACCCAATGAATTTGGTGAGTATGATCAGACTCCAAAGGAAATGAGAGAACAAATTGAAGAGTTTCTTAAAAATGGATGGTTAAATATTATTGGTGGTTGTTGTGGAACAACGCCTGACCATATTAGAGAAATTGCAGAGGCCGCAAAGAATTTTAAACCAAGAAAACAAAAATTAAGTCATGACAGTGAAATTGTATGATGCCATAGATAGGGATACCTTAAAGGCAATTCCTAATCCTTCAAAAGATGCATATGAAATAAAGATAAAGATTCCGGAATTCACTTTCCTGGGAGTAAAAGAACAACCGGATTTTGCGAATGTCTACCTGACTTTTTATCCGGGCAAAAAGATCATTGAATTGAAATCACTGAAGCAGTATGTTTTTCAGTTGAGGGATATTACGGTGTCCTATGAAAGGTTGATAAACATCTTCTATGAAGACTTAATGGCTATTTACCAACCAGATCGTTTGAGAATCGTCATGAACTGTAATCCTCGCGGTGGAATCAGTTCCAAGCTGACCATTGATTCTGATTGGTCTGCAAGAGGAGGAGATGAGAAATATCGGGATTGGGCTTATGGTGGCGTCGATGATAACTGGCAGGTGTTGATGTAGTACTTGTTGTATCGTCTTTATCTTCTTTTACATACTCCGACTTTTCGATTTATTAACCTTTTCATAAGATGAGTTCATCAGGAAAAAATATTCCTCCATTAATGCTTTCAGGATTGGAACCTTTGGTGATTACCAAAGAAACGAATTTTGTGAATATTGGAGAAAGAACAAATGTCACTGGCTCTCGTCGATTTGCACGATTGATCAGGGATGAGAATTATGAAGAAGCATTGGATGTAGCTTTGGATCAGGTTAGGAATGGAGCACAAATCCTGGATGTTAATATGGATGAGGGGATGCTGGACGGTAAGGCAGCCATGGTAAAATACCTCAACCTGATCGCATCAGAACCTGAGATTAGCAGAATTCCTATCATGGTAGACTCTTCCAAATGGGAGATCATAGAAGCAGCTTTACAGTGCATACAGGGTAAAGGAGTTGTAAATTCTATTTCCTTAAAAGAAGGGGAGGAGAAATTTGTTGAGCAAGCCAGAAAGCTCAAAAGTTATGGTGCTGCTACGGTAATCATGGCATTTGATGAGCAAGGACAAGCTGATTCATACGAACGAAGAATTGAAATCTGCGAAAGATGCTACAGGATCCTGGTGGATAAAGTGGGTTTTCCTGCCCAGGACATAATTTTTGATCCAAATATTTTTCCAGTTGCTACAGGAATTGAAGAGCATAATAACTATGCGGTAGATTTTTTTAAAGCTACAAAATGGATAAAAGAACATCTACCCGGAGCTCATGTAAGTGGAGGAGTAAGCAACGTTTCCTTTTCGTTTCGTGGCAATGAAGTAGTCAGGGAGGCCATGCACTCTGCTTTCCTATACCATGCGATCAAAGCCGGAATGGATATGGGTATTGTCAATGCGGGGATGATAGAGGTCTATAATCAAATACCTAAAGAGTTACTGGAAAAAGTAGAAGATGTAATCCTGAATAGAAGGTCCGATGCCACAGAGCGGTTATTAGACTATGCTGAAAAAGTAAAAGGAGGAGGAAAAGTAAGGGTAAAGGATGATAAGTGGAGAAAAGAATCAGTAGAATCCAGATTGGCTCATGCGCTGGTAAATGGTATTGTCGATTTTATTGAAGAGGATACGGAAGAGGCAAGATTGAAATTGAACAGTCCGCTTACCGTAATAGAAGGTCCTCTTATGGATGGGATGAATGTGGTGGGTGATCTATTTGGCTCTGGCAAGATGTTTCTTCCGCAGGTCGTGAAGAGTGCCAGGGTAATGAAGAAGTCTGTTGCTTACTTGATTCCTTATCTGGAAGCAGAGAAAGCCGGCAAGAAATCCAGTAAGGGAAAAATACTAATGGCTACGGTGAAAGGGGATGTGCATGATATTGGTAAAAACATCGTAGGTGTAGTGCTTGGTTGCAACAATTATGATATTGTTGATTTGGGTGTAATGGTACCAGCAGAAAGAATTTTGGAGGAGGCAGTAAAGGAAAATGCTGATGTCATCGGACTTAGTGGGCTTATTACTCCTTCTCTGGATGAAATGGTTCATGTCGCAGACGAGATGGAGAGAAGAAAAATGAAGATTCCTTTATTGATAGGTGGTGCAACAACTTCTCGTATTCACACAGCTGTAAAGATTGAACCAAAATATTCAGGTCCAGTAATACATGTGTTGGATGCATCCAAGAGTGTAGGGGTAGTTTCGAAATTGTTAAGCACAGTCTCAAAGGAATATGCTGAAGGGATCAAGACCGAATATGTGGCTTTGAGAGAAAACCATCAGAACAAGAGAAATGAAAAAGGACACATTGGAATAGCAGAAGCCAGAAAAAATAAGTTGGCGATTGACTGGGAAGCATATGAGCCTCCCAAACCAAAACAGTTGGGAACTCAACTTTTGAAGGATTTTCCATTGAATGAAATTCGAAAGTATATTGACTGGACCCCCTTTTTTAATACCTGGATGCTAAAGGGTAAATTTCCGACAATTTTTGATAACCCTACAGTCGGGAAAGAGGCAAGGAAGTTATACAATGAGGCCAACGATTTATTAGATAGGGTAATTGAAGAAAAATTATTTCAGGCAAATGGGGTATTTGGGATTTTTCCTGCAAATGCATTAGGAGATGATGTGATTCTTTTTGAAGACGATGAACGCAAAAAGGAATTAGCTACTTTTCATTTTCTTAGGCAACAAGGTAAAAAGGGCAAGGATATTCCGAATAACTCTCTTTCAGATTTTATTGCCCCTAAAGAGACAGGGTTAAAAGATTATATTGGAGGGTTCGCTGTGTCAACAGGATTTGGAGCAAAGGAATTGGCAGATCAATATGAAAAGGATCACGATGATTATATGTCTATCATGATCAAAGCGGTTGCGGACAGACTCGCCGAAGCCTTTGCTGAACTTTTGCATAAAAAAGTAAGGAATGTGTATTGGGGGTATGACCCAAAAGAAGACCTGGATAATGAAAGTCTCATTAAAGAAGTCTATCAGGGCATTAGACCAGCACCTGGGTATCCTGCATGCCCTGACCACACTGAAAAGCCAATTTTATTTGACTTACTGGAAGTGACTGCAAAAACAGGAATTGAATTAACGGAGAGTATGGCTATGTGGCCGGCTGCTGCAGTCAGTGGTTTTTATTTTTCTCACCCTGAATCAAAATATTTTGGATTAGGTAAGATCTACAAAGATCAGGTTGATGAGTATGCAATCAGGAAAGGCATGACGGTGGAAGATGTAGAAAGGTGGATGTCTCCTGTACTGGGTTATAAATAATTTACCCCATTTTTGAATAAATAAACAGATAAGCCAAAATGGGAATTGATGCCATCATTGTCCTGATTATTATTGTATCAGCAGTAATTCTTTTTGCTACAGAATGGCTATCCATCGATTTAGTAGCTATACTCATCATGTTGTCGCTAACCTTAACAGGAGTTATTACACCTGTTGAAGGAATAAAAGGGTTTAGTAACCCTGCAGTACTCACAGTTGCTTTCATGTTTGTTCTAAGTTATGCGCTTTTAAAGACAGGAGCGCTTCAAAGGATAGGCCCCATATTAGGTATCCTGTTTAAGAAAAATTTTAATGTTGGAATACTAGCCATGATGTTGTTTATTGGTCTGATTTCAGCCTTCATCAACAATACGCCAATCGTTGCAATGTTCATTCCTGTAATGGTCAGTGTGGCTAATATTTCAGGGGTTAGTCCTTCCAAATTATTGATACCACTATCATATGCTTCTATATTTGGAGGAACTTGTACCATCATAGGTACATCTACCAATGTGCTTGTCAGTGGTATTGCTCAGGACAATGGGCTGGAAGCATTTCCGATGTTTTTATCTGCACCTATTGGGCTTGTATTACTAGTAGTGGGTAGTCTTTACGTATTTCTTTTTGGGAAAAAGTTACTTCCAAATAGGATAAGTGAGGAAGATCTGGAAGAGAAATTCATGATGAGGAATTACCTCACAGAGATTGAGGTGCTTGAAGGTTCGGAGTTTGTCGGGCAGCGAATTATGGATTCTGTCATTGTTAAGGAATTAGAGATTGATTTGATTGAGGTGAGAAGAAAAAGCTCTAGCTATACCTTACCTTCCGGTGATTTTGTTCTGAAAAGTGGTGATCACATTAAGATCAGATGTAATGTTGAAAAGTTAAAGGAATTAAAAGATCGCCTAAGAGTTGGTTTTAATACCAATGCTATTCGTATTAGTGACAATGAAATCCAGAAAGGAGATACGAGTATTCTGGAATTAATTATTACTTCCGGTTCTGAGTTTGAGGGGAAAAGTCTTCGAGAAATGGATTTCAGGAGACGCTATCGGGCAGTGCCATTGGCTATTCAACACCGTGAAGAAGTGGTGCATGAGCACCTCCATGATGTGCAACTCAAAGCAGGCGATATCATTTTGACAGAGATCAAAAATCACAGGGTTCAAAACCTAAAGAAGCAGGAAATGAATCAACAGTCGCCTTTCATCGTCTTATCTGAAGAAGGCATCATTGATTTCAGCAAAAGAAAATTTCTAATCGTATTATCCATTATTTCTGGTGTTGTTCTACTGGCAACCTTTAATGTATTGCCAATAGTGATCAGTACGGTTTTGGGAGGGGTACTTCTGGTGTTGACAGGTGTGATTAACATGAAGGAACTTTATCAATCAATCGAATGGAAAATCGTCTTCCTTTTAGCGGGTTCTTTGAGTCTGGGGGTGGCGCTGGAAAAAAGTGGGTTGGCGTACCTGATATCCGAATCGCTCATTAATAACCTGAATGTCTGGGGGCCGGTAGCGGTATTGTCAGGCTTATATTTAATGACATCTCTACTAACAGAATTAATGTCAAACAATGCTACCGCTGCTCTTTTAGCACCAATAGCCATTACTACAGCTGATAAATTAGAATTGAGCCCTATTCCTTTTTTAGTTGCAGTGATGCTTGCAGCTTCAGCAAGCTTTATGACACCCATTGGATATCAGACCAATACCATGGTTTACAGTGCAGGACAATACAAATTCAGAGATTTCCTTAAAGTTGGTATATGGCTTAATTTGTTATTTTGGATCATAGCCTCTTTTCTCATCCCAATTATTTACCCGTTTAGTTAGGTTGTTTGGTATTTCTTGCCAGGTAAGCTTTTGATAAACCCTTGAAACTCCAGGTTCAAAAGTACCGCCGACAATAGGTCTGGCGGTATTTGGGTTATATTAGATATCTTGTCAATTGCAATACCATCTTTATCAGAGGATAATAGTTTATAAACGATTTGCTCCTGCGTGGTGAGTTTACCGACTGTTTTTTTCTGCATTAGGTCTTCATTGCTAGCTGTCCAACCAAGGTGATAGTCCAAGTCTTCCCGCCCCCTGTAAAGGTTTGCTTTTTGACTTCTAATCAATTGATTACAACCCACAGAAAGAGAATTACTGAGGTTACCAGGAATGGCAAAAACAACGCGGTTGTAGGAGTCGGCGATATTGGCAGTAATCAAAGCGCCACCTTTTTTTGCGGCTTCTACCACAATTGTTGCATCAGACATTCCCGCAATGATACGGTTTCTGGCAGGAAAAAAATGTGCTTCAGCCTGAACACCGGGAGGATTTTCTGAGATAAGGGCTCCTTTTTCCAGAATCTCATCAGCTGTCTTTTTATGGATGGAGGGATAGATTTTATCCAGTCCGCCTGCCAATACAGCAAATGTTTTTAAATTCTTGGATAGGGCCGTCTTGTGTGCTTGAATATCAATCCCATAAGCAAGCCCACTGACGACAACAGGATGAATAGCCACCATATCCTCAATAATATCTTTTGTAGTTGTTTTCCCGTATTCCGTAGCGTTTCTTGTTCCAACGATGGCCACCATTCTATTACCATTCAAATTTGCAGAGCCTTTTACATAGATTACATTTGGTGCGTCTGAAACCTCCTTTAGGCGGGAGGGGTATGAGCTGTCTGTATAATGGATGATTTGGATGTTTAATTGCTCACAATCATCAATGATTTTTTTAGCCTTTAAAAACACCTTCGAAGACGAAATGGTTGAAGCAAATCCAGGTCCGACGCCTGGCGTTTTTAGCAAGGCCTTATGGTCAGAGGTGAAAACAGCAGACGCAGAACCGGTATAACTAATTAACTGTCGGGCTGTAACATCTCCTATGCCCGGTATTAATTCCAGGGCCACCTGATAGACCTTCTCATCCATGGTTTATTGGAGCTCTTTTCTTAGCTTTTCTAAAAAATTCCTGACTTTTTTAAGCGACTCAATCATATCTACCCGATTGATTGCACCATCTATATCTGAATCAATAAAATCACGAGCTCCTTGTAGGGTATATCCCTTTTCTTTTACGAGATAGTAGATAAGCTTTACATTCTTGATATCCTCACTGGTAAACTGACGATTACCTTTCCTATTCTTTTTAGGTTTGATGATGTCAAACTCCCCCTCCCAAAACCGGATAAGGGAGGTGGCAACTTTTAATTCATCAGCTACTTCACCAATGGTGTAGTACTTTTTTTGTATTTCCTTTTCTTTATAGGGCACGGTCAGTGATTTCAGTTTTGAAGATAAAAAATTCTTCCATCATCTTCAATGATTATTTTGTTTTCGGGGAAATCTTCTTCAGATAATTTCTTAATAGTGGATGCGACTACACCATTTGGATCATTTAGGGGGCCATTGGTATATGATTGTTTATATGAGTGAATTTGTCCGGAAAGAAATGTTCCATCTACTGTGAGGTTCAATTGCAAAATGGGTGCCAGGCCGGCTGCTCCCCGTAAATTAAAACGACCATAGGTGAGGAAGTTCCCAAGTGAATAGGCAATTATTCTGTTTTTATAGATTTCAATTGCTCTAGGAACATGTGGGCCATGTCCAAGAATCACATCAGCCCCATTTTCAATGAGTAGGTGAGAAAACTGGTACATGTTACCTCTGTCTTCTCCATAGTAAAACTCCCTTTCTCTCGTAATATGTTGATTATCAACACCTTCAGCTCCTCCATGAACAGAAACTACTACCATATCAGCCAATGAGTCTAATTCTTTTACAATTTCAATGGCTCTTTCCTGATTGTGGAGTAATTGGGTACCTTTATTTGGAGCAAAGGCTACGAAGCCTATATACATTCCATTTATCTTATGAATAGTATAGGGACTCTCAATACTTCCAGCTTTACCTATCCCTAATGAGTCTAGTAAGTTTTGTGTACTAACCCTTCCTACTGAACCAAAATCATTGGCATGATTATTAGCTACACTTATCAAGTCAAAACCGCAGTCTAATAGGTTTTGAGATAAGTATGATGGCATTCTGAATAGATAGCATGCCTTTGGGTTTTTACATTCTTTCGGGTCACCTTCACCATCAAGTATTGTACCCTCCAGGTTACCAAAAGTGATGTCAGCAGAAGCCAGAATTGCACGAACTTTATCCCATAAGTAGGAGCCAGAACCTGATGGTAAATAAGAAGGGTTCGGATAATTTGTTCCCATCATGATATCTCCAACAGCCATCAGTGTAACACTGTCAGGAAGCAACCTTTCAATGTTGATATTAACTTCCTCTCCAAGCGTTTCAAGCGTATCACCTTTCTGAGTAATGTAAGTTTTTATAGGCTCAATAGTTGTTGTATCAGTTACGATTTGTATCGTATCTACAGAGGCTTGGTTATTTTGGATACTGACTTTTTTAGAAACCTTACAGGCACTTAGTAGTAGTAGCGTCAGGAAGAATAATAGAAAAAGATTTTGGTGCCCTTGATTTTTCACAGAGGCCAAAATTAGGAGAAAAGAAATTCAGGGAGGCACCAACTTTTCCACAAGTTATTGACAAATAAGCCTGCGACGCTAAATGGATATTAAATATCCCGAGAGTGGTTGTTCATTTTAATCTCCATAAGACCCCAGCGCCTGGTTTTCTATGGAAGCCAACCTTAAGACTTCTTCATATTCATCAGGGGTAAGATCTTCATAAAAATAATGAACCGGATTGGTAGGGATATTATTGATATGTACTTCGTAGTGTAAGTGAGGTGCAGTAGACTTACCTGAATTTCCAGAGTATGCAATCAAGTCACCCCTTTTAATACGCTCGCCTTTTTTGACGACAAACTCACTTAAATGTGCGTATTTAGTCGTGTAACCAAAACCATGATCAATTTCTAGTTGATTTCCATAGCCAGTGGGGCTTGATCTGGTAAACTTAATTTTACCGTTCCCCGTAGCATATACTGGGGTACCTTTGTCTATGGCAAAATCAACACCATAATGAGGTTTTCTAACTTTAAGAATTGGATCAATACGATAACCAAAACCACTGGTAAGTCTTTTAAGGTCTTCATTTGATACAGGTTGAATGGCAGGTAGTGAAGCTAATTCGAGTTCTTTGTTTCTGGCCATATCAAATAACTCATCATAAGATTTTGTCTGCACATACATTCTCTTCTTCAGCTGATCTATCTTCTTGTAATTATCAAGGATAATACCTTCTTGCTCAAGGCCTTGGTCAATCAGGTCTTTGTAGCGATTTGAGCCTCCAAACCCTGCATTTCTAATTTCATCAGGTATGGGATCAACACCAAAAATGGTTCGATAGATGTTATCATCTCTTTCCTGAAGGGATGCAGTCATTTCATTGATATCGATGACCTCTTTTGCAAGTAGCTCGTAATGTAATTGGAGCTCCTCATTTTCTTTTCTCAGTAAAGCCTCTTCAGGAGATTCGAAATATAATGTATACACTAGAACAATTCCTCCTGCTAAAATGAGTGCAAGGGTGAAGAAGCCCAATGCATTCCAGATTATATCCCAAACTGAAACTCTGATTCGCTCGTATCTGCAGGATTCAGTATCGTAATAGTACTTAATTCTAGCCATAGAATAGAGTTATTGTATTTTCAACTAGTTTTGCCTTCAACGCGGTTTAAATGGATCAAATCCAGTTGATGCGCAAATTTCGCTTTTTATTGATTTAAAAACAAATAATATTAGTTAACAAGTTAACTATCAGTCAGTTACATGAATTCTCAAACAATACGAGAGGAATTTTTAAAATTCTTTAATTCCAAAGGTCATCAAATAGTTCCCTCCGCTCCAATCGTGGTTCAAAATGACCCTACATTGATGTTTACCAATGCAGGGATGAATCAGTTTAAAGACAATTTTTTAGGGAATAGTATTCCTTCAGATATCAGGGTTACAGATACCCAGAAATGTTTACGTGTTTCAGGAAAACACAATGATTTGGAGGAAGTCGGTTTAGACACCTACCACCATACCATGTTTGAAATGTTGGGCAATTGGTCATTTGGCGTTGAAGGCGATACGAAGTATGGATATTTTAAGAAGGAAGCTATTGAATGGGCGTGGGAATTATTGACGGAAGTATTTAGCCTGGATAAAAGTAGAATGTACGCTACAGTTTTTGAGGGTGATACCGAAGATCATTTGGAGGCTGACAATGAGGCCAGGAAATTATGGCAGCAGTTTTTGCCGGACGACCAAATTCTTAATGGAGATAAAAAAGACAATTTCTGGGAGATGGGCGAGACAGGCCCTTGTGGCCCATGTTCTGAGATTCACATTGATCTGAGACCCTTGAAGGATATTGAAAAGGTTTCAGGAAGGGAACTTGTAAATAAAGATCACCCACTCGTTATTGAAATATGGAACCTGGTATTTATTCAATTTAACCGGATGTCCGATGGTAAACTGAAATCTCTGCCGCAGAAACATGTAGATACAGGAATGGGTTTTGAGCGCTTGGCGATGGTTGTTCAGGGGAAAACCTCAAACTATGACACGGATGTATTTCAACCATTAATTCAATGGATTGCCAAAAAAGCAGGTGTTACCTATGGGGATGATGAGAAAATTGATATTGCCTTGAGGGTAATATCAGACCATATAAGAGCTGTTTCATTCACCATTGCTGATGGCCAATTACCTTCCAACATGAAGGCGGGTTATGTGATAAGAAGAATATTAAGACGTGCAGTAAGATATGGCTATACATTTTTGAAATTTGACAGCCCATTTTTGTTCGAGTTGGTAAGCATACTTGCAGATACCTATAAAAGTGTATTTCCTGAGTTGAAGGCTCAGGAGGATTTTGTGACTAAAGTGATTAAAGAAGAAGAGACAGCTTTTTTAAGAACCCTGGAGAAAGGCTTAAAAAGAATTGAAAACTTACAAGCTCAATCTGACAATAAGATTGACGGGAAAACTGCCTTTGAGCTTTATGACACCTATGGTTTTCCATTAGATCTTACTTCATTGATCGCGAGAGAAAATGGACTAACGGTAGATGAACTAGGTTTTGAGAAGGAGATGGCGCATCAAAAGACCAGATCAAAATCTGCTGCCCAACAATCGCTGGAAGACTGGGTAATTGTGCACGATGAGAAGTTTCATTCTAATTTTCTGGGTTACGATCAGGAGGAGGTAGTCTCCAAAATACTTAGATATCGAGAAGTTAAGCGGAAAGACGCCGTATTATATCAGTTAGTATTAGATCAGACGCCATTTTATGCGGAGAGTGGAGGTCAGGTAGGGGATAGCGGTGTATTAACTGTGAATAATGAGAAGGTCTTTGTATTTGACACCAAGAAAGAGAATGACCTTATACTTCACTACACTAAAAAACTTCCTGGAGACCTAAAGCCACAGTTTAAAGCTAAAGTAGATCTTTCAAAAAGAGTAGCAACTGAAAGAAACCACTCGGCTACTCATTTACTTCATGCTGCATTGAGAGAGGTACTTGGGGACCATGTACAGCAAAGAGGTTCCTTAGTCAATCAGGAATTGCTTAGGTTCGATTTCTCACATTTTTCAAAAATGACTGATGATGAGATCAAAAATGTTGAAAGAATAGTGAATCAAAAGATTCTGGAGAACATAAAATTAGATGAAAAAAGAAGTATCCCTATTGAAGAAGCAAAAGCAATGGGTGCCATGGCTTTATTTGGAGAAAAATACGGAGATCATGTGAGAGTAATCACTTTTGATAAAGACTTTTCAGTGGAGCTTTGTGGAGGTACTCATGTTAAAGCTACTGGATCAATTGGTCTACTTAAAATATTTACTGAATCCTCAGTTGCAGCGGGTGTTAGGAGAATTGAGGCTTTTACTGGTGATACAGCAAGGAATTACATGGAGGAAGAAAAAGGACTTCTGGATGAAATTCGTGTATTGCTCAAAAATCCCAAAGACATAGTTAAGTCTATTGACTCATTGATGGAAGAAAAAATACAACTCCAAAAAACCATTGAAGAAATTAATCTTGAAAAGTCAAAATCAGTCAAAGAAGATTTGAAATCCAAAGTTATAGCAGTTGATGGTTTGAACGTCATTTTAGGAAAAGTGACCCTGCCATCTGGAGATCTATTGAAACAACTTTCATTTGAACTTAAGAAGGAGATTGATGACCTTGTTATAATTCTCGCTGCTGATATTGATGATAAGCCATTGTTGAGTGTTATGTTTGCCGATTCAGTTCTTGAAAAGCATTTGCTCAATGCTTCTGAATTGGTTAGGTCGATGGCTAAGGAGATAAAAGGAGGAGGAGGAGGTCAGCCATTTTATGCGACAGCCGGGGGTAAGGAATCTTCAGGAATTGAAAAGGGACTCGAAGTAGCCAAAGCATATTTATTAGAAAAAGCAAAAATACAATTGTAAATGATTGCAGCTGAGATTAGAAATAAATACACAGTAGTAATTGGACTGGAAGTACATGCCCAATTAGCTACCGAAAGTAAGATTTTCTCACCTGACCCTAATGCATTCGGCAGTGAGCCGAATACCAATATTCATGTGATTTCTTTAGGGCATCCTGGAGTAATGCCTCTTCTCAACAAAAAGGCAGTTGAATATGCCATAATGATGGGGATTGCGACAGATTGTGCAATCACCAGGTTCGGTTTTTTTGATCGAAAAAACTACTTCTATCCCGACCTCCCTAAAGGATATCAGATTACTCAGGACAAGACTCCTATTTGTACCAATGGTGTATTGGATGTCGAAATGAAAAATGGGGAATTGGTAAAGGTCCTGATTAATAGGATACATCTGGAAGAGGATGCAGGCAAATTGATTCACCTGGCTGGAGAAAAAGATTCATTGGTGGATTTGAATAGGGCAGGAGTTCCTCTCATTGAGATTGTAACGGAGCCATGTATTCATTCCTCTAAGGCGGCAAGTACTTTTCTTACTGAGATCAGAAAGATCGTCAGATACCTTCACATTTGTGATGGAAATATGGAGGAGGGGTCTCTTAGATGTGATGCCAATGTTTCTGTGATGTTGAAAGATGCGAAGGAACTTGGGAAAAAGGTAGAGGTAAAGAACATGAATTCTATTAAAAATGTCTCAAAAGCAATAGATCATGAAGTTGAGAGGCAGATTCAGTTATTGGAGGAGGGATCCGCTATTCTATCAGAAACAAGGACCTATGATGTGTCATCGGGAACAACCTCAGGGATGCGCACGAAAGAAGAACTCAATGACTATAGATATTTTCCCGAACCTGATTTAAGTCCTCTTGAAATCAGTGATGAATGGTTGGCAGAAATAAAAAGTAGGATTTCAGTATTGCCTAATGATTTGAGGATTGAACTGGAAAGCAAATATGGACTTGGACCTGAAGATGCCTCCCAGCTAACCAGTCAAAAAGAATTTGCGCTTTATTTCAAAGAAATCTGTAAACATACGAACAGCTATAAATCTGCTGCAAATTGGTTTATGGGACCAATCAAATCTTTTGTAAAAGAAAAAGGAATTTCTCTTGATGAATTCCCATTGTCATATCAGCAGATTGCAGAAGTAATTACTTTAATTGATGAAGGGAAAATCAGCTTCTCTGCTGCTAGCCAGCAACTGTTTCCACATTTAATGGCAAATTCAAATGAAAGTATAGAAGAAGCCATTGGTCACCTAAATATCGGTTTGGAGTCGGATTCTAATTCGATTCAGTCTACGATTGATGAAGTGGTTTTGGAATCTCCGGACAAGGTAAAAGCATATAGGAATGGAAAAAAAGGTCTTCTTGGTATGTTTATGGGTGAAGTCATGAAGAAGACGAATGGTAAAGTTGATCCAAAAATCGCAAACAAGCTATTAAAAGAAACGTTAGACAAAGCACATGAAAAAATATAGTATATATTTATTATCGATTATTCTTTTCACAGTCATCTTCAGTGGATGTAATGAAGAACCTGGCGTTCCTGTAACTGGCTCGGTAAAAAATAAAATGGATGGTGAGTTAGTTACCCTTATCCGGTATGAAGATAAAGCAGTAGTAGATACCGTTGAAGTTAGGGATGATGGGTCTTTCGAATTTAGAATTATTCAAGAAAGACCGACATTCTACCAATTGAATTTTTATAAAAGGCAGGTTGTAAACCTGGTCATCAATGGTGATGAGGAAGAAGTAACTATTCAAGTCGACGGAACAGAACCGAGAGGATCTCAAGAGGTTACCGGATCTAAAGATTCAGATTATTTGGCAAATATGCTTGAGTCACTAAGTTTTCAGGAAAAAGAATTGCAAGAAATTAATCAACAAGCCATTCAAGCAAGAATGTCTGGAGATACAGAGGTTCTGCAAAGTCTTAGTGAGGAGTATTATGAGAAGTATGCTTATTTTCAAAATGAAAGTAAGGAAATGATTTGGAACATGATACCTTCTTTGTCTGCCTTCTATGCATTAACAACATTAGATCAGGAACAGAATTTCAGTTTCTATGATAGCGTAGCTCAGGAATTACAAAAAGCAAGACCAGATCATCCTACTACCATTTCACTGGTTAACCAAATGAACGCTGTACGTAAATTATCTGTGGGTTCAATGGCCCCAGAGATTGCTCTACCTAATCCCTCTGGAGAAGTTATTAAGTTGAGCAGCCTGAAAGGGAATTATGTTTTAATTGATTTTTGGGCCGCGTGGTGCAGACCTTGTCGTGCTGAAAACCCAAATGTCGTTAGAATGTATAATCAGTACAGCGATAAGAATTTTGAGATTCTTGGCGTTTCTCTTGACCGAACCAAAGAAGCCTGGGTTCAGGCCATAAAACAAGATGGTTTAATATGGAAGCACGTTTCAGACTTGCAATATTTTAATTCAGCAGCAGCAAGTACGTATAACATAAACGCTATACCTGCCACTTATCTAATCGATCCTGAAGGAAAGATCATTGCCAAGAATTTGAGGGGCCCTTCATTAGAAGCCAAATTGAAAGAAATATTTGGTTAGGAAATAAATAATGCCTTAAGGTTGTTCCATAAGACCATTTTCTTCTGGTTGTCACCATGTAATTCGTTCAGCGCATAGCTGGCAAGTATTTTTTTATCACCAATTGATACGATCTTGTTAAAAGGGATCTCTTTTTTAAGCGTCTTAATAAGCTGAGTTACATTTCCAAAATACAATAGTGAATTAAATTGGTCTGTGAAATGATTGTCTTCTTTGATGTGGTGAATATTAGTGGGGTCAAGATTGATTGCCCCCAGCATTTTTGTTAACAACTCCTGATCTTCTGTAGTCAGGGTTCCTGTCCAGACGATCACATCATGGAATTCCTGATCATATTTTGCTTCCTGCTCAGCCGCAACCACTGGCTCTGGAGCTTTTGTTTCCGTATCTGAATTTTTATTCTCTGGTTTTTCAGGAAGTTGCCTTTCTTTAACAAGGAATATCTCTTCGTTAATAAAATATTTCAGGTTTTCAGATTCAATCATGATCAAAAAGTGATTTTAGTTCTTTAGCATCTTCCGGTTTCATTCGTTTACCCAGTATAAGTCTCAGCTGTCTCCTTCTCAGTGCTCCGGCGTAGAGCTCTTTTTCAAAATCTGTCTCAGGGACTAATTCAGGAATTTCGATTGGGGAACCATTTTTGTCTACTGCAACAAATGTGAAGAAGGCACTGTGAGACCTTATTTTGTCGCCAGTGGGGATGTATTCAGAGGTAACCTCAATATATATTTCCATGGACGTCTTAAAAGCCCTTGTAACAAAGGCATTTAAAGTTACCACATTACCCAGTTTTATGGCTTTGGAAAAGGAGATGTTATCAACTGAAGCTGTTACAACAACACTATTTGAATGACGTTGTGCCGCAATTGCTGAGACAATATCCATCCAATGCATTAGTCTACCACCCATTAAGTTATCCAATGGGTTTGTATCATTGGGAAGTACCATTTCTGTCATGGTAACCTTAGAGGATGAACAGCTCTTTTTTTCTCTTGCCATGAAACTAATTTACACCACTTTCACCTCGTAATGGCACAAAGCTGAATTGTTTATATGTTTTCCTTGTAACTTTTGATTCTGATACTTTTACCAACTTGATCATTGTTTGCAATTTCCCTTCTCCTACCGGAATTATTAGTCTTCCGCCAATTTTTAACTGACGAATTAATTCATTCGGAATGCTTGGGGCGCCAGCTGTGACAATAATTCCATCATATGGTGCCATTTCTTTAAGTCCATTGGAACCATCTCCATGATAAAAATGCAAGGGATAACCCATCTTGATTAACATTTTCTTGCTTTTTTTATGAAGTTTCAGGATATATTCTATTGTGTGTACTTCGGCACCCATTTCAGCCAGAACGCACGCCTGATATCCTGAACCTGTGCCCACTTCTAATATTTTATCCCCAGCTTTTATTTCTAGTAATTCACTTTGGATAGCAACTGTATAGGGCTGAGAGATTGTTTGCCCTTCACCGATTGGAAAAGCTTTGTCTTCGTAGGCATGCTGGTCAAAGATTGGGTCAAAAAAGAAATGCCTTGGCACCTTTCCTATAGCAGTCAAAACGCTTTCATTCTTAATACCTTTTATGGAAAGGTCCCGAACCAGCATTTTCCTCATTCCCCGGTGTTTATAACTATCTTCCAATTTGACCGTAATTAAGAAAACCAATATAGATTTGCACAGAGAAATAAGTTACACTTATGTTTACAGGAATTGTTGAGTCACTCGGCACGATTGAAGAAATAGAAAAGGTAGGATCAAACATTAATTTTAAAATAAGTTCTAAAATTAGTCATACGCTGGAAGTAAATCAAAGTCTTAACCATGATGGTGTTTGTCTTACGATAACAAAGTTTGATGAAAAGCATCATTGGGTGACTGCGGTAAAGGAGACTTTGGAAAAGTCTTCACTAAAGTTTTATGAGGTGGGGCAGGTAGTAAACCTGGAAAGGGCCATGCTTTCTTCAGGCAGATTTGATGGACATATAGTTCAAGGACATGTGGATGCAGTAGGTAAAGTAGACGAGGTAAAAGAAGAAAATGGCAGTTGGGCTTTTAGGTTTACACATGATCACTCTGATGCCTTAGTTGTAGAAAAGGGAAGTATTTGTATCAACGGTGTGAGTCTTACCTGTTTTGAAATTGCAGATGGATCGTTTAAAGTAGCGATTATTCCGCATACTTTTGAAAACACTAACTTCAGGAACTTCACTAAAGGAAGTGTGGTTAATTTGGAATTCGACGTTGTGGGTAAGTATATTAAACAGCTAATAAATAACTAAGATGGATTCAATGAAATGTATAGTTGTGGATGATGATGAAGCATCCAGAATAATTATATCAAAGTATATTGAAAAGACGAGCTTTTTGGATCTGAGAAGTACGTTCGACAATCCTATTGAGGCTTCCAACTTATTGTTAAATGATAGAAATAATGACATTGATCTTGTTTTTCTTGATATAGAAATGCCTGAGATGACAGGTTTAGAACTGGCAAAATCACTTAATCAAACACATCCCATCATTTATATTACGTCCACTGAGGAGTATGCCATGGAAGCCTTTGAAGGGCATACGATGGACTATCTGGTAAAGCCACCAGAATATTGGCGATTTTTAAAGGCTGTCCAGAAGGCAAAAGATTATCGTGACAAGACTTTGAAAAGTGCAGATTATGAGAATCATATCTTTGTCAAAACTGAATCCAGATATGTAAGAATACCTTTCAAAGAGCTGATTTTCGTAGAGGCACTTGCTGATTATGTGATTTTTCATACATTAAGCTCCAAGTATATCGTTCACCATACAATGAAAGGAATTGAACGTCGGCTACCAGCAAGTATTTTTAGTCGTGTCCACAGGTCTTATATTCTCAACCGAAATATGATAAATCAGATTGAGGATTTCCAGGTATTGATTGAAAATAACAGTATCCCAATGGGAGCCTCTTATCGCGAAGAATTTCTCAGAAAACTTAATATTCTTTAAGTTTTGGATTGATTTGATACACTCCAACCAGGCATATAAGAGCGGCCAAGGACCCCACCAATCCACCCACGAGTACATCAAATGGATAATGAACTCCAAGGTATATTCTACTATAGCTCACCAAAAATGCCCAGAAAAGCATAATTAGGCTCAACCTTGACTTTTCAAGCATAAAGAAGAATGATGCCAACCCAAAAGTATTAGCAGCATGAGAGGACGCAAAGCCATAGCTGCCACCACAACCTTTTATTAAGACAATGAGATTAGCCAATTCTTCATTGTGACAAGGGCGTAGTCGTTCAAAGAAGGGCTTCATAAAACTGCTTGTGACCTGATCTGAAATGATTATTACCAATATTAAAGCGAGTAGTGGTTGGTAAAAGGACAGATTAAATTTTTGGTAAAGCCTGAAGATTAGATATCCATAAAATGGAAACCAAATATACTTATCACTCAGCCATATCATGATGCTGTCTAAATATGGATGGCCAAGCCCATTAAGTACAAGAAAAATTTCCTTATCAATTTCAAGTAGCCATTCAAGCATATTCGATCCAGTTGATATCCTTTTTTAAATGTTGAAGAGTCTTCTCTTCTATTGATCCTTTTACTGGTTGAAAGTTGTAAACCCAAGAAGCATTTTGAGGTAGGCTCATCAAGATTGATTCGGTTCTACCTTCAGTATCCAGACCAAACTTGGTGCCTTTATCCCATACCAGATTGAATTCAACATATCTTCCACGCCTCAGCATTTGCCATTTTTTGTGGTCCTTATCAAATGGTTTATCAGCATATTTTTTTGCGAAATGAGCATATATGGGTACAAAGAGTTTTCCTACCTGCTGGACAAAGTTCCAGAGTTCATCAAAGGAATTTTGTTCTTTCTCCTCATTTAGCCGGTCAAAAAAGATCCCGCCAACACCTCTGGTTTCTTTTCTGTGTTTAATATAAAAATAGTCATCAGCCCATTTTTTAAATCGGGAATAGTAATCAAGATCAGTTCGATCACAAATCTCTTTTAATTTCTGATGGAAGTATCCTGCGTCTACGGGTTCTACGTAATGTGGAGTGAGGTCAATACCTCCGCCAAACCAGTACGTCTTGTTCTCAGGTTTATTGTCTGGAGACATTTCAAAATACCTAATATTCATGTGAATAATAGGCATCCATGGGTTTTCAGGGTGTAATACAATTGAAACTCCTGTTGCATAAAATTCAGAGATCCCAAAACCCAGGGCATCTGCAATTTTCTTTGGTGTATGGCCATATACAGCTGAAAAATTGACACCCCCTTTCTCAATGATATTCCCATCAGTTAGTACTCTGGATACTCCTCCGCCACCTTCATTTCTCTTCCATGGGTCAGTAAGAAAGCTTGCTTTTTTATCTATGGCCTCAAGACCTTCACATATTTCATTCTGAAGTTCTTTGAACCTGTTCTCAATAACTTTTTTTATTTCCATTGTTCAAAAAGGATATCCAATCCCAATATTGATATTAAACGTGTTGTCCCTAAAATCAAATAGGTTCCCAAAGTTAATGTTGTCTCCAACGAATCGATCCCCCTTAGGAAATGCCGGGTTAAATAATTTCCAGGCGCCATCTAGTCTTAAGATAAGAAAAGAGAAGTCCACCCGAATTCCAAGTCCTGCTCCTACGGCCATTTCCTCAAGAAATGAGTTAAGTCTAAATACTCCATCATCGCCTTGTGGGTCATTGATAGCATTTACCGTTTCACTGTTCCACAACCATACATTTCCTGCATCTACGAACAAAGCCCCATCTAAATATTTTAATAATTTTCTCCGGTATTCAAAGTTGATTTCAATAATAATGTCTCCAGGTTGCTCCCGGTTATAATTAACAACTATGGGATCACCAGTTTCTGACTGATAAGTGCTATATGCTCCAGGGCCCAGTCTTCTTGGTTGCCAGGCTCTGATGCTATTACTGCCACCTGCAAAATAATATTTCTCATAGGGAAGTGCTTTATTTTCACCATATACAAATGCTATTCCTAAATGAGCCCGATATGCCAATTCGGTAACGCTGTTCATTTTAAAGGTTTGTCTGAAATCTATGTCAGATTTGGTGTATTTATAATACTCAAGAGAGTCACCAACAAATGGCTGGGATCGGAGTATTAGTTCCATGTTCCCTCCTGTTTCGATATTTGCACGAATGAAGGAGGCATTCCGAAAATTGAGTCCATAATCATTCTTGTTAAGCTCTAAAGCAAAACTAGAACTACTTACAAATGCAGGACTGAATGCCCTTGCATAGGACAAATTTCCTTGATTTTCATACGTACTCAATGTATCTCTAAAAGCACTTGTTAAATCAGAGTCAATATAACTGACATCAAATGGCTTTAAAGTGAATTGGGAGTTGTCTCTTACCTGCCAGATATAAGATAGACTCGTATTGAAGGTTTGTCGTTTATATTCTTCTCTCCTGTCTTCAAAATTAATTCCTGTAGTAAGTTTTGTTTTTGGATTGAACTGCCCAATTTTAGATTTGTAGTATTTACCAAGAGGAAATAAAAATTGCGGGAAGGTAAGAGAAAATTCCCCACCATATTGAAGTCTTGAATACTGTGTTTCGAGTGTACTTACACCAGAAAGCCCTTGAATTCCTGCATTTCCGTTAAACTCAAGAATCTCCATTCCCTTGAATAGATTCCTGTTTTTTAGGTTAAAGCTGATAAATGGACCCGGTATCTGTGCTTGATCAGTGACGCTTAGCCCGATCTCAGTAGAAGTCTGATATTTATCCAGTGGGCTTATAAAGATGGTTCCAACAAATTTACCATCCGTTGAATCATAATTGATATTGACAAACTTGAACATATCCAGATAGGATAGTTGTTTTTGTGTTTGAAGTGTTGTGGATCTGCGAAAAAGGCTATCAGGGTAAACAAACATTCTCCAATCCAGAATCTTCGTATTGTATTTGTCATCTGCAAAATCATAAATGATACCTCTATATTCTTTAACAATGTTGTCATCAGAGTTATTGATATTTGCATCTAGGACTACTGAGTCGATGGTAAAAATCTTATGACCTCTGGTTCCTGGCGGGTTAAGGATAGATTCTTCGACAATTAGTCTGTTCTTGTCTAATCCTGTTGAGTCAATCCCAAAATGGATGTACTGTCGCTTAAAGTCAAAATATCCGTTATTGGCAAATAATTCAAATACACGGTCTCTTTCTTTAGTTATCAGGTCTTGATCATAACGGGTATCAAGCAATAGGTTTTCGTTTTTATGCTCCATGATCAGTTCATAGGCTATACTATCATCAATTGAATATATAATAGAATCTATATAGTAGGCCTTTTCTTCGAAAATTTCGTATTTGACTTTTGTAAGATGTTTTTTATTGAAAGGTATCTTTGGTGGTGTTACTATTGGGTTAATGTGAGCGTTGAAATAACCCTTTGAAAACAAATATTGGCTCATGTTTTTTATTGAGGTCGCCACCAATGTACTGTCAAAAATTGAAGCTGGTTCTCCCCATCGCATCAAAAGATTGCCTTCTCGTAATTTTTTATTCTTTTTTTCAATTTTACCTGTCAGCTTTGATTTTAACCTGCTAATCTTATTTTCTTTCTCAGTCTTCTCTATTTTTCTGTTGTATTTATCAGTAATCTTCTCGCGTTTAGCCAGGGTCCTCGAGGAATCATAGGCAAATAAAACTCCAAACACTCCATATTTTCCCCATCTATATACTTGAACTTCCAGACTTAGGGGCAGACCAAATATCTTTTGATTTGACTTTTGGGCTGTAAGATTGGTAAGCGTTTCATTATTTATATTTTTGATGTCTGTAAACTTCTGATTGTACAGTAAAGTTTCACCCTCTTTTACCAGTCTGGAACTTAGACAGGAACTAAGAAGGAGGATCACAATAATTAAGAGTAGATTAGATTTCAAATCGCGCTTATCACAATGATTTCAAAGAAACAGTCAAAATTCATCAAATCACTTAAGATAAAAAAGTATAGGGATATTGAAAGCGCATTTATTATTGAGGGGAAGAAAAATGTGATGGAGTTGATAGACTCAAGTTTTGAGATAGTGCTCATTGTTTGTACAGAAGAATTTCTTCAGCTAAACCCCAAAGTTACAAACAATGAATTTGAAGTTATTGTTTCTTCGGATCAGGAACTTAGTCAGTTAGGGACTTTTAAGGTAAATCATGAATGTTTGGCTGTTGCAAAGAAGGCTGTTAATTCAATCGAACAACTGGAGCTTCAAGAAGCTACGTTTTTATTGGATAATATTGGTGATCCGGGAAATCTTGGTACAATTATAAGAACACTTGACTGGTTTGGGTATCATTCGGTTGTTTGCTCTAATCAGACAGCTGACTTTTATAACCCTAAAGTAATCAGTGCCACAATGGGATCCTTTACTCGAGTGGAAACCTATTATACCGACTTAACAGATTTTATTAAAAAGTCTAACACCCCTGCATTTGGAGCTGATATGGGTGGAGTTGATCTCAAGGATGTACAAATCCCTGAGAATTCTCTAATCGTAATGGGGAATGAATCAAATGGTATTTCTAAAAATATAAAAGATTTACTCACATCCACAATCTCCATTGGAGGCTTTGGGCAGGCAGAATCTTTAAATGTAGGCGTGGCAACAGGTATCTTTTGCCATCACCTGAGAAATTATTGATTTCTAAGGTTTTTATAGTTGTTTATCATCGCATTGGTTGAAGAATCATGACTAGATACATCTTCATCACCTTTCAATTCAGGAAGAATGGTGTTGGCCAATTGTTTCCCCAATTCTACTCCCCATTGATCAAAACTAAGGATATTCCATATAATGCCCTGAACAAATATTTTGTGCTCATACATGGCGATCAATGACCCTAATGTTTTTGGGTCCAATGTCTTATAAAGAATAGAAGTAGATGGTTTGTTTCCTTCAAAAACCTTGTAGGGTATAAGGTTTTTATATGCTTCTTCCGGGATATTTTTACTTTTAAATTCCTGAACGACTTCTTCCCTAGATTTTCCTTTCATTAATGCTTCAGGTTGAGCAAAGAAATTAGCGATCAGTTTTTCGTGGTGATCACCAAGCGGATTTTGACTAACAGCAGCTGCTAAAAAGTCACATGGAATGAGTTTTGTGCCCTGATGTATCAATTGATAAAAAGCGTGTTGTCCATCCGTACCAGGCTCCCCCCAGATTATAGGTCCTGTTTCATAATTCACAACGTCACCGTTTCTATCAACAGATTTACCATTACTTTCCATGTCACCCTGTTGTAGGTAAGCAGCAAAAGCATGCATATTCTCATCATAAGGCAGGATGGCTTGTGACTGCGCATGATAGAAATTATTATACCAGATACCTAATAAAGCTAAAATTGTCGGGATATTTTCTGAGCTTTTTGTGTTCAGGAAATGTTGATCCATCGCTTCAGCACCTTCCAGTAATTTGATAAAATTTTCGTATCCTAGTGCGCAGGCTATAGACATTCCAATGGCCGACCATAAAGAGTATCGTCCACCTACCCAGTCCCAGAATTGAAACATATTACCTGTATCAATACCAAATGCAGATACTGCCGCTGTATTCGTAGAGATAGCAATGAAATGATTTTTCACAAACTTCTGATCCTTTGCGTAATTCAAGAACCATTTCTTTGCAGACTCTGCATTGGTCATGGTTTCCAAAGTCGTGAATGTTTTGGAAGAGATGACAAACAGGGTGGTTTCTGGATCAACTTCTCTTAATACTGATGAAATATCGGAACTATCAATGTTAGAAACAAAATGGAATGTATAACCAGTTTTAACAAAAGGTTTAAGCGCTTCTGTAACCATATATGGACCCAGGTTTGAACCTCCGATTCCAATATTAACAATCGTATTCAGGGGTTTTCCAGTGTATCCTAAAAGTTCGCCGTTATGAAGTTTTTTAGTGAATTTTTCAATCTTTTTTAATACATCATTTATTACCGGCATGACATTGTCACCCTGATAAAAAAATGGGTTGTCTGACCTGTTCCTTAAGGCGACATGTAGTACCGCACGATCTTCTGTAAGATTGATTTTTTCTCCGGTGAACATTTGTTTTTTTGCCTCATTGAGTTTAACCTCATCAGTCAGTTGAAGCAGTAATTCCATTGTTTTTTCATCAATCCTATTCTTAGAATAGTCGATCAGAATGTCATCAAACTTGATGGAGAACTTTTTAAATCGATCAGGATCTTTTTTGAATTGATCGTTCAAGTTTACATTTTTTGTTTGCTCGTAGTGAGACTTTAATTCGTCCCACGAATTGGTTTTTAATGGGTTGATTTTAGGAAGCATAAAATGTAAAGTTTAATTAGTAATCAGCGGGTGCAGTCAGATATTAGTATATTATAACCTTGTAAACAAGTAAATCATATAACCAATAAACCCAAGAAGATAGATAACACCTTCT
The DNA here is from genome assembly GCA_043554545.1 of Marinoscillum sp. Classification (GTDB taxonomy): domain Bacteria; phylum Bacteroidota; class Bacteroidia; order Cytophagales; family Cyclobacteriaceae; genus UBA7330. Next base: position 2,782,429 of record CP121337.1, on the reverse strand, counting down.
ACTCTGTCTAGTTTATATGATTTAAATGTAAACATGAAGATAAATAGCATAAAGGTACCTACCATCACAATGATCAGATCGACATTCAAGACAACATTGTATATAATTGGATTGTGTATGATGGAGGTAACTCCAATGACGAGAAGCAGATTGAAGATATTAGATCCAACAATGTTACCTACAGCCAAATCAGATTTCTTTTGAAAAGCAGCAACTGCTGATGTAGCTAATTCAGGCAATGAAGTGCCTGCTGCTAAAATAGTTAGTCCGATAAGTTTTTCGCTGACATCATATGCTTCAGCAATCTCCACAGCATTGTCAACTATCATTCTTCCACCACCTGCCAGCCCAACGATACCCAAAACAATATAAACCACAGTCCTCCATACCGGCATAGAAGCGATGTCCTCAATTAAATCACTGTCATCTGGATTTCTTTTAAGATTTAAAAAGATATATAATAGGAAGAGGGAGAACATGATAAGTAAGATTACCCCATCCAGTGTCCCTAATTGATTTTTGTCACCAAGGCCGAACATTACATCGTTGACCAAAACAAAAAATATCAATGTAGCAACCAGTGAATATGGAATTTCTTTCCAAAGGGCATTGCGCTGAACTGTAAGTGGATAAATAACAGATGCAACACCCAATATCAGGAAGATATTAAAAATGTTTGAGCCAATAATGTTACCAAATACAACATCATGTGTGCCATCATCAGAAATAACAGTGCCAGAAATGATATTTACTACCAATTCTGGAGCAGATGTTCCCATTGCTACTATGGTCAAACCAATCGCAATATCAGAGACGTTAAATCTTTTAGCAAGGGAGGAGGCTCCATTTACCAATAGATCAGCTCCCTTAATTAATAGGATGAAGCCGATAACAATTAGTAGAAGGCTGACGGTGACGTTCAAGTGGGATATATATTAAATTTCTTGTTGAATAAAAAAATATTTTACTCAGGCCTGCAAGATAGTTAGTTCAGAAGTTATTCACAATACATTATCTACTTCTTAAACCCCAAGATCAGAAGTTATATTTTTGATCTTTGCTTCCAGATTAGCTTTTTTGGTGTCAATTGATTCATTCTGGTCAAGTATCTCATTTACAGAAAAGTAAAACTTTATTTTCGGTTCAGTCCCGGAAGGTCTAATTGAAATTTTTGACTCATCGGCTGTAAAAAACTGTAATACATTTGACTTGGGATAATCAATAGGAATGGTCTTTCCGGTAGTAAAGTCTTTTGCCTCTGATGATTGGTAATCAATCATTTTTACCACTTCAGATCCTCCAAGGGAGGTAGGAGGGGCAGTTCTGAATTTCACCATCATTTCCTGAATTTCTTCTGCCCCGGATTTCCCTTTTCTAGTAATGGATTTTAATGATTCGAGAAAGAAGCCAAACTGGGAATATATTTTTGCCAGGAGATCAAAAACTGAAATTCCTTCTGACTTTGCCCATGCTGCCATTTCAGCAATCATGGCACAGGAAGCTACCGCATCTTTGTCTCTGACGCTGTCACCTACCAAATATCCATAGCTTTCCTCTCCTCCAGCAATAAACTTTGATTTCCCTTCCAATGACTTTATTACCTCAGCTATATATTTAAATCCAGTTAAGGTGTCATAGCATGTGACATTAAAATGATCTGCAATTCTTTTAATCAGGTCAGTAGTAACAATCGTTTTCACAATAAATTGATGACCATCCAGTTTTTGGTTTTCCTGCCATTTCCTCAGCACATAATAGATCAGAAGTGTTCCGGTTTGGTTGCCGTTAAGTAATTGGAAAGTGGCATTTTTATCCTTTGCTGCAATTCCTACTCGGTCAGCATCAGGGTCTGTTGCCATCACCAGGTCTGCATCAATCTCTTTTGCTTTTTTTAAAGCCAGACTCATCGCCTCAGCTTCTTCTGGATTGGGGTAGACAACTGTAGGAAAATTGCCATCCGGCTCAGCTTGTTCTTTCACAATTGTAACCTGCTTAAATCCAAATGCTTCTAAAACACGTGGTACCAACTTGATTCCTGTACCATGAATGGAGCTGAAAACAATTTTGGTATCACTTGCTTTTTGGATGGACTCGGGAGAAAGGCTAAGCGCTTTAAGTACCGAAATATATTTTTCATCAATTTCATCTCCGATAGATTCTATTAATTGGTCATCCGGAGTGAATTTCACGTCATCAAAAGAGGAGATTTTATTGACTTCATCAATTACATTTTTGTCATGTGGTGGTACAAGTTGTCCTCCGTCATCCCAATAGGCTTTGTAACCATTGTATTCTTTTGGATTGTGGGATGCGGTTATGACGACCCCACTTTTACAACCTAATTCACGAATAGAAAAAGACAGTTCTGGAGTGGGTCTTAAACTTTCAAATAAATAAACCTTAATGCCATTTGCAGAGAATACAGCAGCAGTTGTTTCAGCGAAAAAACGGCTGTTGTTCCTGCTGTCATGAGCGATAGCTACTTTAATTTCTTGATTGGTGAAAGTTTTGTTTAAGTAGTTTGCAAGACCTTGAGTAGCCATACCAATGGTGTATTTATTCATTCTGTTGGAACCAACACCCATGATGCCTCTTAATCCACCGGTACCAAATTCCAGGTCTTTATAAAATGACTCAGTAAGTTCATCCTGGTTATCTGCCTGAAGTTCTTTTATGGTTTGTTTAGTCTTACTATCTATCGATTGACTATTAAGCCAGCTTTCTACCCTTGATTCTAATGACATATTTAATTTTTAAAAGGATTTCATTAAAAATATTAAAACCCGAGCTTATTTCGGACTCTTTCTAATACTTCTTTTGCAATTTCTTTTGCTCTTGATTCACCTTTACTAAGTTGCTCCTCAAGTTCGCCCTTGTTTGAGATTAATTGATCATAAATTTCTCTAGGCTTATTATAGGTCTCCATGATCAACTCAAAGAGTGCCTGCTTTGCATGACCATATCCATAGTTACCCTCTTCGTAATTTCTTCGCATTTGGGCTGTCTCTGCTTCATTTGCTAAAAGTTGGTACATAGCAAAAACATTACATGTGTCAGGGTTTTTTGGATCTTCCATGGGAGTGCTGTCAGTAATAACTGACATTACCTGCTTCCTTAGTTTTTTCTCTGGCAAGAAGATATCAATAATATTCCCGTATGATTTGCTCATCTTTTGACCATCTGTTCCAGGAATAGTCATTACCTGATCGTCAATCTTTGCCTCAGGGATCACAAATGTTTCACCATATTGATTATTAAAACTCGTAGCTATGTCACGAGACATCTCCAGGTGTTGTTTTTGATCTTTCCCTACAGGAACCGTATCGGCGTCATATAGCAGAATATCAGCAGCCATGAGTACCGGATAAGTAAACAGCCCGGCATTTACATCAGCTAACCGTTCTGACTTGTCTTTGAATGAATGCGCATTGGCCAACATCGGAAAAGGTGTGAGGCAGTTTAAGTACCAGGCCAACTCACAAACCTCAGGAATTCTGCTTTGCCTGTAAAAGAGGTTTTTATCTGTATCAAAACCAAAGGACAACCAGGCTGCTGCCACGGCAAAGACATTATCCAGTCGCAATTGTGCATCTTTGATGGAGGTTAAAGAATGTAAATCTGCAATAAAGAAGAAAGATTCATTTTTTTCGTTTTTAGATAATTCAATAGCTGGTAAGATAGCACCAAGCACATTTCCAAGGTGAGGTTTACCAGAGCTTTGAATCCCAGTTAAAATGCGTGACATATTATTTTTTGTGCAAACCTAAATAATTTGAATCTTTGTAGCTGAAATGCAATTAAGAATGAAGTTAATAATAACACTATTGGTAAGTATTTTTTCACTCAGCGTATTTGCGCAAGGGGATTTAACATTTGAGAAAAAGACACATGATTTTGGAGAAGTGTCTGAGAGTGGGGGACTAATAAATTATAGTTTTACATTCCGAAACAATGGAGATCAGCCAGTCAAGATTGTACAGGTAAAAGCTTCTTGTGGATGTACGACTCCAGATTGGACCAAAGATCTGGTAATGCCGGGTGATTCCGGATTTATTAAAGCTCAATATAATCCCAGAAATCGTCCAGGTCAGTTTAAAAAGTCACTTCAGGTAAGTAGTAATGCGAAAAATGGATATGAGACACTCTTTATCGAAGGTTTTGTAAAGCCAGCTCCCAGGGCGGTCACAGAAGAGTTACCGTTGAAGATGGGAGGGATGAGAGTGAAATACAAATCGCTTAATTTGGGAAGGATTACTACTGAAAAACCGATAGTAAAATCTTTTGATATATATAATGATGGAGATGAACCGATAGCCATTCAGCCTCAAAGAGGTATGGTTCCTGGATACATAAACTTATCATTGAATCCAGAATCTTTAGGTGCTGGTCAGTCTGGAGAATTGGTGATCACCTATGATCCTAAAGAGAAAGCAAGTCTTGGTTTCTTTTCAGATAATGTTCGGTTTTTTACGAGTGAAGCACCTGGCGAAATGAAGGAACTCTTCATTGTGGCTACCATTGAGGAATATTTTCCACCATTGACGGAGGAAGAAAAAAGTATAGCTCCAAAATTAGTAATTGATCGGACGAATCATGATTTTGGAAGGATCAATGAGGGCAATAGCGTTGAAACCACTTTTCAGATTACCAATTCAGGTAAAAAAATGCTCAATATCAGAGATACAAGGGGAAACTGTGGCTGCACAGTGTCTTCACTTGCTAAAAAGGATATTGGTCCTGGGGAGTCAGCATCCATGACTGTCAAATTTAATTCATCTGGAAGGCGTGGTAGGCAATACAAAACTGTCACTATTTTTTCTAATGACCCATTAAGCCCTACACAGATGATCAGCATACGAGCTGAAGTAAATAATTGATAGTCGCTGGGTTACTTTTGGTAAATATTATTGTCTTTATCAACATCAGCCATCCACCCAGAAGCGTCAATCTCTACTTTTTTAATTTCTTTGATGGGAATGGGAATGTCAAAAGAATACTCAGGATGAGTCCAAGCCCAGTCTTTGATGATGATTCTTTCGACTTCAAAATCATTGGGTTTTTCACCTCGCATAAGATTCATAGGTATGTAGTAGAGAATTCTTTCCCCATCTTTTTTAGTGACCCACAAATCAATGGGCATTGGCATCCTGCCTTTTCGGCTTAAAGTGATATTGGTCGAATCTTTACTTGATCTTGAAACCTTACTCACTGCATAATCTATGGTATGTGTAGAATTTACCCAGTAATCAAGATACCAGTCTAATTCGATACCTGATTGTTTTTCCATGACCCTAATGAAATCATTCGGATCCGGGTGTTTGAATTTCCATTCTTGATAATAATCCAGCAAGCCATTATATAAATTCTCTTGTCCGATCACATACATCAGCTGTTGAAGTGTGATTTTTCCTTTTGTATAGGCTGCAATTACATAGGCATTATTTGTTGCGAAATGGTCCGAGTGGGTACTCATTGGTTCCTCTAACCCTGATTCTATCCATTTATTATAGCTGATGTATGAACCAGCTATAGGATTGAAAAATTCATTATCCCATTCCTTAGCCTTGTAAATGAAAGCTTTTGTATAGGTCTCGGCAAATTCGGTAAAACCTTCATCCATCCAGGAGGCATAGCTTTCATTGTTGGCCATAAGTCCGTAGTACCACTGGTGCATGAGTTCATGAATGATAACTCCAACAAGACCACTAACGCTGCGACCACTCGTAACAAGTGTGACCATGGGATATTCCATTCCACCATCTCCTCCTTGTATAACAGAAAATTGTTTGTAAGGATATTTCCCAAAGGTTTCTTGAATGTATGGGAATGCCTTTTGGGTATAATTGATAGCGGTAGCCCACTTTGCGGAGTCTTCACTACTTTGGTATAGGAAATGGAGCAGAGGCCCATCCTCTACCTGACGTGCTACGTGCTGATAATCTCTATCAGCTGCCCAAACAAAGTCGTGCACATTTATCGCTTCAAATTCCCATGTAAGTTTATTACTTAGGCTTGAAGGTGATTTAGTTGAGCCATATCCATATCCAACTTCGTCGGGATTTTTTATGACTCCAGTACCACCAAGCACATAATTGGAATCAATGGATATAGATACATTGTAATTTCCCCAGGGAGCATAAAACTCTCTCCCTACATATGGATGTGCATGCCACCCCTTTTTATCATACTCAGCAATTTTCGGAAACCATTGTGACATCGAATAGTCAACTCCTTCCTGATTGTTTCTTCCAGATCTTCTGATCTGAACAGGTACCTGACTTTCGAATTTCATGTCAAAAGTAGTGCTTGAATTAGGAGGGATTGGAGTCGTTAAAGTAACTTCCAGGATTGTTCCCTCTATATTAAAAGCGAGTTGCCTACCATCTTGTTTTAGTGATTCAATATGATGATAACCAATCTCATTTGGTTTTAGGTGTAATATGCGGTCTTTTATATTTGGGTGAGGGTCTGAAATCGTCCTGTTTCTGACATCCATCGCACTTAGCGGCTGAAAAGCATTAAAGTATAAGTGGTAAAAAACTTTATATAACGTGTCTGGTGAATTATTGTAATATTTCAAGATTAGATTTCCTGTGAACTGATGCGTTTTCACATCAAAATCGATAGCTATATCATATGCTACTTTTTGTTGCCAATAGGCTTGAGCAAGGGAATAGTTAGAGGAAATGGAAAATAACAGCGTGATTATTGAGTATTTCCAATATTTACTGTAGCTGTGGATAACTTTTTTAAGAAATTTTGAACTATTCAAAGTTTTTTTGATTTTATTTAAGAAACAATAAACACCAATGGATAAATTTTTTGAACTTATATTGTTGTTGGTTCTCGCATTTGGATCAGCAATTCTTTTTTCGTTTGCAATCATCTGGAAATTTTTTATTGCAATATTCCAGATGATTGCCAGTGTATTTAGGGTAGGATCTTAAACGTCTACTTTTGCATATTTTGCATTCTTCTCGATAAAGTCTCTTCTTGGAGCTACCTCATCACCCATCAGCATAGAAAAAAGGTGATCAGCTTCTGCAGCTGATTCGATTGTTACCTGTTTTAGACCTCGCGTACTAGGATCCATAGTAGTTGTCCAAAGTTGCTCAGGATTCATTTCTCCCAGACCTTTATAACGCTGAATGTTAACTGATTCTTCTTTACCATCAGCTACTTCATTTATAATATTCATTCGGTCGTTTTCGGACCACGCATATTTTTCATTCTTACCTTTCTTTATTAGGTAAAGAGGCGGTAATGCAATATACAAATAACCTTTTTCTATAAGTCCTCTCATGTACCTGAAGAAAAAGGTTAAAATGAGTGTTCTAATGTGACTTCCATCAATATCGGCATCGGTCATGATGATGACCTTGTGGTATCTCAGTTTTGACATATTCAATGCCTTTTCATCCTCTTCCGTTCCAAAAGAGACGCCGAGAGCCGTAATGATGTTTTTTATTTCATCATTGTCATAGATTTTGTGCTCTTGTGCTTTCTCCACATTCAATATTTTACCTCTCAATGGAAGTATCGCTTGAAACTTTCGGTCTCTACCTTGTTTGGCAGAACCACCGGCTGAATCTCCCTCAACAAGATAGATCTCACAGGATGCAGGGTCTTTGTCTGAACAGTCAGCTAGTTTACCCGGTAGGCCAGTTCCTGAAAGCACATTCTTCCTTTGAACCATTTCCCTTGCTTTACGAGCAGCATGTCTGGCCTGTGCAGCAAGTATTACCTTCGAAACAATTTGTTTAGCTTCCTTAGGGTGCTCTTCCAGGTATTCATTGAGTGCTTCTGAAACAGCAGTATCAACTGCGCCCATTGCATCATTGTTACCAAGTTTTGTCTTGGTCTGACCTTCAAATTGAGGTTCTTGTATTTTTACTGAAATTACTGCAGTGAGACCTTCGCGAAAATCATCACCAGCAATATCCACCTTTACTTTATCCAATAATCCGGATTTATCTGCGTAAGACTTCAATGTCCGTGTCAATGCTCTTCTAAATCCAGCTACGTGTGTACCACCTTCAATGGTATTAATATTATTGACATAGGAAACAACATTTTCGCTATAGGAGGTATTGTAGCTCATGGCTACCTGGGTAGGTACACCTGTTTTTTCACTATCGATATAAATCGGATCTGGAATTAGTATTTCTCTAGTACTATCGAGATACATTACAAATTCTTTCAAACCACCTTCAGAAAAGAAATCTTGTGTCTTGGGTTCACCATCGTCATCTTTTTCGCGATGATCTACCAGTTGTATTTTTATCCCCGCATTAAGGAAGGATAATTCACGTAAACGGGTAGCAATTGTCTCATAATTATATTCTGAAACGATGAAAATGCTGGAATCAGGGATAAATTGAATTATTGTGCCATTAATATCAGTCTTACCAATTTCCTTTACGGGTTCAATCGGAACACCTTTTTCATATTGTTGTTGGTAAATAATGCCGTTTCTGTGAATGGTTGCAGTTAGCAATGTTGAAAGTGCATTCACGCAAGAAACTCCAACTCCGTGCAAACCACCTGAAACCTTGTAAGTGTCTTTATCAAATTTTCCACCGGCATGAAGTACTGTCATTACGACTTCAAGTGCGGACTTTTTTTCTTTTTCATGGAGATCAGTAGGGATTCCCCTTCCATCATCGGTAACAGTTATAGAATTGTCTTCGTTAATCTCAACTTTAATTTTGTTACAATATCCTGCTAACGCTTCATCAATAGAGTTATCAACTACCTCCCATACCATGTGATGTAGTCCTTTGACACCCACATCGCCTATATACATGGCTGGTCTTTTTCGGACGGCTTCAAGGCCTTCTAATACCTGAATATTGTTTGCTGAATAGTTTCCTTTACCTAATGATTTATCTTGTTCCATGGAGTGATTTTTATAGCTGCAAAAATACACAATTTATGCTTCATGAGCGTTTTGTTTATCCTCAAAAGGTTTGCTATGTTTGTTTAAACTAATAGGTTAGTTATGCTTCGCTTTTTCCTTATCCTTTCATTCGTCATATTATGGGTTTATTCATCTGCCCAGGATCAAACTGAAAACCTTGACAGTATCTATCAGGTAAGGAAGCAAAGGATGACGGAGGCAAGGGCAAGAAGAGAGGGTTACCTGAAAAATTTAAGGATCAACCCCAGAGAGACGCTTGATTCGGTACGTAAAGAAAAACTTCAAAGGTATTCAGCAGAAGGTCTGAAAAGACTGGAAGAATTGTCTCGTAATACCCGGATAGATACACTCAAAACGATTGATCTGAGTTTCGCTATGCTTGAGGCTGTTCCGGATTTTGTTTTTAGCGCACTTAGCGCAGAGAAATTAATTCTGGATTACAATCATATCAGGAAGTTGCCAAAGGAATTAGCCATGCTAAAAAAGCTGAAATACATTTCCTGGAAATACAACAGGCTTCAGGATTTTTGGTGGATTGGCATGGGTAAATCCAATCAACTGGAAACATTGGATATCAGTAATAACAACCTTAGACGAGTTCCGGTTGGAATTAGAAAATTTGATAGTTTGAAGCAGCTTATTCTTGATAGGAATTTGTTTGAAGCTTTTCCTATCAACCGCTTAGCTAAAGCATCATCTGTCCAGCATGTTTCATTATCAAACTGTGAGTGGATGAAAATGAAGGATGGGAAATACGAAAAACTCTTTTTCTTGAAGGAGCTTAAAATGAATAACTGCGGGTTGGATACTTTACCCTCATCTTTCTATTCATTGAATGGCCTGGAGGAGTTGCAGCTACAGCGTAATAAACTGCATCTATTACCGAATGGAATATCTGAGCTTCAAAATCTAAAAAAACTATCCTTCTATAAAAATCAACTAATCGATCTCCCGGAGGATTTTTTCCAATTGAAGAATTTGAAAGTCATCGATTTATATTACAATCAGCTTACGGTGATCCCTGATGCAATACAAAATTTGAAAGGACTGGATATTCTTTTTCTTGCTCACAATAAGGTTTATTCGCTACCAGAAAGTATTGGATCATTAGATGGATTAAAAGAGCTCTATATTCACCATAATCAATTAAGCGTACTGCCCATTGAGATTTCAACTTTAAAGCACCTGGAGGTGATTAGGGTTAATGATAACTTTTTAATGGATTTTCCAAGTCAGATTTTGGGACTTGATAGTTTAACTGATATTGATGTATCTAACAATCAAATAAGCTTTATCCCTGCTGAAATTGTCAACTTTCAAAAGTTAAGAATATTCTCTTATAACGATAATAATATAGACTTTAGCAACAAGAAAAATCTGAAATTGGCTAATAGTTTGTATGAAATGAATCAACGTGGTGTGGTGTGTATTCCACGAATCAATAAGCAAATAGTCAGGGAAAACTGATTTTAATAGTTTCCTACACTTAGCATAACCAACGTACATGCATTTACTGATTCTATACCTTTTTCTTTTGCTTTTGACGCAAGATCAGGGTTTTCCGTGCCTGGGTTAAAAATAATTCGTTTAGGGTTTAAGCTGAGTACATATTCTTCCCATGCCTGTTGGTTTGTTGGGTTGATATACATAGTGATCGTATCTACCTCAGTAATATTTGGCCTAGTTCTCAAATCTAGTATGTCCAATCCTTGAACCTGGCCTTTTTTGATACCTATTGGCACTATTGTATGATTATTTTGAGTTAACCTTTGTGCAGCAATGAAGGCGTACCTATCTGGATTAGCGGTAGCTCCGATAATGACTGTTTTTTTTTCGGTTTTCAAATTTTCTCTCGAGGAGTTAGAAATTGCTGGTTGTTCGTCTTTTAGGAAATCCATAACCTAGATTAATGCTGAATATAATGGGTAAATAAAATTCATCTCGATTTAGTTCCGAGAACAGTTCATCATTTTCTAGTGTAGATTCATACTTATCCTTTATGTTTCGTTTACCAAAGCCAAGTCCAACCCTAAAATCAACAGTAAATCCGCTGTCACCGGCTCTTTCCATCCACCTGGTGCCAATAAATAGCCCGTAACCATAATTCGTCTCTGTACTGTTTAACTGTTGGATATTTCCTGAGTTATCTTGTGTATTTACATAGTGTTCCTGAATTTCTCCTATGATCTCATGGCCAAAATAGAATAGTCCCATAGGAGTATCCGGATGATAAAACTTTTGTCGAATCTCCAGTTTTGTGCCTCTGTTGTAGAGATCGCCAATCATCACATCTTTACTTTTCGAAAAGAATGGACTTCTGATAGTATTCCATTCTAATTCGTATCCCATTCTTTCCTGAATATAATACTCAATGGCAAGAGGTAAACTACCAAAAGGCATCCACAAAGGGTTGGTGCCAAAGATTACGCCTCGGTATTCATTTATGTTGGTGCTGAAGTACCTTGATTTTTTTCTTCTGAATTTGTAATCAGGTTTATCACTACCCTTTTCGTTTGGTGCTTTGAGGTCTTTGGTTCTGAAAATGGGCTTTTCATTTTCATAAATAGGCTTATAGACACCAGCAATACCACCATCCGGATAATAGAGGGTCCATTCTCCAACTCTCTTGTCATCTTTGATTGTTCCTTCCATTCTTAGGGTACCATCCGGATAATAACCTTCATACTCACCAATTCCATTTTTATATTCTGCAACACCTTCTTCAAGGCCCTCCTCGGAAAAATAGGTCCACGTTCCATCCTTTTGACCATCCTTAATTCTTCCGCTGGATTTCTGTTTTCCATTGGCATAGTACTCAGTGTAGGCACCTGAACCTAGATCATAACTACCTTCGCCTTTCAGGTCTCCAGAAGGGTAGTAGAGCTTCCAAAATCCTTCTTGCTTGTCATTTTTCATTTCTCCTTCACTACTTACTGAGCCGTCCGGGTAATAGTATTTCCAAATGCCCGACTTTTCTCCTTCTAAAAACATTCCAGAGGCTGCAACTGAATTGTTTTTATGGTAATAGGTCCAAAGACCGGTCCTTAATCCACCAAAATACTCTCCTTCAGCCTCCAACTCGCCAGATTCATAATAATACCGCCATTTGCCAACGCTCTTTTCATCAATATTTTTACCTTCATTTTTTAGGGCACCCGAAGGATAAAATTCTTTATAGTTACCAGTGCCTTTTTCATAAAAGGCCTGAGCTTTTAAGATCTCGTCTTCGTAGAAATAGTTCCAAATCCCTTCCTTTTGGTCATTGTAATAGACACCGGAACTTTTCTCTGATTCATTTTCAAAATAAAAGGTCCATAAACCATGTTTTGCATCATCTTTCATGATGCCCTCCGCCCTTAGATTTCCTCTTTCAAAATAATACTTCCATTTACCATTTTGCTTCCCATTTTTGTATTTACCTTCAGCTTTTTTTTGGCCATTCTCAAAATAGAATATCCAGGTGCTGTCGGAGAGATTTAAATGGTAATATCCCTCTGCCTGCAAGGAGCCACTGGTATAGTAACTTAAGAATGGCCCTTGAAGGGTAGAATCATTTTTAGAAAGGCTAATAACTTCTTTAGGGATTTGTTTTAGATCATCATAGTATGTTCGCTTAATGAAAGTCTGTCCATTGACTTTAGTAAGTAAGCATAACAACCCTATGATCATCCAGATGCCTTTCACCTGTAGATAAGTTTATTTGAGTTCTGGTTTTGTACCCCAATGAGCAATTTCATCCTTTGTCCATAATTCCGGATAAAAGATGATTTTCTGTCTTCTCGGGGGTAAGTATTTTTGCCAATTGGTTCCTCCCGTAGCTTCGATGATTTTTGGGTCCTTCTGCAAATATTTGACAGCAGATTTGTAATGAGCCAATGGCCATTCAACATTTGATTTATGATCAAGTTTTTTAAGCTCTTCAATCACAGAAGCATCTCCTTTAAAGTATTTTTTATATTGTTGACGGATATTTATCTCCTTTGCAAAGGAAGCATGTTGTAAGAATTCGTCGGCATACTTATCTTCAAATTGCTTTAGTGTAAGTGTCTTTTTGCCTGTGGCAAGTTCAGTTGCGCCTTTTTTCCAATATAAATTTTCGTAAATATCTTTTAGTGAAGATTTGAAGGTAAACCTAGAGTGTTGTTCATGCTCTGTTAGTAGATAAAAATCAGTAGCACTAATTTCAAAGAGCCTGAACTGAGCTGATTGAAAGCCAGATGAAGGTAGGAGTGACATCCTGAAATTCAAGAATTGTTCTCTGTCCATCCCCTCAATCATGATATCAAAGGAATCGATCAGGTGATCCAGGTATCGATTGATTCTTGTAATTCTTTTTAGGAATTCTGCTGCATCTGTTTTGCCATAATCTTCAAGGATTTGCTTTTGTTCCACTAAGATTAACTTGAAATAGAGCTCAGTAATTTGATGATACAGAATAAAGATCTTTTCGTCTGGGAAACTTGTTCTGGGTGATTGTAAGCTGAGTAAAGTATCCAACCGGATATAATCCCAGTAAGTCAGATAATCTGAATGAAGTAACCCATCCAGGTAGGATGAAAGGTCTTGACCCATCGCATCGAACTTGGCATCCAATTTTTCCAGCTGTGCCAGCACATCCGCACTTATCTTATTCTTTGCCATTTCATCTGTTGCTTTGGTTGTAAATTTGACCTAATTAAGGATTAAAACAAAAAGCAGGTATGTCGACCCTATCCAATGTTGAAAAAGACTCCGCAAATAAACGAAACTTTATTGATGATTTTGAGGCTCCTGATTTTTATCAGATAGATGAGCTACTATCAGATGAGCATAAAATGGTTAGAGTCTCGACTAGAGATTTTGTAAAGAAAGAGATTACACCTTATATCGAATCCTGGGCCGAAGAAAACTATTTTCCTATCAACATTGTAAAAAAAATGGGTTTTCACGGAGCTTTTGGACCTTCAATACCTGAAGCTTATGGAGGAGGTGGGTTGGATCACACCTCCTATGGCTTAATTATGCAGGAGTTGGAAAGGGGAGATAGCGGTATGAGGTCTACTGCATCAGTTCAGGGATCATTGGTGATGTTCCCTATCTACGTTTTTGGTTCTGAGGAACAAAAAAAGTAGTTTTTACCAAAACTCGGATCAGGAGAATTTTTGGGTTGTTTTGGTCTAACTGAACCGAACCATGGCTCAAACCCAAGTGGTATGGAGACTAAAATAATAGATAAAGGGGACTATTACCTGTTGAATGGAGCAAAAATGTGGATTTCTAATGCCCCAAATGCAGATATTGCTGTGGTTTGGGCCAAGGATGAAAGCGGAAGGATAAAAGGGGTAATTGTTGAAAGAGGAATGGAAGGTTTTACGACCCCGAAAACTTCAGGAAAATGGTCACTGCGAGCTTCCGCAACTGGGGAATTGATCTTTCAGAACGTGAAGATTCCTAAAGGAAATGTTTTACCAGGTAAGGATGGATTAGGAGCTCCCTGAGCTTGTCTTGATAGTGCCAGGTATGGAATTGCTTGGGGAAGTATTGGCGCTGCCATGGATTGCTATGAGGTTGCCAGGAAATATGCAGGAGAACGTATACAGTTTGGAAAACCAATTGGTGCTTTTCAACTCACTCAGAAGAAACTAGCGGAGATGCTTACAGAAATCACCAAAGCTCAATTGCTTAATCTGAGGTTAGGTCAACTAAAGGATAAGGGAGCTGCCAGTACTGTTCAGATATCTATGGCTAAAAGAAATAATGTGGAAGTGGCATTAAAAATTGCCAGAGAATCCAGGCAAATACTTGGAGGAATGGGAATTACATCCGACTATTCAATCATGCGGCATATGATGAATCTTGAATCTGTAGTTACTTACGAAGGCACACAGGATATTCACCTCCTCATTCTTGGCAAAGAGATTACAGGCTTAGATGCGTTTGCTTAATTCACTTAAGTATACCATGAAAAGCAAAATCAGAGATTTCTACTCTTTTACGAACATTTGTTTCTCTGGATTTGAACGGCTCTTTAAGACTTTCAGGATCGCCAAAATATCCTATTGCAAGAACTGTATTGGGAACAATGTCTTTGGGTAAGTCAAAATGTTCAGCAGCTTTTTCCTTTGAGAAACCTCCCATCTGATGAACCCCAATCCCCATACTTGTGGCCTGTGTGAGTAGGTTTCCCACAGCAAGACCTAAATCATGTTTCGCTGATCCGTTTGGATCACCGTTTGGCAGAGTGTTTTTAATCATTGCTAAAACAAGAACCGGAGCATGTTCGGCCCAGGGTTTATTTCCTTCCATCAAGGTGTCATGAATTTTACTAAAGGACTCTTCACCCTTAAAGGCATAAAGCATCCTCCATGGCTGTGCGTTCATGGAGGATGGTGCCCACCTCATAGCTTCAAATAGCTGATTTAATTCTGCCGCTGACAATTCTCTGGAATCAAATGCCCTTGGACTCCACCTTTTGATGATTAAATCATGAACTGAGTGACTCGGAACTGAACCTCTTTTTTCTGGAATATTATCTATTGTAGCCATGAAGTATTAAGTAATTAGGTGCTATGATTGTTTTGCAATTTGAACATTTAAGTCGAATTTTATTTCATCACCTACTACCACGGATCCTGCTTCTGTTACGGCATCCCACTTAAGACCAAATTCTTTTCTATTTACAGCTCCCGTTATTTCAAATCCTGCTTTTGTGTTACCATAAGGATCTGTTACTGTGCCTCCATAAATTACTTTTAGGTCAACTGGTTTGGTTGTATCTCTGATCGTTAATCCACCTTTTAATGCATACTCTTCGTCGTTAAGTTTCTCGAAAGAAGTACTCTTAAACGTTATCTCAGGATAGGATTCAGCATTAAAAAAATCATCAGATTTCAGGTGGGCATCTCTATCAGCAACTCCTGTTGTTATTGATTCAACTTTTGCGGAAAATGAGATTTCAGCATTATTAAAATCCTCTCCCTCTGATTCCACAGAACCTTCGAATTCATTGAATTTGCCTTTTACGGTAGAAATGACCAGATGTCTTACCTTAAAGCCAGCTTCAGAATGTGTAGGATCTATGCCCCAAATTGTTTTAGTTAAAGTCTCCATAGTACGAATTAAATGTTTATACAATATATGTACATACATATACTAATTATTGCTGTTTAGGTTTCACTATTTAAAGAATAGTTAAAAATTTATTTTCAACATGGTTTTAATATCTGAACGAACAGGTTCATTGATCTCATTCAGGCCACTTCCAATAGTTGATTGGTATGGATAACTAAACCTAGCGTATTTAATCCATAGGCTTAAGATTCGGTTGATTTTGTATCTAAGCATAAAGTAGGAGCGAAGTCCATTTCCAGCATAGGCTGGAATTGAAAATGTATAAAGTAAATCTTTTTCATAGGTATAGATCCTGTTGTCATAATTGTCTGTGTCGAAAACAGCAACGCGAGCATCAAATCTTAACCGCCAAAAACTATATCCTACGTCTTGAATGATTGCAAATCCAGATGTGGTGTTTCCATTCAATTGCATCTTTGATGTTTGCACCCTTGTTTTCATTATCAGACCCTCTGCGATTTTATAGTCGGCATTGAAGATCATTGATTCTTTGAAACGTTTTTTCAGTATACTGAAATTATTTGCTTCCGTCGATATGGAAATCTCCTTTGCTTCTTGTTGATATTGAGCATATAATTGAATTTCGCGTGAAACCCGATAGGTTATCCTGCCAAGAACTTCTTGTCCATTTGAAGGTGCATCTACCCGAAATTTTAACCAGGGAAATTCGAAGTAATCAAAATAGGCTACCAACTCAAGTTTATTTAGTGGCTTGAGCTTTAAACCCCAATAAACTCCCTTTTCATTAATTGTTCTGGAGTTTTCACCAAAACCATTTGCATAAAATGAATGAAAATCTTTTTCATAATTTCTCAATGAAAAACTAAAGTCCAGTTTAGGTGTCAGGCTTGCAATTACCCCACCATAAAAGGCCTGACCCCCAGAGGCAGATCGTGCCAACTCACTAAATAAATTTAGATTTTGCCACAACAGTGAGCCATAGATGCTACCTACCCAATTGTGATTACCCTTAAATTCAAATTGATTATAGTTATTTGGTTTTTTAATAACAGGCAGACTAAACTGGTTATAAAGAAAGGTGCTTCCAATGGTCAATTGTCTCAATTTATAAGACACACCGGACCCGAAGGCCTGCTCATTTATTTGTCTTCTGGCAGCAATCTCTGAGTTATTTCGATGGTATCCAGACGATTGAATGCTAGAGATATATTCCTCAAAGTCAGCATATGTAGAATCGTTTTGAACCCTTGCGTCCTGGCTATTGGAAGAGTATATCAAAGTAGTTGTCCACCTTTTATTACCTAATGAGATACCAGTGCCTCTAAAAAAACCAGATTCAAGTGAGGATGTATATGGGCGGATGCCTATCTCATTTCTTCTTATGGTATTAATTGTCTCAGCTCCTTTTCCAAAACTAAATCCTGATCCGAATACAAGGCCTTGCCCCAATTGTAACTGGTAATCACCGATGGCAAGCGTTTTGATGAACCTTTTATTTTTTAAATAAAGATGAAAGGAAGTGTAGTCAAATAGATATTGACTCGTAGACTTATTGATAGTTAATTGTTCACCAGGATCTTTTTCAAGGGTAAAGCCAAAACTAAAGTCATTTGATCGTGAAATTCTATATCTGGCATAGAGGTAATTAGGATCGCCAAGGTATCTGTTTTCATCTTGTGTCTGAAACCCTTTTCTATTTTCCAGGGTCCTGTAATGTCTCAGGAGTAAGTAATTGTTTTCTTCCGAAATGATACGCTTCCAAAGCTTTCGTTGATCATATATTTCATTTACAGATACAAAAGGCAGTAAATCTCTGATGATTTCAGGAGTAAATGAAGGGATTGCTTGTAGCTCAAATATTGAAAGTAGGTCACCATTTTTATTTAGGTGAAGAAAGAAATCATTTACCTGAGCTGGTGTAAGTATGTGAAGGCTTAGAAGCTGTTCAGGGTTAGTCTTATTTAGGTTGATAGGATGTATGTAATATTGAAGGAGTGACTCATAAATTTGATCATATGGCAAATCTTCATCCTGAATCTGATAGATTTTTTCAACAAAATCTTCCAGGTCTAATTCAGATTGTTGGGCAAACATGATTTGCTGTAGACTTAAAAATCCAATTATCAAAATTGTCTTCATTTGACACGAAGAGAAAAATTAAGGGAAATTTCATGAATACTTCCGAGGTCACTTTGGCTTGAAAAGGCATAGTTGAAATCGAAAAGGTTTAGCACAATGCCCAAACCATAAGCACTTTTGAAAGGATTCGTTGAGAAACCTGATCTCAAGGCTAATGACCTAATCAGATAATATTCTATTCCAGTCACCAATCTTGCGTTGGCATCTACAGACTTATGCGTTTCTATGTTGATCATTAGGTCGGATAAGGGTTGGTAGGAGATACCCGCCTTCATGATTACGGGTACTTCTGTGTCCACACTGATATTGAAAATATGAGCACCAATAAATAATTGTTCAGATAGTTGTGCTACACCCCCAAACTCAAACACCCAGTATTGCCAGGTGTCGAGCCCTTTGATTTTATA
This sequence comes from Marinoscillum sp., assembly GCA_043554545.1. GTDB lineage: Bacteria > Bacteroidota > Bacteroidia > Cytophagales > Cyclobacteriaceae > UBA7330. Next base: position 2,763,892 of record CP121337.1, on the reverse strand, counting down.
TTGTAAGAGATTGGCTCCTGCACCTAGACTGACCATTTGAATTTTATTTCCTATGGATAGACCAGCTTTTTGCTCATTAAACAGATTATCTCCAAATCTATAGAAGCTTAATCCGGTATTGACCCATTTAGAAACTTGTATAAAACTACCTCCCAATACCATGAATTCAGGAATGTTATACCTGTTCTGATAAGTGATGGCTCCGGTTGAGTTTTCCAGGTTTCCTATGGCACCAACGTTGTTAAATGTGGCCCATGCATCTCCGATGGTGAGCGTAGCGCCTGATAGCGCACTATTTCGGGCACCAAGTTGATACCCATCTTGTGCATTTATAGCATTGAGAGAAAATATTATGGGTAAAAATAGCATAAAACGTAACATTATATGTAAAATATAAATTTCGAAACATTTGGACAAATAATGCGTCTTATTTTGAGTGTGAAAATCTACTGCTTTGTCATAATTATCTTACCATTTACATCCTTGGGTCAGGACTCTATTTTCTATGAGGATGGTAAATTGAAAGCCTATGGCCAAAATATAAATGGTCAAAAAACAGGAGTATGGACTTACTTCTACCGAAATGGCAACACTAGCGCATTGTTTACCTATCAAAAAAATGACCTGGACGGTCGTCAGGAATATTATGATGCAGATGGTAGTATTTTAGCCATTGAACATTGGAGTCATGGATCTTTACAGGATTCAGCAAAATACTATTACCCCTCAGGCGGACTTGAGAAAAAAGGAATTTATGATAGTAGCATGTATCAGGGAGAGTGGAAATTTTACGATGAAGATGGTGTGTTGAAGAGGCGAGGGTTCTATCAAGAAGGTACCCCAGACAGTTTATGGATTTTTTATCATGGAAATGGTTTGGTTAAGCAAAAAGGAGTTTTTAAAAATGGAGTGGAGGATGGAAAGTGGTTTTTTTACGATGAAAAGGGGAGGTTGAATTATGAAGGTTCTTTTGAGGAAGGTGAGAGAATCGGCCAGTGGTATTTTTATAAAAAATCCGGAAAAAAAAGAAAGTGGAAACACTTTGACTGAAAATACCGGTCAAAATGCAGCTTTGAAATTCAGGAAAAAGTTAAGATCGTTTTCAGCATTATAGGAGTATTCAAATCTCATGATTAGATCATTTAAGGTAATAAAGTCAATACCTAACCCAAGACCATAGATTACTTTATTTGTCAGGCGGCTGCTTTGTGCATAGTTAGGGTAGTTATTAACCCATCCAGCGTCAAAGAATAGTTTGGCATAAAAGGCAAAAGGTATCTTTTGAAATTGTTCCAGTGGCATCACACTGCTAATATCTGATTCATGTTTCCAGAGACGTTTCCTGATGGCATTTTTAGTAAGAAAATACTGGTTTCCTTCAATGAGTTCAAGCTCATAGCCCCTTACCAGGGTAGGGCCAAATCCCAGGCTGGTATAATTGTTATAAGGCTGTTTTTTGGGTGTGGCAATCATACCTTCCACACTGTTGGCCAGATAGAAACCATTTGATAGCGTGTGATAATTGGAGTAGTTACCTCTAAACCTCCAGATATCAACATCATCAAGTATGCCTAGACCAACTTTATCTATTTGCAGGTAATAATAATTTCCAGACAAGGCATAGTTCCTGTTATCCCTATAGTCTCTTGTAAAACTATAAGTAATCCTTAAAGCCTGTTGCTTAGTATCTCCATTTTTGAAAAAGTTGGGGTTTAGCTCAGGAATGGTGTCGGCCAGGTTAATGGAGTACATGCCAAACGTGGTATAATGGTAGGTATAAAAGCTGGGCCGATAGCTATGTGTTATACTTCCTCCTACGCTAGATCTGATGAGTTCATTACCCTGACTTTGTACAAAAATGGGAAGATGGTCCACCGTTTGATAGGCCATGTTTTTCCTTTCGGAATACCTGACACCAAAGGTAAGACCATGCCTTTGTGAGGGCTCAACATAGGGTATTCGATAATTAAGCTCTAACTGAGTTTCAAACCCAAACTGAGCAACCAGCAATAACCTTTCATTTCTTCCTCTAAAATTGTACTGGAATACTTTGAATCCATAGTTTACTCTCTTTAAATCCCTGTTTCTATTGACCCACCAGTCATTGAAGTTTCTGTCTGAGAGTTTAAATAGCAAGGAGGGATAAAAATACCAGCGCTCTTCTACTTTTATCAACAGATCAATTTCGGAGGAATCAAGTTTTAGTTTCTCAATGGTTACGGTATTGAAAAGCTGTGTGTTGTAAACTTTATTTCTGTCATCTTCGATAAGAAGGGGAAGCCTGTAAGCAGCGATTGTATCACCCTCATTTAGGGTTAACTCTCTGGTAATTATCGAACGTTTTGTTTTTTTATTGCCCAGGATATAAATCCTGTTGATTCGAATTTCGGAGCGATCAAGCGTATCAAGCTGTTGCTTATTTTGCTTTTGTTGGGCAATTGATTGTTCCTCATCTAGCAGCATGAGGCTACAAAAGAAAAAAAACATCAGCCAAATGCTATAATTCTTCACTTTTTGTCATTTCACTTTCGCTATTACTCATCATACTCCAGTCTTTTCCATTTGGGATACAAACAGAACCAATTTTATTGTTAGCGACAAATTTGCTGCGTACTTTTGAATTGTGAGAGCATTATTCCGTAAGCTATTAACCATTCCAATAATTTTTTATCAATACAGCATTTCTCCTTTTTTTCCCAGTACATGTAGGTTTCAACCGACGTGTTCTTCCTATGCTAAAGAAGCAATTCTAAAGCATGGAGTAAAGGGGATACTTCTGGCTATTAAGCGTATCGCAAAGTGCCATCCATGGGGTGGGAGTGGGTACGATCCTGTACCTTAACACTGATCTATTTCCTTTAGTTCTTCTAAGAATCCACTGGATAATATCGGGAACCTACACCAGGTTCTGGGATCAATATTGAAATCATCCAGATGAAAGCTTGGTGCAATTCGTTCCCTTTTCCATTGATTTCTAGACCATAGTTGGAAAAACCGTTTAATATAAATTTTTAGTTTTTCCTTGTCTTCAAAGTCTGAAGCCATTTCAAGGTAAACTTCAAAAGGGGATTTCTTCATTCTTATGGCTAACAATTCAATTGAGAGAAGGTCTTTGTATGGCATAAGATCATTCTCATCTGTCTGCATCATATCTCCTGGTCTCAATTCAGCTGTTGGCTGTAGTTTATTTACCTCTGACAGGCCATCATAGCCAAGTTTAGTCTCAGCATATTTAAGCCAATCAAGGATGAATTTTTTACTAACGGCAGCAATGGGGGATATGCTTCCACTGGTGTCACCGTCCATCGTCGTATATCCTACATCTCCTTCACTTCTGTTCGAAGTGCTTAAAAGAAGTGAGCCTGTGATATTGGCAAGCATCCAGATAATTGGTGATCGGGCTCTTGCCTGAATATTTTGCAGTGCAATATCATCATCTTTCCAGCTGAGTTTTCTTTTCAGCACCTTTTCAATAGTTGCCGTGTATTCTTTTACTTCCTGATCAATTTCCCATGAATAGAAGTTTGCTCCAATGCTGTTAGCCAAACTTTCGGCTGATTTGAAAGTTTCTTTTGAAGAGTTTTGTGTGCCCTGATAAGCGGTAGTCAGCAATTGATTGACTAATTCAAGTTGATCTGTCTTTTTGGTATTTAATGACAATTTAGATTTGAATCCTTCCTCTCCCAGTTCGTGAAGTCCATGTCGCACCATTTCTGCAACTAAAACGGCTATACATCCTGAGTCAGCACCACCGCTTAATGAAAGCACAAAGCCTTTACTTTTGCTTTTTCTTAAATAGTCAAACAACGCCAACGATGCTGCTTTTCCAAATTCCTGAAGTGCTCCTTTTTCATCAGGTAGAATATTTAGTGTGGTTTGGTCAGCATCATCAAAATCAACATTCGTTGAAAGTAGATTGAGGTTTTTAAATGAAAGCCGGGAGTTCCTGGCTTTTAAGGTGCCTTTTTGTGCAACAATGATATCTCCGTCGTAGATCATTCTTCCGGATTCGTTCCCAAGGAGATTGGCATACAAATACGTGCAATTCAGGAATCCGGAACTCTCCACAACGAGATTTTCGCGAAATTCAGCTTTACCAAATGCGAAATGACTGGCGCTTGGGTTTAAGAATAAGTCTACGTAGCGATTGATCGTATTTTTCCCAGGTCGGTCATTTCTCCACGCATCTTCGCATATTTCAAATCCAATTTTCAGTCCGCAATCTTCAATCACCAGGTGACCAAAAGGGACTTTAAGGTTCATGAAATCAATATGTACCAGTTTTTCAGATGGCCAGGGAGTAAACCATCTAGGTTCATAATGAACCCCATCATTTGCTAATTTCTGTTTTACATAGAAAGCAAGGGGTTTCTGATTACTGATGTAGCATACCACATTATAAAGCTGTTCTTCATAAATCATGGGTAAACCAATTGCTACAGATATTCCCTGAGTGAAAGGGATAATGCTTTTGAGTTTCTCCAACGCTTTTTTAGGTACCCATGTACTAAGAAACATATCTTCACATCCGTAACCCGTAATGCTTAATTCAGGAAGACAAAGAATTTTTATTTTTTGTGTCTTAGCATTTTCGACTGCGGCAATGATGTTGCCCAAGTTGTTTTCCCAATCCATGGGAATTTGATTAAGAGATGCACCACCAATTTTAATCTTTCTCACTATTCTATTTTAAGCATCAGGATTGATTTATAGGCAGCGTCTTGCTCTGCTTTCTTTTTACTAAAACCATATCCTTTCTCTAAAGGTTTGCCATCTATCATAACCTGTGCGATGAATTGTTTTGTTCGATCATTGTCATTGGAATCGATGATTTCAAATCGTATTTCTTTGTTTTCTTTTTGTACCCATTCAATTATTTTACTCTTATAATTAGTGGTGGTTTGAGCTAAATCCTCAAAATCAAAATGAGGTTTAATGAGCTTTGAGATGATAAAGTTCTTACAATAACCAAATCCATGATCAATATAAACTGCGCCGACCAGTGCCTCTAGAGAATCTCCAAAAACAGATTTATGTGAAACCTTTGACCCTTTGTGCTTTTGGTATTGGACCATGTCTTGAAGTCCAATTTTTCTAGATAGTAGGTTTAAGGATTCTCGATTCACAATTTTAGCCCGCAATTCGGTCAGGAAGCCTTCTTCTTTGTAAGGAAATCGCTTGAATAGTAGTTCAGCGACTACCATTCCTATTACAGCATCTCCCAGGTATTCCAGGCGTTCATATGAATCTTTGATGCCTTTTTCATTTACTGAGGCTGCACTCACGTGTAACATGGCCTTTTTATAAAGGCCAATATTGACCGGAGTCTTCCCTGTAATAAGCTTAAATTTTCGAATTAATTCCCTGTCTTGAAAATTGAAGAGGTTGGTCATGCGACCATAAATTACACGGAATACGGATGACACTACCCGTGATATTTACCTAGAACCACCGAGCTGTTGTGACCACCAAACCCGAAAGTATTACTAACAGCCACATTCACCTCGCGTTGTTGAGCCTTATTGAATGTGAGGTTTAGCTTAGGGTCGATGTCTGGATCATCTGTAAAGTGATTAATTGTCGGAGGGATAATCCCTTTTTCTAAAGTCATTAAACAGGCAATGCTTTCAATAGCTCCGGCAGCACCAAGCAGATGTCCCGTCATAGATTTTGTTGAGCTAATGTTAATTTGATAAGCATGATCTCCCAGTACCTTCTGAATAGCTTTTACTTCACCGGTGTCACCAAGTGGAGTAGAGGTACCATGGGTATTAATGTAATCAATTTCTGACACATTAATTTTTGCATCCTTCAGTGCATTTTTTAATACAAGTATTATTCCTTCTCCTTCAGGATGTGGTGTTGTAATGTGGTAAGCGTCAGCTGACATTCCACATCCAAGAACTTCGCCATATATTTTAGCCCCACGAGCCTTTGCATGTTCCAGTTCCTCTAAGAAAATTGCTCCTGCACCTTCTCCCAGAACAAACCCATCACGTTCCTTATCATATGGCCTTGAGGCTGTTTCTGGATCATCATTTCTTTCTGAGAGTGCTTTCATGGCATTAAACCCAGCAATGCCCGATTCAACAACACCAGCTTCAGAACCGCCGGTTAGGATAGCATTGGCCATTCCCAAACGGATATAATTAAAGGCATCTGTAAGGGCATTATTCGATGAGGCACAAGCTGATACAGTCGCGAAATTAGGACCTCTAAAGCCATATTTAATAGATATGAGCCCTGGAGTGATGTCAATGATCATCTTTGGAACAAAGAATGGGTTGAATTTTGGGGTGCCATCACCCACAGCAAAATTCATTACCTCATCCTGATAAGTTTTAAACCCACCAATTCCACTTCCCCAAATAACACCTATTTGATCTTTATCTGCCTTGTCAAGGTTTAATCCGGAATCTGAAATAGCTTCCTCAGCAGCAACCATGGCATACTGCGTATTGGGATCCATTTTCCTTGCTTCTTTTCGATCTATATAATTGAGCGGGTCAAAGTTTTTGACTTCGCAAGCAAATTTTGTCTTGTGTTTGCTAGGATCAAAACGAGTGATAGGGGCAGCACCACTTACACCTTTAGACAGACTGCTCCAATATTCATCTTTGCTATTGCCTAAAGGTGTAAGAGCACCTATTCCTGTGACTACAACTCTTTTTAATTCCATAAAAGAGGATGTAGGTATTACTTAACGTTATCTTCTAGGTAGGAGATAGCCTGGCCTACAGTTGCGATGTTTTCGGCCTGATCATCAGGTATAGAGATGTTGAATTCTTTTTCAAATTCCATAATCAGCTCCACGGTATCAAGGGAGTCTGCGCCTAAGTCATTGGTAAAACTCGCTTCAGGAGTAACTTCTGATTCTTCAACACCCAACTTGTCAATGATGATTGACTTTACCTTTTGTGCTATTTCTGACATTTTTATGAGGTTTAGTTAAAATTCTGTGCAAAGAAATACATTAAAACCAATATAATCAAACTAATTTAAATCCTCTTCCGAACTATGTTTAAGGCAGCTTTTTGATAATTTTGATTCCTGATGACCTCATTATGAAAAAGAATAGGTTAGCGGCCGTTTATGAGTTTGATTTTGAATTGATTGGTATTGTTTCCACGTTGAAAGAATATAAATTAGCGTGGAATTTAAATCAGTTAAGTCTTTTTCACCTGATAAAGGCAGAAGACATTAAGATAGAATTTACAGATCATAAACAAATTCTTATATCAAACCTCATTTTTGAAGATGACTATTCAATGGTTCATCTGTTGAGAAATAAGCTGGTTTCTGGCCCGAATGGATCCATCCAGTATTTGATACCAGACTTATCCAGATTTGATTATTTGCTTAAGATCAAAAGTATGACAGAAGAAAAATGGGTTGAAGAAATCTATGAAAAGATGCGTGAACTGGGCATTGCTGATTACGTGACTAAAATTGATATTGACAAAATCAGGCAAAAAGAAAACTTGCTTTTCTGAAGCATATAATTTGTTGGCTAGACGGGCTATAGGAGCCAAATAAAATATCTACTAAGAATATAATGAAGAACCAATTATTTAAAAAATCAAAAATCGTTGCCACTATTGGGCCTGCGAGTAATAATAAAGAAACACTTACCAAATTGATTATGGCAGGGGCCAATGTCCTTCGTCTAAATTTTTCCCATGGTTCACATGAAGATCATCTAAAGGTTATTAAGCTAGTTAGAGAGATCAATGAGGAGATAGGTGTACAAACTGCTTTGCTGCAGGATCTTCAAGGGCCTAAGATCAGGGTAAATGAAGTTGAAAATAATGGTGTTGAAATAAAGGATGGCCAGAAACTGATTATAGGAATAGATAAACTACTTGGAAACAGCGAAAGAATCAGCACGAGCTATCAGGATATTGTAAAAGATGCCAAGAAAGGAGACGTAATTCTGATAGATGATGGGAACCTGGAATTAATAACTGATGAGGTGAATAAAGATCACCTGGTTACAACTGTGATTCACGGGGGGATTCTAAAATCCAGAAAAGGTATTAATCTCCCCATGTCAAAGGTCTCAGCTCCCAGCATGACGGAGAAAGATGAAGAAGACCTTAAATTTGGACTGGAGCAGGAAGTAGATTGGGTGGCTCTCTCATTTGTAAGAACTGCTGAGGATATTTATGAATTAAAAAAGACCATTGCAGCATCGGGTAAACATACCAAAGTAATCGCAAAAATTGAGAAACCAGAGGCCTTACAAAACATTGATGCAATCATAGAAGCTACGGACGCCATCATGGTGGCAAGGGGTGACCTTGGGGTAGAAATTCCGATGGAAAATGTTCCTATTGCACAAAAAAGAATGGTTAAAAAGTGTAATGCACTGGGTAAGCCGGTAATTATTGCTACCCAAATGATGGAGAGCATGATTGAAAACCCAAGGCCAACAAGGGCCGAGACCAATGATGTAGCCAACGCGGTTTTGGATGGGGCTGATGCTTTGATGCTTTCTGCAGAATCTGCATCCGGTAAATTTCCAGTGGATTCAGTGAAGGCCATGGCCACAACTATTGCTGCTGTAGAGGGTGACTCAAGAACGATATTTCACAAGTATTCGGAAGAAGATGAGGCTTCTTCTACCCGAATGAATGACTTGTTGGTCAGAGCTGCTTGCAGGCTCGCGGAGTCTACCAATGCCAAAGCAATCATTGGGATGACTAAATCAGGGTATACAGCTTACCGGGTGGCACTGCATCGACCGAAATCAAATATATTCATCTTCACTAACGATAAAATGCTGTTGAGACAGATGACCCTGATATGGGGAGTGACAGGCTTCTATTATGATAAGTTTGAAGGTATCGATGAAACCATGAAGGAACTGGAATTAGATCTTTGTAAAGATGGTTATTTGGAGAAAGGCGATATTTTTGTCAATACGGCTTCCATGCCACTCCATTGGAAAGGGCATACAAATATGCTTAGGATTAACCAGGTGGAGTAATCCTCAGATCATTTCGGGTGTGAGAAAAGTAGGAGGGTAGTTAATCTTCTGCTGAGAGGTAAGAGATCGCAATTGCAGGGCTGATTTATAATTTATTAAATATTTGGCTTAAGATCTATCCACTAGAGACAATGCTGGTCTAAATAATGGATAATTAAAAAGCTCATACCCCTCTGGGTTCCACCATGATCACATCCTCCTTTTCCACAATCACAGCTCCGGCTGGATCGCCCTTCCTTTTACGAATGTACTTTTTGGGTGTATATATCACCGGGCATAAGGAATCCGTTTTTCTTTTGGAGTACCAGGCTGCCAGCTCAGCAGCACGCTCAATTACTGGTCCTGGATAGTTTTGCCCTGGATGGGTCTTTATAACTACATGTGAACCAGATACATCTTTGGCGTGCAGCCAGAGATCATTTTTAGTCGCATGCTTTAAAGTCAACTCATCATTTTGTTTGGCATTTTTACCGATCAGGATTTGATAACCCTGAAACTCATGTCTGATGAAAGGTTCCGGCTTTTCCTGTTGTGAGTTTGATTGGGTATTTACATGCTTTTTGATATATTTTAGTTCCTGTGTATCCTCAATCTCTGCCCTCTTTTTTTCAAGCTTTTGTAATTCCCATTCTTTAGATTTGATGCTGTTTGTTAGCTGCTCAATTTCTTTTTTTTGATTTTTTGATTTTCTATAATATTGTTCAGCATTCTTTTGTGGTGAAAGGCTTTGTTTGAGCTTGATTTCAATATCCTTGTTTTGATAGAAGTCCTGTAAGGTAACAGTGGTACTTCCTTTAGGGATATTATAAAGGTTTGCCATGATCAAATTGGCTATTTCTTCATAGTTTCTTCGCGTCTGGATTTCTTCAAGCTTTTTCCTTGTTTTTGAAAGATAGTTGATGTTTTGTTTGATGGACTTATCTATCGTTTTAAAGGCTGCTGATTTCCCTTTTTCTAAAAAATGTCGGTAGGTATAATTCCGAAAGAGTTCATTCGCTGCTAATATCGGGTCTGAAGTTTCTAAAAGGACTTCCTGGTCAGACTTTAATAGGGACAAGATAACTGGAGCTTGATATATCCAGATGGGATTATGCTCAAGCTGATGGCGTATTTCCTGAAATAGTGACCACTGCGAAGATAGCGGTAGCTCCATGTATCCTTTTTCCTGTAGGTATTGGTTGACTTCCTTGCCTAAAGCTGGCAGGAATTTCCTTAGATTTCCCTCACAATCATTGAAGTTTTCCTGACTCAAGCTGATGTCTTTAGCAAGGTCAGACGGATTAATCTGGTAATCATTTTTAAGGTGACTCTTAAATACATACTTGATTTTTCCAGCCTTGGCAATCAATATATTGGAACGGGAAGCATGCATTTTAAATATGATTTCATTTTCATCTTCCAGCTCGATCCTAAAGGATCGCTCAAAAGTATAAACCTGAACATCTATTACTTTCAAGCCCATCAAATCCTCATATAGGTCAACGTAGTTTTTGTTGGCTTTTTTGAATTCGCCAGGAAATTGTAGCAGACAAACTTCGGGATCCAGTGAAGCCTTTATGAACCTTTCTTTATCCTTACTGGCAAAACCGAGAATCAGTTCGTCTTTGTTTTGAGAAAAGGATTGTAGCAGTTTTAATTCTACTAATTCATGCTTTAGTGATTCAGCAAGGCGTTTTAAAAAGAAGTAATTATGAAACATGGAAGGTTGTTAAGAACATTGAAATTAACAGCTTCCGGCTAGCGTGATAGCTTTAGTCCGTCATAAGCTAAATGTACGTTAGGAGGTAGTTTTTCGACCACCTCTCGGTGTTTGCCCAACTTGTGGCTTATGTGCGTTAAATAGGTTTCTTCTGCACCAATCTCTTCAGCCATATCCAGGGCTTCCTGAAAGGTAAAATGGCTGATATGGTCTTTGTGTTGCAAAGCATTTAATACGACTACTTTCGAACCTTTGATTTTGTCTATTTCTTTATCAGAAATAATTTTGGCATCGGTTATATAGGTGAAATCTCGCACCCTGAAGCCAAAAACAGGTAATTTGTAGTGCATGACTTCAATGGGCTGAACAGTTAAATCATTGACTTTAAAAGGCTGATTGGTGATCTCAATGGGCTCGACACGGGGGACACCCGGATATTTTTCCTTTGCAAAAACGTAGGCGAATTCTTGCTTCAGCTGTTCAAAAACCATCTTTGTTGCATAAATGGGCATATCCATTTGTTGATGAAAGTTAAAGCTTCTGACATCGTCCATACCAGCTGTGTGGTCTTTGTGCTGATGGGTAAAAAGTATGGCGTCGACGTGGGTGATGCGTTCCCTCAACATTTGGGTTCTGAAATCAGGTCCTGTATCTATTACCAGGCTCAACCCTTCGACTTCCAAATGAATTGCACTTCTTGTGCGTTTATCTCTGAAATCTACTGATTTACAAACCTCACAATCGCAGGCGATCACTGGAACACCTTGAGAAGTACCGGTCCCTAGAAAGGTAATGGTCAAAACTGAAATTGAGTTTGGTTAATTTCCTGATGAAGGTGTCTGTTTTTTTCACTTAGCTTACTGGTATCAATGTCGATGGACTTCAGGATTTCCAGTAGACTATTTATTTTACCGTCAAGTGAAAAGTATTTGTTAACAATTGCGATTTTTGTATCCTTCAGAATGCAATAACCTGAATGAAAATTTCCTTTTTCATACCTAAGCACATAGTCGGATTCAGAGAATATGTCTTCCAGTTTATTTAAAAAATGTTTGCTGTATTTAATTTTCATTTGTGAGATACTTCTTCACTACTTCTACCAGATTGTCGTAATTCAGGGGTTTTGGTAAATAATCATTGATGCCGGAATTTTTAAAATCATCAATGCTATAATTATTTGCATTACCAGTGATAGCAATAATGGGGATTTTGCTATTAGGATCTGAGAGACTTCTTATTTTTTGTGCACATTCCATTCCATCCATTACGGGCATATGAATATCCAGCAGCACAAGGTCAAAGTTACTTTTGTTGAGTTTCTCAATAACCTGAGCCCCGTTTTTTACCAGTACGACCTCATATTGTTGCATGGTAAGCACTCTTTTTGTCAGGTTTTGAATGACTGAACTGTCTTCAGCAACAAGGATTTTTTTATTCATTTTTATGTATTTATGAAGTTTTTATAGCTTTCCTTGAAATCTGCCAGGCTTGCTTCCAATTGCTTTAATTTAGGTAATAGTTTATCAAATTTATTCTCTTTTATCGACTTTTCAATTGTTGCTGCTAACCCAGATAACTGTTCAATGCCTAAGGTGCCCGCATTTCCTTTTAGTGTGTGTAATTCTATAAGCATTTCCTGATAGGCTTCTTTCTTGTAATAGTCTTTTGCTTTTTTGACTTGCTGAGTAGCTTCCTTGTCGAAGTCTTCAAGTACAGATTCTATCAGGTCCTGACCTCCATATTTATGTAATTGGTGCAGGGTGTTTTGGTTGATTACCAGCTGTTCACTTTCTTCTGAGAACACTTCGGTACTTACTTCCTGAGGTTTAAAGTCTAGCCAGGATTTTACTTTATCAATTAAAGTGTTGGCTTTGATAGGTTTGGCTATGTAGTCATCCATTCCCTCACTGATAAAGCTTTCCTTGTCATCTTCCATGGAATAAGCTGTCATTGCAATGATTGGTGGTAATTCAGGAATATTCAATTTTTTAATTTCTTTGGTGGTTTCTACACCATCCATATCTGGCATTTGGATATCCATGAATACCAGGTCAAAACCTACTTTTTGAATTTTCTTTATGGCATCATATCCGCTCGATACTTCAAATACTTCGCAGCCTGATTTCGTCAATATACTAGAGGCCACATTTCGGTTGATATCGTTGTCATCAACAAGTAAAATTTTTGGTCTTGACTTGGTAAACTGTCTACTAAGTGTATTTTCTTCTTTTAGTGACTCAACTTTTTTAGCATCAATACTTTCTGCGCTAAAAGTAAACCAGAAAGTGCTTCCAAGTCCGGGTGTTGAAGCTACCCCAATTTCGCCTCGCATGGACTTCACCAGTTCTTTTGAAATGGCCAACCCAAGCCCTGTACCAGAGAAGTTTTTTCTGTTGGAGTTATCAATTTGACTAAAACTTTGAAATAGCTTTTGACGGTCAGTTTGGGAGATGCCTATCCCTGAATCTTTTACTGCAACCTTAAAAGTGTACTTGTTTTTCTTTTTTTGTATGACCCGAATACTTAGGTTAATTGTTCCTTTTTTAGGTGAAAACTTAATGGCATTGGATGTGAGATTTGCCACTACCTGCATAAACCTGGTTTCATCTATTAGGATGTAGGTTGGTAATTGATCATCGAGGTGGTAAAAGAGTGAGTTCTTACTTATGAATGCTTGTTGAGAATAGAGGTCATAAATTTTCAGAAAGGTATCTTCAATTTTTACAGGCTCCCTCCTCAAGGTCATTTTACCGGCTTCAATTTTGGATAAGTCAAGAATGTCGTTCAAGATATTCAGGAGATTCTCTGAAGACTTTTTAGTCGTTCTCACATAATTAGATTGCTCTTCATCCAATTTTGTGGTACCTAAAAGATCGATCATTCCAATGATCCCATTCATGGGAGTCCTGATTTCATGACTCATATTGGCCAGAAATCTGTCTTTGATCTTTAAAGACCTTTCAGCAACTTCTTTGGCTTCCCGTAACTCATTATTGGTTTTTTTAAGTTGGGTAATATCCCTGGCTACACCTTCTATTTCAAAGTTGGTTCCTCTTCTTTTGATCAGTCGGATATTACTCAGGAATTGTATAATTCTCTTGTCTTTTGTGGTAACCTGACTTTCAAAATTACTTACTTTATTAGCTTCATGAAGGCTTTTGAATAGTTCTTCTACAGAATCAATAGAATCAAATAACTCTGAAATATTTTTCCCGATTATTTCTGATTGATTAAAACCTGTGACCTCAAATATTGATGGGCTAACCATTGAAATAACCCCTTTCATATTACATCTGAAATAGATGTCCTGAAAAGACTCAAAAATATTTCTAAACTTTTCTTCACTTTCTCTTAAAGCAGTTTCAGAAAGCTTTTTTTCAGTTATGTCATTGGCGATGACTGATATTTCATGTATTTCTCCGGTTGGCAGAAAAATTGGATTTAGAAATATATCTCGCCAAACTGGAGTTCCGTTCTTGTTTTTTTGTTTGCGCTGAAAATTGACCACTTTTCCTTTAAAAGCCTCCTTGTATTTACTTTTCCAGAAATTAATGACTTTCGGGTCAGAAGTGCTTTGTTCAAGTCCTTTGCCAATTATAGGGTAGGACCCGTAGTACTTTTTAAAAGCATCTGCATAGTTTTTGTTATATGAAGTAAAACAAAATCTAAAATCAATAGACCAGATTTGATGGGTAGAACTTTCAAATATGGCACTTAGCCTGGCTGCCTGACCTTGAATCTTTTGTTCGTTTAGCTTGCGCTCTTTCGCTAGTCCTATTTGACCTGAGATAAAATCAAGTAACTCGAGATCTGTATTGTTATAGAAGGAATGTTCATCGTAAGCGGATATTGATAACACGCCGATGTCAGCATGCTCTAGTTGTATCACTACTCCAAGCCAAATGGTAGGTAGTGGATCAATTAATCTTTGCCTCTTTTGTTCTGCAATTTTTTTCAGACCATCCTGATAAACCATTACCGGTTTTCCTCTTTCCAGGGTATAATGAATCAAGAGTTTTTCTACATCCTTCTTCATGGACATTTTGCCAGATTCGTTTTCATTGACCCTGAAGACAAAATCTAATTCCCTGGATTTATTTTTTAATGCAATGCTAAAATTTCGAACTTCAAGGATTTCTTTTAACTCTTGAAAAATATTATTGTATAAGCCTTCCAAGCGATGTTGGGTGATGGCCAGGTGTGCGATCTTATAAAAAATATTTTGAATACGTTCCGCCCTGAAGCGTTCCGTAACATCATAGCCGATAAACCTAAAGAGGGTTTTATTCTCGAAGTCTTTGGAATTACTTAGACGTCCTTTGACAAAAATACTTTTCCCCCTTTTCGAAATGAATACAGTCTCAAAAGCCTGCGCTGTATTCAATTTTAGGCTTTTAATTACATGGAGTGTAGACTCTTTATATTCAGGGTGTATAAAGTCAATTAGCGAAGTGGTTTTAATCTCTTTCTCAGAATACCCTAATTTGTTTCTGCAGGTTTCATTCACAAACTGAAACGCGCCATGAGAATCAAAAATCTGAACTAAATCGTTTGAGGAATCAAAAAGCTGTCTTAACTCCTGATTTTCCTTTTTCTTTGAATCAGTGAATGCTTTTTCTTTGTCAGCAAGTTGACGCTTTAGTATAAGAATTTCTTTTTCAAGGGATTTATTATCTCTCGCTGAAAGATCCATTACATTAAAATTAATGAATTAGTGGAATTTAAAGCTTATTTAACATACAATGAAATTACTTGTTTCCATCGTAGGGCCCACAGCAGTCGGTAAAACGTCTTTTGCCATTCGACTTGCAAAGGAATTTGGTACAGAGATTCTCTCGGTTGATTCTCGTCAGTTTTATCGTGAGATGGAATTAGGCACTGCTAAGCCTTCAAAAGAAGAATTGAAAACAGTCAAACATCATTTTATTGATTCACATGGCATTGCCGAAAATATCAATGCCGGTCAATATGAAAAAATAGCTTTAGAATTATTAGATAAGCTTTTTCAAAAATATGCTATCGTCATTGCCGTTGGAGGGTCTGGACTTTATTTCCAGGCATTATGGGAAGGAATGGATCAAATACCCAAACTCGATCATTCGATTAGAGAGCAATTAGGCCAGGAGCTTGAGCGTAATGGCCTGGATTCTTTGTTAGAAGAGCTCAAACGTCTGGACCCGGAATATTATGCAATAGTAGATCAAAGAAACCCTCAAAGAGTAATGAGGGCATTAGAAGTTATACGGGGAACGGGAAATGCATATTCTACCTATAGAAGAAAAGACAAAAGTACTAACCGGTCTTTCCAAAATCTGAAAATAGGCTTATCGATGGATAGAGATCAACTATACCAGCGAATCAACCAACGAATGGATAACATGATTTCTGAAGGCTTATTTGAAGAAGCCAATCGTTTAAAGTCATTTAAAGATCATAATGCCTTGCAGACTGTGGGGTACACTGAAGTATTTAAATACCTGGAGGGCCATTATGATAGGGATGAGGCTATAAGGTTACTCAAACGCAACTCCAGACGATATGCCAAGAGGCAGTACACCTGGTTCAACAGGGACTCCGAAATCATTTGGTTGCATCCTTCAGAAACGACCAAAGCAGAAGCGCTAATTCGGGATAGACTAAGTATTTAAGATTTCGGTAAGCCTCATGAGGTCTTCGTTGATTGGTTTAGATTTTGAAATGGCAAGTTTTAAACTGGTATAAGTAATCTTGTCATTTACAATTCCTACCATCACGTTTTTCTCACCGTTAATTAATCCTTCTACCGCGGCCAATCCTAATCTGGATGCGAGTATTCTATCAAATGAAGTGGGAGCACCGCCTCGCTGAATGTGCCCAAGGTTTGAAACTCTGATGTCTAATGCGGGCAGTTCGCTGCCAACTCGTGTGGCAACTTCTTGTGCATTTCCTTGCTCATCACCTTCTGCGACTACGATAACCGACGAGGTTTTGTCCTTATCACGGCCCTTTTTGAGGGTATTGATAATGTCTTTGATGGTTGTACTTGTTTCAGGCACCATAATAAGTTCTGCTCCTCCACCAATTCCACAGTGGATGGCAATGTATCCTGAATGTCTCCCCATCACCTCAACAAAAAATACGCGATCATGAGAAGCGGCCGTATCTCTGATTTTATCTATGGCATCCAAAGCTGTATTTACAGCAGTATCGAAACCTATGGTATAGTCAGAGCCAAACAAATCGTTGTCAATCGTGCCGGGAGCACCAATTACGGGTATTCCATGTTCTTCATAAAATACGTTTGCCCCAGTGAAAGTACCATCTCCTCCAATAGCAATTAACCCTTCTATACCTCTTTTGCTTAACTGCTCAAAGGCTTTGGCTCGACCTTCCTTGGTCATAAACTCTTTACTTCTGGCTGATTTAAGTATTGTTCCACCACGCTGTACAATATTGCTGACCGAGTAGGATTTCATCTTATAGATGTCCCCATCGATCATGCCATTGTATCCGTACTTAATTCCATAAACATCCAAACCTAAATAAAGGGAAGACCTGACAACTGCGCGGATGGCAGCATTCATGCCAGGAGCATCACCTCCGGAAGTAAAAACACCTATACTTTTCATTTATAACTTTTTAATTTCTTTGCTATTATTATCTGCCTGCTGACAGGAGATGAGATAAGCTGGTTGTTTAACAATAATTAATCAATACATGTTCAAATCGATCAATTCATAACCTAAAGGTCTATTTTTCAATGGTATTCGTTGAAAAATAAACATACTTAAGTTGAAATTGAGTGCTAATTTAGGGGAATGTTGTTCGTTTGACAGCTTGCGACTCAATATTAATAAAAATTTAAAATCCATTAAAAGGTATTTAATAATTTAAGTTATAAATATCCCACGATATGCTTATTCCTTTTTTTGATCTGACCCGGCAAAATGAACTCCTTCAGGAGGAATATCAGGATGTGTTTTCCAAGTTTCTGAAAAATGGGCAGACTATTCTCGGAGAGGAGGTAAGGCATTTTGAGCAGGAGTTTTCCGAATACACTGGAATCCCTTATTGTCTAACCTGTGGAAACGCTACTGATGCACTGGAAATGGCACTTGAAGCGATGGGTATAGGACATGGTGATGAAGTGATTGTTCCGGCATTTGGGTGGGTTTCAGTCGCCAGTTCCGTACTTAGACAGGGCGCTACCCCAGTTTTTGTTGATGTTGGAGCGGATGGAAATGTAAACCCAGCTTTGATAGCTGAAAAAATTGGCCCACGGACAAAAGCACTGTTGATCATTCACCTGTTTGGAAAACCCTGTAGGATACAAGAGATTGTTTCAATTTGCACAAAGTATAAGATCAAATTAATTGAAGATTGTGCCCAGGCCCACGGTGCAAGGATTCAAGGAAAACATGTAGGAGGTTTTGGAGAGGCAGCAGTTTTTAGTTTTTATCCCACAAAAAATTTAGGAGCTTTGGGTGATTCGGGTGCGGTTCTTACAAAGGACAGACAATTATTTGATTCAGTCCGACAGCTAAGGGACTATGGGAGAGATGTCGCAGGAAGCTTTAGTGTTTTGGGAAGAAATAGTCGAATGGATGAAATACAGGCTGCTATTCTAAGGAAGAAATTGAGCTATCTGGACAAATGGAATTCGAGGAGGCAAGCAATTGCAAACCAATACAATGAGGTCCTGGGTGGGAATTTTGACATGGATCAATCGGTATGCTATAAATATGTTTTTTGCACAGAAGATCGAGAAGAAGTAATACGGAAGTTGAAGGAGAAAGGAATAGGAAATGGTATTTATTATCCATTTCAGCTAGATCAGCTGGACTTTATTAAGCAAAAAGGTGAACCATTGGAAAATGCTCAAATGTTGAGTAAAAGAATACTCTCGTTGCCTTTATTCCCCGAACTCACAAATGAAGAAATCTCCTACATTTGTGAGCAATTGAAAGAAATGGAAATCAAGAATTCATGAACATTAGCAAAGAGAAATTAGTCCATCTTATTCCAGTAGTGGTGGTATTCATTATTATCAGCATCTATTTTGCTCCGCTATACTCTAGCAAAGTGCTTTCTCAGAGTGATAACGTTCAGTTGTCAGGCTCAATGAAAGAGGTAAATGATTATCGGGAAAAAGGGGAGATCATTCACTGGTCAAATAAGGAATTTTCCGGACTACCTATATTAACTTCTTCTGAATACAACCCCTTTGGGTTTATGAGTAGAAATTTCTTCGGAGGTGTTTTCCCAAAGCCAATCATGATGGTTTTTACCTTGTTTTTAGGCTTTTACCTATTGTGTATTGTCATGGGTGTATCTAAGTGGCTTTCACTCATCTTTGCCTTTGCCTTCGCTTTCTCCTCTTTTAATTTCGTAAGTATTGAAGTGGGGCATGACAACAAGGTTTTGGCTATGGCTTTCATGGCTCCCGTTTTGGCTGGCGTTATATTGGCTTATCGGGGTAAATTTATTTTGGCAGGACTGATAACCTATGTTTCGGCAGGGTTTCAACTTTATTATGGCCACATTCAAATCACCTATTACCTGCTAATTATAGTATTGGCATATCTGGTTACAGTAATAATCAGCTACTCAAAAAGTAAGGAATGGCCCAGCTTTTTTAAAGCTTCTGCAGTTTTGGTATTGACAACACTTTTAGCTGTTGGTAGTAACTTCAGTAAGTTATACAGCACATTGGAGTATTCCTCATACTCAAATCGGGGAGGGTCGGAATTGGC
The DNA here is from genome assembly GCA_043554545.1 of Marinoscillum sp. GTDB lineage: Bacteria > Bacteroidota > Bacteroidia > Cytophagales > Cyclobacteriaceae > UBA7330. The sequence continues at coordinate 2,744,472 of CP121337.1, read as the reverse complement.
TTCAGACAAAGCTTCAAACTCAGGTCTGGATAAAGACTATGCAATGGCATGGAGCAGTGGAGTGTTAGAGGTCTTTACTGTAGCATTTCCATACTTTCATGGCGGAGCATCGGGCGAAGCAGTGGCTAATGATTCTAATACAGCATCTATTCTCAGAAACAGGGGGGTAGATCAGCAAACCATAAATAATGTCACTGCACGTGTTCCACTCTATTGGGGAGACCAGCCTTTTACGCAGGGGCCAATTTATTTTGGGATCATCGTGGTTTTTCTATTTGTGCTTTCCATTTTTATTTTGGACGGGTATATCAAGTGGTGGGGACTTTCTCTCGCACTACTTTCCTTTTTTCTGGCCATGGGAAAGAACCTGGAATGGTTCAATGATTTTTTCTTTTATTATGTGCCTTTATATAATAAGTTCAGATCTGTTACCATGAGCTTTAGCATTGGACAGCTGGTTTTTCCATTTATGGCCGTTTTGACGCTCGATCAAATATTTAAGAAAGAGGGTAATAAGGAGGTGTTGGCGAATAAGGTAATTCAATCAATACTGATAGTTGGTGGTCTGGGAATCATGTTCTTACTATTTAAGAATTCATTTTTTGATTTCAAAGGTGCAAATGATGCCAACTATGGATATCCGGATTGGTTAATTAATGCGATTGTAGGTGATCGTAAATCCTTGTTTGTTTCTGATATCATTCGGGGACTCGTCTTTTTAATACTATCAGGTGGTTGCATATGGGCCTATTCAAAAGGCTACCTCAACCATAAGTATGCCTTAATTGCTGTAGGGGTTCTTATGCTCTTTGACTTATGGACTGTCAATAAAAGATATATTGATGAGTCTGATTATCAAAAACAAAGAACATCTGAGAATGTCATTCAGAAAACATCGGCCGATCAGCAAATACTTAACGACAAGGGGTATTATCGGGTATTTAATACCACCAGAAGATTGGATCAGGATGGCATAACTTCTTACTATCATTATTCAGTAGGAGGCTATAATGCAATAAAAGTACAGCGATATCAGGATTTGATAGAAAACCATTTATCCAAGGGAAATCAAGAGGTAATTGATATGCTGAATGTAAAATACATCATTGGGGCAAATGAAGAAAATCAGATGATTGCTCAGAGAAACCCTGGCGCACTTGGGAATGCCTGGTTTGTTGGGAGTTTAAAAGAAGTATCCGGAGCAAGAGCAGAAATTGATCAACTAAATGCAATTGACACCAAGAGTGAAGCTGTTTTTGATGAGCAATTTGATGCATATTTTGATGCCAATAGCAGTTATTCTCAGGAAGGTTCAATTAGCCTTAAAGATTATCATCCGGAGCAATTAAGCTATGACTTTGAATCTCCATCTGAACAGTTTGTTGTATTTTCTGATATTTATTACGGACCAGGATGGAATGCCTATATCGATGGAGATGAGGTGGGCTACGGTAGAGTCAACTACCTACTTAGAGGTATGGAAGTGCCAGCTGGCAATCACGAAATAGTTTTCAAGTATGAACCATTAAGCTTAAGGTTAGGAAATATCATAATTATCCTTTGTTCAATATTGGGCATGCTCTTTTTAATTGCCTATGTATATACGAAGTACAGAAAGAAATCTGTTACCTGACAGGTTTTAAAAATGGGAAAACCATCTTAAGAAAGATTTTCAATCTTCGGTAAGGGGAATTGATCAAATGAAATTTTAGAAATTTATGATCCTCAATTTTGCTTTCTGCTATTTCTGCAGGATGAGTTAAAGGGAATTTTATATTTGAAACAGATATGTTTCTCATATAGTTTGAAAAACTTCCAGACTCACTCGTGTTGGTTGCATCCAGGTCAAAACCAATATTTTTAATTGTATTTACATTTGGGTTAACACATAGTCCATTGTGGTATCGAACACTAAGCGTCCAGAAATAGGCCCAGGAACCTGATCTCATTTTGCTGTTCTTCAGTGACATCTTTTCGATAATCAATCTCCAAAATGTTTTGCCTAAACGTGACTTGAACATTTCATCCCACTTACTTACTTTTGTAATAGCTGTGTATTTTGATAATGAATCGTCATATAACTGCCAGGCTCTTTTCCATGTAGCCCATCCCCAAACCTTAGGGTAGATAGAGAAATAGTATCCATTTGGGTTTGTTGGCTCAGGGAATGAATTTAGCGCAGATATGTGCATGATTTTGTCATTGTTTGCATAACGAGGCAATAACTCATTACAAAAGGTGAAGAATGATGGGTCCGGCAGACAGTCATCTTCTAAAATGATCCCTGCGTCCTCATTTTCAAAAAACCAGGTAATAGCAGTACTTACAGCTACTCTTAATCCCAAATTTTCAGACCGATAAAGTTTATATATCTCACATTTCCAATCGATTGAGTTTTCAAGGGTTTTACGGGTATGGTCAGTGATATCCTTCTCTTCTTTTGAGCGAGGGCCATCAGCAGCAATGTATAATTTTTGTGGTTTTACGGCAGATAAATGTTTAATTAGCAATTCGGTTTTATCTGGCCGATTAAAAATGAGTAATAGAATAGGTGGTGTTTCAATCATTTTGATAATTATTCAAAAATAGTATTATAATTCTCATCATAAAAAATGTCTTTTAAAGGGCTATTTGGATTCAAAGTATTATTCAAGGGAACATTTGAGATTTTATCTAAAAAATCAGGTAGAAAATTCATTGCGCTTTGCATTGGACATGGAGAAAAAAAAAGGTTCCAGCCTGGAAAGGCGAAGCTGTTTGGGAACATTATCCAATATGTTGATAACATGTCATTTCTGTGGCAATTTCATGACATTTTTGTAAAGGAAGTCTACAAGTTCACAACGAATAATGCTAAACCATTAATAATAGACTGCGGCAGCAATATTGGCTTGTCTGTGCTGTATTTTAAAATGCAATATCCTCATTCTCACATCATTGCATTTGAAGCAGATTCCGAGATTTATCGAATTCAAAAAGAGAATACCGATTACTTACAAACTATTGAATCATACGGTAGTGCTGTCTGGACGCATGATAAAGGCATTAATTTGTTTCGTAACAACGCTGATGGTGCATATGTAACCGAGAAAGGGGAAGATAAAGTAGCTTCCGTTCGGTTAAGGGATCTATTAGCTTCACGTGAATCAGTGGATTTACTAAAACTGGACATTGAAGGTGCTGAATTTGATGTTATCGAAGATTGTAGCGATCAACTATATAAAGTAGATAAGCTTTTTGTTGAGCTTCATACTTTCGCTGGACAGTCACAAAAGGTGTCAGAGCTTATAGCTATTATTGAATCATCCGGATTCAGGTATTTTATTGAAAATGCGAACTACCAAAACAGCCCATTAGGTGGAAACTGGAAGGCTGGAGATACGGGTATGGATATGCAGTTGAATCTCTACGCTATCAGGGAATGAAAATACTATTGCTCAGCACATTTGGAAATTTTGGAGGCGCCTCAGTTTGTGCATTGAGGTTGTTTGAAGCACTTAAAAAACATCAGGTACAAGTGGATCTTCGTGTGATTCGGGCACCCGATGATGACATAGCAAAATCCATATTTCCTGTTAACCCCTTAAATAAACTTCGTATCTTTTTTTTGTTTGCCTATGAAAGGTTTAGGGTGCTATTGAATGTTAGCCATAGAAAGTACCTATATAAATTCTCAATCGGATTTACTGGAGTAGATCTGGTCAATAACCCACACGTAATAGATGCTGACATCGTTCACTTACACTGGATTAATTTTTCATTCGTAAGCATTCAGGACATTCATAAGATTTCGCTTCTCAAGCCTGTCGTGTGGACGTTTCATGATATGTGGGCCTTTACAGGAGGTTGTCATTATGCGCTTAATTGTAAGAACTATGAGACCTCATGTGACATTTGTTTTTATTTAAAAGGCCCTTCGCTTTCACTAAGTGTTCAGCAATTTAAAATTCAGCATTTGAGGAAGAATCAATTTAAGGCACTTACAACAAGCCGTTGGTTAGGTTCAACAGCAAAGGAGAGCACTGTTTTGAAGGGATGGTCAGTAGATGTTCTTCCTACCCCGATTAATATTGAGGTATTTAAACCATTGAATAAGACAGGTCTACGACAGAAATATGATTTGAATGACCATGACTTTTATGTGCTTTTCGGGGCAGTAGATCTTAGGGACGAAAGAAAAGGTTTTGAACTATTACTTAAAGCTTTCAGGGAATTGAAAATAAGGATCTCAAACCTTCATCTCCTTACCTTTGGAAAAAGCAATTTTGCCAATGGTGATTTTAATGTAACGAGCTTTGGCTCTATTGCCTCTAACGCCAAACTCAATGAAATTTATAATCTGGCGGATGTATTTGTACTGCCATCCTTACAGGATAATTTGCCTAATACGGTCATGGAGTCACTAAGCGCTGGAACTCCGGTTGTTTCTTTCAATAGCGGAGGTGTCATCGACATGATTGATCACAAGCAGAATGGATATGTTTGTGAATCCTGGGAACCAGAAGAACTTGCTATCGGGATTGAATATTTTGTAGAAGAATCGAAAAGAAAAGAAGCCGGATTATTGGCACGAAAGAAAATAGTGTCGGAGTTTAGCGAGGAGGTATTGGTTCCAAAATACTTACAGCTATATGAAAATTTATTGCGATGAAAGAAAATTCCTCTTATCTCAATGTAGGATGTGGGAAGAGATTTCATTCTTCCTGGATTAATATAGACGTATTACCTGCCGATCCGGTTGTTACCCATCATGACGTAACAAAAGGTATTCCTTTCGAAAATGAATCTTTGGAGGTGGTTTATCATTCTCATGTCTTAGAACATATTCCTAAACCCCAGGGTGAAGCATTCATCGGGGAGTGTTATAGGGTATTAAAAAAGGGTGGGATATTGAGGGTTGTAGTTCCTGACCTGGAACAGATTGCAAGAAACTATCTTAAGTTTTTAGAACAGAACTTAAAGAAACCCACACCTGAATCAAAAGCGAATTATGACTGGATGATGCTTGAAATGTACGATCAGGTGGTAAGAAATAATTCCGGAGGACAAATGCTTTCATACCTATCAAAAAAACCCATCAATGAATCATTTATAATTTCCCGGTTAGGGGACGAGGTTAGACCACTTATTTCAGGTAATTCAAGAAACACTTCCCTAAAACAGAAATTAAAAAAGTTCTTTCAAATGAGCAGTTCTGCTAAAGTGTTTTTTATCAAATCTCTTTTTGGCTCTATTTTGCACCGTTTTCTACCTGGTAGCAAATACTACAAAATCGGAAGATTTCGACAAAGTGGGGAAATACACCAGTGGATGTATGATCGATATTCTTTAAAGAATTTACTTGAGGAGAATGGTTTTACTCAGGTAAAAGTTTGTGGTGCTAATGAAAGTGCAATCGCAAATTGGTCATCTTATAAATTGGATGCGGATGGAGATCATGTATATAAACCAGATTCACTTTTTATTGAGGGGATAAAATAGCTACCGGTAACGACCAATTCTTAAAAACCTGATGACAAACTTAAGATGTGAAATTATCACACTTGAAAGGTCAAAGTATTTTAGCATAATAATAAATCGCTCTTTCCAACAAACCCCTAATTTTGTATCTGAGATCCCACCTTGCAGGTAATTAGCTATCGATTGATTCACATTGATTATTCTTTTACTTTCACTGATGATCTGCATCATCCAATCAATGTCGGCGCTGCATTTATATTTCAGATCGTACGGTTTGCAAAGGAACCTTTTGGCAATGAATGATTGATGACTCACTACCTGGCCATTCAAAAAATCTCTTTTGCCGAGTTGATCAGGGAGTTTTCTGCTAGTGAGTTCCGAACGTGTGCCAATGACCTGTCTATCCTGATTGATAATATTGGTCTCGCCGTAGATGATATCAGGGTCAAGGTCAAGGTCACTGTCAACTTTACTCTTAAAAACATCTGCAAGGACGGTACTACCGGAAAACTCATCGCCGGCATTAAGAAAAAGAACATAATCACCTTTGGCCAGCTCCAGCCCTTTGTTCATCGCATCATATACGCCTTGATCGGGTTCTATGACTAACACATCTATTTCATTATTGTATTCATTTAGAATGGTGGGCGTCTGATCAGTTGATTGTCCATCGATGAGGATGTATTCAAAATCCTCAAATGTTTGGTTAGCAACACTTATAATTGTTGATGCCACAAACTTTTCAGCATTATAAGTGACTGTTATGATGGATAAATCTATTTTAGGCATCGGAAATCAATTGTCAGGCTACGAATCTAGGAATTCATTTCAGAGATTTGTCTTGAACACTCAAAATAGATCATTCTGATGGAAAGAATATTACGGATACTAAGGAAAATCTTGTGGTCTGTGGGATTTGACTTTAATCACCTGATGAGAAATGTAACTTCATGGGGATGGTTTTTAGGTGATTATTTCCGATTAAAAAAGCAGATGGGGGCTAATAATGACTTTCATTTTGGTTTTCCGTATCCGGTTTTTTCTGAGCGATCTTCACAAAGCGGTGAATTTTCCGGGCATTACCTACATCAGGATTTATTGGTAGCTAATAAGGTTTTTAAATCCCAACCTGAAAAGCATGTGGATATTGGATCAAAGATTAGTGGGTTCGTTACACATGTAGCCTCATTCAGAGAGATCGAAGTTTTTGATATTCGTGAGTTAAAAGCTAAGATTAAAAATGTACGTTTTGTACAAGCAGATCTGATGGCACTGGATCCATCTTTAGAAAATTACACTGACTCGATTTCCAGTTTACATGTGCTGGAGCATTTTGGTCTGGGGAGATATAAGGATCCTATCGATGCAGAAGGACATCTTAAAGGGTTAGATAATATTTATCGCATGCTGAAAAAGGGTGGTAAGTTTTACTACTCTGGGCCAATTGGACCACAGCGGATCAATTTTAATGCTCATCGTGTTTTTAGTCTGGAATACCTGAAAAATATTTTGCTGGATAAATATCAATTGGACTCCTTTTCATACGTGGATGATGGTGGAGAATTATTTGAGGATCAGGACCTGTTTGCTCCGCAAGCTAAGAATAATTATGGGTGTACATTTGGTTGTGGAATCTTTGAATTGACTAAAAAGTAGAATTTTTTAATTCAGCCAGGTAATTGGTATAACCAAAGATTTCGTTTGACTCCCGATATTCTTTTATTTCCTCAAAGCCATCTCTTAATATTCTGTAAACCCTATAATTGGTGTTTAACAAGTACCAAAAATCCTGAAAATAGGTTTTAGCATCAATATTGGTACCTCCAAATTCAAACTGTATATACTTGATATGACCCTGAGTAATCATTTTACTTGATCCATTGAGCGCGGCTAACTCATGACCTTCTACATCTAGTTTTAGGAAGTCGATCTGTTTAATCTGATTTTGCTCGCAATAGTCGTCTAGTGTTATGATTTCGATTTCAACTGATTTATCTAATGAAATATTGTGGTGGATTATCCTTCGCTCATACATAGAAGCAAGTGAGCCTGATTTATCATCGTAATGTATTTTGCTTTTTGAGGCTAGGTGACCAAGCCCGGCCTGGATTAGTTTAACCTGTGAATTCTTTAAGAACCTTTTACGTAATTCATTAAAATTCATTTCCAGGGGCTCGAACCCGTATATTTCCACTTTTTCAAATACGGTAAGAATAGCAGAAATATAATCTCCCACATTGGCTCCCACATCAAAGATTACCGGACCTTCTTTGGTGTTTCTTTTAATATATTTCAAGGTGTTCAGCTCGCCATTCTTGCTGATATTACTTGTTCTTCCAATATTCATTCCGTAGACACCCACCTTATACAAGATGTTAAAGAGTCGTTGGAACGCCTTTTTTCCAGCGAATATTTCAAGTATTGAATTGCCTATTTTCATTTAGTTATATCGATTAACTCAATTCCTCTTATTTCGCTAGCCATGGCGGTAAAAGTACTGATGCTGCTGCCGATTATTTTACTTGTATTGGCAAGACCATAAAGATCAAGCACAGCATTGATCATGCCTGATTGAGAATTTCTAGACGCGTTTTCCTTATCAGAGATAAAGATTTTATCTCCAAATTTCTCCAATAACGTTGTTTTGACATCTGCAGAATCTGAGGCTACGAAGAAGGACAGTTTTGTATTTGCTTCTAGCTCCTCCTTCATTTTATTAATAAAATTTTCTAACGGGCTTTTTTGTATGGCAAGTGTATGGTCAGTTCTTCTAATATGGACTCCTATGGTATTAGCCTTGAATGTTTGAATTTTTTTACTGATGGCCACTTGTAAAAGAAAGCGTGAACTATCAAATGGCAAAGAATCTAACTTGCCCCATGAAGAAAGGTAAGCCGACGGGTATGTTTTCAGTTGATGAAAATTATAGTTTGAGGCTTTTAACCTGGCAGTTTCCCGTGCATGCTTGACAAAACTAAATTTATATCTTTGAAGTAACTTAAGTAATGTATTGTATACGGATTGGCGAAGACCACCTGATAGTCGATCTGAATAAATAAGTGGTCTGTCGGATAGTTCAACAAGCGTAATATTGATTGCTTCTGATTTAAGGGGTTTATATATGTCATGAAAGCTAATACCCACATCTTCATTGATTAACCATATGATTCTAAGGTCTCTTTTTACACTTTCGCAAACCCTGATCATTGAATCGATGGCCATTAGTCGATTACAAAGTCCCCCAACAGGTCTTAATGTTATCATTCTTTCATAGATATTTGCAGATCAAGCAATGTCACTGCAAGAATACTATTTTTAGTTAATTGAAAATGTCCAAATCATTAAAAGAATATCTGCCCACGCCTATCAGGCAACTTGGTTTTAGCATTCTATCCTCAATACAAAAGAAGGAATGGGAGCTGCGTGGAAAACCTTTACCACCTCCCAATAAGGTAAAACAAGAAGTAGTTGCATCGACTGCTTCATCTAAACAAATAGTTACACTAATAGAAACAGGGACATATCTGGGTAACATGATTTTTTCTCAACGAAAAAAATTCAAACAGCTATATTCCATTGAATTGAGTCCTATATTCTTTGAGCGGGCTGTTAAGCGATTTCGCTCCTACAAACACATTAAGGTTCTCTTTGGTGACAGTGCTGACGTATTACCGGAAGTGATGAAAGAATTAGAAGCACCTGCATTGTTCTGGCTGGACGGACATTTTTCAGGAGGAGAAACAGCAGAGAGTAATTGTCCTGTTTTGAAGGAGCTAGATGCCATCACAGATAGTCAGATCGCCCATGAAATACTTATAGATGATGCCAGGTGCTTTGATGGAACTAATGGGTATCCAACACTAGAGGAGATTAGACAACTTCTGGTTAAAAAAGTGAAGAGTCACAAAATTGCAGTTGACTTAGATATTATTAGTATTTCGTACTCCCTTTAAGAGTTCCACCCCCTTGAAGAATAGGCTATTGACCTCTGAAGATATCTTAAATATTAAACAGAGTGCAAGGAAAAGGGATGCTGTAAAAACAGATCGCAAGAGAATATTGATGATTGGGTTTAAGTCAAGTGGCAGATAATAAGTAGCACCATATGCTACGAGACCAGCAAAAAATAACCAGATGTGTTCTTTAACAAAAGGTGAAAAATGATACTTGACAAATAGAATAATCATCTTGACCAGGTTGGAAAGTACATTACTGACAAGAATGCTTAGCGCTGCCCCTACAATACCATATTTAGGGATTAACAGTAGATTAAGTGTAATGATCATAGCTGCTGTAACAATGGTTACTATGATATTTAATCTATAGTATTTGGAGTAGGTAAGGATTTCGGATGAGATACTGCTAACCATACTGAAGATCCTGGCAAAGGCTAGTATTGTTATGACTGCAAACCCTGTCCCTAAAACTTCACCTTTAGGAATGATTAAAAATAAGTCATCAAGGTTTGTCACGATACCAATGGCTAGCAGTAAGCTGATCAACCCGAGGTTAATCGAACTTCGTTTGTAATCCTTATCAATATCATCCAGTTTATTGTCGTTGAAGTTCTGGGTAATAAAAGGGGAGATGATCTGAATAATTACCCGTTTTGGTAGTTCAATAATTGTGCTGATGAAAACAGCAATAATTAATATTCCATTGGCTTCTAATCCAACCATTGAGGCTGTGAGTAGATAACTGACGTTCATCACCACAGCGCTACAGGTAGTAATCAACATCGTGTAGCTTCCAAAACCGAAGTTCTTTTTGATGGAGATTTTATCCAATTGATAAAATTTCCAATCAAATCGAAAATTATATTTGATGAGAATAATGAGATATAAAATAATTGTGATCAGCACATAGCAGCTGATTACCAAAAGAATAAATTGATTGAAACTAAGTATCTCAAACCCGAACAAAAGGATACTTGCAAATACCAGTATTCTTAATGCAACTTCATTTAAAAAATTTGGTATCGTGATATTAAATTCAGACCAGACTACAGATATTAAATGGTTGAATAAGGCCTGTGAGATCAAAATGACCACAGAGGCATAAATGTAGTTGTTATACAATGCCGATTTTTCCTCAAAAAGCGTTTTGATTTGATCCTGAAATAAAAAAACAAGGCCTGAAAAGAGGATAGAGGCTACTAAGATTGAAAAGATATGTAAGCTAAATAGCCTGTGTTTTTCGGTTTTGTCGTGCTTAAACTGCGGATAATATTTGATATAGGAACCATTAAGCCCTAATACAACTACAGGTAGTAAAATCATTCCATTAGATTGAATCAGGCGTACAAGACCAACCTGTTCAATATCCATAAAGTAGGGTAGCAAAATCAAGGTATTGACATACCCAAATGCTACTCCCAGGTATATAAGCCCTGAGCTCCAAAAACTTTGCCGGATAACGATTCCCATAAATTGAGTCTTATGATATGGCGAAATTAGCTTTTAAATTATAAAGCTGGCCCTGGATAAATATCAACCAAAAAACCACAATTTTATTGCTAGTCCCAGTACTGCTACTACCAGGAATACCTGAATGATTTTATCATCTTTGTTTACAGACCAACGACTGGCGACCCATGCGCCAATTGAGTTACCTAACGCCAATATCAATCCGTAATCCCAGCGGATTTTATCCTCAAGAATGAAAATAACAAGTGCAATCAAGGTATAGCATGAAATCACAAATACCTTGATGCTGTTTGTTTTGGCCATGCCCAGCCCATGGATACCTGTGAGCGTGGCGATTACTAAAAACCCTACACCTGCCTGGATAAATCCGCCATAGATTCCAAGGAAAAAGAATACCAGAATACTTAATGCATTTTTTGAACGACTAAATTCTTCACCTCTGCTCAATACAGCTTTGGGTTTGAAAACGATTGTTAAAAGCACGATCACCATTACAATTGCGAGTATTTTGTTAAATACATCGTTTCTGATATCAGTGGCGAAATAGGCGCCAATTGCAGCCCCAACACAAGCAGAGAGGGTTGCCCACCAGGCATAAGGAAACACGGAAACGCCTTTACTTTGAAAACCTTTTACAGCTACAAGTCCGGAAATAAAAATGGCCACCCTGTTGGTTGCATTAGCCACCGTACCGGGGAGTCCCATAAAGATCATTACTGGCAAGGTGATTAAAGAGCCTCCACCTGCCACAGTATTAAGGAATCCTGTGAAGACACCTACCAAAAACAATAAAATTCCTTCAATCCAGGTCAAGACTCAATTGATAATTTGACTTCAAACATACAGAGTTATCCTTGCATTCAGCAAGTAGTTGAGCATGCGATTTATTTAATGTGGGATGATTGTGATTAGGAATAAGGTCATTTAATAAAATCAAAGTAAACCTTCTGTCTGGTATGCCTGGGTGAGGAACGATGAGCCCTTCAGTATCAATCTTTTGATATTTGAAATACAAAATATCCACATCAATAATCCGTGGTCCCCACTTTTCCTTTCTTTTACGACCCATCTGGTTCTCTACCTCCTGACAGGATTTTAGCAAGTGGACCGGAGCTAAATCTGTCTGTACTTGTATAGCCAGGTTTAGAAACCAATTTTGATCCAATATCCCCCAGGGCGCAGTTTCATATATTGGAGAGTATTTAACTATGCTGATTCCCTGATCAATGAGCAGACGGACTGCCTCATTTAGGTTAGTAAGTCTATCTTCAATGTTACTACCAAGTAACAGGTATATTCCATCCATTCAAATTCTTTTAATTTTCACGAATCAAACGTTTGATCTAATGGTTATAGATTTGCATCGAATTTACACAAAATAGACTATGGCATTTCTTCGAAATCTACTTGCGACCCTTGTTGGGTTATTCATTTTTGTTTTTCTCGGGTTTATGATACTGGTTGGAATTGCTTCTGTTGCATCTTCTGGGGAAGCTCCAGTAGTCAGTAATAATTCGGTGTTGTATTTCAACATGAGTGGGGTACTTGTTGAAAAGGCTGTTGAAGATCCTTTGCAGGAATTATTGGGAAGTGGTCCTCTACCAATCAGTGTAATGGACGTTGTTGATGCTATCAAGTCAGCTAAAGAAGATGACCGAATCGAAGGCATTTACCTGGAGTCTGGTTTTTTGGTAGCCGGTCAATCTTCTCTTAGAGAAATCAGAAAGGCATTGCTGGATTTTAAGCAATCAGGAAAGTTTATTTATGCCTATGGAGAATTTATCAGTGAAGCCAATTATTATGTAGTCTCTACTGCAGATAAAATATACCTCAATCCTCAAGGGTCACTTGAATTTAATGGCCTAAGTGCGAATGTGACCTTTTTTAAAGGTCTGTTGGATAAATTGGACATTGAGCCAGAGATTTTCAGGGTCGGAACTTATAAAAGTGCTGTAGAGCCTTTTCTTCGGAAGGACTTAAGTGAAGAAAACAAAGAGCAATTAACATCACTCATCACCTCTATACATGCTACCTATCTAAGTGATGTCAGTGATAATCTAGAAGTGCCTGTTGACAAACTCAAAAATATCTCTGATGACATGTTGGTCAGAGTTCCAGCTGAAGCTGAGTCAAATGGACTTGTCAGCCAGGTTTCCTATGAGGACGAAATGAAGGAACTAATCAGGGATAAATTAGGTCTTGAGGAAGGAGATAAGATAAATTTTATTTCACTCAGCAACTATTCAAAATCAGCGAAAGATTCTCAAACAAATTATTCGAGTAACAAGATAGCGGTTATCCTCGCCGATGGAGATATTATTATGGGTAGGGTAGAAGGTTCAGTTGGTGGAGAGCAATTTGCTAATGAAATCAGAAAAGCAAGGGAAAGTGAGTCAGTAAAAGCCATCGTACTTAGAGTGAATTCCCCTGGTGGAAGTATTACTGCTTCAGATATGATCTGGAGGGAAGTAGAGCTAACCAGAGGGGTTAAACCAATTATCGCCAGTATGTCTGACGTGGCAGCTTCAGGAGGGTACTACATATCTGCACCTTGCGATACAATTGTTGCGCAACCCAATACCATCACGGGGTCCATTGGCATCTTTGGAATGATGTTTAACCTGGGAGGTTTTCTGGAGAATAAATTGGGAATAACAAATGATGGAGTAAGCACTGGAAATTATTCTGATATTTTTAATTTAACCAGAGCACTTACACCTCAGGAAAAACAGATTATACAACGAACAGTCAATGAAGGCTATGATACGTTCATTGATAGAGTGAAAACGGGTAGAAACATGTCAGAAGCAGAGGTTCTCGAAGTAGCGGGTGGTCGCGTATGGACTGGAGCTCAAGCTTATGAGAGAGGATTGGTTGATGTATTGGGGTCTTTTGAAGATGCCGTGAAAATAGCGGCTGCTAAAGCTGGTGTTGAAGAAGATTATCGATTGAGTTTTTACCCGAGACCTAAACCATATATCGAACAAATATTTAGTAGAATGAGCGATGAAGCTGATGCAAGAATCTTTAACAGACCCAACATTTTAACCCCATACCTTAAACAGATAGAATCCTTACAGAAATTAAAGGGAATACAAGCTCGACTCCCTGGCGATCTTCAGATCAATTGAAAGCTTTTACGTGGATAAGCCAATTAATTCTGTGCTAAAAAAATATTTATTCTTAATTTGCCATTGAATAAGATTCTATATGAGTATGCAGATAAGGAACGATTGGACAAAAGAAGAAATCACTCAAATCTTTGATCAGCCTATATTGGAGCTGATTTATCAGGGAGCTTCTGCACATCGGGAGTTTAATGATCCTTCAGAGGTACAGGTATGTACACTGTTGTCAATCAAAACGGGTGGCTGCCCAGAAGACTGTGGCTATTGTCCGCAGGCTGCGCGCTACAACACAGATGTTAAAGTTCAGAAGCTTTTAGATGTTGAATTTGTCATAAATAAAGCCTTAAATGCAAAAGAAAATGGAAGTACCCGGTTTTGTATGGGAGCTGCCTGGCGAGAGGTAAGGGATAATAGCGATTTTGACAAGGTAATAGAAATGGTCAAGGGGGTGAATTCTATGGGGATGGAAGTGTGTTGTACCTTAGGTATGCTGACTGAGGAGCAGGCGAAAAAGCTAAAGGATGCTGGTCTTTATGCGTATAACCACAACCTGGATACTTCAGAAGAACATTACGAAGAAATTATTACCACGCGATCTTATGATGATCGACTTGACACCTTAAAAAATGTCAGAGAAGCTGATATCTCAGTATGTTCAGGTGGGATTATTGGTCTGGGGGAGACGAATGGAGATAGGATTAATATGTTGCATACTTTGGCTACACTCCCTGAGCATCCTGAGTCGGTACCTGTAAACGCATTGGTTCCTGTACCGGGAACACCTTTAGAAGATCAGCCTAAAGTGTCGGTTTGGGATATGGTCAGAATGATAGCTACTGCCAGAATCATTATGCCAAAAGCCATGGTCAGGCTTTCTGCCGGAAGGGTTCGAATGTCAGTTGAAGAACAGGCTTTGTGTTTCCTTGCCGGAGCTAATTCTATATTTGCCGGAGATGAGTTGTTAACTACTCCAAATAATGGTGTAGATGAGGATAAAGAGATGTTTCAGACACTTAATCTGCGACCCAGGGAATCTTTCAAAGGAGCAGCAGCTGAAAAGTATTTCGCTTAAATACTACCACTTCCGTAGGTTATGATTTCACCTGGTGTGTCACTACTTGGCCTTCGATAAATTGTATGATATTCAAGGCGGCTAATCTGGCCATTTCATTCCTTGCAGCTACTGTTGCCGAGCCAATATGAGGCAACACACAAACATTCTCCATCTTAAGTAGTGCATTGTCTTTTTTCATTGGCTCCGGGTTAGTTACATCAAGTCCGGCACCCCAAATCTGATTGTTTTCCAGTGCATCAATTAAATCTTGTTCATTATGTATGCCTCCGCGCGCTGTATTGATGAAAATAGCAGTCGACTTCATTTTTTGAAAGGCTAGCTCATCAAAAATCTCTTTGGTATCTGGAGTGAGTGCACTGTGAACTGACAATATATCACTAATCGCCAATAGTTCATCAAAGGGTACAAATTTGGCGTTTAGTTCTTTTTCAGCTGCATGGTTTCTACTTCTGTTGTGGTAATAAATATCCATGTCATAGGCGCCTTTACATCTTTTGGCCATTTCGATGCCAATTTTGCCTAAACCGAAGATTCCCAGGTTTTTTCCTTTGGGTTCCTGTCCTAAATATGCGCGTGGAATGGATGTGCTCCATTCTCCATCAGGTATCTTACTATTCATATAAAACATCTTCCTGCTCACCGCAATCATTAGTCCAAAGGCGACATCAGCCGTAGCATCTGTCATTGCTCCGGGAGTATTCGCGAAAAGAATGTTATGCTTTTTCAGTAATTCAAGATCCACCTTGTCATATCCGACGGAGAAGGTTGAAATCATTTTGATATTGGGGCAATTTTCAACGAAACCCTCATCTATTACATAATTGCTGGAGGTCAATAGTATATCATAAGATTCAGCATAGTTGAGCAGCTCCTCTCTTTTCATCAGCCGGTCCTTTTTCCAAACAGTAACCTCAAGATTCGGGTGGGATTCTAACAAGTCGATACCCGCTTGAGGAATGTAAAGAGATACTAAAACCTTCATGGTGCAGGTATCTCAGTAAGTTTTTGAGAAATCTCATCCTTGTCTAGCCATTGGCCCCTCACTACTACACCTTCATGATCTTTGATTACCTCCAGGCTTCCTAGTGGATCATCATTCAATAAAATGAGGTCTGCACTGGCATTTACGATAACCTCACCAAACATTCCTTCCATGTTAAAGTATTTTGCTGGATTAAGGGTGCCCATTTGAATTACCTCAAGAGGGGTAAGCCCCACATCTAGCATGTCTTGTAGCTCATGATGTATAGAAAAACCTGGTACATTAAAAACCTGAGGAGCATCGGAGCCAAGTATAAGCCCCTGGCCATTCCTGTGAAGTGCTAGTAGCAATTGGTTGCGTAAGGATATATACCGACTCCATTGATTTTCATTATAAGATTCATCTCCAATAAGCCTCGTTTTGCTTTTGATCCAATTATCAATGGTTTCTTTTGGCATATATTTCATCTCTGGTTCAGCTGCGTATTTTTCAGGGTCTCGGGGAGAAAACCATCGGGTAAACAAGGTCTGTGTAGGAACTACCCAAACACCGTTTTCACGACTCTTTTCAACCAATTCAGAAATGAGACTTGTATCGGCTAATGGTGTGAAAGCATATCCGAAAAATCCAGTTTCTTCTCGATTCACATCCGTATTTCCCGGAACGAGACCAGTTAAAAAACCATCCATGTGGTCGATGGAAGCATATTTACTCTCTAGTGCATGCCTTACCCCAACCTTTACTGGCACATGTCCGGCGTATGGTATACCCACTTCATTTGCGGTTTCAATAATTTGGTCAAACACCTCTAATTCAATGCCTGGCAATATTTTTAGGAGGTCATATCCATCTGCTTCGTACATTCTGACTTTTGTGTCTGCTTCTTCTTTTGACTTTACCGTGGAGCCATTTAGGGGAGGAGAGGCCGTGAATATGCGAGGACTGAGAATTTCATTTTGCGCAGCCATTATTTTTAATTGCAGGTGCAGTGGGTTTCCCTGCATACCTCTAATGGTGGTAATACCCTGAGATAAGTAAAGAAATAGTGTGTTCTCTACTTCACCTCCCCACGCAGATTCTGTTGGAATGTGTGCATGCATTTCTGCAAGTCCTGGCATTACATACTTATTGGTTCCATCGATTATTTTGGCACCTTTTGTATGAGGCTCATCTTCATCACTGATTTTTACGATTTTTCCTGATCCAATGTAGATGTTCTGATCATTTTTATAGCTACCATCCCTGACATTTAAAATGTTTACATTTTTAATGACAAGAGATGCATTAACAAGTTCCTTCTTTGATGAACATGAAAGCATCAGAGAAACCAAAAGGAAATAGTATATTCTCATATTAATTAGCAGCTTGGTTTACGCTAAAAATATGCAATCCCTGTAGACTGACAAAATAGTTATCTGGAATTACCTCTTTTTTTGCCTTTGAATTTTCCCCTGGGTCTATCCGGTTTTGGATCATAGGAGGGGCCTGTTCCAAGATGTTCAGGGATTTTAGCTTTTGGTACTGGATCCCCTAATAGACGCTCAATGGATTGAAACCTTCCTTGAGATTGTTCATTGATAAAAGTGAAAGCCATTCCTTTCCTGGCTGCTCTGGCTGTTCGCCCGATGCGGTGAATGTAGTCCTCATCGTCATTAGGGACATCATAATTGATAACCAGGTCGATATCCTCTACATCAATTCCTCTGGAAAGTATATCTGTAGCGACAAGAATTTTCAGCTTTTTATTTTTGAAGTCGCCAAGGACTTCTTCTCTTTTCTTTTGATCAAGATCTGAATGGATGTCTTCCACGGACATACCCATTTTCTTTAATTCCCTGGCTAGAGCTTTTGCACTGTCTTTGGTTGAGCAGAAAACAATGACACTTTTTAACCAATCCGCTTTCAGAATGTGCTGAGCCAGTGGTATTTTTTGAGAATCATAAAGCACAAATGCTGCTTGAACAATATTCTTGTTTGCTTTAGATATTGCAATGTTTATTTCTTCAGGGTCTTTGAGGATCAGCTTGGCCAGTTGTCGTATTTTAGATGGCATAGTTGCCGAAAAAAGCAGGGATTGTCGCTCTTTGGGGAGAAAGGACATGATTTTGGTGATGTCCTCATTGAACCCCATGTCAAGCATCCTATCCGCCTCATCAAGAATCAGGTACTTAAGCTTGTGCACCTTTACATATTTCATGTTGAAGTGGGCAATTAGCCTTCCCGGAGTCCCGATGATGATATCTGCACCTTCAGTCATGGCCTTCTTTTCACGCTCAAAAGATTGCCCATCATTACCACCGTAAACTGCAAGAGAGCTAACAGAGGTGTAATAAGATAGTCCTTCCAGTTGTTGATCAATCTGAGAAGCAAGTTCCCTTGTAGGAACAATAATCAAAGCCTT